>CAZCIB010000019.1:0-37638 GCA_964498755.1 uncultured Pseudobdellovibrionaceae bacterium | reverse complement strand
GGTCCTTGCGCAACGTCCCGGATGCGCGCGCCCATGGCAATTTGCTCTTCATGCGCGACGGTTTTATCCGAGAGCGTAACGCGCACCAGAGCCTTGCCGACGAGGCCGCCGATAAACATATCGCCGCGCCAGTCCGGGAAAAGATCGCCCGTGTAAAACATCATGCCTGAGGGCGCGATTGCCGGGGTCCAGTATTTTACGGCGTCTTCAAACTCGGGCCGCGTTGGCGGGTCCCGTATCGGCAACCCGCTATAGTGATCGCCCCAGCTGACTTCCGGCCAGCCGTAATTCGCGCCGCGCTTGATGAGGTTAAGCTCGTCGCCGCCCTTCGGTCCCATCTCG
Organism: uncultured Pseudobdellovibrionaceae bacterium; assembly: GCA_964498755.1. GTDB lineage: Bacteria > Pseudomonadota > Alphaproteobacteria > Micavibrionales > Micavibrionaceae > RZZS01. Next base: position 37,296 of record CAZCIB010000019.1, on the reverse strand, counting down.
GCGACCCACAGGCGGTCTGTTCCGGGCTCGAAAGCCGCAGCCTGAATATTCCTGTTGCCGTAAGTCCAGATTTCATCCCGCGCGTCAGCCTTCTCAATAAAGGGGTTTGTTTCAGGAATGGCGCCGTCCGGCTTGATGCGTATAATCGCGCCAAGATGGCTGGATAAATCCTGCGCGGGCTTGAACTTGAAACGCTCGCCAAGCGTCAGGTAAAGATAGCCGTCATTCGAAAACACGATCCTCGAGCCGAAATGGTTCCCGCCGGAGACTTTGGGTTCCTGTCTGAAGATGACCTCGAAATCCGTAATGCTGTTATTCAGGAGTTTTCCGCGTCCGAGCGCCGTCGATGCGCCGCCCTCGCCCTTCTCGGCATAGGATAAATATACGTAACGGTTTTGCTGAAAATCCGGATCAATCGCAACGTCCAGCAAGCCGCCCTGCCCGCGCGCGTACACTTCCGGAACGCCCTTTAGCGGCCCGGATAGCGCGTTGTCCGTGTCCAGAAGACGCAGCCGCCCGGGGCGTTCCGTAATCAGCGCCCGGCCATCCGGCAAAAACGCCATGCCCCAGGGATGAACGAGCCCGCCAACGATGTTTTCGACCTGAACCGAACCTGACTCCGTCTCTATGGTTTTGACGGTTTCGGCTAAGCCGGGCCTTGCAAGGACGAGCAAGATTATCGCCGGCAGTATTGCGGTTATCCTGACTGGCATAACGCTTCTCCTTCTTATGCGTTCCTGTTATTGAGTGTAGGCCTCCAGGGCTGCTGGGAAAGGCGAGAGGGCTCTTTTTAAAACGCCTTGAAGCGCCGATATGGCGACGCCGTAATTCGTAATCGGAACAGAGGCGTATCCGGCGTCTTTCAACCTGTTTGTCATCTCCGTGCGCGTCATGACGCAGCCGCCGCAGTGGATAATCAGCTTGTATTCTTTCAAGTTGTCGGGGAAATCATGCCCGGCGAAGCTGTCAATTTGTAAGTCACAGCCCGTATATTGCCGCAGCCAGCGCGGAATTTTCACGCGGCCGATGTCGTCCTCGAACGGGTGATGCGTACACCCTTCCGCCATCAGGACTTTATCGCCTCGCTTGAGCTGATCGAGAACCGCCGCGCCTTGCGCCATGGTTTTTAAATCGCCCTTATACCGCGCGAAGAGAATAGAAAAAGTTGTAAGCGGTATATTTTCCGGCGTATCGGCGACAACGCGCGCGACGACCTGCGAGTCGCACACGACCAGATCCGGCGGCGTATTGAGCCGCTTTAACAGCGCGGCGTACTCGCGGTCTTTCACAATCAACGCCGAAGCGTCATTGTCCAGCAAATCGCGTATGGCCTGTACCTGCGGGACGATCAGCCTGCCTTGCGGCGCGCCGAGATCGATCGGGACGACAAGGACGGCCAGTCCGCCGGACGGAAGTAGATCGGCTATCAAAGCCGGGGGCTCTGAATAAAATCGCGGCAACAGGCTTTGCAAGGCTTCTCTGAAAGACGTACGGAAAGCCTCCCTGCCCTGCTCGCTTGTTGCGCTGCCCGAAATCCAGCGCAAATTTTTCATTTCCAGCAGCGAGAGAAATTCCGTTGACGGTTCGTCCGTATCCGTTTTGTTGATGACGACAAGGACCGGAATATCCTTTTCACGCGCGGCTTCAACGATGTCGTTCTCAAAATCGCTCCAGCCTTCCGGCGTCACAATCAAGGCGACGACGTCCATTCGTTTAAAGGCCTTCTTCGCCGTTTCGCCGCGCCGCGCTCCGAGCTCCGAAGTATCGTCCAGCCCGGCCGTGTCCATTAGAACGACCGGCCCGAGCGGCAGCATCTCCATGGTTTTTTCCACGACGTCCGTCGTCGTGCCGGGCGCGGGAGAGGTAATAGCCACGTCCTGCCCGGCCAGCATATTCATGAAGGTCGATTTTCCCGCGTTTACGCGCCCCATAATGCCGATATGAAGACGCATGGATTTGGGCGTTTTGTTCATTCCCCGCCTCCAAGTTTGAGCAAATTGCCATCCGTCAGAACTTTTTCGACAGTGCCCTCCCCAAGTCTTTCGGCAAGAAATTCCTTAAGACGCAGGGACGGATTATCCTGTTTAACGGATTGATATTCCTCTATGAGTTTTTCGGCGCGCTCATAGCCGATTTCCGGCAAAAAGGCGGTGATCAGGGCCGGGCTGTCCTCAATGCATTTCCGGCAGTGATGCGGATCAACCGTTACGTCCCTGACATGTTCCGCCAAAGCAAGGGCCGCGTTTTTCAAAAGCGTTATGGATTCCAGCAGGCTTGCGGCCAGAAGCGGCATGAACTCGTTGATCTGAAGCGTACCTTGCGCCGCGCATTCCGAGACAATCGCGTCATTTGCGCGTACAGTCATGCCAACCTGCATCACGCCCTCCATCATCACCGGATTGACCTTGCCGGGCATAATGGACGACCCGGCCTGAAGCGGTGGCAAGCTGATTTCTCCGAGCGTGTGGAGGAGGCGCAGATCCGCGGCGATTTTGGAAAGGTTGACGGAGGCCGCTTTGAGGATGCCCGAGACCTCTACAAACGCGTCATTATTGGACGTGCCGTCGACGGGATTTTCATTACGCGAGAGCCCCATGCCCGTCAGACTGCGCAAGACTTCGATAACGCGGAAGATATAATCGCGCGGCGCGGTCAGGCCCGTGCCGATAGCCGTGCCGCCGAGATTGACGATCCTTAGTCTTTCCTCGCATTTGAACGTTCGCCAGCGGTCACGGGCAACGGCTTCGGCGAAGCCGGAAAACTCCTGCCCCAGCGTCATCGGCACGGCCGGCTGCATTTCCGTGCGCCCCATTTTAACGACGGACGCGAACGCCGATTCCTTGTCCTGAAGAACGCCCTGCAATCCGGCGAACGCGTCGGCCAGCGTCCGCAGCTCGCCAATCGCGGCCACTCTCACGGCAGTTGGATAAACGTCATTCGTAGACTGATGCAGATTAACATGTTCGATCTGGTGAACGGCTTCGTAATCGCCCGGCTTTTTGCCAAGCTCTTTTAACGCGAGATTGGCGATGACCTCGTTGACGTTCATGTTGGTCGAGGTCCCTGCCCCGCCCTGCAGCGCGTCCAGCGGGAACCAGTCCCGGCATTCCGGCCCGCCTGCGATAATTCGCGCGCAGGCTCTGTCTATCGCCCCTGCAATGTCGTCCGGTAAAAAGCCCAGCTCATGATTGGTCTGGGCAGCGGCTCGCTTGACGATCGCCAGCGCAGCGATCAGCGTGCCGGGGACGCGTCGATCGGATATCTGGAAATTATGCAGGGCTCTTTGCGTATGTACGCCCCAAATGCAGTCTTCGGGAAGTTCAAGAGAGCCCAGATTATCCTGTTCCGTACGCATGCTTATTCCGCCTTTTATAACTAAAACAATATGGCAGGAACGCGAATGGATAAAGCTCTGAATGAGAGGAGCGATAAATACGGATCAGTCAATTTCGGAAACAGGATAAGCTCCCCAGACCTGTATCTGGTTCCGGATGGACTGTTGATAATTGTCCCTGACGGCGGCGCGCGGCACGATGCGTGGATCAAAGAAGACGGCGTCGCCCGTGACTTCTTCAAACTTAAGAATCAAAAGGCGGTTCATCTCAGACTGCAACGGCCTTTGAACGCGCGTGAACAAGGCGGCAAGTTCGCTATAGGCCGTTGTCCGGTCGGGATAGCCATGATCACGGGCAAATTGCTCCGTAATCTTTCCATCATTGCCTTTTTGATATTCCGCGTCAAACTCCGCAAACGTCATTGCCGAAACGCTTGTGAGCCTTGAGGATAGCTCCCAGCCGGTTTCATGATTTCCTTGTTTTTCAAATTCCCGGAAGCGTATTGCGTCTCCGGGATTTAAAGCAAAGCCGCGCCCGGGCGTATAAAAACGGTCCTGAACGATCAGCCCGGTCAGTTTTTTAAGCTCGCCGTCCGGCGTTTTTTTATACCCCGTTAACTCCGGAGCCTTGAGCGCAAGGAAACGTTCTGTCGGCGTTTGCACGTCAAAGGCCGGGGGAACAGGCATCGTCGCGGCTAATGGCGTTGGGCGCTCGCAAACGACGTATAGCTGCGGGATTTCGTCGAAAAACTTTTCCTGCGTGACGCCCGAACGGCACTGTAAATTTTTAAAATGATTTTTCTGCCGGTCCGGGAGGTCTTTAAGGGCCTTCATTTCAAACTCACAATGCGGAGCAAAAAAATGCCTGCCAGTTTTGCCGGTACGAAAAACCATATTGGCGGCTTGCGTTAAGGCGCCGCTTTGCCATGCTTTATTAATTCGCTCCGTACAGGGAATCATGTAAATGGCCCCTGATTCCGCCGGGTCATAAGCCGGATTGTCGGGGATATATTCCGGCGCTTCGATGACGCAGGTTTGCGCCGGATCCTCAAAGGCGGCGCGGCTTAGAGGATAAACGATATGCGGATATTTTTCTTTCGTGTCGGGATCAAAGCCGAACGGCCTCATCGTCTCCGGTTCCCACTGATCTTCTTCAAGGCCGTCCCGATTATATTTTTTGAGTTTGGCCAAAGCGGGCATCATGCCGGATCTTCCGGCGACAAACCGCGCATAAAGACAATGCGCTTCATCCGGGTCCATGCCGCATTCACGGATGAGCGCGTCCGGCCTGAGGCTTCCCCCCATAATGCGCTCCACAATCCGTAGTTCCTTTTCATGCGTGGTGCCGGGCTGGAGGTCCGGGTCGATGTTCGGCGGGCCGTGTTTGCCGTAGCTGCGCCGTCCTTTGTCCCAGATATTCCACTCCGGGCTTGTTTTTATCAGCCTCTGACCCTGGCCGCTCAGGAATATGAGCCTTGCCAGATGGTCAGTGGAAAATTCCAGCTCCTCAAACCAGAAAGTCCAGCGACCGCGCGGCCCCGTACGTTTATTGAATTCACGCTTGTCGATTGTTTCCAGCTCGGCGTAGTCGACCTGTCTTCGCGTTTTTCGATCAACCAGTTTTGGCGTGGCCCCGTCCATGTCCTTGAGCCACTCCTCAGTCAAGGCCTTAAACCTGATTTTATGCAAAAACTCAAGGGCCTCGGCATTGTTTTTAAACTTGATTTTCTCCGGGATCGGCAGCTTTCGGATATGCGGACCGATCCCGAGCTTGCGCGCTTTCAGCGCGCGACGCGCCAGATCCCGTCCGACTTTCTGGATATCTTTCGCGTATTCCTTGTGATAGTCCGGGTCCTGTTGCGTCCCTTCGAGCTGATGTCGCGGGCGGATGAGCTTGCGCACAAGATCGTTGCGCATGCGGTAATAGTCTAAAACGTCCTGAGCGCGGTTCCGCAACGTGCGCGCCATTTCCTCTCCCTCTTGCCTGTTCGGCCTGTTCACGCACTGGAACAGCGGATTGCCCGTATCCTCGTGCACGAACAGATCCGGATGCGGGTCCGGGGCGTTTTCGGGGATTGAAGTCGAGGAGATAAAGCGCGCATAGGCGTTCATAACCGCAGTGCGCAGCTCAGGATGTTTATGAATCTCGTCCGCTCGCCGCATCAGCTCGTTCGCGCTGACGCCATGGTTCGCTCCGGCGCGCAATCCCGTTTCAAAGGATTGCACGGACGGGCTGCGGTTATCGCGGGTGATTTCCAGCGCGGCGTCAGCGCTGCGCTCGTGCTCGTAACGGCGCATCAGGGCGAGCCAGTCATCTTCCTTTAATTCAAAAATATTGCGCCCGTCGGGAAGTAAAAGAGCCTCCGGATCATGTGCGTCGGGATCGCGATGCAGTTTATCGAGAACGACGCCGACCGTGCGCTTGAATTCACCGTATGCTCTATCGGAGCCGAGATAAGTGACCATATGGCCGCCGATATAAAACGGCAAACAGTTGCGTACGAAAGAAAATACCTTGGGCTGGCCGTTCTCGCGGCGTCCCAGTAATAGCCCATGTCTTTTGTCCGGGTCGGACATCTTGCGTTTGAGGCGCATGAGCTCCGGCTGGTTTTTTTCCATGTGCCTTAATTCTGCCCACTCAACCAGACAGTCATACGCCGGACTGACGTGGTCCGAGCCTTCGTCATAATGCGATTTGTCAGGCAAACGAACGCCCGGCGCGATGCCAAGGCGCGGGTTCTCATGGCGCGTATTGGCTTCGACGAACGGGCCTTTGGAAAACGTTTTAACGCGCCCCAGTTCAGGATGGTGATATTCGCCCGGCTTAATGCCGTTTTCGCCCTGATCCCCAAGAATTGCGTATTCACGGGCGGTTGGCAGAATATCCAGCTCATAACCGTAATTCCTTTTGCAGTGCGTTATGTATTTTTCAGGGAACTGGAAGCGGTGCAGCAAAGACATGATCCAGTTCCGGTCGGCGTTGAGATTGTAATACGCGTTGGTTTTCTTCGCGTCGACCCTGTGCCAGAAACCGTCATCGCCCTGATAAAACGCAAAGCGTCCGTTCCCGGAAAGCGCATGCCGGTAGACCACCTGCCCGTACGTATCCGAGCCTTCGCGGTCGTCAAGGGTGGGCAGGTAGACGACGTCCTTGTATTCGCCCGTAAGCTCTCTTTTTTTATTTTTCTTTTTCCTGTCCTGACCCGTCGGACGTTGCCGTCTGAAATAGTGGATACTCTCTTTCGGCGGCAGAGGAATCCGCTCGTTTTCGGGCCTGAGTTTATTATGCGCCTTGATCCGCTCCGGCAGGTCGGCAAGGCTTTTGGCCAGAACGCCGGGCGCGCCGAAAAAAAGTTCGTAATATTCGGAGGCGGCGACGTGAAGCGGCGTCCCCTGATGAAAGGTCTCGGGATTACGGCCTACGACGAGCGCGGGAATCGCGCCGTAAACCACATCGTCCGGCAGGGCGATTGTTCGCTCGTGGATATGGACGACTTCTCCCAGATCTCCCAGAAAAGGATTAACGATCACAAGCCCGTTTATCGTCGGCGTCGTCAGTTGCGGATGAAGCTGGTTGGATTCGATATCGGCCACGACGTCGCAGGTATCGCCGCGCCGGAACCGTTCATCGGCGTAGGACGTCCCGCAGAGGTTTTTCCGCAGGTCGCCGTCTTCCGGCTCTATCAGGTCAACCAGTCCCGTCTTCATGCGCTAGCCCGGCCCTTCTGTGCATAATTCTTTGTTTTGCCGCCAGCGCGTCGAAACTGGCGTTGGCGGCGCAAGCCCCTGTCTTGGGGGCGGGAAGAAGCTCCTTGCAGATCGTGGCCTTGCCGTATCCACCGGCGCAGGCGATTTTTCAGCCGTCTTGTGCCCCGCTTTCGCGCGGCGGTCCACGCGTTCGGGGTCGACGATGCGGCCCAATTCCCGGCGCAGCTCGACGGCGTCGCTTACGCCGGCGATCAGAGGCGCCAGATGCGAGGCGGCGCCGTGCGGACTGATCGTCACGACATGTTCAAGATGCCGGATTTTTCTGTAGGGCCTCTGATAGGGATGTTCCTCGTTGACAAGAATAATGCCGACCGGGGTCTGGCCAAGGGATTTAACTTTCTCCTCGTCGAAGCGGTTAACGCCGACAAGCTCGCCGTTCAGGAACATGTCGCGCGCGCCCAGCCCAAGCGAGCGCGCAATGATCTTGACCTCCTGCGCGGCCTCGGGATTATTACAGTGCTGGGCCGCGTTCATTTCGGCGTTGACCCAGCCCATCAGAATTTCAATATCCTTGCGGCGCCCGTGACCGCGATATCCCGCCGGCATGTTGTAGACGCTTAAAACCCCGAGATCGAGTTTCGCCGTATCATAGCTCACGCCGCGCTCGCGCAGCTCCGCGCCGTTTAAATCGTCCAGAATGTTCTGGCGGATTTTTTCGTCCAGCAGATTGAAGTTATGAATTTCAAAGCCGTCATGAACCGCGTTCACGACGACGCAGCCCTTGTCGACGGCTTTCTGTACAAGCTGACGGCGGCGTTTTTCGTTCCCCGGAATGACAGGCGTCGAGATGCGGACAATTTCATTCTCGACCGGGCGGGCCGTATGCCGGTAATTCGGATCCGCGGAGATCAGGCCGCGGTTTTCCAGATGCTTTACCAGTTGCGCTTCGGCCTCGACGTCGTTGTTTTGCGAGCCGGTGACGAGCGCGTCGACATGTTCCGGATGATCGGCGAACATATGCATCGAGGTCAGCGTATTGCGGGTAATAACGATCGAGCCGAGATCCTGCCAGCTGTCCAGATCGTAGGTGTCCACCCACGCCGCGCGGTTCAGATAGCGGTAATAGTTGTTGGAAAAATCGCTGAGCTTTTGATGCAATTGCTCACAGAGCAGAAGTTTCAGATGCGCGTCCTGTTCGGCCGTGTAGCCGTTTTCTTCCGACGTGGAACGCAAAAGCGCGTATTTATGCGCAAGAGATTCATGCGTTTCCAGCGGCGCGCCGTCTTCGTCTTTTTTGCGCGCGGCGAGATAATCCAGATAACGTATAAGCCTGCCGCTTTCCTGCGGCGATTCTTCACGAAGTTCATTGGCGAGAGTTGTTCGCTTTGCGGCGCTTAACGCATCGTATTCCTGAAACGCGTCGCAAATTTGAACCCAGTCATTGGCGAACCAGTCTTCGCCGAGGCGTTCATTGCGTTTTTTGATCTCGCGCTCCGCCTCTTCGGCGTAAACCTGGTCCATCATGATCTGGTTTTGATGGCCGGCGTACCAGGGATCGTTCGGATCTACGTGGCCGAATTTATTGCTCAGGCTTTGCCCGAACTCCATGTTCGTGCCGACGGTCGTCACGTCGCGGCGGAGTCTCGCCGCTGATTGCAAGCGAATTTTAAAAAGGATATCGCTGGACGCCAGAAACGCGTCAACCTTGGTTTTCCCTTCCAGCCATTTGTCGAGAATGGTCGAGTTTGCGCGGACTTCTTTCTGGCGCGGCGTCAGGCCCTCATGCAGAATAGAGGTCGTATCCCAGACCGCATAGGTCGGCCTGTCCGGCATGTCCTCTTTCGCCAGGTCAGGATGCGCCTTTTTGAGCTCTTCCCGCCAGCCGCCGGTGAAGAACGCCTTGCCTTTGCGCACCAGCTCCTCGCTTTCGTCCTCGCTGCGCGCGTCGCCGATATTGACGAAAATACCGGTGATGATTTTCCGTCCCGTATTTTTATCCGTCTCAAACGCGGCGTAGTAGAACGGGGTGCAATAGGTCGAGTGCGGCGTCAGATTGGTCCCGTAAAGAACGGTAAGGCCGCTTTTGCCGCCGTCCTTTGAAACCGTATAATGCCCGTTGCCGGTGAGCTCTTGGGGCCGCATTTTCTGCCACATTTGCGTCGCGTTCGAGCCGTGGACGTTACTGTGTTCCCTTCTCATTGACTCATGAACCTGCGGCGAGGCCAGTGTCGGCTTGCCGTACATTTGTGCGCTGAAATAAGGAAATCCGCCGATATGATCGAGATGGCGATGCGTCGCGGTAACAAGGTCGCTTGCTGCAATCGCTTCCCTGGCATCCGGGATGGCCCCGGTATTCGGCGCGCCGTCTTTTTGCGGTATATAGGCGCAGTCCTGCACGGCCTGCGTCCCATAGGCGGAAATGACGTCGCAGTTGCCAAGATCCATCCCGTAATCGCCAATGATGCTTGTCTGGCCGTGACCGGTCAAAGACCGGACGGTTAGTCCGTCCGGAATGCCGGATTTCTTCCTCGCCGCGATATTCGCGGGCGTTGTGACCAGATCTTTCAAATTGTATTCAGCCAGCGCGAGTATGGGAACGGGCGCTTCGCTGGCCTTCATTTTCTCCATCATGACGTTGATCGCGCCGATCGCCCGCATCTGCGCATCCGGAGCCGCATCCGTTAAATCTTTCCCGGCAAGCGCGAGCGCGGACAGCTGATCCGGCGTTTCCTCGTTTACATTAACCTCGAACAACTCCGGAAAGTAAACCGGCTCGCCTGCGTCTCTCGGCAGGATGCTCGCCTCTATGGTCAGGCTTCCGCTCTCCTGTCCCGCGACCGTAACGCAGTTGTCGTAGCTCTTGCGGGAAGGCGCGTAGTGCGAGCCGATCACGCGCGGCGCGCCCTCGTCAAAAATATTGAAAGGCATTGCCGGATTGCGCCCGTTGCCAAAAAGCGCATTACGCAGATCCTGATCTTTCGGCAACTGAAGCTTTTCATCGCCGTAACGGTATTCGGCGTTAAAGTTCACGGCATGGCCGAAGTCAAAAAGCTTTTCAGGTTTTTGTCCGGGCACGGGTATGTTTTTCCCGATAATTTCAGCCAGGTTATTCACCTTGAAAGCCCGGGCCGCGTTGGGCAATTCCGATTTTTTTAAGGAATCGAGAATTTGCGCGCAGGCCTGAAATACGGCGTCTACTGACTCTTCATGCTCCGGCGGGATCTCGACGCCCCTGACCGTAACGGACTGGAGCTTGCCCAGATCGTCGCACTCGATCCGCACCGGGCGCATTTTGTGCGCCGTTCCGCCGCCGGGCATACGGCTCCAGTAATCGATGGCGAATGTTTTGAGCGTACCATCCGGATTGACCTCGCCGGACGTTTTAACGGCGATCGCGCCGGTCGTATCCGGATCTACCCGGGCCTGACAAAATGTCAGATCCCGCAGCCCTTGCGGCAGCCGTAATCTGTCAAGCCCTGCTAGCGGCGTTTTGCTCACGCTTTATATCTCCCCGTACACACATCGTTTACCGTTCCGAAAGCGTTCTCTCGCCCTCATTATTCTTTATATATCCAGAGAGCCCCGCCCCCGATCCGTCGGAGCCCATCGCTGTCTTTGACGTATTGTCGCTTGGTCTTTTCTGGCTTTATTCTCATCCCATTTCGCCCGGAATTCCGCGTCGAATTCTGTGATGTCGTCGGCGTCGAACCAGTCGGGATCGGCGCAGTTCTCAAGCATAAAAGTCCGCGCTTCGTTATAAAGCTTGCGCATTTCCGCATCCTGCCGGTAATTCCGGAGAGAGGCGTGCGCATGCTCGAACCTGAGTGCGCCGGGTTTTGTCGTCCCCGGGTCGATTTGCTGGCGGTAATAATCCGTCCATTGCGCCACGGCGCGGGCATGGGCTTTTGAATTGACGCCGTTCCTGACATTTTCTTTCAGGCGTTCGAAGACGGGTCTGAAGCGGTCATAGAAACTGAGCGGCTCTTCCGCCGCATTGGTTACCACCATGTTGTAACTATGCATGCCTCCGCGGTCGACAAGTCCGAGCTGGATTTGCGTGGCGCGGTTGACGAGTTCGACGGTTTCTTCCTCATCGGCCCAGTTCGGGTCTCTCAAAACGAGCGTATCCGTCATCATGTCCAGCATCTTGCATTGCAGCGCAAGCGAGGCCTCAGGACTCAGTTTCGGCGTTTTCTGGAGCTCAGCCCAGTACATCTTGTCCATAGCGGCGTAAACGCGCTTGATACCCAGAATATCGACGGAGCTCTGAACCGGGCCGAAATGTTTTTCGCGGTAGCCGGCGACGTATTCTTCGCATTTAAGGATGTTGGGAATTCGCACTTCGGCCTCGAAGCGCGCCGGATCGCATAAATCGGCCTCTAGCGTCGCCGGATCCTTGTTATCAAGTTCGCGCGCCAGCTTCGCGCCGTTCTCGCCGTAATCGAGCTTTAAGGCGACGAAGACCGCGCCCGGTTTGTTTTTGGGCGGAATGACCGTCATCATCGCGGCGAGCGCGCTGCGCAGCGCAAATTTTTCAGAGTCGGCCGGGACCCGGTCAAAATAGCCGCGCTCGAACTGCCGCGCGCGGAAGCGGCTCTCCGTCCAGACGTCGTGCTCGACAATGGTCCAAGGAATGGGCGACGTATGCGCGGCGGCGTTCAGATCCGTTCGGGGACTGTGGCTCGGCTTGTAATAGTCCTGCAAATCCGAAAGCCTGGATTTGAGGTCTTTTAACGCGCCGCAGTCCGGATCAAGGCCCAGCTTTTGCAGACGTTCGTCGAGCGAAGCGGGCGCGGGAATTATTCGATGCTCATAATCTTCCGGCAAGCTCCGCGCCGTAGCCGCAAACGGATCAGTCTCCGGACCGTGATCCTTGCGCCCCTTGTTAAGGGAGACCGTTTCCAGACCAAGCGATTTTTCCGGATCGAATTCCCGCTTCAAACGCGCGTACTCAGGGTCGACGCAGTCGAGCGAATCATCACGAATATGGGCGACGAACCAGTTTTTCAGCATTGGCTCCAGAACCGCGCGAAGCCTGTCCGTTTTTGCCCGCGCCCCGGCGGCCCATGGTTCGCCGGACGCGTATTCTTCGCGAAGCTGCGCGTCAATCTTAAGCGCATCTATCGGCTTGTCCGCCTGCGCATTGTATTTCGGATCGCGCAAACGCCTGTCAATATCCAGCATCCAGAGCGCGGCCGTCGCGGCTTCTTCGGCGAAGAAATCGTTTTCCAGCGCAAAGAGCAGGTAAACGCTCAGCCCCTCCAGGTCGTCGGCGATCGTTTTACGCTCTCCCGTTCCGTCATCAATGGACATGCGGGAGTCTTCGCGCGAAACGCCGTTCAGATAGCCAAGCTGAATAAAACGGCCCCGCATGCGTTCCCAGATGCTGTTTCGCGAAAAATCAACGCCCAGCGCAATAGCCATGGCAGCGCACAATTCCCCGATCGTGGGCGTCCATCCGGCCATGTAATCCAGTTCATCACGCGGGCGGCGGCCGGTCGCATTTTCATCAAGCGAGGCGATGCGCGTGCCTTCGAACAGGAAGGGCGAAACAATAGCTTTGTCGGGATTGTTGTTGTGTAGCGTCAGCATTTGCCCCAGAGCGTTACGTTTGTTCGGTTCGATAACGTCGTTCCGGACGATCTCTGCGCCGACGGCCCTGTCCAGCTTGCTGTTATGCCGGAGCCAGAGCTTTTGCTTGCCGATTTCAAAAGGGATGCGCCGGTCATGCTTCATCGCCAGTTGATCCGCGCGAATGCCGCCGGTAATCCCGCAGGGCGGATAAAGCCCTTCTACCCCGCCGACTCCGACGCGCATGCAATAATGTTCAAAGATGATCTGGGACAGCGCGGTCGCAATCGCCGGATTGTCGTCAGCTTCCTTGTAGTAGTCCACATATCGACGCCCGCTGTCATAGGGCTTCGGGCCCGGATCGCCGGATTGCGGTTCATGCAAGATATCAGGCGTTTCGTGCAGACTGCCTTGCACAAAAGCCACGTGACGTTTCCACGGCCCGTCAAGCCGACGGTACGTCTCTTTTACTACGCTCGCATCTATCAAGGAGTTGTTCCACACACATATTTATTTTCCCACACACGCAGATTGGTTAGCATGCTTGCAAGGCAGAATCAACAAACCGAAAGGTCATATAAAAAATGTTCGAGAAAAATATGAGCGCATTGATAGAACCTGAAGAATTACTTGGGAAATTAGTCGGCAGTGCCCGTACTAAAATTATTGACGCCTCTTTTTTTATGCCCGGGGCCGCAAGTGATCAACAGGGTGTGTATAAATCAAAACGAATCGGGAACGCGGCCTTCTTTGATATTGACGAGATTGCCGATAAAAGCAGCGACCTGCCGCATATGCTGCCGTCCCCGGATGAATTCGCTCATGCGGTTTCGGGTCTGGGGATATCGAGCGACGACGAAGTTATAATATACGGGCAGGACAGCATGGCCATGGGCCCTGCCCGCGCCTGGTGGATGTTCCGCGTATTCGGTCACGACAATGTCAGGGTTTTAAACGGGTCTTTGAAGACATGGGAGAATGCGGGCTTTCCTGTCGTAACGGAGCCTCCAGCCCCTGCGGAAAGCGGAGATTTCAAGGCCGGGTTCCGACCGGAACTTGTTGCCGATATTCACGCAATGCGGCGCGCTTCGAAAGACAATAACGCCGGTATCCTTGATGCGCGCGGCAAAGAAAGGTTTGAAGGAAATACGCCGGAGCCGCGGCCGGGTCTAAGCTCCGGTCATATACCGGGGAGCAGGTGCCTGCCCTGCATGGAGCTTATAGTCGCAAGCTCCGGAAAATTAAAGGACAGGGACGAGCTTCGGCGTCTTTTTGAAGGGGTTGAGTTGAACGCGGATATGCCAGTCATGACAACCTGCGGTAGCGGCGTGACGGCATGCCTTCTGGCGCTAGGCTTATACGAATCAGGTTATCCTGACGTAGCAGTTTATGATGGGTCGTGGGCGGAATGGGGCCGGACGGAGACAGGGATGAAAATTGCGTCAGGCGCTTAATGCTCTGTTTTATTGGGACATATTCGCTTCAGCTTGACTGAAAAAAAATATTTTTACCTTTTTTTCATTTTTTCCTTGCCAGACCTTTCCAGCTGGCATATAAAGGAAGTTACACACCCTCTATTACCGCCGTTTGTCCGGAGATCTTATGATCTCCGGACTTTTTTAAATCTGCAAAGTTATGCACAGATTTATCCTTGCAGGTTTTACTACCCGGGGTGTGGATGGCTTTTACCCCGACGCTTTCAGTTTTTCCGCTTTAAATTCCTCATAGAGGCCGGACAAGTTAAAACGCAACTTCTCGGGTTCCGGCGCGAGGCGTTTCAGAGCGCCTATGAAGCTATTGACGTAAGATTTGTCTTGCCAGCTTTGCCGCTTGAGCGAACGCGGCAACTCTTCGGAAAAATTCATCCCCTCTTCTCGCGCCCACTGGAACATCAAATCCAGTCCCAGCTCGACGATTTCATCCCTGCTGCCGCCGCTTAAGTTCGGCGTACGTAAAGAGGTCTGCTTGTCCACGCTTTCGCCGTAAGTCGGGGCGATGGGGCTTGCGTGTATTTTATGCTGCGCCGGACCTTCCCAGCGCTCATAGAAACATGCGAGCGCGTTAAACAGCGCGTTATCATCCAGCGCCTGAAAGGCGGCGTTATTTTTGGCCCGCGCAAAAATCTCTCCGGCGTTGAGTCTGCGCGAACCATATTCCGTCTCCGTCCATGTGTGATGCGTCAGGCGCGAGAGAATCATTTTCTGCTCGAACGTGCCTTGCAGCGCGTCTTCGTCATACTGGGCGACTTTACCGTCCTTTTTGGGTTGAAGCTCCGCCGTGGGCCGGTTTTGATTGGCGTAGTAAAGCGCAGTAAGAGGAGCCATGACGCCGGAAACGCCACGCTCTTCGAGATAGCGCATGACTGTTTCCTGATCTGTCTTGTGAATGCCGCCATTCCAGTTCACCGTTCCGCTGTGAAGATCGCCGCCGAACGTCGCATACGCGCCATAGGCCTCGTCCAGATTCGGATTCGCAACCGCCATTTTATTCTCTGCGTTCGCGAAGAGAAGCGCGAGAACCTCTCGGCAGCGCGCCTGAATGTTTTCATAGGTAATGCCCTGGCCGGGCATGGCGGCGCCCGTAATGCGCTCAATTTCAGGCCAGCGTTCCAGCAAGGCCCCGGCGCGCTTTTTTATGTCCTCTGGCGCGTTGTCATGCGGCGCGGCGTTCAGGAACGCCGCCACGTCTTCCAGCACGGACGTTTTATGAGCTGGCGGCATGGAGGTCGTGTCTTCCACTGCGTAAACGAGCCCGTAGAAATCAACCAGGTCCTGCATGTTACGCTCGACGAACTGGCCGCCAATGCCCGTGAATTCCGCTCCGCTTTCTTTTTTGCCGCCCAGAATGAGCGTTCTCGCGGCGCGCCGCGTTTCTCCGGAGCTATTGTCCGTGCGCATGTAAACGGCCGTGAGCATATGCGTCATGCAGGTTTCAACGGCTTTCTCCCTGCCTTTGTCTTTATGCGCTTCAAGTATTGCGTCTCTGTAAGGCAAATGCGCCATCATGGCGCAAAACCCCTCAACGCCGAGATCAGTCATTGCCAGCTCGACCATCACCCGGACCATGGCGCAGTTAAACGACGAATCCTTGCCGCCGCTCAACGCCTCGACAATGCCGTTGGCTTTTGTCTTGCGCATATAGTCAAACATCCAGAGGGCCTGCGCACGGATCAGTTCTTCTTTCCAGCGGTCCGGATTTTGTGGCGCGTCCCAAGCCCCGCTTTCCGTTTGCCATGCAATGCGCGCGGACGCTTGCGCACCCGGGTTTTTGAAGTTTCCCGGAATGGTTTTATGCGCTTTGCCGGCGGTTTTCGCGTCGATAGCGCGCAGCTCAATAATAGAGGTCGTCACCGCGATATGACCGAAGCGCAGCCGCTGTCCCGATGAAATCGTTTCGCCGTTTTGTGAAATCAGCCTGTGCCCGAATTGCGCATAAGTCGCGCCGCTCGTCCCAAGCCCGTCCGTATCGACGACGGCGCCGACAAAGTTGGAAGCCAGGTTGTTGAGCGCGATATGAACGTCCTGCTTTAGCCTTGCCGGCGGGCTGGCGTTGGGAATTTCCAATAAAATCCCTTCCATGGTTCCCAGATGCCGCGCTATGGAAGGAATTACGTTATAACGCTCATACTCAGGGCCCGGCGTTGTTTCATCTTCCTGATAGGTCGCTACCCATTTTTCCTCGCAGATCGCCTGCGCGTGGACGTAACCAAGTCCGTTTTGTCCTTCAAAAAAGTACAGGGGACGGCCGAAGGGAATGACTCCGCCATCCGGCAAGGTCACGGGAATCGTCCCGTACTCGCAATCCAGCCCCGCAAGCGCGGCGAATTGTTCCGCATCCTTGAAAGACCATTCGTTGAAGTAACGGTTTTCGTAGCCGCGCCCGTCGCTATACAAATTCATCTTGGCGGTCATGCCGAGAATTTGCCCGCTACGCATGAGCGTTTGCGCATTGAATGGCCGGTTCAGGCGGTCATACAGCGCGTTCTTTATGATATCGGGATCGGCCCCGGCTTTTTGAAATGCTCCCCTGAATTGCAGCCGCCACGGATGTCCGATTGAAACAATCAAATCCGGGTCAAACTCCTGCGCAAGCGCGGCGATATCATGTAAGGCCTCGAATATGCGAGAGTTGTCCGTGCGCTGGAAATCGTCGTTGACCTCGTAGCCCGTCAGGCACAGCTCCGGCATCAGGACCATATCGCTGCCTTCGGAGGCGGCAATGCGGATCGCTTCATAAACATTGGCCATGTTTTGCGGCCAGTCGAGGGCGGTCTGGTTGAGCGACGCTTGCGTAATTTTGAGAGAGATCGAATTTGAATCCATGCGCGTGTAATCGCTGACCTGTATGAGGTGGCGCGCCCGGCAGGACTCGAACCTGCAACCGTCCGCTTAGAAGGCGGGCGCTCTATCCGTTGAGCTACGGGCGCATTCCTAAGGATGTTCTACAGAACTGGAGACTATTTCTCAAGGAGAATGAGGTTTTCAGGCCTCTTCCGCCGACCGGT
The DNA here is from genome assembly GCA_964498755.1 of uncultured Pseudobdellovibrionaceae bacterium. Classification (GTDB taxonomy): domain Bacteria; phylum Pseudomonadota; class Alphaproteobacteria; order Micavibrionales; family Micavibrionaceae; genus RZZS01. The sequence continues at coordinate 20,179 of CAZCIB010000019.1, read as the reverse complement.
ATTTAAAGTTATCGGCGTAATTGCGCGGCTTTATCTTTCGCTCTCTGGAATTGAGGACAGTGTACTGCCAGCCTTTTTGTTCCGCGAAGGCAACGGCTTCCTCGCGGCTGTCAAAGAAAATGCGGACCTGATTGTTCGTATCGCCGGACGATACCCAGCCCATCAGCGGCTCCGGCTCCCGCGCCGTTTCAAGGTCGTATTCAAGCCGCCAGCGCCCGACTTTCCCCCTGCCCGACTGCATGGCTGTTCTGGATGGCGGGTATATGGTGACGTTCTGGGTCATGACTTCATAATAATAGAAACAGGAGTTGGCGTAAGGTCATCAAACACGTTGGCATGGCGTGCCACTCATAGCAGTTTAAAGCCCGTACTTCGCCTGAAGGCTTTGCAGGGCTTGCTTCTCGTAAACGCTCGCCTGAGGGCTCGCTACTGCGAAGCATGGTCGGGGTGGAGGGATTCGAACCCCCGGCATCCTGCTCCCAAAGCAGGCGCGCTACCAGGCTGCGCTACACCCCGAATATTTGCTTAATATACGTATCACAAGACATTACTCGGCGGCAAGCGGATTGCCGAAAACCGGGTGGCGAACCCTGTCTCCCGCCGTGATATTGAATTTCTCCGCGATGCCGCCATTAACTTCGAGGACCGCTTTGACGGGGCCTTGCGACGGGATAGGCGTTTCATCATGCGGACGCGCGTTTGCATGAATGGACTCAATGACGCCGTCGCTTTTTATAAAGATCATATCCAGCGGTATCAGCGTATTGCGCATCCAGAACGCCGCTTGCCGCTCTATGGGAAAGATAAACAGCATGCCCTGTTTTTCGGGCAAATGCTCCCGGAACATCAGGCCTTTGGCCTGTTCTTCGGGCGTCCGCGCCGTCTCTATGTGGAAGAGAATTTCTTCGCCGTTTTGTTTGACAATGTGAAGCGTATCAAGAGCCGCTGCGTCTTCCGCGCTTGCCGGACTCCATGACAGAAAAGCAAACGCGAGGACGACGAAACGAATGTTACTTCTCAAACTCTTCACTCTTTGGCCCTTCATAAAGGAGGGATTCGCCAGGCTCGCGCACTTCTTCATAGTGTGCGAGGTCCGTCACTGACTCGGCGTAGAAATCCCAGAACGAAACCATAATAATCGTTGAAACCGTCAGGGTCAAAATCATGGCGGGCGTGCCCTTTTTGATCCAGAGAGCCGGCGTGATCGCCAGTTCCGGTCTGCCCTCGTTCTTGGCAAGGCGTTCGGAAATCGTGACGATAAAGACGTTTGCCGTTGAACCAAGGTGCGAGCCGTTTCCGCCCATACCTACGCCAATTGCGAGCGCCCACCAGAGCGGCGTGACGTGAATGCCTTGCGCCTCCATGCCCAGAATGATCGGAATCATGGCCGCAGTGAACGGAATATTGTCGATCAGAGCGGACAGGACAGCGGACACCCACATGAGGATGATACAGGCCATCAGCAGGTCGCTCTCAACGAATGGCTGGATGTGCTGGCCGATCCACATCAGGAACTGGCTGTGTTCCACGCCGCCGACAAGAACGAACAACGAGGCGAAGAAAAGGAGCAGCGACAATTCGACCTTCTCAAGATAGTTGTCCAGAACCAGCTTTCTGGACATGGCCATCAGGATCGTAAAGCCGAACGCCGCGACAACCCACGCATCCCAGTGCAGCGTACTGTGGAATATAAACAGTACGACCATTATGCCGAGAACGATCAAAGCCGCATTCCAAGTATAAGGGTCGCGAATTTTAATGTCTTCCGCGAATTTGACGTCCGAAGTTTTTACGGCCAGCTCTTTTTTGAACAAAAAGCGCAAGCCGAAAAGAATGGCAATCCATGCGCAAAAGACGATGCCGCCCATGTGATAAACAAAAGTATTGAAATCGATACCCGCTGCGGAGCCGATCATCAGGTTCGGCGGGTCGCCGACAAGCGTCGCAACGCCGCCCGTATCCGAGAGTAGAGCTGCGGCAAGGAGATAAGGAACGGGCGAGACTTTCATCACCTGGCAGATCAGAATAATCAGGGGCCCAAAGATCACAACGGTCGTCACGTTATCGAGCAGAAGCGACAGGACGGTAACGGCAGTCCCCATCAGGGCCATGAGGAAAAACTGTCGCCCTTTACTCACCCTGGCGATCCAGTAGGCCATGGCCTGAAACCCGCCTGTCGGGATCATGACCGCGACAATGGCCATCATCGCGCCTAGCAGCAGCACAACGTTCCAGTCAATGGCTTTTAAAGCCAGCTCTGGATTGTAGAAAGACCACTCCGGATTGATAAGCCCCAGAGCCTGCCCCGCAATCACCATTATTGCGGCCCCCAGCATGGCGACCTTGGTGCGGTGCACCTTGTGAAACTCTTCGGTAAAGATGAGCGCGAAAGTGATAACCAGAATAATTCCCGAGACTATCATCGGGAGGCTCATTGTCAGTTCCACCGCGCCTTCAATATCAGCCAAGCCGTGCGCATTATGTTCTCCGGTCGCCATTTTCTACTACCTGCATATTTTCTGTTTGATGATTTGTGAACCTGTTAAAAGCGGAAGATCAATCCTCTGGAAGCTTCATCGTCAGCATTGCGTGCGTTACGGATTGCGGGGTCAGCAACCCAAGAAACCTGTTGTTTTCATGGCTTTCAACGACGCACAATGGACTGTCGTATTTGGCCAGCAGCCGCACGCCCTCCCAAAGAGGCGTCTCCGGCGTCACGAAGCGCAAATCTTTCATAGGTTCCATGAGGTCGCTGACCTTGAGCGGCAGCATTTTCTGCAGGCGCCTGGCGATGCCCGGCGCCGCGCCGACAATATAGTCCAGCCGCAAATCCATATTCGTGCCGCTTTCAACGGTGACATTGATGGGCAAAAGGTTCGACATCAGCTGGGTGAGACGGAAAACGCCGATTACGGTTTCATTTTCCAAAATGGGCAACCCGTAGACTTTATGCTTGTCCTGAAGCTTCAGAACTTCTTCGACTGTCTGTTCCGGGGTGGCGGAGATCACTGTCGTTGTGATCATGGCGTCTTTACAAGGCATTGTGCTTATCCCTCTTAAGGCCTGATTTCGGCGGGGACTATGCGCCTGTTTTCCGGCCTTTTCAAGCCGGAAAACAAATTTTTTTCATTTTTGTGACGAAAAAACAGTTAAGCCATTATGACGCAAGCGCTTTTCCGTCTTTTAATGAAAGCGCATGGATCATTGTTTGCGGCGTAATTACGCCTTCAAGCCTGTTTGACTTGCCTGGTTTTTCGACGACCGCAAGCGGGCTTTCGTACTTGACCAGCAGGCGCACGCCTTCCCAGAGAGGCGTTTCCGGGGAAACAAATATCAAATCCATCGCGTGTTCCATGACGTCGCAGATCTGCGTCTTCATGAGTTTTTGCAGACGGTCTCCTACATCCGTAGACGTTCCCGTCAAATAGTCCAGACGAAAATCCATATTGAACTCATGATCAGCCGTTACGCTGACGGGCAGAACCTGTTCCAGCAGATATTCCGAACGGAAGATGCCGAGAACATTGCGTTCGCCATCCACGACGGGAACGCCCCGAATGGATTTGTCACAGAGTATATGCAGCACATCCTCTACCACCTGTTCCGGGTTCACGGTTATAACATTCGTTATCATCGCTTCACGGCACGGCATGGCAGACCTCCTAAAATAGTTGTAAATATCTCCATATTTTTTGTGGATAAGGAAGTATGCGCGTAATTTTAACGCTTTTCAAAACATATTTTTGAAAATATTTTTCAAAACTTTTGCTTGTTGTTTTATGAAGTTATCCGGCGAGACTCTTGCTATGCAGCCGCGCGTAAACGCCGTTGGCTTGCAGCAACTCTTCATGTCTGCCGCTTTCTATAATTCTTCCCTGATCGAGGACGAGGATCTGGTCGGCGCTCTGGATTGTTGACAGGCGATGCGCAATCACGAGAGTCGTTCGCCCTTCCTGAAGCTTGAGAAGACTTTTCTGAATGGCGCGTTCGGAATCGTTATCAAGGGCCGACGTCGCTTCGTCCAGCAACAGGATCGGCGCGTCTCTTAAAATCGCGCGGGCGATGGCGATACGCTGTCTCTGCCCGCCTGAGAGCATCACGCCATGCTCGCCCAGACGCGTGTCGTAGCCGTCTTTCAGGTTTAATATGAACTCATGCGCTTCGGCTGCTTTTGCGGCCTCTATGATTTCTTCATTTTCCGCCCCCTTTCGGCCATAGGCGATATTGGCCAGCGCCGAGTCGTCGAAGATCGTAATATCCTGAGACACCAGCGCCATATTCTCCCGCAGGCTTGTAATTGTATAATCGCGGATGTCCGCGCCGTTGATCGTTATACGCCCCTCTTCCGGATCATAAAAACGCGGGATCATATTCAGCAGCGTCGTCTTGCCGCCGCCGGACGGGCCGACAAGGGCCGTGACCGTTCCTTTCCCGAGCGCGCAGGATACGCTGTCGAGCGCTTTACGCGTTTCTCCCTTATAACTGAAGGACACATGCTCAAAACGGATCTCCGGCGCGTCCGTCTCGAGAGACGCGGCGTCCACCTTGTCTTCTATTTCAGGAGCCCTGTCCAGCATGGCGTAGACGCGCTCCGCCGCGCCAAGCCCTGTTTGAAGCGTGTTATTCAGCGAGGCGAGCTTTTTCATGGGCTCGTAGGCCAGGATGAATGCGCCGATAAAGGCGAGCAACGTGCCGGCCGTCGTCTGACCGTCGACAACCTTGTAGCCGCCGTAAACGATAATTGCGAAGACGACGATACCGACGAGAAGTTCATTCACCGGCGTTGACAGCTGACCCGTGCGTACAGCCTTGATGTTGAGCTTTTTGACTTTCTCGACTGTGCGCGCTGTGCGTTCCTTTTCATGGTCTTCCATTCCGTAGGCCTTGACGAGGCGTATCCCCTGCAATGTTTCGGAAAGGCGCCCCGTCAAAAGACCCATGTTTTCCTGGATATTGCCGGAGACTCTCCTGATTTTCTTGCCAAGCCAGATGACGAATCCGGCTGCGAACGGGATGATCGTCATTGCCGCAACCGACAAGACCCAGTCTTTAGAAAACATGACGCCAATCAAAAAAATGAGCGTCAGCAAACTTTTCCCGAAACCGGTCATCGTATCGGCAATCGCAATGCGCATGATATTGACGTCGCTGGTTACGTTCGACATTAGCGCGCCGCTGGGATGGCTGTGAAAAAAACTCAAGTCGAGAGACAGAAAGCGCGCATAAAGGTCGTTCTGAATGTCGGCGACAATCGACTGGCTGATCATGTTCATCAGGATCGTATGCAGATACGTCGCTATCCCGCGCAGGACAAACGCCCCGAAGAAGGCACTCGCAATCGGCAGTATCAGCTCTTCCCGCCCGCCATTCAGAACCTTGTCGAGCACGGGCTCAATCAAATGCGCATACCCCGCCGTCGCCGCCGCCGCAATCGCCATAAAGAAAATGGCCGCTGCGAGTCTGCCCAGATAAGGCTTGAGGTAATCGCCGGCCATGCGCTTTACAAGCGCAAACGTATCCGTTGGGGTGTTATTCATGGGTGAAGTTTAGTTTAGATCGATCCAGATTAAAACGAGCATTCCGCGCGGCTCTGTCAGGATTTATCAATTTTACGCGGCCGGCCGCGCCGAGGCGCATGTTTTTTATGTTTTTTGTGTTTGCGGTCAGGCAGCGCCCTGCCCCAGAGGAAGTTCTTGATAAGATAGCGCGGCTTGACATTGTTATATTGCGCGCAGAGTACATCCAGGGCCATGTCCGTTTCCGCCAGCGTCTTTGCGTTCCGGAATGAAGACGCGTGCAATCCGTTCCTGACAAGGCACGTGTCTATTTCCGCTGCCCAGCCGCCGAGAATATCATGCGCCATAGTATCGCCGACGGTGACAATCTGCCCCGGGTAGATCCCCCCGGTTTGCATCAATTCGATGCAGGCGTGGTAGATTGGCTGGTGCGGCTTGCCGATATAATGCACGACGCCGCCAAAGTCCTGATAGCGCCGCGCGATCAAGCCCGGGCCCATTACGAACGTTGCGCCAAGCAAGGCGCGGCTGTCCGGGTTCGCGCAATAAGCGGGAAGCCCGCGTTTCACGGCCTCCCTGAGCAAGGGGTCGTAATCCAGAACAGATTTTAAAGGCGCATCCGCGCCAATGATGAGCATGAATTCGGCGTCCTTGACGTCTTTCACGATTTCCACGCCCGTGTCTTTCAGCATGGGGATATCGTCAGTGGCGGAAAAGCAGTAGCATTTCTTCCCGGCCCTCGAAAACACGCCCTTATTGTCTCTGATCCCTTCAGTGATCAGTTCTCCGGGTGTCATAATTGCAGTATAAAGGCTCGGCCCGATGCCTATATTTTTGAGCTTCTGCTTGTTTTCAGCCGCAGTTTCACTCGAGTTCGACAGGATGATGACGAATTTCTTCCTGCTTTTAAGCTCCTTCAGGCACTCTAAAACGCCGTCATAGGCTTTCTCGCCATTATGGAGCGTGCCCCACTGGTCGATAATGAAGCCCATATAAGTGTCCGAAATGTCGGAAATGCCCTGACAGAACTTGGTTTTTTGCATGAGGCCTGATTTTTGTTATGCCTGATTTCTATTACCCTATTAGCATATCCGCATGCAGTAGGATATATCAAGTCCCGGTTTATGAAATTTCAGGTCAGGCCGCCTGCGCCACGTCCCTTGCCGTGCGCGGCTCGCGCCCGGCCGCCGTGCACAGGAAGTGATACAGCTTGCCGACTTCGCTGGAGACGAAAGCGGATGAGAGCAATGCGCCGTGATCATTGGCAACGGCCTGATCAAAGAGCTCTTCAAACTGGCGCAGATAACGCTGCACATATGTTCTGAACTCCGTGTCGGAAGCGAATTTCTTGCGGACCTTGTCGAGCGGCATGTTTTCGTCCAGCTCCATAAGTCGCCGCGTAAACGCCGCCACGTCGCCTTTCTGGAAAGCGCGCCACGTTTTCTCCGGCACTTCGCCGTCGAGACTCCGCGTCAGATCAACGGAGAGCGAATGCAAACTTTCGACAATGAACTTGGCCGATGACAGGAAGTTTTCACGCTGTGCGCGCCATTCCGCCTTGCGCATCTCTTCGGATTGCAGCTTGGCGTCCTCGCACGCCTTGAAGAGCGACGCGGATTGCTTGCCGAAGGCATTGGCCGCCGTATCTGTCGCCTCGACGGTTTTTGTCGTGACGGTGATCAGGCGGTCTGACTCCTCTGTCAGGCGCGCGCGCGTCTGGTCGATTTTGGCCATTGCCGTTTCCGCTGAGCTGCCAATGTGATCAAGACTTCCGGACAATTCAGAGACGGCCTTGCTGATTTTCTCGGCGGAATCGCTGGAGGCCTGCGAGACAATGCCGGCCTGCGATTTGAGCTCTTTACTGTAGTTCTGACTTGTTTGGAGGGAAGCTTTCATTTGTTCCGCGACTTCCTGAGCCCGGACGGCAAAGGTGTCTCCCGCCTTGCGCAGTTCACTGAGCGTATCCTGCGAATTATCAAGAAGATTGCGCGATTCTTCCTGAACCCTCACGACAAGCTGGCCGGCGCTCTCGACTGTTTTTCTTGCGGATTCGCTGAGTTTGTCGTTATTCACGAGCGCGGTCTCACTGGCCTTGTCAAAATTCATAACCACGCGCTTGGCCGTATTCTCCACATTCTCGGCAGTCTTCGTAAACTCGCCGCCCGCAGTTTGCAGCTGAACGACGGCCTGCCCGATCGAGGCGGAAAGCTCGTGGAACTGGTCGTTGATAGCTTTCTGTATGCCTTCAATTTTCAGGATCGCCTGATCCGTAAGCAAGTGTACGTCTGAGGACTGGTTCTCCAGCGAAGCTTCAATTTCCCGCATTTTCGAGCTTGCCGAGCGCGCCGCGTCTTCAATTTCGTCCACGCGCTGCTGAAGATGATTGCTGGAAGACTTGAGGATATCCGCTGCGTCCGCCGAGCCGTCATTCAGAGATTGCAGGCGTTCATCAAAAATGACGCCAATCTGGTTCAGTTTGGCCAGGGCGCTTTCCGTCGTAGAGCCGAAGCCTTCCCTAAGCGTGTCAAATCTGGCCGAGGCAAGGCTTGCCTGCTCAACGGCGCGCATGCATACAGGCTCGATATTTTTTGCAGAGGTTTCCAGCGCGTCCGTAACCGTCAAAATTGACGACCGCGCCGTATCTCCACGTTCCAGCAGCATGGTAATTTTACCCTCGAGATTACTATCGAGCGCTTCAAGGGATTGCAGCGTGTCCGCACTGGCAGTTTTCAGCTCTTCACATCTGCCCGTAATTTCCCCGGTTACAACCTGTACGTCTTCCACAGCCTTGTCTGAAAGCTCAGTAAGCAGATCAGCCTGGACTTCCAGAGCGGCGCGGACATCCTCGATGCGTGCGAGGGAGTCTTTGACCTCTTGGGAAAGGTGATCTTTTTGCTCGCCCATGCTTTTGTTGATCGTGCCGGCGTGCGCGGCGATCTGACCGGAAAGCGTGGAAATCTCCTGCGCCTGACCGCGGAGGATGCTGCGGATATGCTCGGCGCTGTCGCGGGCTTTTTCGCTCGCCTCATTCAGGTCGCTTACGCGTCTGCGCAGCGTGTCCTCGATTTGCTCGTGCTTGCCGTCCGCATCCGTGACAGCGTGCATCATGGATTTTAGCGGCTCTTCAAGGGCATTTTTTATGCATTCTATGCGCTCGGACAGCGTCGCCGCCGTCACGCCAATTCTGTCGGCCTGATCCTCGACCGCCTCTGAAAGCTTGCTGACCTGGGAATCAGTCAGTTTTGAGGCTTCTTCGATCTGGCTACGGCTCTTCTCAAGCAGATCAAGAACGGATTTGATTTGCCCGACGTTTTTCTCGCCCGTTTCATAGAGTTCATCGATATGCTCGCGCGCATTACCAAGAAGGCCTTCAGCCTGGCTTCTGGCGGATTCGGTTGATTTCTCAAGAGATTCAACCGCCTTGCGCACTGCCGAGCTGATTGATTCAGAACCGGAAAGCGCCAGCGACAACGCCTCGCCAAGCCTGTGAGAGGCCGTCTCACCTGCCGTTTCAATCGCGTCGGCTTCTCTGGACAGGGAGGCGACGGTCTCCCTGATTTTTTCCGCCTCCGATTTAAGCCGTACGTGCAGGCCTTCGGATTCATTTGCGGCGAATTCGACGGACTTATCCATACGCGCAACGCTCTCGCGAACCGTAGCGGCAATACGATCAGCCTGCTCAGAAATCGCGCTTGCGCCTTCATCGAGATAAACGCGCTGTTCGCTCATGGTGTCGCTTGAACGTTGCAGCGTTTCCACTGTACGTTCGGTCAGGTCTTCAAGATCGGAAATCTGGTTCTGGATTTGCTCGCCCAGACGCGCCGTCTCGCCCGTGACGCGCTCTGTCGCGTCGCTCAGGCTTTGCGTATGCGTATCAAATTCGCCGCTCAGGGCGGACAGCTTCGTGGATACGACTTCTACAGTCTCGTTGAGGCGACTGTACGTCTCTTCAAGATTGCCGCCGATTGCGCTCGTTCTCTCATTAGCCTGATCAGCGGCGCTCAAAATCTTGTCAGCTCCCCGCTCCAGAGCCTGTTCCATCTCTCCCGTGCGCTCCAGTATGGTTAGCGTCGCCTTATCCCACGCTTCCGCGCCTGCCTGCGTTCGCTCATCAATGCCAGAGGTGCGTTGCTCAATTTCTTCGGTCAGGGCTAAAAGCTTGCTGGCTCTGTCCTGCAGCGTTTCCGCAAGCCGGTCAATGTGAAATTCCGTCTTCTTGGAAACGCCGACAAAGTCGCGTATTTCCGTGCGCAGCCCCTGACGCGCCCGATGTATGGATTTCAGCACAGCCTTGGATGACGCCGACAGTTCAGCGGCCTGACGGCAGAGAAGCTCAATATCCTTGTTAATGATGCGCGATTGCTCCTCCGAGGGGAACAGTAGCGATTGCAGTTCTTTTCTCAGGCTTTCAGCATAAAGCTCAATTTCAGTAGAGCGTTGTATGTGACTGATACAAAGCCATAAAATAGCCGGCGGCGCAAATATGCCCGCCAAAAAGCCGCCAAGAGCCGAGGGCTCCAGCGACATGGCCTCGCCAGACCCGATCAGGTAAAAGAAGCAGTAACTGATCCATGCAATCGACAGCACAAGCCCCGCCGCATTCATGATCTTGTGGCTTTTCGGGCGTTCCAGCGGCGGCGTGTTCGCGGGGGCAAGCATAAGCACAGGCTCCGACTCATCGCCGTCATAGTAGTCGTGGCGGCTTGCCCGCAGGCCTTCATATCCTTTACCGTCCCCTTTGCTCTCGTCTTCGTCGGAAGGGCCGGAAGTAATGCGCAGCGTTTTTAACGTGTCGCCTGTCCGTATTTTAAAGCTCGTGCGTTCTCCCGCAATGGAAGAAAGTATTTCTGACTTTTCTTTCAAAAGCTTATCCGCTGATGTTTCTTTTTTGGTTAAAGGAGATTTTCCTGATTTCTGTTTTTCTTCGGTTGCGGCATGCTTATTGACCACGGTCTTCTTCATCTGGAAACTCTCCGTCACAAAAATTTTAGGAACCCGGCTATTAATAAACGGTCCTAAGCACTATGCAATGATGGACAGAATCGGAAACGTAAATGGTTGTGGATAATGGTTTCCAGAAACGCTCGCGCAGTCAGGGCAAAACGAAGCGGCAATTTACATCTCGCTTGATGTAATCAAATCAACGCTTTGTTTTAGCATGAAATTCTATGCGTTTTTATCAGCCTTTGCCTCTCGCAACCTGCTTGTATACAAAGCAAGATCCCGTTTGATTTCCGGCGCCAGAACATAGAGCCCGATGATATTCGAAAAAGCCATGGAGAAAATCATGGCGTCCGTGAACAAAATCACGTTTTCGAGCTGGGACGACGCGCCGACAATAACAAGCACGCAATAAATCAGGCGGAACGCCAGCTGATAACGGTCGTCTTCGCCGAAGAGATACGTCACCGCCTTCGTGCCGCAGTATGACCATGTGATGATGGTTGAATACGCAAAAAGAAAAACGGTTAGCGCAAGAAAATATTGAGCCCCCGGGATATTTGTTTCGAAAGCGCTGGAGGTCAGGCGTACGCCTTCAATGCCGTCGCCGCCTTCATAGACGCCCGTCACGACGATGACGAGACCAGTTATCATGCAGATGATCACTGTATCAATGAAAGGCCCCAGCATGGCAACGAAGCCTTGGGTCACCGGGTCCGTTCGCGCGGAAGAGTGAACGATCGCAGCCGAGCCAAGTCCCGCCTCATTGGAAAAACAGGCGCGCTGAACGCCAACCAGAAGGCCGCCGAGCAGGCCGCCGAAACCGGCTTCAAGGCTGAACGCCTTAGAGACTATTGTTCCGAAAGCCGCAGGAATTTCCGGCAGGTTCATTATGATGATGATAACGCCGCCCAGCAGATAGAGCAGCCCCATCACCGGCACAAGCTTTGAGGCCACCGCGGCGATTGAGCGGATGCCGCCGATAATGACGACGCCAACGAGAAAGGCCATAACGAGCCCGAATATCCAGCCCTTATCGGCCAGAATCCCGTCTTCGCCGCCGGTTACGTTCATCAGCTGAACAAAAGCCTGGTTGGCCTGGAACATATTCCCGCCGCCGATTGATCCGCCAATACAGCAAATCGCGAAGAACGCCGCCATCACGGCCCCGAAAACGGACGCGGCCCGCGCAAGGCCGGGGTTCTGAATACCAAGGTCTTTAAAGCCGTCCCGCAAATAATACATCGGTCCGCCGGAGATTCGCTGCGGGTGGTCCGGGGCGTTGTGCAGACGGTATTTGACCCCGAGCATGACCTCGGCGAATTTTGTCGACATGCCGAATAGCCCCATAAGAATCATCCAGAAAAGCGCGCCGGGACCTCCGAGCGAAACGGCGACTGCGACCCCGGCGATGTTGCCGAGCCCGACCGTGCCGGACAGGGACGTGGCCAGAGCCTGAAAACTGCTGATTTGCCCGTCTTCCTTTTTTCCTTCGCTTTTCCGGAAAAGAAGCCCGATAGCGTGCCTGAAATAACGGATATTGATAAAGCCGAGATAGACGGTGAAGAAAAGCGCCGCTGCGACCAGCCATAACAATACAAAGTAAATATCTACCGGCTCCCCGCCAGCAAGCGCGCCGTCAATCGTGTGTACGGGAAAAAATACGATTTCCATGGATTTTTCGGCTATGGGCTCGAAAATCCTGTCAATTTCATCATCGATATTAATTTCGTCGTCAATATTCATATGGCCCCCTGTATAAAACAGATATACAGAATAAGGGCCTGAATAATTTTGAAAAGCGATTTTTAAAGCGCCGCTCGCAAATTATCTGCAAATCGGCTTTGACACGGGATGGGACGGGTAGAAAGTTGACGCCCACTGGCGCACTTCCTGCCGGTTCATTGCGCTCGCCTGCGAAATGCGTTTTGTATAACGCTTGCAGAAAATATCCGGGCGCATGCGCGCGGCGTCCAGAGAGATTTTGTTGGCGAAGGCCGTACGCATCAGGTTCAGCGAAGCGACTGGATTAGGGTGCCCTATCCGCCGGAAGTAATTGATCAGCGTGTCTTCATAGCCCGAAATCAGGTCGGAATAATTACTCGTGAACGTCCTGTATTGCGCGTACAGGTTCCGTTGACCCACCGGGGTCATATGCTGGCAATTCAAACCAATCACCATCAACTCGCTATGAATTCGGATGCCTTGCTCCGCTTCCGCTTCACGCGTGGAATAACATCCGCCTCCCGCGTAAGCGGCGGTTGCGGAAATTAGAAACAAGGCGATTGCCAGAGTAGTGACGCGCATTTTTCCTCCTGCCTGTCCGGATTCAAAGCATAATCCGTAATGGCTAATTTTCTGTGAACGTGATCGATTGATGTTCGCAACTTGGACTATTTTTTTGCACGGTTCAATAGACGTCGCCAGTTGATCGGCCAGAAACCTGAACTTATCCAAAAGAAATAATTATGTCCCCGTTGCGGCCTCTGGCGCGGCTTTTGGTAAAACCAGTCCGGGGAGAGGTTTTCCGTCAAAAAACGCGAAAATGTTTTCCAATACCAGCTCCTCCATGGCGGCGAAGCTTTCATGCGTCGCCCAGCCGATATGCGGCGCCAGAACGACGTTGTCCATCGTCACAAGTTCTTTTGGAACTTCCGGTTCGTCCCAGAAGACGTCGAGAGCCGCCCCGGCAATTTTCCGGTTGGCGAGCGCCGTGATCAAGGCGTCTTTATCTATCACCACTGCCCTTGCGACGTTAACCAGATATCCTTTCGGCCCCAGCGCCTCAAGCGCGCCCGCATTCACGATGCCTTTTGTTTGCGGGTTTCCGGGGCAGCACAGCGCAAGAACGTCCGATTGTTCGGCAAGCGCGCTGATGCTGGAAACAAATTCATAAGGCAGGTCGTTTTTGGGCGTTCGGCTACTGTAGAGAATATTCATTCCAAACGCTTCGGCGCGCCGCGCCAACCCCTGCCCGATGGCCCCCATGCCAAAGACGCCCATCGTTTTGCCGTTTAAAGACGGAGACAGGAACTGCTTGCTGTCTCTCCATTTTCCGAAACGGGCCGCCATATCGCCTTCAACAAGTCTGCGCATTAAAGCGACGGTCATTCCCATGGCCAGATCGGCGACGTCCTCCGATGCGACTGAAGGCGTGTTTCCCAACGCAACGCCGCGCGCCTCGAGTTCTTTCACGTCGATATGCGTTGTGCCGGAGGAATATGTGGATACGACGCCCAGATTGGGCAAAGCCTGTATCAAAGGCGCCCTTAATGTCACCAGAGAAGAAGAGATAACAGCCGTTATGTCGGCGCCACGGCCTCTTATAAGCTGTTCCAGATCGCGCTCTTTCCATGCGCGTATCACCTCGAAGCGCTCTTCAAGGCGCGTCATTCTGGACTCTTCCAGTTTCTCGAATACGAGTATTGTTCCGGCCAATTTTCGACTCCGGTCATTGTCTTTCTTGATTTTAACAGACTAGACGTGATTTAACGTTATGGTCAATTGTGTTTGGGAAGGGTAAGTGAAAAAGCTTTTTATCAAAACATGGGGCTGTCAGATGAACGTCTATGACAGCCGCCGCATGGCGGATGTTCTGGCGCCGCTCGGCTACAAGCAGGTCGACGCGCCAGAGGGCGCGGATATGGTTATCCTGAATACATGCCATATCCGGGAAAAAGCTACGGATAAAGTTTTCTCCGAGCTTGGCCGTCTGCGCGAAAATAAAGAGGCGAAGGAACAAGCCGGCGGCGAGATGTTAATCGCAGTGGCCGGGTGCGTTGCGCAGGCCGAAGGAGACTATATCCTTGAACGCGCGCGCTGCGTCGATCTTGTTTTCGGTCCGCAAAACTATCACGAGCTGCCCGAAATGGTGGCGAAGGCCTGCGGCGCTTACGGCACAGCGCGCATCGTCAATACGGATTTTCCCGCAGATACGAAATTCGATTATCTCCCGGAAGAGCATACGAACCAGGGGCCCGCCGCATTTCTCTCCGTGCAGGAGGGGTGCGATAAATTCTGCACGTTCTGCGTCGTCCCTTACACGCGGGGCGCGGAATTTTCCCGGCCCGCGCGCGCTGTAATTGACGAGGCCCAAAAACTGATCCAGAACGGCGTGAAAGAGATTACTCTCCTTGGCCAGAATGTGAACGCCTGGCACGGCGAAGGTCTGGAAAGCGCGACATGGGGGCTGGGCCGCCTTGTCGAGGAAATGGCCGATCTCGAAGGGCTGGAGCGGATTCGCTATACGACCTCGCACCCGCGAGATATGGATGCCGCGCTGATTGCGGCGCACCGCGACGTTGAGAAGCTCATGCCGTTTCTGCATTTGCCGGTGCAGAGCGGTTCCGACCGTATCCTTAAACTTATGAACCGCAAGCACACGGCGGAGACCTATTACCGGATTATCGAAGATCTGCGCAAGGCGCGCCCCGATATTGCCCTGTCTTCAGATTTTATCGTCGGCTTCCCCGGCGAAACGGATCAGGATTTCGAAGACACGATGACGCTCGTGCGCGAAATCGGCTTCGCCTCGGCTTACTCATTCAAGTACAGCCCGCGCCCCGGCACGCCCGCGGCGAATATGGGCGGTCTTGTCCGCGAAGACGTCAAAAGCGAACGCCTGCAGAGATTGCAGGCGCTTCTGAACGAACAGCAACTCGCCTTCAACCGTAACAGCGCAGGTCTGGAAATGCCCGTCCTGTTTGACCGTACGGGCCGGGATGAATGGCAGCTCCACGGACGCAGCCCTTATAATCAGGCCGTGTACGTCAAAGGCCACAAGAGGCTGATCGGTGAAATCATGAACGTTAAGATTACTGAAGGCTTTGCCAATTCACTGGCCGGCGATATCGTATCGATCGGAGAAACGGCGCTCGGCGCAGAGAAAGCTTGAAAATTTACTTCTTTGTGATCATTTTGTAATACAATTATCCGTACAGGCATTATTCAGGAACGGCGCGCTTTGACATCTGTCAGTCTCGAATTCGAGAATAACGATCTTCTCCCGGCTCTCTTCGGCGAAAGTAACGAGCACCTCAAAACGCTTGAGGAGCGGCTCGGCGTCGTAATATCCGGGCGCGGGAATCTTTTGCACCTGCAAGGCCCGAAAGACGCCGTCGCATCGGCGGAAACTGTTCTTTCAACGTTGTGGGACAAGCTGCAAAGCCGCCACGACGTCGGACATGCCGAAATAGAAGCCGCCTTGCGCTTCGTCGAAAGCGCCGCCGAGAGGCAAAACGAGGGAGCGGCGAATGGCAAAGACTTGCTCGACAACATCAAGAAGGCGATCAAAACCAAGAAAAAAACAATCAGTCCGCGCTCGCCAACGCAGGCGGAATATGTCCGCGCAATAGAAAGCCATGAAATGGTTTTTGGCCTTGGCCCCGCAGGAACAGGTAAAACTTATCTTGCCGTCGCCATGGCCGTCCAGGCCTATATCAGGGGAGATGTGGAAAAACTGATTTTTTGCCGTCCCGCCCTTGAAGCGGGCGAGCGCATCGGTTTCCTGCCCGGCGATATGAAAGAAAAGGTCGATCCCTATCTCAGGCCGATTTATGACGCGCTCAATGACATGATGCCTTATGACGTCATCCAGAAAAAGACGGACGCCGGGGATATTGAAATTGCGCCTCTGGCTTTTATGCGTGGACGTACCCTGGGCAATGCGTTCGTTATTCTGGATGAAGCCCAGAATGCGACTCCTTCGCAGATGAAAATGTTCCTGACGCGGATGGGTGAAGGGGCGCGTTTCATCGTGACCGGAGACCCGACGCAGAGTGATTTGCCCAAAGGCGAGAACTCCGGTCTGGCTGACGCCATGCGTATCCTGCAAAATGTTGCGGGCATTCAGTTCATTCACTTTACGGCTGAAGACGTCGTAAGACATGCCCTCGTTCACAAGATAGTAAACGCCTATGAAGCTGATCAAAAATCCTCCTGACGTTCTCGTCGACGTATCTATCCCCTTCGCCGGATGGACAGCGGAAGAAAAAACCCCGGCGACGACGGTCACGCGCGCCGTTAAAGACGTCTTTTTTTGTGCGCCACTGCCCCCGGAGATTTCGCAGTACAAAAATATCGAAATTAGCGTCCTGCTCGGAAATGACGATCTGATAAGGGCCTTAAACCGGGAATATCGAGAAAAGGATAAACCCACCAATGTGCTCTCCTTTCCGCAATATGATGGTGAGAGGCTGGATCCATCTTCAGAAGCGCAAACCGAAATTCCATCCATATCCCTGGGAGATCTTGTCTTTGCCTATGAAACAATAAAAGAGGAATCAGAAAGCAAGCTCATACCGTTCGAAGCGCACTTGTCGCATCTCGCCGTTCACGGAACGTTGCATTTGCTTGGCTACGATCACAATTCGGATTCCGAGGCCGAACAAATGGAGGAAATGGAAATATGGATAATGAACAGGATGGGCTATAAAAACCCCTATGCGTGGTGACGCCCTTGTGGCATAGTTTGATGGTTAAGATGCAGAATTTTAAAGAAAACGAAATACCAAAAGACAGGCTCAATCTCGTGCGAACAGGTCTCGCTGGAAAAGAGAGCCGGGCTTTTGACGTGAATGGCAGGCAACATCACGCCAAGGATTTTAAAGGGCTTTTCGCATGGCTTAAAACCGGCGTAAAAAGCAGAAACGAGTCTTCCCTCAGAGAGGCTCTGGAAGAATATATTGAAGAGCTAGAGCAGAAGCCTTCCGGTTCTATTGCCGAACACGAAAAAACCCTGATTTCAAATGTCCTGAAGCTCAGGGGCATGACAGCGATCGACGTCATGGTTCCCCGCGCCGACATCATCGCCATAGACCTGGAAACGCCGCAGGAAGAGTTGATGAAACTTCTGGCCGAGCAGCAGGTTAGCCGTATCCCCGTTTACAGGGAATCAATGGATGACGTGATCGGGACTATACATATCAAGGACATTCTGACGCAGATGGCGACGGGCCGTTCTGTAAAGATCCGTGAACTTGTCCGCGAAGTTCCCATAGTCTCCCCGGCGATGCCCCTGCTTGATCTGCTCTTGCATATGCGCCAGAGCAGAAAACATATGGCCCTTGTCGTCGATGAATATGGCGGCATTGACGGACTGGTGACGATTGGCGATTTGATCGAAGCTATCGTCGGAGAGCTCGACGATGAATTTGAAAACGAGCAGCCGCCGGAAATATCCGTGCAAACCGATGGTTCTCTCGAAGCTGATGCGCGTTTCGACGTAAGCGATTTCGAGCAACAATACGGAGAGTTTCTTTCATGGGACGAGCGCGAGGACGTCGATACGCTGGGCGGGCTTGTCTTTTCTATTGCGGGGCGCGTACCTGCAAGGGGGGAAGTCCTGCGCCATACGGCAAGTGGAATGGTCTTTGAGGTACTCGACGCCGATCCGCGCCGCGTCAAACGAATTCGTATCCGCAATCTTCCAGAAAATTTTCATTCTTCCGGGAGTTAGACGGTGCGGCGCCTTCTAGTCAGCGCTGCGAACAATGCAGGCAATACTGGCTTGTCGCAAAAGCGTGAAACGCTTTTCATCGGCCTAGCGTGTTTTGGCGCTGGTTCGCTGCTCGTCCTCGCTATGCCGCCTTTTGGATTCTGGCCCGTATTTTTTCTCAGCTACAGCCCGCTGTATTTTTTTCACCTGCGCGCGAACAAGTTGTATCAAAGCTTTGCCGCGGGCTGGTTCTTCGGGTTTGGCTTCTTTCTATTTGGCCTGAACTGGGTCGCCAACGCGTTACTCGTCGAGGGAAACGCCTATGCATGGGCCTGGCCGCTTGCAGCCGCCGGCCTGCCTTTCGCGCTGGCGTTCTTCCCTGGCGTTTTATGCCTAGCGCATAAGTTTTTATTCAGGAACAACGGCTTTTCCTTTTTCTTGTCTTTTGCCGTTTTTCTCTCAATGTCCGAGTGGCTGCGCGGATTTTTGTTCACCGGCTTTCCATGGAACCTGACAGCGTATGGCTGGTATCAGGCGTTGCCTGTCGTACAAATCGTTTCACTGGGCGGCAGCTATTTTCTCGGTCTTTTGACAATATTGCTGGCGTCCCTGCCCGTCTGCCTGTTAACCGGCGGAGAAAGTAAACGATTCAAGGTTCTGGCCGTTCTGATTGCCGTCTCCCTCTCCTGCTCAGTTTATCTCTACGGATATCTCAGGCTGCAAGAGAAGACAGCCACAGTGAAAGATCATGCAATTCTTATCGTGCAGCCAAATATCGCCCAGGAAAAAAAATGGGAAATCTGGCGCAGCTTTAAAATATTGATCGAGACGACGGCTAAAGCCGCGTCTGAAATCGATGCGAATCACGTAACAATAATCTGGCCCGAAACCGCGATAACAAACACCATGCTTGCCAATGACAGAGCGGTCTCGGAGTTGAAGTATTTACTCGGAAGATATGGAGACAGGGCGACCCTGGTAACCGGGATATTGCGTAGAATAGAAGACAGTGAAAAAAATGTGAGACATTACAATTCGATTCAGGCTTTTGATAATAATCTGGACACGCTCTGGACCTATGATAAAAGCCATCTTGTTCCTTTTGGAGAATATCTTCCGTTTGAAGAATGGCTTGATATGACTCCTCTTACAGGCTTTTCAGGCTTTGAGGCCGGGACGGGCAAGAGCGTATACAATCTGGACAGCCTCGAAGTTGTTCCGCTCGTATGCTATGAGGTCATTTTCCCGGGAAGCGTGATGCCTGAAGATAATAACGCTTCTGATTTAATTATTAACGTTAGTAATGACGCATGGTATGGTAATACGTCAGGCCCAAGGCAGCATTGGGTCAAGGGAATGTACCGCGCCGTAGAAGAAGGCGTGCCATTTGTACGTTCGGCAAACACGGGTATTTCAGGCTTGTTTGACTCCTATGGACGTAAAAAGGCCGTAATTGATTACGACAATAGCGGCGTGGTGATTGTGAAATATATCCCAGAGGCGCTAGAAAAAAGAAGCTTGTTTTCCCGGCAGGAAAACTTTTTATACTTCCTGTCAATGATTATATTGACTTTTATAGCATTAGCCGTCAGAGTGTTCCGTTAACTCAATGTGACAGCCTTGTCATGCGTAACCCAAAGATTATATGTCTCAGAACATATTGCATACACAGGTATTCGCAATTAATAACATGAATAAGTATAGGGATTTCTGTACGTCACCGCTACATAAAGAAGAAAAGACGCGATCATTGGAAAACAACGTAGACAATAAAATGCGAAGGAAGGGAAGCGCTACGTCAGTTGACGAGCATGTCGGCGCTCGCCTCAGACAAAGGCGTACTATACTGGGCTGGAGCCAGGAAAAGCTCGCTGACTCCGTCAGCATTACTTTCCAGCAGGTTCAAAAGTATGAGCGCGGACTTAACCGCATCAGCGCAGGCCGTCTGTTCCAGTTCAGCAATGTCTTGAGCGTGCCTGTCAGTTATTTTTTCGATGAGCTGGAAAATGCCAGTGGGCAAGTCACAGGGACTTACGGATTTTCTGAAAAGGATCAGGAACCCTATCAATCTGAAAACCTCTTTGAGAAAAAAGAGACGATAGACCTGATAAGGGCATACTATGCCATTAAGGATGAAAAGGTACGCAAAGACCTTCTCAAGCTAGTCAAATCAATGTCCGCCAATCAGAAATAAGCGTCGCGGGCAGCCGGCAGAAGAAAATATCTCTATCTTTGCACACTACCGGACACAGTTGGGATAAGGCGGTGAATTGATTCATACTTTCAG
>CAZCIB010000018.1:0-39188 GCA_964498755.1 uncultured Pseudobdellovibrionaceae bacterium | reverse complement strand
ATCTGAACCCGCACGTCACCGATATTTTTGATTTCAAGTACGAGGATTTCGAGCTCGTCGGCTATCAGGCGCACCCGTCGATCAAGGCGCCGATTGCGGTTTGATGATTTGTTTTAACTATAAAGCCACAGGGCTTTCGTCATCCCTACGGTTCGCTCGCCAGAGCGAACTTAAACGGCGGAGATCTGGAAGAGTGCGCAAGCAAAGCTTGCGCGCTTTGTTTGTTTTCCGGATGCCCGCCGGAGTTTACCTCGCCATAGCGCGCAAGCGCGAAGGCGGGCGGGCATGACAATTTGTGGTTAGATCAAATTTTGCGCCTCTGAAGTAAAAGAAAGAAACGAAATGCAAAACGACCCCGATACAATCATCTCTCTGATCGTCGCCATGTCGGATAACGGCGTGATCGGCCTTAATAACGGCATGCCCTGGCACGTGCCGGGCGATTTAAAGCGCTTCAAGGAACTCACATCCGGCAAGCCCGTTATTATGGGTCGCAAAACCTATGACTCAATCGTCGCCCGAAACGGCAAGCCCCTGCCCGGCCGAACGAACATCGTCATCAGCCGCAGCGCGCCCAAAGTCGCCGCAGGCGTCCTCGTATATGACGATCTCGACGCGGCGATTCACAAGGCGCAGGACATCGCCCACGCCGAAGGCCATAACGAGATTTTCATCATCGGCGGCGCGCAGATTTACGCCATGTCGCTGCTTTGCGCGAACCGGATTTATATGACGAAGATTCACCGTCATTATAAGGGCGACGCCTATTTCCCCTATATCGACGTCAATGAATGGCAAAAGCTCAGCAAGGAAACGGTCGACGGCGACCCTTCCTACAGCTTTATTACGCTGGAGCGGAGTTAAAACAGACTATCTAACGACAAACCCTTCAAGAGAACCCTTCGGCTTGTGAAGCGCCACTCTTTCAGCATTTACTCTTTTTGCCATCGCCACGATATTCATTGCTTCACGTACGCTTAGAACCCTCTCACCTAGCGGCGTGCCCACGCTATCAACAGACTTGATCAATCCATAATTGCCCTTTTCCGGCGCGCCATTAAGATCAGCTCTATATAAAGAAACCCTATCAGCTCCTTTGGCGCTGGAATGGCGAAAGTGCTTCAGAATCATTTGATCAGCATCGGCCAACGTCACAGTCATAGGCTCAAACGCCCTGTCCTCCCAATGACATTTACGTTGTCTTCTTTTTCTAGACATTTGATTAGCCCTCCGCACAAATTCATACGGAAAATTACGGCCTCTTGTAAAGGAAAAAGTTCTATTCCATCACAATCCTTGGAGCCTTGTGCCGTGAATTGAGCTTTTCGGAGACGTTCCCGGCGATTTCCATGAACGCGAGCGCGTAATAGCTTTCCGGATCGGACAGCGCAATCGGCGTGCCGAGGTCCGAGGTTTCCCGGATCGAGGCGTGCAAGGGTATCGCCCCCAAAAAATCGCAGCCGAGCTTTTCGCATTCCCGTTTCGCGCCGTCCTGACCGAAGATATGCGATTCATGCCCGCAATTCGGACAAACGAAGACGCTCATGTTCTCGATGATCCCGAAGACGGGCACCTCGACCTTGCGGAACATTTCAAGCCCCTTGCGCGCGTCAATCAGCGCGATGTCCTGGGGCGTTGAGACGATCACCGCGCCTGCGAGCGGGACTTTCTGGGCCAGCGACAACTGCGCGTCGCCCGTCCCGGGCGGCATGTCGACGATGAGAACGTCAAGTTCCCCCCACTCCACGTCATGTAAAAGCTGATGGATTGCCGAGGCCACCATCGGCCCGCGCCAGATCATCGGCGTTTCTTCGGCGACGAGAAAACCCATCGACATCACCGCGATATTATAAACCTCGATGGGCTTCAGCTTTCTCTCATTGCCTCCGTCGGGCTTGCGGCCCGTAATGCCCATCAGGCGCGGCACGGAAGGTCCGTAAACGTCCGCGTCCAGCAAGCCGACTTTAAGGCCGTGCTTTGCAAGCGAAACGGCGAGATTCGCCGCCACAGTGGACTTGCCGACGCCGCCCTTGCCCGACGCAACGGCGACGATGCTTTTTACGTCCGCAAGCGCGTCGCGGGGCTTTTCCCGTTCCTGCGCCGCCTGCTTGTCCGCCGTTAGAACAGCCGTAACCTTTTCAACGCCGGGTATCGCCGCCACAGCCGCTTCAGCCGTCTGCCGGAGCGACTCAAGCTTTGGCCCGTCTTCCGGATTGACCGTAATCATAAAGAAAACAGAGCTATCCTCGACCCGGAGCCCGGACACCATGCCTGCCTCGACGATTGACTTCCCGCCGTCCGGCGCCGTGATTTTAGAGAGGGTTTCGTAGATTTCTGAATCCGTTATATTCATCGCCGCTTGCTTGATTTCACGCTTGCTATAAGTTATTACGGATGCATCTGAATACTTGCTGGCTGAAATGACAAGGGAAAATCAAACGCATGTCCTGGAACAACAATAACGATAATCACGGCAAAAATCCATGGGGACGCGGCCCGGAACGTCCGCGCAATCCGTGGGGACATGGCGGGGGCGGCTCGCATACGCCTCCGCCGGGCGGCCCCGATTTCGACGATATGATCAGGCAGATGCGCGACAGCCTGAGCAAAATGTTTCCCGGCGCCCCGGGCGGCGTAAAAATAATTCTGCTCGGCGTCGCCATATTGCTGGCGCTCTGGCTTTCAAGCGGATTTTATATCGTCAACCCGAACGAAAGCGGCGTGATCCAGCGTTTCGGCGCATGGGACAGGACAAAAACCACGCCGGGCCTGGGCTATCATCTGCCTTGGCCGATCGAGTCGATCGAGACCGTAAACGTCACCGAAATCCGCCGCATGGAAATCGGCTTTACCGAAGTTTTCGGGCGTAACGGTGGCACGGGCAAACGAGACATTCCCGAGGAAAGCCTGATGCTGACCTCTGACGCGAACATCGTAAATCTGGATTTTGTCGTGCTCTGGAACATCTCATCGGCTGAAAGGTTTCTCTTTAATATTGAAGAGCCGGAAAACACGATTAAAAAGGTCGCCGAGAGCGCGATCCGCGAAGTCGTCGGCCAAACGCCGATGTTCCCGATCATCACGCAGGACCGGTCCCGCGTCGCCCAGAGCGCGCGCGGCATCATGACGGAAAATCTTGAGCAATACGAAGCCGGCGTGAATATCACGCAGGTCCTGATTCAGGAAGCCGAAGTTCACCCGGACGTGCAGGACGCTTTTCAGGACGTCCAGTCCGCAAGACAGGATGCCATTGAAGTGCAAAACCGCGCGCAGGCCTACCGCGAGGATATCCTGCCCCGCGCCCGTGGTGAGGCGATCAAACTGCAACAGGAAGCGGAAGCCTACATGCAATCGACTGTCGCCCGGGCCCGTGGTGACGCGGATCGCTTTAACGCGGTTTATGAAGCGTACCTGACGGGACAAAACGTCACGCGCGAGCGGCTTTATCTGGAAATGATGGAAGAAGTGCTGCAAAACGCGCAGAAAATCATCATGGACAATGAAAATGGCGGCATTGTGCCTTATCTGCCCCTCAATGAAATGCGCCCGTCGCAAATTCGCCCTTCCGCCGGTAATACCGGAAACACGCAATAGGAAAGTCTGACGCCGATGCAAACGAAACTCGCAATTCTCCTGCTTCTGGTCGCTGTTGGCCTGATTGGCCTTTCTCAAGCCCTGTTTGTCGTCGACGAGCGGGAACAGGCCATTGTCCTGCAACTCGGACAACCTGTCGGCGATGTCAAGCAACCCGGCCTGCATTGGAAAATCCCGGTCATTCAGGATGTCAGGACCTATGATTCCCGCATTCTCTCCGTCGATCCGAATCCGCAGGAAATGGTGATTTCATCGGACCGTGACCGCTCGCTCATTTCGGGCCCGCGCATGGCGCCTCAGGATAACGAGGGCGAAGACGAGGACGGCGGAATTCCCGAGGTCGTCAGCGGCGAGCCCATTATTGCGGACACTTTTGCCCGTTACCGGATTGTCGATCCACTGCAGTTCCTGAAAACTTTGCAAACGGTCCGCGCCGCCGAAGGCCGTCTTGAAAACATTATTAACGAGGCCACGCGAAGCGTTCTGGGCCGCACGACTCTTAAAGAACTGCTTTCCGAAGAGCGCGCCGAGGTCATGGACGAGATTATGCAGCGCGTTAATCAAACCGTTCAGGATGACAATCTCGGCATTGAGATAATCGACGTGCGGATTGTGCGGGCGGACCTGACGCCAGAGCTGCGGCAGTCGACCGTGCGCCGGATGATCTCCGAGCTTAAAGAGCGCGCGACCGAAACGCGCGCGAAAGGTGAAGAGCGCGCCCTGGAGATCCGCTCGACAGCCGAAAAGGAACGCACGGTGATACTTGCGGAAGCCCAGCGCGATGCGCAGATCACCCGCGGTCAGGGCGATCAGGAGGCAATCCGCATCTATACCGACGCCTTTAACAAAGACCCGGAGTTTTATGCCTTCATGCGCTCGCTGGAAGCTTACAGGAATTCCCTGACCGATCCGGATACGAAACTGATTTTGTCTCCGGACAGCCAGTTTTTCCGTTTCTTTTCGGAAAAGCAAGGCAACTGACGGCTAAAGACCCAGCAAAGAAATGGATTTCGTAAGTTTTATTATTGTGGCGCTTGCGCTTGTTTTTATCATTGAAGGGCTGGTTTATGCGCTCTTCCCGGACTTTGTACGGAAAATGATGGCCTTCGCCATTACCATGCCAGCGCCAAAGCTCAGAATGTTTGGCGGGCTGGTCGCCGTTACGGGGTTTTTCACTTTATGGTTCATGAAACTGACCGGCACGTTTTGAGCGGTTGACCTCCGTAAGGCAACTACATAAATTCAATGGGTGAAATCCCAATAACGTCTGGAAAAACCATGCGCACACTGATCTGTACTCTTTTGACTGTTTTCGTTGTTTACGGCTCTTCCGCCGCGGCCCAGCCTGCCTCTCCGGCCGGCAACACGGCTCCGGACAGTTTCGCCGATCTGGTCGACGGGCTGCTGCCTTCGGTGGTCAATATTTCTTCCACGCAAAAATTCACCGAGGCCGACGACTATCCGGAATTGCCGCAGTTTCCGCCGGGATCGCCTTTCGAGGACTTTTTTGAAGAGTTTATGGGGCGGCGCGGTCGAGGCGTTCCCGCCATCCCGCCCGCGTCTCTGGGCTCCGGATTTGTTGTGGATGCGGAAAACGGTTATATCGTGACGAATAATCACGTCGTCAAGGACGCCGAGGAAGTGCGCGTGACGTTTCATGATGACGAAACAGTGCAGGCGGAAGTCATTGGACGCGACGAAAAAACCGACCTTGCCGTCCTGAAAGTGGAGACCGACCGTGAAATGCGCGCCATTACTTTCGGAGACAGCGCCTCGCTGCGGGTCGGCGACTGGATTGTCGCCATCGGCAACCCGTTCGGACTGGGCGGCACGGTTACGGCCGGCATTGTCTCGGCGCGCCAGCGCGATATCAACGCCGGGCCTTATGACGACTTTATCCAGACCGACGCCTCCATTAACCGTGGCAATTCAGGCGGCCCCATGTTTAACCTCGACGGAGACGTGATCGGCATTAACACGGCGATTTTCTCGCCGAGCGGCGGCTCCGTCGGGATCGGCTTCGCCATCCCGTCCAATCTCGCGAGGCCCGTTATCAACCAGATCATCGAATACGGACGTACGCGCCGCGGCTGGCTGGGCGTGCATATTCAGACAGTGACGGATGAAATCGCCGAGGCGCTTGGGCTGGAGGCGGCGGAAGGCGCGCTTGTCGCCAGCACGACGCCGGGTGGCCCGGCTGAACAGGCGGGATTGAAGGCCGGCGATATTATCCTTGAATTTGCCGGACGCGAGATTGAAGAAATGCGTGAACTGCCGCGCATCGTCGCCGAAACGGATATCAATGAAACCGTCAAAGTTACCGTCTGGCGCGACGGCGAAATGCTCGAACAGGACGTCACGATCGGCGAGCTTGAAAAAGCGGAAGAGGAAGGGCTGATTGCTTCCGGCCCGCCCAAGACCGGAAGCGGCGTAACCGTGGAAAGCGTCGGCGTCAGCCTTGCGGCCCTGACAGCGGAAAACAGGGCGCAGTATAATGTGCCCCGTGAAACGGAAGGCGTGATCGTCACCATGGTTGAAAACGCTTCCGAAGCTGCGCTGAAGGGCATGCTGCCCGGGGACGTCATCGTCGAGGTCAACCAGCAACCGGTCAAAGAACCCACCGAAGTTCACGACATCTTTCAGAAAGCGAAAGAATCGGGACGTTCTTCCGTACTCCTCCTCGTCAGCCGTGAAGGCGAGGTCCGCTTCGTCGCGCTCCGGCTGGATGAAGACTAGAGTCCGGGTTATCGCCGGGCCGACGGCAAGCGGCAAGTCGGCCCGCGCGCTTGAAATTGCGGAACAATGCGGCGGCGTTATCATTAACGCCGATTCGATGCAGGTCTATGACGCGCTCCCTGTCCTTACCGCGCAGCCTACGCAGGACGATTGTAAAAAAGCCCCGCATACGCTTTACGGCGTACTCCACCCGAACGAAAACTGTACGGCGGCGCGGTGGAGAGCATTTGCACTGAGTGAAATAGAGCGGGCGGAGAAAAAAAAACAGACCCCGGTTATTTGCGGCGGCACCGGGTTTTACGTCCAGGCGCTCATTGACGGTTTTTCACCCGTCCCCGGCGTTCCGGCGGCTATCCGCGAAAATGTAATGCGGATGCATGAATCTCTCGGGGCGCAGGCTTTCCATGAAAAACTCGCGCAGATTGATCCGGATTCGTCGGGTAGATTGCACCCAAACGATACGCAGCGCGTCCTTCGCGCTTATGAAGTTTTTGAAGCGACCGGCAAGACATTGTCGTTCTGGCAGGCGCAGCCAAAAGAAAAACCGCCCGCGCATCTGGAATTTGAAATCGAGACGATTTTACCAGACCGTGAAACGCTTAATAAGCGAATCGAAAAACGTTTCGACGCGATGATCGAGAATGGCGCGCTCGAAGAAGTACGGGAGTTCGCCAGCCGCATCGACGATGGAGAGATCATTCCAGACACATCCGTGACGAACGCGCTCGGGTTTCACGAATTGCGCGCGATTCTGAATGGCGAAATATCAAGAGACCAGGCCATTGAGCTTGCAAAAATCCGTACGCGCCAATACGCCCGACGGCAGATGACATGGATCAGAACGCAGCTCTCCGGCGCAAAAAAGCCTTAAAGCGCTTAAAGTCTTCACATTTTTTCCATGGCAATACCCGAACGCCCGCCGATTTCGGCCATAGTCCCGCGTTCTCATAGCAATTCTAAGCAACCGCTAAACTCAAAAGGAATTTACTGTCATGCTGCGCATAATTATCGCGACTTTCGCTCTTGTCGTCTCAACGCCAGCTTATGCCGAGACTGCCAAAAGCCCATTGCAATTTTATAATCCCGAACTGAATTCTTATATCGACGCTCCCGGCGTCGCGACGGAAATCGACGTCGACATCAACGGCGCGATCGCCCGGATTCAATCCATCCAGTATTTTTACAATAACACCGACCAATGGCAGGAAGCCGTTTATACATGGCCGCTGCCCGAAGACGCCGCTGTCGACAAGCTTGTGATGATTATCGGCGACCGCCGCGTTCTGGGATTTGTCGCGGAAAAGGAAAAAGCGCGCACGATCTATGAAGAAGCGAAAAAAGCAGGCAAAGGCGCCGCGCTTGTCGAGCAGCATCGCAGCAACATCTTCCGGACCTCTCTCGCCAATATTCCGCCGCGTTCATACATTGCCATCGAGACGGGCTATCAGAGCGCGATAAAGATCGATAAACGCGATTTCTCCTTCCGTCTGCCGATGGCGGTTACCCCGCGCTATGACGAATTCAACCCGGAAGAATTGATGACTCTGGCGTCCGCCGGGCCGCAAAACAGTTATGCGCGCGACGTGCGGGAACGCATCGCCCTGTTCGACTTTAAAAACGGCAATAACCCTTTTTCCTTAAAAGTATCGCTGGACGCCGGTTTCGACGCGTCAAGCATAGCCAGCCCTTCGCATGGCATTAAGGCGAGCGGGTCCGGAGATGTAATCGCCATTGAGACAGACGATAAAATTCTCCCCGGCAAACAGGATTTCATTCTCGAATGGTCTGCGCCTGAAAGCGCAAAGCCGCTCGCCTTCCTGCATCAGGAAGCAAGCGAAAGCGGTACCTTCACCCATGTCACGATCTTACCTCCCTCGATCATGGAGGAAGAGACAGGGCATTCGCCAAAGCGTCAAATCACGATGATTATCGACACCTCCGGCTCGATGAGCGGTCCGTCCATCGTACAGGCAAAGGCCGCGCTAAAAGAAGCGATCACAGATCTTTCATCGCAAGATCTCTTTAATGTCATCCGCTTTTCAAGCGATATGCAAAGCCTCTTCAACCGGGAGATGCCGGCCACGCCCGATAACAAGGCCACGGCCCTGCAATGGGTAAATGGCCTGCAGGCAACGGGCGGCACGCGCATGATGCCCGCTATTGAAAAAGCGCTTGGACAGAAAGAGCAAGACGGATATCTCCGCCAGATCGTTTTCATGACGGATGGCGCGGTCGGCTACGAAAGCAGGCTCGGCGAATACATCCGAAATAATGTCGGCAAGGCGCGATTTTTCGCCGTCGGGATCGGCGCCGCGCCAAACGCCGAATTGATGCGCACAATCGCCCGGCAAGGCCGCGGCGCTTTTACCTATATCAGCGACACAAGTGAGATCAAAACGAAAATGGCGGCGCTGTTCGGCAAGATGAAACAGCCCGCAGTTACGGATCTGTCTCTTAAAGTCGCCGGGGGAGACGCCGAAATCATCCCGGCGAACCTGCCTGATTTGCTGGACGGCGAAACGGTACAGGCGATTTTACGCACGCGTGAACCAGTTCGCATGCTCACCGTGCAAGGCAGGCGCAAAGAAGCGCCATGGTCGCTTGAACTCAAACCAGCGGCAGCGGATGCGGATGGCGTCGGCAAACTTTACGCCCGGGCCAAAATTAACGATATCGCTTTGTCCGACCCGCGTTTCAGTGCAGCCGGAAATGAAAGAAAGGTCACGGAACTTGCGCTCGAACATCAGATCATGAGCGCCTTTACCTCACTCGTCGCGGTTGATGAGGAAGTCCTGAGGCCGAATGAAGCCGGGCTGATCTCACGCAAGATCGATCCCAATACGCCCGAAGGCTGGCAACTGGCCGAATTCGATCCGTTTGAGGCCTCGCAGCGTTACTACGAGCATCTTAACAAGAAGAACGACCCGCAGGCGCAAAACGATCTCAAGCACGGTATTTCTCTGCCGAAAACAGCTACGTCATGGGAAGTCGGCCTGATGACTTCACTCATGCTGATGATGGTGGCCGGGCTGATGCTCTGGGAACGGAGGGATGCTCATGAAGCGCAGGGTTAAAACTGTCATGGCAAGCGCGGCGCTAGGCGCCGCGTTTCTTCTCCTTGGTCATTCCCTTTACATCCCTGCCAAGGCAGCTCTGTCAGTTGCGCTGCTTGACCAGGCATGGGATCAAGGCCTTGAAAACGGGGCGCCCGTCAAACCGTGGCCATGGCTGGATAGTCAGCCCGTAGCAAAAATACACTTTCCGCAAGGCCAGAATTTTGTCGTACTGGAGGGGATTTCCGGGCAGACGCTCGCCTTCGCGCCCGGCTGGCATCCTATCACCTCGCCGCCAGGAAGCATGGCGGGCGTAACGCTTATCTCTGCGCACAAGGACACGCATTTTCGCCTGCTTGAGGATTTAAAAGCCGGAGAAATAATCAAGCTGGAAACGCCGGACGGGCAGACGCACCGTTATCACATCACGGAAACGCAAATAGCGGAGCGACCCAGAATATCAGTCTTGCGGCAAACAGAGCAAAATATCCTTGTCCTTAGCACATGTTACCCGTTTACGGCTTCATTGCCGGGCACAAAACAAAGGTATCTGGTGGTTGCGGAGAAAATAGAACGGTACGTCGCGTACAGGTAAAAATCAGGCTTCGTCGTCGAAAACGCGCAGCAGGTCTTCCTGCATTTCACCGGCGACTTCGATTGTGTTGACGTTAGCCTTGTAGGACAGTTCCACGATTTTAAGATTGACGGCTTCTTCGGCCAGATTAACGTTTGGAACCCCGATAATGCCCTCTTCATTGGCGAAGGGGGAGTCAGGAGAGAAAGACGGCGTAATGCCGGGCTCCTTAGGAATAAATTCTGATTTTACGCCGAGCGGCGTGCCATCCCGGGCCGTATTGGAGGTTTGCTGAACTGTCAAAGGCTGGTAGGGCGGCTTGCCGCCGGGCTCGATAGAGCCGGACGAGCCGAGATTTGCGATGTTGGACGCGCTCGCCTCGGCCCGCTTGCCGCTTGCGATTAAGCCCGATAAAGCCGTAGAAATAGCATTAATCATTTTTTCATTATATCATGGAAATAGTTAAGGGTCTTTTAGCTCTTCTTCAGGAATTATCATGCTGGGCAGAATTTTATTAACTCTTTGTTTCACATTGGCTTTTCTGGCAAACGCATCCGCGTTCGCCGAACCCAAGCCGTGGGTTTACGGCTGGTGGCCGAGCCATTGGGAAAACCTCGATTTCGAAAAAACCTATCTGTATGACGGCAAAAGCCGCCACAACACGCAGTGGGACCACATGCAGTGGCAGCCGCAGGACTGGATAGCCCAGCGCAAAAACGGGTTGCAGCTGATTCAGGGCTGGTATAAGGCCGGAATTATAACGGATCAGTACGAAAAGCGCGATGTGCCCGTTCTTGAAGTCGGCCCGCGCTTCTACAATCTCGGCGGTCGCGACAAACGCCGCGTCGTCCAAACCATTGATTCTGTTTATGAAGTCACGTCTCAGGATAAAAACGCGATTTTTCGCATCCGCGACGCCGGTTCCGGCAAATATATAGGACTATATTCCCGTCATGGTCTGATGCTGGAATAGCCGCTCGTTAACCATTTTGCGCAATCTACCGCCGGATTTAGCTAAAATTTTATCTAAATTTAAGATGTCTTTAAAATAAAAGGGTTAGACTGGAGACTAGGTCAATTTATCAAGACTGCCGGGGAAGCATGATTTTAGGCACGTTCAAAGCGGGAATGAGAGAAGAGCGCGGGCTGACGCTGATAGAGCTTGCGATTGTCACGATCATCGCGGGCATTTTGATCGCAGGCGCCGCGCGGGCGTTTTCGATTTATTACAAACAGGCGAAGATCGAGCAGCAGAACGAGACGGTCGATAATCTGGCCTCGTCTCTGGCGGAATATTTCGGCACGAATGGCTGGTATCCCTGTCCGGCGTCCTTAACGGCGGGCCCTGGCGACGCCGAGTACGGCGTGCCGACGGATTGTGAGGATCAGGCAACTGTCGCCACGGAAGGCTGCAATGCCCATTATTGCGTCGTTAGGGGGAACTTTGACCATGACAACGATCCGGTAACCCCGCCTCAAGTGCACAGAGTCCGCATCGGCGCCGTTCCGTTCCGCTTCGGGACGCCTGCCGCCGACACGGACGGAGACGGCGACGTCGACGGTGATGACAATCCAAACGTCGCAACGCCCGCAAACGGCCTTGATATCGATGGGCAATACGCGCTCGACCCCTACGGCAACCGCATTCTGTATGCGCTTACGGAGAATCAGGGAACGGTAAACTACGTCAAAAATCTCGGCGCGATCCGCATCATAAACGAGCACAATAACGAAATCGTTGACGGAGCTGAATATGCGCTCGTCGCGCTGGGGGCGGACGGCAAGGGCGCTTATAACTGGCAGGGAACCCCAGGCGTTCCTTGCGACGACGCGCCGGGCCGGGACCAGAATAACTGCCAGGAAATCGTTGCAGGCGAAGGCGACGGCGTCTTCGTCAGCGCGCTGCGCAGCGAGCAGCAAGGCAACGGCTATTTCGACGATACGGTCGTCTACCGTCCGTGGGTGGCGTATTTTAACTGGGAAAACGACGACCGCCCCGGCGGGAACCCGCGCGATGTGCAAAGCGCCAATATCGGCAATGTCGGCATCGGCACGGATCTCGTTGAAGACGCAGACGATCCCCAAGGCCCCGAAGAACGCCTGCACGTGCGCGGCGGGCATGTTATGGCGAAGAGGCGGAATATTACCGACCCCGACGATCCCAATCCCAAAAGTCCGGATAAAGAGTGGGAACAGCGCTATGCGGGCAACCTGTTTACGGATGAAGTCTGCGACAAGGAGGGAAACAACTGTTTTACGCCGGACCTGATCGGTGGGGAAAAAATGGATCAGTGTCAAGCTTTTGAGGCTATGCGCGGCGTAGCAGCCGGGCAATCCAAGTGCGAGCCGACGCTCGTGCCGGATACGCCGGAGGCCAGCGCGACCTGTCCTGCGGGCTACTTCATGTACGGCTTTTCGTACAATGGCTCCAGCAAACAAATTACGGCCAGATGCGTCGACGTCTTAACGGGAGACAAGATTTAAAGTGATGAAAAAGAGCAAGCATATAAAAAACGCATTAAGAGCGTGCGATGGCGGTTTTTCACTGATTGAGATAACGATCGCGCTGGTCGTCGCCGGTCTCATTACGGCGGCTGTCTTGTACACGCTCGAGAACATTGAAAAACAGGAGCGCCTCTCCGAAGGGCGTCTCGACTATTACAGCGTCGCCGACGCCATGGCGCAATTTGTGACAAGGGAAAACAGGTTTCCATGCCCTGCGCCATTCGACACGACCGAGGCCGACGGCCAAGCTTACGGCCGGGAAATGGATTGCAGGCATGTGAGTGTCAATCCCGGCTCCACGACTGATCCGGGTAACTGCAATGGAAACGCGTATTGCGTTGCGGGAACCGATGACCGGCGCGTCAGAATCGGAACGGTGCCGTTTCGCACTCTGGGCATTGAGCTCGAGGACATTGTCGACCCGTACGGCAACAGGCTTATGTACGCGGTAACCGAAGAACAAACCGTTGCTCCGGACGAATATGGAACAGATCCCGGTGACGATGATGTCGATGGATTCGCGGGTCCCGACGTTTTCCAGGGGTATGACCAGGGAAGCATCACGCTGAATAGAACGTTTATCGAAGGCTATGCGTCCTTTAACGACGCCGGCAGCAAGGAACGCCGCCTGCAAATTTCGCATAGCGAGACAAGCTCGCAAATACAAGCCGACCCGCTGAAAACAGACGCTGATTTCGTTGTCTTTAGCACAGGCCGCGATGGCCGCGGCGGGTACACGTCTGACGGGCAGCCGAACGGCGCGCCTTGCAGCGGCGCCGGACGAGACGTCGAGAATTGCGATATGGACGATGAATTCGAACTGCATCCGCTGACGCTGCAGGCGGGCGACGACTATTTCGACGACACGCTGATTTTCTCGCTGTGGGAGTGGCTCTACGTATGGGCGCCATCTTCGGCCGAGCCGGAAAACCTGTTCAACCAGTATTCCCGTTTCATGGCGATCGGCAACGCCGACCCCGATACGTTTGAGAGCGGGCTCAAAAGAGAGCCGCAAAACTACCTGCACGTGTTCGAAGGCAATTTGAGGGTAGAGGATTTTGATCTCGACGGCGACGGCAACAGCGAAGGCGGCCGCATGTTAAGCAACGAGATATGCGATAGAGACGGCGAAAACTGTTTCCCGGCGGCGGCCATTGCCGGGGAAGAAGGTGAGGCTATTGAATGCAAGGATGATGAAGTTCTGGTCGGCGTCAAAAACGGCGCGCCCGTTTGCAAAACAGCCTTGGGCGGGCTTGGCCCGGAATTTAATGGCGGATGTTCCGGAAACGCCGCCATAACCGGCATATCCGTCACGTCCGGCGGCGTGGTGTTTAACTGTTTTGACCCGACGACGCAAAGCGGCGGCGACGTAACGGTAGGAAATTAAGGAGGAAGCGGCATGTACGGATTGTTCAGAGATAAAGAAAACGGCTATACGCTGATTGAGCTTGCGATATCAATGATGATCGCGGGGATCCTGATTGCGGGCGGCCTCGGCGCCTACCAGGTCTGGCAGGCCGAAAAGAATATCGAGACGACGAAAGACAATCTCGACGACATGTCTTTCCTCGTTGACGGCTTCCGCGCGACGAATGACAGATTTCCGTGTCCGGCCTCTTTGAACGCCGCACGTGAGGACGCAAATTATGGAGAGCCCGTAGATTACTGTGAAGATTTTGATATTACGGATGAGACGCCGAGTCTGGATTGCGACATCGACGATTTAGGGGATGGCGATGGTTTTTGCGTCGTTCAGAGTAATCGTCTAGCCGATATTGATAGGAACGGAGATGGCATCATTGACGGCGCGGAAGAGACAGATCAGCCTCTTCACGTCATCATTGGCGCTGTTCCGTTTCGAGATCTTTTTGCGCCAGAAGACAGCGCCTACGACGCTTATGGTAGCCGTCTTCTTTATGCCGTAACGGTCGAGTTAACACGCTCTGATTTCAGTATTTTTGAAGCGGGGGCCCCGGGCTCCCCTCTCGTCGGCGGCGGGATCACGATTGAAACCAGCGACGGCAGCGGCGGTAAAACCTCGGTTGTGAATCCGGAGCATGGCGGTGAATACATTGTCGTCTCGCTTGGCCCCGATCAGGTCGGCGGCTTTAACAGGCAGGGCGTAAAAATTGCGGACTGCGACTTGAATACGATCGAGCAAGACTTGCAAAAAAGTGAATTAGACGCAGGTTCCGGAACCGGCATTGTGTACAAGAAGAACTGCGACGCTTCCGACAAAGGCTCCGCCGACGCGGAATTCTGGTACGATCCTTACAACACGTCCGGCGGACCGAAATCCTTCGATGATATGGTCAGCTTCGAACAGCCTCTGGCCACGCCGCTCTGGGCGATCGTTGAGGAATCGCCGACCGACATTCAGGTCAAAAAAGGCGGGCGCATCGGCGGCGATTATCTTTTTAACTGGTATACCTCCGGCGGTAACGGCCAGGACCAGAACTATGGCGGCGCGGAAACCAAGCTGCTGGTCGAGGGCAGCATCCTGGTAGAAGGCCAGACCCATGCCGTAGGCTTCTGCAATCACGGCGCGGACTCCGACAATTTCGACCCGGCGGATTGTTTTGAAGCCACTGATCTGACTTCGGAGCAAGGCATTACCTGCGACTCTGACGATGAATTCATGATCGGCTTTAAGGGCGACGGGAAAAACGCAGGCGTGCGTTGTAATCAAAGTATCGACTTTACCTGCCCTTTCGAACAGGTTCTTCAGCAAATGAAAGACGGGAAATTTGAATGCGTTTACCCGCCATGCGCCGCGCAGCAGGTCAGCTATAGCGGTTGTAAAGGGACCGTAACGTTTGACATCGGCGCGGGAAAGCACGGTGACAAGAGCTATCAGTACACGAGCAATAATCCCGGTTCTTACCTGACTCAACGCGTCGAGTATGAATGTGATGCGGGACGCTGGGTCGAGGTCGGCGATAGAGGCTTTTGCAATTGCCGCGGCAAGAGAGAGTGGACGAAAAAATGCGGCGCATGCAAGATAGGTGAAATAAGATATAGACGCGACGCTGATACCTGCACGATGAACTGGAACGAACGCAAGAGAGCAAAGCGTGAAAAGGTCAGCGGCAGCTGTAAGAAGAGTACGGCGCCGGAATGCCAGCCAAAAGATAACGGCGGCGGCAATGGCAACGGCGGCGGCAATGGCAACGGCGGCGGAAACGGCAACGGCGGCGGCAATGGCAACGGCGGCGGCAATGGCAATGGCGGCGGCAACGGCGGCGGCGGAAACGGCGGCGGTGGCGATGGCGGCGGCGACGACGGCGGCGGCGGCGGTGGAAACGGCGGCGGCAACAATCCGCCAGATAGCGGCAACCCGGACAAGCCTCCGACAGGCGGCGGCATGGACGGACCACGCTGGTAATAACGTAGGTTTTATCTAAAATCCACCTAAACGGGCCTGCTTGTCAGGCCCTTTTTTTCTGGTTAGCGCTGATGACATTCAGAAACTGCGCTGGATATCCAGCGCCGCTTTGCGCTATTATCCTCGGCCATGACGGAATTTTTCGAAACAATCGAGACGCATTTCCTGATCGGCGGGCTGCTGACCAGTTTATTACTGATCGGCGGGCTTGCCGTCTTGCGCATGATCCTCGTTAAAATTGTGCGCGGCAAGGCCGAGCTTTTAAGCAATGACAAGCGCCGCCTGATCATCACGATTAAAAACGTCATATGGATCGTGCTTGTGATCGGCCTGATCCTGATCTGGGCCCCGGAAATCCAGATGCTGGCCCTTTCTCTGACCGCCTTCGCCGTGGCCTTCGTCATCGGCGTCAAGGAGTGGATCATGCAGATCATGGGCGGGCTGTACCGGGCCAGCACGAAGCCGTTCAAGGCGGGCGACTGGATCACGGTTGCGGGCCTTTCCGGCGAGGTCATGGACATGGACGCGTTTTCCGTCCGGCTTCAGGAAATCGACATCGCGGGACAAAGCTACCAGTTCACCGGGCATACGCTGCTCGTCCCGAACAGTCATTTCCTGACCAATCACGTCGACAACCATAATTTCATAAAAAGTCACGTCTTCATTGACGCGCATGTCATCCTCGCAGGCGGGGTTCACAACCCTCAGGAAATAAAAAACAGGCTGCTTGACATCGCCGGCGCGCATTACGAGTCCGGCCGCGCGGACGCGGAAAAGCTTGTGGCCCGCGTTGAACGCAAGGCTTCCGTGGACATTCCCGACCCTGCCCCGCAAGTCTTTCTGTCAATGGACGGCGTAAATGAAAAGTATACGCTGCGGATGATGGTCCCGACAAAGGAGGCCGCGCGCATACGCTCAGCGATTTCGACCGAGCTTCTTTCATGGGCGTATAAAAGAAAAGAGTCCGGCAAAAGGGCGAAAAAGAAAAAAGGGGCGGAATAAACGCCCCCTTTCGATATTCCAAGGCACGAATTTCTCCGCGCTTAATTCTTCGCCTTGTCGACCAGCTTGTTCTTGGCTATCCAGGGCATCATGCCGCGAAGTGTTTCGCCGACTTCCTCGATTTGATGTTCGCTCTCAAGGCGGCGGCGGGTTTTGAAGCTCGTCTGGCCGACTTTATTCTCCAGCATCCAGTTGCGCGTGAACGTGCCGTCCTGAATTTCGGCGAGGACCTTTTTCATTTCTTCCTTGGTTTTCTCGTTCACGATGCGCGGGCCCGTGACGTAATCGCCGTATTCGGCCGTGTTGGAAATCGAGTAGCGCATATTGGCGATCCCGCCCTCATAGATCAGGTCGACGATCAGCTTGACTTCGTGCAGCGTTTCGAAATAGGCCATCTCCGGCGCGTATCCCGCCTCGACAAGCGTTTCGAAGCCGTTCTTGATCAATTGCGTCAGACCGCCGCAAAGCACAACCTGCTCACCGAACAAATCGGTCTCGCACTCTTCCCTGAACGAAGTTTCAATGATACCGCTGCGCCCGCCGCCAACGCCGCTCGCGTAGGACAGGGCCAGATCCAGCGCCTTGCCGCTCGGGTTCTGGTGCACGGCGACAAGGCAGGGCACGCCGCCGCCTTTTTGATATTCGCTGCGCACGGTATGGCCGGGGCCTTTTGGCGCGACCATGAAGACGTCGAGGTCAGGCCGCGCCTCGATCAGCGAGAAATGAATGTTGAGACCGTGCGCGAAAGCCAAGGCGGCACCTTCCTTCATATTCGCGGCGAGTTGATCGTTATAGATATCGGCCTGCAATTCATCGGGCGTGAGCATCATCATCACATCCGCCCATTTGGCCGCGTCCGCGACCTCCATCACTTCAAGACCGGCGTCCTGCGCCTTTTTCGCGGATCCTGAGCCTGTACGCAGCGCCACGCGAATATCCGACACGCCGCTCTCCTTCAGGTTCAGGGCATGGGCGTGGCCCTGCGAGCCGTAGCCGATGATGACAACCTTCTTGCCCTTGATGAGATTGAGATCGCAATCGTTATCGTAATAAACGCGCATGGCTTAAGTCCTCTTTTGAATTTTTGTTTCGTGTCGTCTGTGCCGCTTAACAAAGCAGGAATAAAAGGTGAAATCAAGAAATCTTACAACGCCTCTTTCACGGCGTTCGTCAGTTTCAGATGGTCTTGCATGGATCCGATGATCTCGCCGTCTCTTTTGCCAAACTCCTTGCCCGGCAGTTGAAGATGGTGAATGACGGCCTTATGACTTCCGGTCATGCCTATGCTTTCCTGAAAAACGCACTGATAGGCGCGCTTGTCCTGATACCACCCGTCATCAAAGATCAGGAACAAGTTCACCTGCCGGAATTCCTTGCCGGAAGCGCCTTGCGAAAATTTCACGCCTTCCGGCCCCTTGATTTCCGAGCCGTCGGGAATGGTTTCCATCGCCTTGACGGCTGCGACGCAGGCGCGCGCCAGACGCGCATCCGCCGCCGCGCGGTCGAACATGCAGGCGGAGAGGACAAGAGCTGCCGATAGCGCAGTAAGCGTAAGAAATGGTTTTGTCATTTTTGCCTTCTCTTTATGTCATCCCGACAGGAGCCTCGTCAACGTGTAACGGAGACGAGCGAAGCGGAGGGATCTCTGTAAAATGGATAGCGTAAAGATCTCTCCGCTTCGCTCCTTCGTCGCTGCGGTCGAGATGACAAAGTAACAGTTATATCGCCGTCTGGCCCCTCATAATCGCCGCCACACCTGTCCGGCTGATATCCACAAGGCCGAGCGGTTCCATCAGTTCAATAAACGCCTGTATTTTGCTCGACGTCCCAGTAACTTCAAAGGTAAAGGATTCCAGCGTGCTGTCGACGACGCGGGCGCGGAAGATATCGGCGATCCGCAGCGCCTCGATCCGCTTTTCGCCCATGCCGGCGACTTTCACCAGCGCAAGCTCCCGGTCCACGAACGGCCCTTCATTGGTGAGGTCAGAGACTTTATGCACCGGCACGAGGCGGCCGAGCTGGTTTTTGATTTGCTCGATCACCATCGGCGTGCCGGAACAGACAATCGTGATGCGCGAGAGCTTTTTCTCGTCGTCCGTTTCCGCGACGGTCAGGCTCTCGATGTTATAGCCGCGCCCGGAGAATAATCCGATCACGCGCGCGAGAACCCCCGGCTCGTTCTTGACCAGTACGGCCAGAGTGTGCGTTTCAATTGTCTCATCCTGCGGCCCGCCGCTATATACGCTTTTGTTTTTTGCCATTGTTTCTCACTTCGTTCGCTTTTAGTTGCGAGTTAGGAGTCGCGAGTAGCGAGTCCAAGTTCAAGAGATTAAAGCAATCTTTCCTGAACCCCGCAACTCACAACTCGCGACTCGCGACTAGACCAGCCCCTGTTCGAATTTATCAACTTCCGGCGAGAGGATCATCTCGTTATGCGCTTTACCTGAAGGTATCATCGGAAAACAGTTTTCTTTCTGGCAGACACAGACGTCGACGATGGTCGGGCGGTCGTTGACTTTGAGCATGTCCTGAATGACGACGTCGAGATCGGACGTTTTTTCCGCGCGCAAGCCGACGCCGCCATAGGCCTCGGCAAGCTTGACGAAGTCCGGAAGCGAATCCGTATAGCTGTGCGAATAACGCTCGCCGTGCAGAAGCTCCTGCCACTGACGCACCATGCCCATCCATTGATTATTGAGGATAAAGATCTTGATCGGCAGCTTGTACTGCACGGCCGTGCTCATTTCCTGAATGTTCATCAGGATCGAGGCTTCGCCCGCCACGTCAACAACAAGCGCGCCCGGATTGGCGACCTGCGTTCCGATGGCGGCGGGCATGCCGTAGCCCATCGTGCCAAGCCCGCCCGAGGTCATCCAGCGGTTCGGCTTGTTGAAGGGCAGAAACTGCGCCGCCCACATCTGGTGCTGGCCGACTTCCGTCGTAATAAAGACGTCATCGCGGTCCATGATCGCGTCGCGCAGTTTTTCGAGCGCGTATTGCGGCTTGATAACCTCACCCTCTTGCCTGTAACGCAAAC
Organism: uncultured Pseudobdellovibrionaceae bacterium; assembly: GCA_964498755.1. Lineage (GTDB taxonomy): Bacteria > Pseudomonadota > Alphaproteobacteria > Micavibrionales > Micavibrionaceae > RZZS01. The sequence goes on along the minus strand of CAZCIB010000018.1, from coordinate 19,302 downwards.
ACTGGATCGAGCGCCACTTGTCGATCTGCGCCCACCATTTCTCGAGCGGTCCTTTTTTAGCCTCGTAACCGCGGTTTTTCCAGACTTCGATCATGCCTTCCAACGCCTGAGCGGCATCTGCGATTATGGGTATGTCGACATGGACGTTCTTGTTGATCGAACTCGGGTCGATATCGATATGGATTTTTTTCGAACCCGGCGAGAACGCATCCAGACGCCCCGTCACCCGGTCGTCGAAACGCGCCCCGACGCAGATCATGACGTCACAGTCATGCATGGCGTTATTGGCCTCGTACGTGCCGTGCATCCCGAGCATGCCGAGCCATTGCCCGTCATTGGCCGGATACGCGCCAAGGCCCATCAGCGTGCTCGTAATCGGAAACCCTGTCATGCGTACGAGCTCGCGCAATTTCTCGCTGGCTTCCGGCCCGGCGTTGATGACGCCGCCGCCGGTGTAGAAAACGGGATTTTCGGCGCTGGACATGAGTTCAACTGCAGCCTCGATCGCGCTCTGATCAGGTTGCAGGCGCGGCTGGTACGAGGCCGAGCGGATCTGTTCCGGCTTTTTATAAGGGCCCTTGGCGAACTGGATATCCTTGGGCAGGTCGATCACGACAGGCCCGGGGCGGCCCGTGCGCGCGACGTAAAACGCTTCATGGACGACGTCGGCCAGCTCGTTAATGTCCTTCACGAGGTAATTATGCTTCGTACAGGCGCGCGTAATGCCCGTCGTATCGGCTTCCTGAAACGCGTCCGTGCCTATTAAAAACGTCGGCACCTGCCCGGTGAAGCAGACAACCGGAATGGAGTCGAGCAGCGCGTCGGCCAGACCCGTCACCGCGTTCGTCGCGCCGGGACCGCTTGTCACAAGCGCGCAGCCGACCCTGTTTTTGGAGCGCGCATAGCCTTCGGCGGCGTGCAGCGCGCCCTGCTCGTGCCGAACGAGGTAATGATTGACTTTTTTCTGGCTGAACAGCGCGTCATAGATCGGCAGCACCGCGCCGCCGGGATAGCCGAAGATCGTATCCACGCCCTGATCGACGAGCGCCTGCACCACGATTTCCGCCCCGGTCATGGTCGGATATTCGGATTTATTTTGCTTTGTTGTTTTCTTTTCTTTCGTGGCGGCGTTACTCATTGCTCTCTTTCGTCCTTCAGGTGTTGGCGTCAAGTTATATAAAAACACAAAACCGCACCCTTTGACGCGGTTTTTTCACAACACAGATTTCATGGATTCGCAAGGCCCGGATCACCCTCTCAAAACCGCGCAAACCAATTCGTTCTATCGTTACATATAAAAGTTAAAATATTTTATTATCCGCGTCAACCCAAAACAGAATTATATTACGTTATTTGTTATTTTGTTATAATATTATGATCGCAAGAAACATAATTGCGCAATTATATAACAAAAATGCGCAGCAACTTTGCCTCTGGAGGCCAAAAGCAATGTTAAGAGAGAACAAATGAAAGCCTTTTAAATCGCCTCCAAAAACCTCTCGCTATCCTCTTTGACCGCGCGTTTTTTATCGTCGCTCATGCGGCTCAAAGTTTTGTAGATCATTGAGAGTCTATTGTTGCCGCGCAATTTATCCGCGTTGCGCGCTAAAAAATCCCAGTAGAGATAGTTAAACGGGCAGGCGTTCTCGCCGTTCTTTTCTTTCACATTATACCGGCACTCTTTGCAGTAATCCGACATGTTATCGATATACGCGCCGCTCGCCGCATAGGGCTTGCTGGCCAGCAAACCGCCATCCGCGAATAAAATCATGCCGGTCACGTTCGGCATTTCCACCCATTCATAGGCGTCGGCGTACACAATCAAATACCATTCATTGACCTGCGCCGGGTCTATTCCGGCCAGCAGCGCGAAATTCCCGAGAACCATCAAACGCTGGATATGGTGGGCGTAGGCGTGTTCTCTGGTCTCGGTAATGCATTGTTTCAGGCAGTTCATCTCCGTCTCGCCGGTCCAGTAAAATTCGGGGAGATCGCGCTTCGCGGCGAAAAAGTTCTCTTCCGCGTAATCCGGCATTTTAAGCCAGTAAATCCCGCGCACATATTCACGCCAGCCGAGGATTTGCCGGACAAAGCCTTCTGCGGCGTTGAGCGGAACGGCGCCCTTCTCGTACGCGTCTTCAGCCTTTTCTATGACCTCGCGCGGCGAGAGAAGACCGGCGTTGATATAGGGGCTCAGAACCGAATGATAGAGAAACGGTTCACCTTGCTTCATCGCATCCTGATATGATCCGAACTGCGCCAGCCTGTGTTCAATAAAATGATTAAGCGCCTCAAGAGCTTCCTTGCGCGTCACGGCAAACTGAAACGGCTCGAGATCGCCGAAATGATCCGGAAAGCGCTTTTCCACCAGATCCAGAACCTCTTTCGTAATGTCGTCCGGGCGGAACGTACGCAGCTTCGGGACATCAATGTCACCGGGAATTTTCTCGCGGTTTTCGCTGTCGTAATTCCAGTCTCCCCCTTCCGGCTCGTCACCGTCCATCAATATCCCGTAGCGCTTGCGCATTTCGCGGTAAAAATATTCCATGCGCAGGGATTTGCGCCCCTCGGCCCAGTCTTTGAAATCGTCAGGGGAAGAGAGAAAACGATCGTCATCGCGGATTTCAACGGGAACGCCGAAACGCTTTTCCCAGCCTTGCATGTCTTTCAGAACGCGGTACTCGCCCGGATGCGTGACGATAATTTTCTCCGGTTCGCGTTTACGAACCGCGCGCTCCACCTCTCCGGCGAACGAGCCTGCATTGTCCTCGTCATCGAGTTTCGCGTAATGAACCTCGTAGCCTTTATCTTCAAGCTCAGCCGCGAAATGCCGCATTGCCGAAAACAGGAAGGCGATTTTCTTCTTGTGGTGCCGGACATAGGTGGCCTCGTCCCAAACCTCGGCCATGAGGATGATATCCCGATCTTTGTCGCAATCCTTGAGCGAGGAAATATCCTGGCTCAGCTGATCGCCGAGGATGAGGCGCAGGGAACCGGGCATATCACCCCTTAACGCGCAAAGAACTGCGGCCGCCGTCGACATGCATAACCTGCCCCGTGATCCAGCCGGATTGCTCCGAAAGCAGGAACGCGGCCATGTGCGCATGATCCTCAGGCTTGCCGAGGCGCGGCACGGCGTGCATGGCGGCGATGCCTTTGGCCATTTGCTCGCTCGATGTCAGTTTTTCAGCCATCTTCGTATCGGTCAGACTCGGGGCGATTGCATTCACCCGCACGTCCGGTGCCCACTCCGCCGCCAGGGACCGCGTCAACCCCTCAATTGCGCCCTTGGCCGAGGCAATCGCGGCGTGCTGGATAAACCCCTGCTGGACGGCGATGGTGGAGAAAAGCACGACACTGCCCCGCCCGGCCTTCAGCGGTTTTTCCGCAGCGTTGAGCGCATGAACCGCGCCGTAAAAATTCAGGCGAAAAGTTTGCTCGTAATCCTCATGCGAGAGCGCTTTAAACGGCTTGAGCAAAATCGAGCCAACGCAATAAGCCAGACCGGCCAGACCCTCGCCCTGATCGGCCTTTTCAACCGCGCTCCTGACAGCGTCTTCATCGGTGACGTCGGCAATGGCGGAATCGCAGCCCAGCTCTCCCGCAAGCTGTTCCGTTGCAGCTTCATCCCGCCCGATCAGGAACAGGTCACGTCCCTGCTCCGCAAGCTTTCTTGCAAGCGCGCTTCCGGTTCCGCCGGTTGCGCCAATAATTACGACCGGTTTTGACATTTTCACCTCCAAACAAAGAAGTAGGTACGCAATTGCCTGTTTCAAAGATCAGGGTAATGTTGAAATTCTTCGTAAACTATTTTTGTGGTAAGATATATTTATGAATATAAAACAAAGATTTTTGCCGTGCGCTTTGCTGGCCTGCCTGCTGGTAACGGGCTGCTTTCCGGAAGAGGCGCAACTGCGCAAGGAGAGAGACTCGAGGAATTTTGAAGCGCAAGCCAGGCAGATTGCGCTGGCCATGATCGAATACGGCGCGCTCTGGTCGGACAAGCTGCCGCAATTACGAGATTGGGAAGCCGGAAGTCTCTCAGACGGAGATGAGCATGCCATCCTGCCATTGGCTGAGCATCCCGCGACGGGTCCGGCCAGCAATTACCTCAAGATGTCTTATTGCACTGACAACACCAATGTGAATGACAGGCGCGAATACATCATTGTCTATCCCCGCGGCGGCATGGACGCCCTGCCGGGTCAGTTAGACCAGCAACCGCATCTGATTACAAATGCTCTTAGAAGTATAGCCGGAACAGATTCCGTTGGCACTGTCACCGCGTTTGGTACAGTTAAGCTCGCAGGAGGGCCAAGAGACGGCTCCGCCATTGAGATATCGTGTTCCATTCCTTATTCAATGCCGGGAGCCCCCGTTTACGTCATGAATTTACAGTATCGCGGCGGATGGTCTAGGCAGGACAAGAAGACTTTTAACATGGAAATAAATCCATGTGACGGAGCTGGTAATTTTTATATTTCATATAATTTTGTCGAATGGGATGGCGATATCCGGGATGCAACTCAAACCGTCACGCATCCAGAGATTTTCTGTCCCAGCGGAGGCGGCCCCTGATTACGGGCATCCGGTTACACAAGTAACGCTGCCGGCGTTTGTCGCACCTTCGACATAAAAATTACGCTCGGCCATATACGTTATTTTGGGATCGTCGAGGAACAAAGGATGAAAAACGAGCTCATCGACCCCCAAATCCTCGTTCACAATCATCTCCGTAGTTTTGAACTCCCCTTCTAGATAGGCGTCTCCGTAAACCGAAATATAATCCGTATAGCGAGCGCTATTAGTAAATATATTGTCAGCGCCTAATATATTTCTTCCGCCCATATCCAGGCTATTGTGCAACCGGTTTAGCGAGGGGTTTTCAGGTCGCGGAAAACGATGAACATAATCGCCATAAACGATTTCCTCAAGGATATAGCTATAAGCGGCCAAATAAGATCCTTCCGCCAAATTCGGCGGAGCCGATGAAACAAGAGTATCCAGACCAGCCGGCGCAAACAAAGATGTATTCAATACCCAGTCACCATAAACGCCGCGTATAACGTTTGCGCACGGACCGCCGCAAGCGCCGGGAACAAGTTCCAACGCGCTTATCATGCCACCCTGGCCGCCAAACATCTCGGCTGCCTGTCTGACCATTTCATCAGGCGCGCGTTCTTTCGCCATCAAAAGGAGATGAATAGCGCGGCGCCCCGAGGCAAACGTCTCGGTAGCCGCATACATGCTCATCGTGCTCCCAAGGGGATTGCGGGGCGAAAAACCAGCATCAATTAAAGGGCTGCCAAACCAGGCCGGGTCGGGTCCGGCATCGCCATTCTCAACGGAGAACGGCGCCCCTCCAGGATCGAGAATGGGTATTTCAAGCGCTCCGCCGTTTGCTTCAATGACATCGAACAGTCTTTGAAAGCGCGTATAGTTCTTGGCCATATCTCCGGAGGCTTCCATGACTACCTGCATATAATCGGAAGTTTTTTCAGCCTTCGCAATAACCGCCCAGTCTTTCATAAGGGTCATTGACAAGGTTATCGCTATACCCACCGTAACGACCAGCCCGAGCATTTCCAGAAGCGAAACGCCCCGTTCATCTGTAATAAAATCCGTTTTTAAAAAGCCAACTATTTTCATACTCCCTCAATTCAGGCTTCCTGTGCGTAAGATAGAATTGTACACAACTCCCGCATCGTCATCGTAAACAAGACCAGAGTCCGGGCTCGAAACTCTTTGCGCTCTAACCGCCGGATCGCCCGAGAGATCATATCCTCGCACAAAAAGCTCCCCTTTTTCTGCTCGACACGGGCCGATTGCGGCAGATAAAATGGGATTTAAAGTCGAAAGGTCAGTCTCAACATCGTCCGGGTGCCTGCATAAATCATCAGCTCCGGGGACTCTGTCCGCAGGATTTTCCGGAAAAAAAGTATGAAGAACCATGTTTTCTTCACCGGCCGCCCATAATATGCCATCCACGCGGAAGTATGCGCCTTTTGCGCCGCTCATACTGCCGTCCCAGATTGCGCCCCAGCCTTCGAAGCTTCTTTTCAAAAGACCCGCTATTCTCATGCTGTCTGCAGTCAAAAAATGAGCTTTTGTAACGTTATATCCATTCATGTCCAGATTTGCGCGCATGCGGTTTAAATCACTGCGGCCGGGAACGGCAACCCGGTAAAGCGCATCCGCGTTAATATTGGGATCATAATGTACCTGACCGTACGCAGAAATATATCCTCCCATACCGTCCGGCGCAGGAGTGCCGCAATAGACCGGACTGCCAGGCATGGGCGACGCGTTGAAAAGGCTCATTTGTACTGACCAGGTACCACGCGTTGACTGGATAACGCCGTTCGAACATGGCGGACCGATTATGCCGATACTGCCAAGATAGCCGCCTTCCTCTCCAATAACAGCGGCTATGTCCATCAACCTTGCGACCGGAATAAGCTCAGAACCGGCAACGCCATAAGAGCCCGTCAAAACCTCAAGAGTCGGATACCCCTTAATTACGCCGGCGTTTCTGACAAACGCAGCGATTTCCTGATCGCCGATAAGCGTCCGGCCTGAAAAAGCCGGAGAAAGAGTAGATAAATCATCCTTCAGATACCAAGGACCCCCATTATCTTCGACTGGGATAGCGATGATGCGCCCGATATTGGATAAATCGGCGTTTTGTACAGGCGTTCCGTCGGGTCGTATGAGGGGCTCCAAAAAACCGTTACGCCATATATCCTGGAAATTTTTATCGACATAAGCAAGAGCAGCCTCATGCACTTTCCTGAAGTGATTGGCCGCCAGTCTGTTTTGCGTATGATCTTTCCAGTTATTCATGATAACGACGACGCCATAAAGCGTCACCCCCATAAGCATCACAGAAAAAAGGGTCTCCAGAAGCGTCAGGCCCAGCTCGGTTTTCCTGTTTGCGTCCATGTCCGGTTTTATGTCAGCCATTCCTTATCCTTTAAGGCGTTCCCGTTACGTTAATCGTATGAATTTGCAGCTCGCCGATTACCTCCATAGAAGCGCCGCCAGGCACAGCCCCGCCAGAAGAGACAACGACGTTTCTGGAAACGTTTAATCTGCTTACGTCGGGCGTTAACCTCTCAAAGTTTGCGCTCGGGACAAAACCTGGCGTGCCTCTGGTGGGGTTAGGTATCCTCCCGGTCACGTGGGTGGCGCCGACTACGTTGAATCTTCCACTAACAGATAAAACAGGATTAATCTGACTTGGCGGCGGCGTCGTGTAGGGCAGAGGACCGACTTCATCCGTGTAAGTGTTTACAACGCCGCCACCAGCAAGCTCTGTACGCAGTTCGGCTCCTCCCTGATCCTCGAGCAACCAGCGCCGCGCCTCAAAACGTTGAACGTTGATCAGATCAACCCTGTTGTCCGAACCATTGTCTGGGTCAACCTGGCAAAGGGTCTCAATCGGCACGGGCGTAAACGTATTATCCCCCTCGATATGATAATCAATAAACGGCGCCACGCAGCTACCATCCGGGTTCCGTTGCGCATTTCCCATTTCCAGATCGGCCATCATGATCGACTTGCCGCTTGTTCCCGGTCGGGGAAAACGGTTCAGGGTCCGCGCGTCTATATATACTGAACGCCAGGCAGGGACGAGCAACATACCCGGCGCATATGCGTTACCCGTCAAGGACGCGAATTCCGTTACTGTATGACACCCTGTATCCCATATGGCGGCGTCATTTACGAGATCTCCATCACAGTCGCTGGCAAGACCGCCCGCATCCACAAACGGCGCTTCAACCGACATGCCGAGATTGCGCGCCTCTGCGGCAAGTTCCTGCATTTCTCTGGCTTCTATTGGATTTCCTGTTCTGTTGTCCAGAAAAACGTATGAGACCGATGTGGTGGATTCCAGGGCGATATCGCCCCCGAAAGGATACCGGCTTGCGACAACCCGCGCCTGCTGGCCCAGCGCATTAGTATCAGGAAATCCTGGCGGCAATCTGCCCGCATTTTGGAGTTCAACAAACGGGATGGTTACAGGCGCGACAAGATTGGACTTGTGATATTGCGTGTCCTGTACGCCGTCTCCGTTGTTGTCTCCACTGAATCGCGCCGGATCGAGAGAATTTTCCCGCACATGGACATACGCCGCCTGAGACAGCGTTACCAGGTGCCATGCCGCGCCCCGCGCTTTTTGTGAAGCCACCTCGCCTTCATATGTTGATGTCGCGAAAACAACGAACCCGGCCATTGCAAAAACCAGCAGCAAGGCAAGCACAAGCGCGATGCCGCTTTCTCCTTCGCGGCGGCTCAAATCCGGAACGTTAGCAATTTCGTTACTTTTTTTAAACATCACAAGCATTTAAATAAAATTGTACATATTAATATTATACCGCAAAAGTTAAAATGATGATAAAGTAGGCGCTTCTAAAATGTCCGGAAGCCTTTCTTACGTTAAAACCCTTGAGCTCTTTTAAGAAGAAACTTCGTTTTTCCTGTCCTGCCAGTACTTTAAAAATTTGTGCATGCCCCAGACAACAGCGGCCCAGAGCAAAGCGCCCGCGGTGAAATAAACAATATCCTGTTTGCTTGCGTCCTGTATCAAGCCAATCAGGCTGTCACCCAGCACGGCGACCGCAAAGGTCCCCGGCGTAGTTCCGATGACTGTCCCGGCCATAAAAACAGGAAAGGAAACGGAAGATATGCCCGCGGTCAGGTTCACGGCGCCAAAAGGCGCAACCGGGGTCATTCTCAACATCACGATGCCTGCAACGCCGGCTTTGTGCATCACGGCCTTGAGTTTGTCAAATCTCTCGCCAAGCAGGCGATGCAAAACTTTTTTGCCTGCGAAATGTCCGGCGACGAACCCGGCCGCCGATCCGCACAGAACCCCGGTCATGGCGTATCCAAACCCGAGAGCCGGTCCGAAAACCGACGCCGTAATTAAAATCAGCACAGTCACCGGAAAACTTAAAAGCGTCAAAAAACAAAATATCGCGATGACTGCCAGGAAATCCCGAGGATGAAAGGCATTTCGATTTTGCACAAGATCCGGCAGAAGAGCCTGAAGGTCGTCAAGGCTTTGTCGGGTGCGCTCGGGAAGCCCGAATAATTGCCAAACCAAAGCGATCGCTGCCAACAGCAAAACGACAAAGACAACCCTCTTGAGCGCCTGGATCCGGTTTCGTCGCCCCGCATCGTTTATTTTGAAAAAGCCAGTCTTGTTTAGAAAGAACAATATTTTAACGCCAATGAATAATTGTTGCTCAAGAACCCGAGTCGCATTTAACGCATAAAAACATTCATCACGCTACTTTAAATCGCCTTTACGTCCGGACATTGCCGCTTCTATAACCGCCTTTTATGAAGGCTTTGCGTCATCCCGCCGGACAAGCCTGTCCGCCTCCTTATTGATTGAGACCTTTTCTGCGCTTCGTTTTTGTCTCATCTGCGTCTCCTTCGCCGACTACGATGAGCCAAAAACATCACCTTAACAATGAGCCTCTATTTGTCCAACTTGTGCTGACGGGGAACAAAATGAATTGATAACGCAACTCAGACAGGATTAAAAAACATGTTTTTTCTAAAAGAGTTACCAAGCGAAAAGATAATGCAGCGCTATGCTAGGCGGTTTCCGGAAATGAATATCGATAAAACGCGCGAAGCGCTTCATATGATGCGAAATGCCTCTTTGCTCATGCGCGATCTAGAAAATTATTTTCGGAAATATCATTTTTCAATGACGCGTTTTCTTATATTGATTGTTCTGGACAGGGAGCCCGAGTTGGAAACTTTTACCATTTCCGATCTTGTGAGCAGGCTGGATATCTCCAAGCCGGTTATAACAACAACGGCCAAACGTCTGGAACAAGATAAAATGATACAGTTTGATAAAAATGAAAGTGACGCTCGCTATAAAAAATCCGAATAACCAAAAAAGGCAGAGATACGATTTCAAAGATCATGCCCGGCTACTACAAAATTATAAACGAGCATATGGATTGAAGGATATAAACATCTCAAGCTTTGCATTTAGCCAGCAGAAAGAAAGGCTTTAAACCCACTGAAAGCTGCCGTCATCCTGCAGTTTTGAGAAAGGATTATAGGCAACCTCCCAGAGGAAACCGTCCGGGTCGGCGAAATATCCGGAATAGCCGCCCCAAAACACTTTTTGCGCGGGCTTGATGATCTCCGAGCCGCATTCCTTAGCCTGTTTCAAAACCGCATCCACTTCATCTTCGGAAGCAACATTATAGGCCAGCGTAAACGGCGCATGTGCCTTGCCGCCGCCGTTCATCTCCACGCCCGCATCCCTGGCCAGATCCTCACGCGGGAAAAGGGCCAGAGCCATGGAATTGAGGTTGAAAGCCACGATTTTATCGGCCCCGCCCTCACTGGCCACGCGCCAACCCAGCGCCTCGTAAAATGCGCGGGATGTGTTCAAATCTGAAACGCCCAGCGTGATAATGCTTAGTCTTTGGTCCATTTTTCCTCCTAACCGCTTTCCGCATCGGCCACGCGGAATGCGTTTCGCATCATCTCTATTTCGCGCGCTGAAAATTTAAGGTCTTTTGCCAGCCTTTGCCACTCACGCACAGATGAAATAACGTCTTTATGGATTGCTTTTCTGCGCTCTTCTGAAATTCTGAATACCTGCGCCACGCTGTTAAGCAGCTCTATATTCTGGCTGTTATCTTCTCGCGTGATATTCAAGGATAATCCGTTACTGGTCGGCAAAGAGTTCATATCATAGGCCGGTGAAAGCGCCCAGCCCTGCGGCGTGAGTAAAAAGCCATGATTGCGCAGATGGTCATCCGTGTTTGATATACAAACAAAAAACAGAATGCGCCTCCAAAGCTGCTCCAGATCCTTTTGCACTTGTGCGCCGTTTCTCATGATAAAACCTGCCAGATCAAGATAGCTGACCCCGGTTTCACTGCCATCACCATCTTGCTTTGCCAGAAGTGTCATTGCAGACGCGAAATGAATGCGCTCACCGTTTGAACTACGGTCAAAACGACAATTCAAAAATGTATCATGCTCACTTGAGAAATTTTTGATTTTGGCTGGAGCGGTCACAATACCGGCCTTTTGCGCCAGCATATGAACCAAATATTCCCAGCGGCCGATGTTGATTTCATCATTACGGCTTGGAAATTTTGCGATCCACGGATGACCGGCTTCATCCAGAACGCTGGCTTTGGGGCGCGCGCCGCCCAGAGAGCTTCCGGGCGCAATCAACATATTGAGCCATTTCGCATAGTCGGCTCTGTCCTCTGCTTGCTCCTGCTCCAGCTGCAGGCTCGCATGTTCAAGCTCCCGTAATTTTGTCCATGGCGGCGCAGCCATATCTGTATGATCATCAAGAAAAGGCCCGTCATCCTTAAGCCGGAAACGCAAAGCGCCCATACGGTGACCGTCATATACGCCGAGCAGGTAATCAGACTCCATAAGCGGGCGCATAGCGCGCTCTTCCGTCCTTGCTTTTTGGGCTTCGCGCCGCTGCATTAACACGCGCCCCCAACGGTCCGGCGAAGAATCCAGAAAAACACCGAAATTATCACGGTTCTCACGGGCATATTGCGGCCCCTCAAACAAACCCAGCTCAGGGTCCAGAATTTGCGCCTGTTTGGATTTCAACCAGGCCGGATCATACTCAAAAGAAAACACCTCTTTTCCCCTGACCGGCGCAGCATAAAGCGTCCCCATAAGCGCAGGGCTTTCCATGCCCGCCCAATGCGCGCAAACCTGAATTGCTTTTTGAGATTGCTTCTTGCTCATACATTCACCTTCACGCGCGCTTAGGTTTCTTTTTTGGGTGCGCGCTCTTTTGTGTGCGTCAGCTCCGCATCTTGCAAGCGCCGTCCCAACGGATCATCTTTGCCAATAAGGTGCAGGTCTTTTTCCAGGCCCAGGCAAAATAAAACACTGGCATAAGCTCCCATCGTGACGCTGCTTTCACCATTTTCAATTTTGCGCAGCGTCGCCCTGTTCATGCCTGCTCTTTCCGCGAGCATGGTTGTCGTGATCTTACGGCGCAACCGCGCCAGCTTTATGTTCTCGCCCACCTCTTTGAGAATATCTTCAACAAAAGGCGGCAGGGCGGCTGTTTTCCTTGCCATAGCAAAACCTCCTAATGGGAATTATTATACCCATAAAAAGATTAAAATGTCTATAATAATAAGCAATGAGAATATCTCGAGCGCAACCTCTTGACCCTTACGGTAAGCCGGTTGAGCTTAATAATAAATCTCCGCGCCGGTAATACGGCTGAGGCAGAGGGCGGTATGACGGGCTATTTGCACATCGGCGCAATCGGCAATACAAGTCAACCCGCCGGTTTTAAGATGAAAGAAAACGGCGTAAAACTGCGCGACATCCGGGTGGCATGTAGTAAAAAGACCGACTTTTTATGCTTAATCTGTACTTTCGGCGCGCAATGTGGATAATAAAATACAATCAATATGATAGCGAAGGATAACTCTATGGGCGCGCATATGGGCAAATCAATCAAGCTGTATCTTGTCGATGGAACGCCGCAAGGCATTTTGACGGCCGAGATTATGAACTGGACAGGCCATGTGCTGTCCGGGCCGCGCACGAAACTGCCTGAGCTCCTCAAGCGTCCGGAGATGAACCGCACCGGCATATATTTCTTAACCGGCCCGGACCCTGACACCGCCGGGAAACAGATTGTTTACATCGGAGAGAGCGATAATGTCGGCAAACGTTTGATCCAGCATAACAAAGATGAGAATAAGGATTTCTGGGAGAAAGCCTGCATTATCACCAGCAAGGACCAGAACCTAACCAAGGCGCATGCGCGCTATCTAGAAAGCCGCCTGATTGCGATTTCGCAGAATATGGCCCGCGCCAAAGTGCATAACAATACCGCTCCGCCGGGCGATGCATTCCTGCCTGAAGCCGATCAAGCCGATATGGAATATTTCATATCGCAAATTCGGCTGGTCTTACCGGTTTTGGGTCTGGAATTACTGCGCGTAAAGCCCCGTGTTTCCCATACGCCTGAAACCACACAGCAAGCACCGGATCAAATACGAGATGATAATGGCCCGATCTTTATCGCGCGCAGCAAGAAGTACGACATCACCGCCGAAGCGCAGGAAATCGAAGGGGATTTTGTCGTGTTTAAAGGATCGGAAGCCGTTGCAGAGTGGATCAGCTCAGTCACGCATAATTCATACAAACCGCTATTTGACAGCCTCTTTGAAGAGGGAAAGCTTATTTTGAATGAGCAAAAAACCAAGGCCGTTTTTCAGGAAGATGTAAGTTTTAAAAGCCCCAGCGCTGCCCTGTCTGTGATTATGGGCACTTCACGAAATGGGCGCAAGTATTGGAAAGTCAAAGGCACAAACCAGACCTATGCTGACTGGCAGGATCAACAAATCGAAACCGTCATGCGCGAGGCGTCTTAAACTATGGCTTTTGTGCATGATTGAGCGCGAGGAATTCGAGGCCAAAAAATCCATAATCCGCGAGGATCAAAATGATCTGGAGCAGCAAATATCCAGCGCCCGCTCCGGCGATGATGCGTTTAAGGATGCGATGCTGATGATCCTGTCCATCGCCTCGGAAGCCTATGATTTGTTCAAAGGTTCGAGCGTCGAACTCAAAAGAGAGATGGTCAATCGGGTATTTATTTTTTGAAAATGTCCCACGGGCTTCGCCCTTCGGGACGGGGCCTAACGCTCGACGGCGGAAGGCTGCGCTATACCTTGCGTGAGCCCTTCGACAAGATGTTCAATTTAACCAACGCCAGCGAATGGCAGGGGCAGCAGGGTTCGAACCCGCGACCTGCGGTTTTGGAGACCGCCGCTCTACCAGCTGAGCTATACCCCTAGGAGCTTAGTTACAAGCAAGTATTGTTAAATGATATCATAAAAATTGGCCAGTGTTTTATCAAGCCGCCAATTCCTGAATCCAGTTCGGATAACGCGGGTCAATTCGCTCAAACTGCTTGCGCTTCCCTTCGTCAACTCGCACGACTGAGAGAATATGATCAAAACCATCCGCAGCGCTGGAGCGCATTTCCGGAGTCAAGTGCCTTTCAAAACGCCTTAACAGCCTGTCCTCTTCACATTGTAATAAGGCAAGCCGTTCAGCTTCATCTTCGGGGCCACGTTTTATCTCAAGATCAATTTTATGTTTTGAACCATAGGCGCCATCGAAACTTTGCCAGAGGTGAATAGGCTCTACCGCTAATTCAATTTCCCATTCAGGATTTCCATCTGGAAAGTAAGACATGCGCTCCCGCTGCGCGATTATCCTCAGGGCAGGCCTGGGAGGAGATTGTATTTCTTTTTTAACCATCTTGCGCGCAACTTCTTCTCCAAGCGCATAAACATTAAAGCCTGGCGCACATAAATATGAATGTTGTTCCGCGCGGTTCAGAGCGGGGCTCTGGGCAAGACTGGTTTTATCTCTTTTGGTGGTTTGTTTGATCCGCCCTTTTTCTATCCTCTGCCTCGTCTCAATTCCCATTTCTCGAAGCTTGCCCTCTGCGTCAATAAAATAAATAGTCTGACGTGGCGGCGTTACTTCTAAAGGTGGCCTGAACGCGCCATCAAATCCAGTAGGCAACCTTGGCGCCAAGGATGGATCATCCAGCGTAATAAACTCTCGCCTGCAACTTTGCGCTGATTTCAGGATTTCCAGAGCAGCTTCGCGCGTATCGACAAGAAAAACTTTTTCGGTCTCCAGTATCTCGGGCTTTACGCATTTTATCTCGGCCCTGCGCTCGGCTTTTGGACCGAAAATAAGCGCAAGCTCTTCCTTTGAACGTTTCAGTCGGTCGCCATTTTGCTTGGCATTCCCATCTTTCGCCATTCCAACACACTCCCTCTATATACAACACCACCTGGTGCTTTCCTAAAGGGGATTCGCGGAAATGTCAAATATCTTTATGAAAAAAGAGGGAATTTTTGCGCATTTTTTTATAGCGTTTCGCATTAAGAACAGGGCGCCGCTATCAGGCCGACCCCGTCACCCCGGAAACGACGACAGGCGTTATCCGGGGCTTTATCCAAAGGCCTTGAAGCTGCCGCAGTGAATGCGTTTCAACGGACAACGACATTAGTCTCGCCATAGCGAAGGCGGGCTCTTGAAATAACAAATAAAGGAAAAACATGCGCTAGCGTGGCTTACGCCTGCTTTAGATCGTCCGTAATTGGGCCTGCGGCGCGGCCGTGGATAAACTGGTCGACATGGTCGTTGCCCGATTCGTCGAGTTCCTGCACGCTCCCGTGCCAGATAATTTGCCCTTCATAGATCATGGCGACGCGGTCGGCGATTTTGCGCGCGCTGGCCATATCATGCGTGATCGAGAGGGCCGTTGCGCCCAGATCGCGCACGCGCTCGACGATCAGGTCGTTGATCACGTCCGCCATGATGGGGTCGAGGCCCGTAGTCGGCTCGTCAAAAAACAGAATCTCCGGGTTCGCGGCAATCGCACGTGCGAGGCCGACGCGTTTTTGCATGCCGCCCGAAATTTCCGCCGGGTAAAGCTCGCCATGCGCGGTCTTGAGACCGACCGATTTCAGCTTTTCAATCGCAATGTCTTTGGCTTCCTTGCGGTCCATGCCGCGCCCCTGGATCAGGCCGAAAGCGACGTTCTCCCAGACTTTAAGCGAATCGAACAGCGCTGCGCCCTGAAACAGCATGCCGAATTTTGACATCAGCTTATTGCGGTTTTTGGCGTCCAGCCCGACGCTTTCGCGGCCATCGACGAGAATCGAGCCCTCCTCCGGCGCCATAAGCCCCAGAACGCATTTCAGCATCACGGACTTGCCGGACCCCGACCCGCCGATCACGACGAGCGATTGCCCCGGCGCGATATGCAGATCGACGCCGCGAAGAACCTCGTTATTCCCGAAGGTTTTTCGCACCCCGGAAAGCTGAAGCTTGCAGGGCATGGCCTCCGTGCAGGGTTGCGGCTCCTCGTTGACTGCGGCTTCGGAACTCATGAGAAGAACACCTGCGTCAGAACATAGTTGGAAATCAGGATCAGGATCGAGGCCGTTACGACGGCGTTCGTCGTCGCCGCGCCGACTCCTTGCGCGCCGCGCTGCGAGTAATAGCCGTGATAACAGCCCATCAGCGTGACGATCAGGCCAAACACGGCGGCCTTTATCAGTCCGGAGATCACGTCCATCGCCTCAAGAAACTCCCATGTCTGGGCGAGGTAACTGCCGGGGCTGAAATCGAGCGTATAAATTGCAACGACATAACCGCCGAACACGCCGATAATATCGCCAACCAGAACCAGCGCGGGCAGCATGATCGTGCCCGCGATTAAACGCGGGGCGATGAGATATTTGAACGGATTAACGCTTAAGGTAACAAGCGCGTCAATTTGTTCCGTGACGCGCATGGTGCCGATTTCCGCGGCAATCGCCGCGCCGATGCGGCCCGCCACCATCAGGCCAGCCAGCACAGGCGCCAGTTCACGCGTTACGGACAAAACGACAACGCCCGCAATCGCGCTTTCGGCATTAAAACGCGTAAAGCCCGTATAGCTCTGGAGCGCAAGCACCATCCCGGTAAACAGCGCCGTCATGCCGACAACAGGCAAGGAATAGTAACCGATATCAATCACCTGCTTCAAAATCAGGCGGAAGTATATCGGCGGCAGAAATGACTGGATAATCGCCGTGCCGATAAACACCATCAGCGAACCGATCCCATGAAAGAGCCTCAGGATCGTTTTCCCGATTGACTGGCAGGAATCCAGCACATAGCAGGTCATGCCCGTACAGTGGGCAAAAATCCTGCTTTCGTTTTGTTTGCCGGAGTTATCGGCTGTGGTTTCACTCATAGCTTTTCTACAGTTTCGCTCAATTCTATGGCTGTTCTAACGCTTTTGCATGAGAAAATAAAGTTTTAAGAGATATAAGACCTTTCAAACCGCTGCCCGAGACCCGTCAGGATTTCGTATGAAATCGTCCCCGCATCCTGCGCCAGATCGTCAATGCTCTGGCTCGGGCCGATCACTTCCAGATAATCTCCGGGCTTTGGCCGGTTTGACAGGTCCGTAATGTCGACGCTTGTCAAATCCATCGACACGCGCCCCAGAACCGGGCAGGGCTCGCCGTTCCAGTACAGCTTGCCTTTACCGGAGAGCGCGCGCATAAAACCGTCGGCGTAGCCCAATCCGAGAGTCGCCATGACCCGGTCCTCGGCAAAAACATGCGCCGCGCCGTAACCGACGCTATCACCTTTTTTAACGTGGCGGACCTGCAGGACCGGAACAGACAGGGAAACGACCGGCTTCATCGGGTTTTTCCCGTGAACCGGATTGCCGCCATAAAGCGCGATGCCGGGACGCGCGAGGTCGAGCGCATATTTTTTATCCCGGAACAGTCCGGCCGAGTTGGCGAGCGATTTCCGCGCCTCCGGAAATTCCAACGCCATGACGGAAAAGCGCGCATATTGCCTTTCCGTCAATCCGCCATCGTCGGCTTCATCCGCGCTTGCGAAGTGGGAGAGAACCATATCAATGTGAAATTTGTTTTTTAGAGCCCTGTCATTAAGCAGGCTTTCAATCTCCGCCGCGCTCATCCCAAGTCTGTTCATCGCAGTATCGAAATGGAGAAAGATCCGGCTGCCGGGTTTTTGCCGCCAGTTCCGCAAATCATCAAAGGCATTCATTACCGGGATCAGGTCATGCTCTTCAAAAAACTCTTCTGTCCCTGGCAGCGCGCCACCAAACACGGCGATGTCTTTATCCCGCATCCCGGGCAGGTTTCTGAGCGCAACGGCCTCGCCGGGATCGGCCACGAAAAAAAGAGAACAGCCCGCTTCCGCCAAAAGCGGCGCGATACGGTCCGCGCCCGCGCCATAGGCGTTGGCCTTAACTATGCCCGAAACCGCGCAGTTATCCCCGGCCTGACGCCGTAAAATCCTGTAATTTTCTTCCAGCGCGGCAAGATCCGTCTGTAACGCCCCGCACGGAAATCCGGCGCGGCGCCGCGTATTTTCCGCTTTCAAAGCTTTTGCGTTTTCACTGAACATGGTAAGTATTTATAAGCTGTCTTAAGTTTTAGGAAAACTGTCTGTATTATACTGAAATGAATGGATAAATATAGAAACTTTCACCCGGAAGCGGGCTCGTCGCGGATTCTTGCCTTTATCTCCGCGATTTTGTTCATGATGCTGGCCTGGGTGGTCACGCACGATTACGACCCGAATGCGGCCGACAAGCGCAATCTGTCTGAATATATCAAGGTCGCTTCTTCAGAAATCACGCAATACGCGCTGTCGCTGCAAACAAGCGTCATGCGTATGAAAAGCATAAAAATTAATGATATTTCCGAGCTGAGTTTCGAAAACCCGGAAGTCGAAGGCTACAGAAATTCGCGCTGCTATTCCCTGGACTGCCAGCTTTTTCAGCCCGCAGGCGGCGGCGCGCATTACCGCGTCCCGGATACGCAATGGCTGGACGAGAACTTTATCGGCGCGCCGGGATACGGCGAGTGGATTTTTCCGTCAAACGTGTGCGTCAAGGATTTGCCAACCCTTAGCCTGCAGCCCTGCCATATCGATCTTGAAAACAATGAAGAGCTGATGATGCTCCTGCCTTACGTGCATGAAAATATCTGCGAGGGCATCAATATCAATCTCGGCCTGCATAAAAAGAAAGACCCGCTCCCGGTCAATCAGGAATGCGCATGGAGCGCGCACGACAAATTCACTGGCATATTCCGCGACGGCTACCGCATCGCAGATAAAAATGACATCCTCTCAAACCAGATTTACGGATGCGTGAACATCCCGTCAAACGCCTGTACCGGTCAGCCGGCGCATAACGTCTTCTTCTTCGTGCTTGAAGCGCGTTAAAACGAAGAGACGTTTCTGCCGCTTACATACTTGTGCAGGATGCTGGAGATGAGGCTCTGGTAGGGCAGACCTTCCTCCGCAGCCCGCGCTTTAAGCATTTTGAGGTCAGCGCTGGACAGACGAATATTGATACGCGCATCCTTGCGCAGGTAACGCCGCGCCGCTTTCTCGGCCATTGCCCGTTCCTCTTCCTGATTTTCGGCCTCAATAAACTCGCCGCGCTCATAGGCTTCAATCAGCTTTTTTTCTTCTTCGTCATAGAATTCATCATGAGTCATTCTTTTTCTCCTTCTGAAAGACTCGCGTGGCTTTCCGGCTGGGATACGCAGTCTTCAAAAACAACGTTTTATTGTCCTTAACTGCGGGAACAGCATAGACATATCCCTCCAAAACAACCTCTAGAATGATTCACACTACCGGACTCTGCATCAGAACACATTGACGGGTAAGGGTTTTCGTGGG
>CAZCIB010000017.1:0-46117 GCA_964498755.1 uncultured Pseudobdellovibrionaceae bacterium | reverse complement strand
GCCATGATGCGTAAAATACTCTCCGCTTAACATAAGCTCACGCGATTCCCCTGTGTAAATTTATGAGAGCGATTGTTTCTTGTTCCGCCAGATTGTAACGTGTGCTTTATGGCTGAACAAAAACCAGACAAGCCCCATTACGCAGGCCATCGCGACAGGCTGCGCGCGCGTTTCCTGAAGGGCGGGAAGGACGCGCTGGCCGATTACGAGCTCCTTGAACTGCTGCTCTGCATGGCGATACCGCGCAGGGACGTCAAGCCGCTGGCGAAAGACCTGATCGCCCGGTTCGGCGGGTTTGCGGGCGTGATGAACGCGCCTTACGAGGACCTGCTGAAAATAAACGGCATATCGGAAAACACGGCCTGCGCGCTCAGGGCCGTGACGGCGAGCGCGCATTACCTGCTGCGCGAGGAGGTGATGAACAAGCCGGTTCTCTCCAGCTGGAACGCGCTGGTCGATTATTGCCGCGCGACCATGGCGCACGAGAAAAAAGAGCATTTCCGCATTTTGTTTTTAAACAAGCAGAATGCCCTCATCGCCGATGAAATCCAGCAATCCGGCACAGTAGACCATACGCCCGTCTACCCGCGCGAGATCATGAAACGCGCGCTGGAACTGGGGGCGAGCGCGCTGATCCTCGTGCACAATCACCCGAGCGGCGATCCTTCGCCCTCGCGCGACGACGTCAACATGACGAAAGCCATCGTCGAGGCGGGCAGGCCTTTTTCCATCCTGATCCACGACCATATCATCGTCAGCCGCGGCGGAACGCGGAGCTTCAAATCGCTGGGGTTGATGTAAAGGTGAGAGCCGCCAGTTGAACCGGGCTAAGTCCGCATGATATGATGAAATGTGATTATATGTGATTACAGGCGATGATATGGCGAGCGATACCGGAAGAATGAGCGTTTCCGTCGATACGGACAAACAGGCGCGGCTGGATGCGATCGCCAGCGGTCTGGACCGCTCGCGCAGCTGGGTCGTCAATCAGGCCATTGACCAGTATCTTGAATTATACGATTGGCAAAGAAGCCATATAGAAAGGCGCCTTGCCTACGCAGAAAGTCCGGACGCGGTTTTTCGCGGCTGCGGCGAAGTGGACGCCCTGATCGAAACATACCGGCCCGGAGACGACCGGCAATGAAACCGGTCATCTGGGCCTTGCCCGCAGAGAACGACCTGAAAGAGATTGCTGATTATATCGCGGAAGACCGCCCGGCAGCGGCGTATCGTACTCTTGTGCGCATCAAGGCGGCCGCAGACTCTCTGACGCATAATCCGGAAATAGGCCGGGAAGGCCGCGTTAAGGGAACGCGGGAACTTATCCTGCATGATCTTCCCTATATACTGCCCTACAGGGTAACGGATAACAGCATTCAGATTCTTGCCGTCATGCATGCGGCGCGCAAATGGCCGGACGGGTTTTAAAGCACAGGTCCGTTCTAAATTATCTCGTCAGCCGCGACGGATTGCTGAGCTTTAAATCGCTTGGGTTGATGTAAAGGCGAGAGCCTTCAGTTGAGCAGGGCTAAGTCCGGTAAGATTGCCTTGCCATCTAATCCCATTAAATGGCAAGATAGTTAATGCAAGGAGGTTGTTATGAGCAGCATGAACGTTTCCATGCCCGAACAAATGAAAGAATGGGTTGAAAACCAAATCAGTCTGGGCCGCTATCACAACGCAAGCGAATATATACGTGAACTGATCAGAAAAGATCAGGACCGCTTGAGCAGAGATGAAGCTTTCCGGGCTGCGATCAACGCCGGACGGGAAAGCGGCCTTTCGGACAAAACCGCTGAAGAGGTGTTTGAAAGCGCGCGCGAAAAGGCGAGTTCGGCAGAGTGAAACATGTCCTCTCTAAACTGGCCGCGCGCGACCTCGAAGACATCTATCTTTACGGCGACATCCATTTCGGGCGGCGGCAAGCCGATACCTACGCTGCGAAACTAACCTCATGCATTGAGACAATTTGCGCGCACCCGGAAATCGGACGCATAGACAAACGCTCCAATCCCGCCGTACGGCGGATAGAATGCGGCAGTCATGTTATTTTTTATGATGTTTACAGCGATCATATTGTTATCGTGCGCGTATTGCATAACGCCGCCGACTATGTACAGTGGCTGGAGAGATAAACCCGAGGACCTACGCCCATGATCCCACGTTACACGCGGCCCGAGATGGCCGGGATATTCGAGCCCGAAAACAAGTTCCGCATTATGCTGGAGATTGAAACGCTGGCCGCCGAGAAAATGGCGCAGGACGGATCCGTGCCGGAGTCCGTGCCGAAATCCCTGCGGGAGAAAGGCGCGTTCGACCCGGCGCGCATTGACGAGATCGAAAAAGAGGTCAAGCACGACGTCATCGCCTTCCTCACCAACGTCGCCGAACACGTGGGCGAAGACGCGCGCTACATGCATCAGGGCATGACCTCTTCGGACGTTCTGGATACGACCTTCGCCGTGCAGCTGACGCAGGCCGCAGAACTGCTGATCGCCGATCTCGACAAGGCGCTGGCCGCGCTCAAGGAGCGCGCGCTGGAGCACAAAGACACGGTCTGCATCGGCCGCAGCCACGGCATTCACGCCGAACCAACAACTTTCGGCCTCAAGCTCGCCGGACATTACGCCGCATTCAAGCGCGCGAAAGAGCGGCTATTGCTTGCGCGCGAAGACATCGCCACGTGCAAGCTCTCCGGAGCCGTCGGAACTTACGCGACGGTCACGCCGCAAGTCGAGGCCTATGTCGCGGAAAAGCTGGGCCTGAAAGCAGAAACTGTGGCCACGCAGGTCATCCCGCGCGACCGTCACGCGTTTTTCTTCTCCGTGCTGGGCGTGATCGCCGCCTCGATGGAAAACCTCGCCGTGGAAATCCGCCACGTCCAGAGAACGGAAGTGCGCGAGGCCGAGGAATATTTCTCTCCCGGCCAGAAAGGCAGCTCGGCCATGCCGCATAAACGCAACCCGATTTTGACGGAAAACCTCACGGGCCTCGCCCGGGTCGTGCGCGCCGCCGTCGTTCCGGCTCTTGAGAACGTCGCGCTCTGGCATGAACGGGATATTTCACACTCCTCGGTTGAAAGGACCATTTTGCCGGACGCGCTGATCGCGCTCGATTTCGCGCTGGTCCGTCTGTCCGGCGTGATTGAGAAACTCCTCGTTTATCCGGACAACATGAAAAAGAACATGGAACGCACTGGCGGGCTGTATTTCTCGCAAGGGGTATTGCTCGCGCTGACGCAGGCCGGGGTCTCTCGTGAAGACGCCTACCGCCTCGTTCAGCGCAACGCGATGAAGGTCTGGGAAAGTGGCGGAACGGTCTCCCTGCCTGAAATGTTGGCAAGTGACGCGGAGGTTACGGCAAAGCTGGATTCTGAAAAATTAACGAAAATTTGCGATTTGGCCCGCTATACTAAAGAATGTGGCGCAATCATAGAGCGTACCCTGCTTTAAAATGCGGCCACGAGCGTTGCGAAGGGACCAGAGGTCCCGGTTTAAAAACGGGCGAAACATTGCTGGCAGAACGGTTTAAAAATACGGCGTTTTTCCGCAAACACCGGTACAGGCTGATACGGGCGAACGACGCCCTTTCCATCGTATCGGCGTTCTTGCTTATCCTTTTTATCGGAGGCGACCAGAGCCTGCAGGCCAGCTCAATGCGCGCGCTCGTCAGCGAAATAGAAACGTCAGCCCTGATTACAGGCTTGCATACGGGGCATTCGCGAATTGATAAAAATGTTTTGATGGCTGTGGCGCAGACGCCGCGCGCGCGCTTTCTCAGCCGGAAATTTGCGCCTTACGCCTATCAGAACGTCGCCATACCTATCTTCGAGCGCGGCTACGTCACGCCGGAGCCTTTTTTATCGGCGATGATGGTTCAGCTCATGGAGATCAAGCCCCGCGATAAAGTTCTGGAAGTCGGCTTCGGCACAGGCTACGAAACCGCCCTGCTCTCCGCGCTGGCGCGAAAAGTTTATTCAGTCAGGCAAAATACGCTGATTAACGTCAACGGGCTCGCCGCCGAGCCTCCGCTTGAAAAGCGCGGCTACAGCAACGTGCGCACCAAGGACGGCAACGGCCTTTATGGTTGGAAAAGCAAGGGACCGTATGACGCAATCCTCGTGAAGCAATCGCTGGCGCACCCGCCCGCCGCGTTGATTGCGCAGCTTAAAGTTGGCGGGCGGATCGTTATCCCGATTGACAATCCGGATTTGCCCCAGCAGCGCCTCATTGCGTACACAAAACAGGCCGACGGCAGCCTCTCCTCCATGCCCGTTCTTTATCTGAAAATCTCTCCGCTTCTGAAAGGGCGGGAGATTTAGCCCCGCTCCGCGGATTTCGCTTTACCCTTTCAGCCGTTCTTGCCATCATACCGTGATGAATTCGCGCCAACGCACAGCATACGAAGGGGTAATCAATGAAAGGCGATCCGAAAATCATCGCGTATCTGAACGAAGCTTTAAAGAATGAGCTGACGGCCGTGAACCAGTATTTCCTGCATTCGCGCCTGCTGGAAAACTGGGGCATTACAAAGCTCGCCAAACATGAATACAAGGAATCCATCGAAGAAATGGTCCACGCCGACAAACTGATCCAGCGGATTATCATGCTCGACGGCCTGCCGAACCTTCAGGATCTTGGAAAACTCAATATCGGCGAAACCATCGAGGAAGTCATCGAAGGCGACCGCAAGCTCGAGGAAAAAGCAATTCCGGAACTGAAAGAGGCCGCCGCCTACGCCAACGAGATTCACGACTTCGTGACGCGCGATCTGCTGGTTGAAATCCTGCGCGACGAGGAAAAGCATCTCGACCACCTCGAAACCATGCAAATGATGATCGAACAGCAGGGCCTGCAGAACTTCATCCAGCTCCAGTCCGCGCCGGAAGGCGAAGGGGAATAGAATTCAGTGACAATTCATGTCATTCTGAGCGAAGCGAAGAATCTCATTTCATTAATAACATAGAGATCCTTCGCTGCGCTCAGGATGACAGCATTCGGACTTTTGAAACAGGTCTATTGAGAGCCGCAATTGAAAACGATTTGCATTTTCATCGCGTATCGTTTAACGATTCAGATATGTTTATCTGCATTTGCAACGCCATTTCGGACAAGAAACTGCTGAAAGAGCTCCAGCGCATGGATCACGCGCCGGAAGCCGAAGAGCTGTACGCCCGCGCCAGCGGGGGCGTGCAGCCCGCATGCTGCACATGTCTGGATACGATTCGCGATATGATCGACGATTATTGCCCCGCCCTGCCCGAGGCGGCGGAATAAAATCAGTTCCGGGTTCGAGGCGCGAGTTACGAGACTGTTTTTAAGAGTGCCTTTCCTCGTAACTCGAACTCGCAACTCTCAGGGCGCAACCCATTCCTTGTAAGACAGCGCGCCCGGCGCGTCCCAGCGAAAGGCGGCACGGCGGTGAAAGCCTTTTTGCCCCAGCTGCAACCATTCAAGTTCGCTGATAATAACCCTCACAACGGCGAAATTCTCCGCCGCGTTGCCGCCCAGTTCCTGAATCGGCCGGCCCGTCTCCTCGCCCGGGGCGTGCGAGCCCGCATAGTCGGGCTGCTCCTCTTCTTTCAGGCCCGACCACGCTTTATCGGTAAGTTGATCGGCGTGGTGAATTTTCGCCTGACCGGACATGCGAATCTGAAACTTCTGGGGAACCGAATAATAGGTCAGCGCCGCCGCCGGATTTTCTTTCAGCTCCTTGATTTTTTGCGAGCGAATGTCCGTGTAAAACACAACCGAGGGCGTTTTTTGTTCCGCGCCACGCAACACGATCGTTCTCGCCGCAGGCTTGCCGCCGACAACGGTTGAGAGCGTCGCAAGACGCGCCGCGCTGTGCCGGGAAGCGGCGCCCTGCGTCAGCGTCTGCCAGACGACATCAAGAGAGGCCTCAAGATCACCGAGTTTATTAAGCTGATCCTGCATTGTTTCTTGCGCTCCACTGCGAATTGTGAGAGGGATGAGTCATTCGTTTCACGCAACCTTGATATGGGGGAAAACATGCTCAAAGCGTTATTTGGGTTCTTAATGGGGATACTGGTTATGACCGCAAACACTGATACATCTTACGCGCAAGAAGAGAACACGGGCAAGACCGTTGTCATGGAATTGTCGAACGGCGGCAGCGTCACGATCGACCTGAAAGAAGACCTCGCGCCGCAACACGCCGAGCGCATTACGATGCTGGCCAAAGAAGGTTTTTACGACGGCGTCGTCTTTCACCGCGTCATTCCGGGCTTTATGGCGCAGGCGGGCGACCCGACGGGCACAGGCTCCGGCGGCTCGGATTATCCGGACCTTCCGGCGGAATTCAGTGACTACGTCTACAAGCGCGGCACGGTCGGCATGGCCCGCACGATGGACCCGAACAGCGCGAACTCGCAGTTCTTCATCTGCTTCGACGATAGCGGCTGCCGCGGCCTGACCGGGCAATACACCGTCGTCGGCCAGGTGACCGAGGGCATGGAGCACGTTGATGACATCGCCGTCGGCGAACCCCCGCGCGAGCCGACTGAAATCGTCAGCATGACGGTGGTGGAGTAGTTGATTAGCTGATTAGGGATTAGCTGATGCGCTGTTTCGCTTCTGCGCTGAGGCGATCCTCGCCTTACCCTGATTGTCACTCCCGCGAAGGCGGGAGTCTAAAAACTGAAAATGTTGGATCCTCGCCTTCGCGGGGATGACATTAGGAGGACTGATATAGTGGGCCAATCACCTGGAATGCAACTGCCCATCTACCAGATTGACGCATTTACGTCGGAAGTTTTCAAAGGCAACCCGGCTGCTGTCGTGCCGCTTGAGACATGGCTGCCGGACGCATTGCTTCAAAATATCGCGCTTGAAAACAACCTGTCGGAAACGGCGTTTATCGTGCCCGTTGAAAACGGCTTTCATCTGCGGTGGTTCACACCGGCAGATGAAGTCGCGCTCTGCGGCCATGCGACGCTTGCAACGGCCTATTACCTTTTTGAAATCGCCGGTTACGATCAAAATCCAGTTCGGTTCGAAACGCTCTCCGGCGATTTGTTCGTTCATAAAACAAAAAACGGTTTCCGGCTTGATTTTCCCGTCTGGACGTTTGAAGAAATAGAAAACGATCCGCGCGTGACGAGAGCCCTTCAAGGACTGCCATACAAACTCTTCAAAGGCACGGACTGGATGGCTGTGCTGGAAGATGAAAGAGCCGTCAAAAACTTATCTCCAGACATGGACGCCATTCGCTCCATTCACGAACTGCGCGGACTTATCGTAACAGCAAGAGGAGCTGGAGCCGAAACAGATTTTGTCTCACGCTACTTCGCGCCTGAGCTAGACGTCCCGGAAGACCCTGTGACAGGTTCAGCGCATTGCATGCTGACCCCTTATTGGGCGGAACAGCTTGGAAAAAGAATTCTGAACGCACGCCAGATTTCGCGCCGCGGCGGCGAGATTCTATGCGAACTAAAAGATGATCGCGTGTTGATGAGCGGACAGGCGGCATTGTACATGCAGGGAACGATTTATGTCTGAAGTTAAAAACTGGTACAAAGGCGCCGTTATTTACCAAATCTATCCGCGTTCCTTCAAAGATACGAATGGCGACGGGATCGGGGATTTAAAAGGGATCACAGGCAAGCTCGATTACGTCGCCTCGCTCGGCGTGGACGGGATCTGGCTCTCGCCGTTCTTTACTTCGCCGATGAAGGATTTCGGTTATGACGTCGCCGATTACCGCGGCGTTGATCCGATGTTCGGTGATTTGAATGATTTCGACGCGCTGCTGGACAAGGCGCACGGCCTTGGCCTGAAAGTCATTATCGACCAGGTGATGAGCCATTCCTCGGACCGGCACGCCTGGTTTCAGGAATCGCGCCAGAGCAAGGATAACCCGAAAGCGGACTGGTATGTCTGGGCAGATCCGAAGCCCGACGGCGCGCCGCCCAACAACTGGCAGTCCGTATTCGGCGGGCCCGCATGGGAATACGACATCAGGCGCGGCCAGTATTATCTGCATAATTTCCTCAAAGAACAGCCGGACCTGAACTTCCACAACGAAGAGGCGCGCGCCGCCGTTCTGGATGAAATGCGGTTCTGGCTGGAGCGCGGCGTGGACGGCTTTCGTCTGGACGTTGCGAATTTTTACCTGCATGACGCGGAGCTGCGCGACAACCCGCCCAATCCGCGCGCCTATGAAGAGGTTTATCCCGAGCCTTATGGCATGCAGCTGCACCATTTTGATAAAAGCCAGCCCGGGAATCTGGCGATGATCGAGCGCATGCGCGCGCTGACCGACGAATACGGCGCGTTCATGGTCGGTGAGATCGCGGACGCGGAAAAACAGGTCTTTCTCTCGGCGGAATATACGCGCGGGGAGACGCGCCTGCACACGGCCTACAGCTTCAGTTTTCTGCATGCAGACGCCGTTTCGCATGATCTGATCCTGGAGGTAACGAGCGAGTATTTCAGCCATGCGCCGGACGGTTGCCCGGCCTGGGCGTTTTCCAATCACGACGTCGTGCGCGTGGCGAGCCGATGGTTCAATGGCGCGGACAAATACGGTCATGACCCGCGCCTCTCGCAATGTCTCAATGCGCTGCTTCTTTGCCTGAACGGAACGATTTTCATGTATCAGGGCGAAGAGCTCGGCCTGCCCGAAGCGGAAGTGCCCTACGAGCAAATTCAGGACCCGTTTGGCAAGTATCTCTACCCGTTCTGGCAGGGGCGCGACGGCTGCCGCACGCCGATGCCTTGGGAGAATAACGACAAGGCCGGGTTTACCAGCGGCGCGCCGTGGCTTCCGGTCGGCCGGGAACATCCGAAGTTATCTGCCTCAGAGCAGGACGGCAAGGACGCCTCGACGCTGACCTTCACGCGCAACTTCATAAAGCTGCGAAAGAACACGCCAGCCCTCAAACACGGCGAAGTCGTTTTCCGCGAGCATCCGCCCGAAGGCGGGAATATGATTATGTTTGAACGCAGGCATGAACAAGGTCGCGTTTTCTGTATGTTCAACGCCTCGGAAACGCCGGTGAAACTTGATCCGCCGCCGGAATTTCAGACGGCTCTGGAAGTTTTTAACAGCGAAAGATTCGGGCGGCTGGAAAACGGCAGGGCCGCACTGCCCGCTTATGGCCTTTTACTGCTGGCTTAAGCGCCGCGCCTTTCGGCTCCGGATTTCTTGTCAGTGGATTTTTTTGAAGGGGATTTTTTCGAAGGGGATTTCCGGGCCTTCTTCCCCCCGCCTACGTCTTCCGCAGGCGGCGGAGCGTCGGATTCTTCAACCGTTTGCACGGGCTCGGCCTCTATCGCCTCGGGAGCTTCAGAAACACTTTGTTCCTCAGGCTGCGCATTCTCCGCCGGTCCCGCTTCCTCATCCTCGTCCTCGTCTTCATATTCGTCCCGGCGGCGCTTTTTCTTGCGCGCGGCAAGATTTTTCTCATGCTCGCCGAGCTTTAAAACCTCGGAAATCTCGCGCAAGGTTTTAACAAGCTTGTCGAGCCGGCGCGGGTCATGGATCGGATCTCCCGTTTCATAGCGCACAAGCAGGTCATCGGGATTAAAGACAAAGATAAACCCGGCCGCGTCGTTCTTCAGAAGACGTTCCAGCGCCCTGAAGCGCGTTTGCGTTAAATACTGTTCCATATACTCAAGGTCGTCGGTCTTGACGCCGTAATTCTCACTCCAGCCTTCGCCTTTGTAATTATAGTGGTCAGGGATTTCGAGCAAATCCATAACCGGAACCAGATGATTACTGGCAACGGCGCCCGAAAAACGCATCCCGCTCTTGCGCATTAATTCGACAACAGTCCGGAAACGCGAACCGCGCGCATCCTCGGTTTGCTGTTCCTCGGAATAGACGTTGATCCTGTGCCCCTCGTAATCTCCAAAAACAACCGGGGAGGACAAAAACCGCCCTTTGTTATATGAAAGCTGGTATTTTTTCGCATAGGCCTGCCAGGCTTTCTTTTGCTGAAACAAAACGCGCGTGGACCAGAGAAATACGCCCACGACAAATGCGGAAAGCAAAAACCAGAGAAGAAACCATACAACAGTCACGAAAGAAATCCTTCCAAGCAGATTTCTTTAATTGTAACCCTTCGATAAAAAAACCGCCATAAGCAATGATAGCGTCGATGCCAAGAAACGGGAAAACCGGCATTGCGTCACGCAGTTCCGGCTTGCCCCTGCTCAAATCAGTTTTTCTGATACGCCCTTGCCTCAACAGGCTCAAGCGCCTTGGAGCTCAAAGACAATTCCCGATTGATCGCCCCCATGATGCCGCGGGCGTTCTCCGCCATGATATCGTCCAGCCCCAAATCTTTCGGGTCGCACATGTACATGACAGCGTGCAGATGCGCGAGATATTTTTGACAACGTTCAATGGAAAGCCTCAGACACACCACGTCATTGTCATTGAGAGATAGATTGTTCATTTTAACCCCACTTATATTATACATCTGATATGTGTTTTACTTCTTTTTTTATGGTAATTTCAACTATGCAAAAGGATTAGCTCCGCCCCAAAAGCACGATCAAAAGTCTATGTTACAGCAAAGGGGACACAATGATCCTTGTGTCCCCAAAGCAGTAGTAGAAAGGTATGCAGCATTTACTAGTGAAACTGAACCTGGTCTCCCATGGCAAAGACATGATGCATCATGGAAGCCGGTACGACGAAATCATCGTTGCTGGTCATCTGAGCGCGCTCCATGATGCGCGCATGGCGTTCACGGACCTTTTGCGCCAGCGCGATAACCTCGCCGGAGACATCGTCTTCCTTTTCGGCAGGCGCGGAAGGCGCAGGATTGTCGGCGCGTGGCGCCGGTTTTTCGGCATGCAGATGATTATGCCCTTCCTCTTTCAGCGTACGCACAAGCTCATTGTGCTGCTCTTCAAGAGAAGAGGTCCTGTGATCAAGGATGACCGTTTGCTGCTCTAATGAAACGGTTCTCTGATCGAGGTTATCCGATTTCTCTTCAAGTTTGCGAATGGCATCGCTAAAGAACGCCGTCTGCTTGCGAATAACTTCAAACCCGCCACGCAGCCTTTCAAAACCGATTCCAAGAACCAGAGCCGTGCCGATTGTCGCTACTGCTGCAAAGACAGCCATCAATAGAGAGACCACAATATAGGTTTCCGCTATATCAGACATGATATTTCCCTTTCTTACAGATTTGGTTGCCAGTTAGCTTTATAGCCTGCGCGGTTAAACCGCGCTTATACCTTATGTTAAAAGAAAGGGTTTAACAGGACGTAAGTTTTCGCCAGCAAGTCATTTAAATACAATGGGTTTTTGTCTTTGAGTTTCTGAAAATTTGGATAGTATTTTAATGATATCCCGGCCAAAAGAAAAAAGGCTTTACCTGACGCGCCTTAGCGGATCCTGCATGGAAATCGTCGCCCATTCGTCAATCGCGATAGCCTGCGGCAGATGCAATTCATTCGAGCGAACAATAACCATC
Organism: uncultured Pseudobdellovibrionaceae bacterium; assembly: GCA_964498755.1. Lineage (GTDB taxonomy): Bacteria > Pseudomonadota > Alphaproteobacteria > Micavibrionales > Micavibrionaceae > RZZS01. The sequence continues at coordinate 34,665 of CAZCIB010000017.1, read as the reverse complement.
CGCAGCATATAATAGTCCCGCACCTGCGTTTTCATGTTGCGCATAAAAAGCATGATGGGAATTTCAATCACCCAGCGATAGCGTCCGTCGACCACGCCTTTATCAATTATATCCGGCTGCCCGCGCATGGCGACGGAAATGCTGACTTGCGCTTCTTCTATCATTTGAAGCATGCCGGTTTCTTCAAGACCGGAAACAAAGCGCGCGTAACCGGCTTTCGTAAAACTTTTTTTACTGCGATCGAGCGTATCTTCATAAGTCACAAAAGTCAGGGACATCGCGGCCAGCCCCATACGCCGAGCCCAGCTTTTTACAAATCTTTCGTTGTAAAATGGATCATCCAGAGGGAACTCCTCCGTTATGAGCTCTTCAACATTTTCAGGTTCGTCTTTTTCCGCAGGCTCTTGCGCACTAACCTTTGCGCCTGACAGAACCAGGCACGTCAGGAACGCTGTTAAAAAAAACGCAAAACGGATCATGTCATATCTCGCTGGGGTCACCTATCTATCATGACATGCGTTCCGGCTGAGCGCAAAAGGCGGTGGATATTACGATTGCCGGAGAAAACGGAAAACTACTTCTTCTGCATTTCCCTGAAAACCTTTTCCGCCTTCTCGGGATATTCCTCAGCGGGCTCGGGCTCCGTTTCCACAGGCTCTGTTATTTCTTCAGGCTCTTCTTCAAGCTTTATGTCCACGACGGGGCCCTTTTCCGGCATCATGTTAACGCGAACATAAGCGACGCCGCTGCCCGCCGTTCTGTCATTGCCGTAAGGAAAGCCCTCATACTGGACGACTTCAAACCCTTCGCCGCATCCGGCAAGCGCGAGCGATGAAAACATTCCCGCCACAAGTAAAAACTTACGTGAATTTCTCATGAGAACCATCCTTGTGTCTTTTTACGGAGCGAACAAACTGCGGTCGCAGCGATCTGATTTTTATAGTTTATTTGAGAGTCAATGACTTGGCAAGCTGCCTCTGTAAATATTTTACGTCATCTTTATTGATTTTCCGCATTTCCTTTTATATATAAAGCTGCACTTTTGCGGAGATCTTATGCGCCAGCACATTCAGAGCGTTCTTGAAAGAAACGAATTCACCGCTTTTATTGCCGGGCTGATCGTTTTGAACGCCATTATTCTCGGCTTGGAAACCAGCCCGGCCGTGATGGGCCGCTATGAACAATGGCTGCTTCTGGCCGACGGGATTATCCTTGGCGTCTTTACGCTTGAGATCATCGCCAAGCTCTACGCCTATAAAGAGCGGTTTTTCCGCTCCGGCTGGAACTTGTTTGACTTTTCCATTGTCGCGGTTTCACTTGTTCCCGCAAGCGGGCCGCTATCCATCCTGCGCGCGTTCCGGATTTTGCGCGTGTTGCGACTGTTCTCCGTCGTGCCGCAGATGCGCCGCGTCGTCGACGCGCTGTTTCACGCAATTCCCGGCATGGCCTCCGTGGTCGGGGTTTTGATGATCGTGTTTTACGTGGCCGCCGTGCTGGCCACCAAACTGTTCGGCGTTTCGGACAATCCCGAACTTCAGACCTGGTTCGGCAGCGTCGGCGCCTCGATGTATACGCTGTTCCAGATCATGACGCTCGAGTCGTGGTCGATGGGTATCGTTCGGCCTACTCTGGAGCTTTATCCCTGGGCGTGGGTATTTTTCGTGCCGTTTATTATCGTCACAAGCTTCGCCGTGCTGAACCTGTTTATCGGGATTATTGTTGATTCCATGCAGCGCGCCCAGCATGACGAGGACAGCGCCGAATTCGCCACCGCCGCCGAGGAGCGCAAAATGCTGGAGGCCAAAATCGACGCGTTGCAAAAACATGTCAGCTATCTGGCGATGGTGATGGAATCACGCCTCCCGCCCGCGAATGACAGTGGAGAGAAACCTCTCAGGACTGAGAAGGATGTGGCTTGAAAAGCAAATCAGGCGTAAACATGATCGGGCTCTTCATCAATCATTGGGAATGTAATGCCCTCGCCTTCACCGTCATCATCACGCTCGATCTCATGAATGGGCCCATAACCGCCCGGTGGATCATGCGGAACAGGCGAAGGCGCATGACCACGACCGTTACCAACCGGATGATCAATTCTTTTCTGTCGCTCCATTGCGGGCTCGGTAGGAAAATGGGGCTCACTCGGTTCCGGTTCGCGCCTGTCTATTTTCACCACAGACGTGATCCGAAAATCCTCCACAACGCGTATATCCCGCATATATTCTCTCCCCGTTTATGCTTATTTTGATTATGAATACTATAACTTGGCCGCAATTATTGCAATGCCAAACGGCGCTTATCCGCAATTTTAATTCATGGCTGGGTGATCCGTATGCCATAACCGTCCGACAGGCGTAATTAACGGCACCACAAATCTAGGCTGTCCATCTTTATGCCTGTTTTCCTCGGGTATTTCTAAAATCTTTTTCTGTTTAACAAATTCAGGCGCCAGAGAGTATTCAAGGCTAAGCCCCTTTTTGGAACCGCGATCAACAATACCGTTTTCCTGTTCAAGCGCATACTTCATGCCCTTCGCCGTCACGGAAAAAGCATTGTAGAAATTCATGGCAGCGACCGCAAAAAACTCATCGTCACCGGCCTCGATGTAATCGTCAATTTCTCCCTTCAACAACGATGCGAAAGCTTCATATAAACCGTTGCGCTCAGGCCGATCTTCTGTCCCCATATCAATTTCCACGAAACTCCTGAACGGAATTTTCGCCTCCTTGATGATCAGAGCGCTTTTCAGGTCGGCTAGATCAAAGCGGGTTAACGGCGCAATGTACAGGAGAAGATTGGGAAACAGGGAGCCGCCCTCAATTCCTGCGAAAATCATAACGTCTTCAGCAGGGTCTGCCCCCTTTTCCGTTAGCGCTCTCATAGCCTTCGTTGTCAGAGAAGCCTCAAACTTTAGCTGGCCTACGCACAGGCCAGAAGCATTCTCTGGATCAGGAACCTGAAATGGAATCATTTCCGCATTGCGCGTATCCAGACCAATGATATTGGCTTTCGCTTTATCATGCGTCATAACACATCTCCCTGTTTATTTTATTGCTCTTGCGTTTACTTAACGCAATTTGCGCATGAAATGGAAGAAAAAAATCTTACAACCCGCTGATATTCATATCCTTGGGCCAGCTGACTTTCCAGCCCAGACTCACGGTTTTTTCCGCGCCCGCGCCTAGATCAAAGCCCCAGCGCAGAACGCCGGCTTTATTATCCACGCCTTTTTCGAATCCGGAAGTCGTCGTCTTTTCAAGGATTTCCACGTTGATCTTCTCATTTTTGGACACAGGCGTGTTTTCCAGCACGGCGATTTTTACGGGATTGCCGCGCAGGTTCTTGATTTCCGTGACGAAATGCCGCTCAAGCACATGATCGCGGGAAATCACCCCGGCCTCGCTGCGCTCGTCCTTGACCGTGTTGCGGGTCACGGCGATCTGGTCATCAATGCCAAACGCCAGATCGGTTTCCTCGCCCGGACGCAACAGCGGCGCATGCGTTACGCCGACATAGGCCCCGTCGCGGAAGAGATTGACCTTGCCGGGCAGGAGCGGCGCTTCACCCGTGATCGTGGTTTTGGCCACCAAAAAAGCATCAGTAGAGAGTTGCGGCTTGATCTGGACTTCAAGTTCCGTGTCGTTGTCAAAGCCGCCGATCAGGAGCTTGCTCTCGCTCCCGTCCGCCAGCACGCTGGACGGACCCGGAATACGGTATTCGCTGACGAAACCGCCCGCGTCGATTTGAGCGGCGCGCATGTTTGCAGGCCTGGCTTCTTCCAGCTCCATGGCCTGCGGCGCAGCGGCCATGTCCGCGGCTGCCCTTCGTTCCACCATCACGGTTTCTGATAGACCGCCCCCCATAAAACCAACTGCGTTTAGCTTTTTACTATTATTATAAGCGCTTACCCACCACGGATTTAAATCCGGCAGGCCCGCGCCGCGATGCGGCTGCGCGGTCGAAAGAGACAGCGCGACGTCCTCCCAGTCTTCGCCCGTGCGCTGACGCACCGCGCCGTATTGCACGAGTTCCAGTTCACCGCTCCGCGTATCGAGCCGCGCGTCATAAACGGGCGTCCACGTTGCCCCGCCGATCTGATAACTCAGCTGCACTGTCAAACTTGTCGCGCGCTCGGCCTCAACCGGGATTTCAACGCGGTAAAAACTCCGCGCGCCGGTGCGGATTTCATTAAGCTCGTTTTGAAGAGCGCGGATTTGTTCATCGATGTCGGCGATTTTTTCCTCCAGAGCCACCCCGGCCTTGAGCGCTTCTTCAACGCCCTGCCGCACCGTTTGCGCGGATTCGAGCCAGGCCTGCGGGTTCATCGTCAAATCTTCAGCAATTTTTTCATTCACGCGGTCTGTCGCCTGCTTGCCGATCTCGCGCAGAAAACGGATCTGGTCCTGCCAGCTCTTCTCCTCGGACTGGACGAGCTTTTTATTCTGCTCCAGCGTTTCGATTTGCTTTTGCAGCGCGTCCTCGCGCGGATTGGCAAGATCGGCCTGATTGACGCGGTTATGGCTGATTGCGCCGAATATCACGTTTGCCCGCGCGCTGCCCTCGACGCGAAGCGAATCGGTCATCAGCCCCAGCGGCAGGTCTTCAAAAACAACCGTATGCGCGCCCTGCGGCGCTTCAATCTCGGCCGTGCGCGTCACAGTCGCGCGGTTCGTGTACACCGTTACGGCGGTGATTTCACTTTCAGCTGTAAGCTCTTCCGCATTAGCGGGCACGGAAACAGGAAAGGCGAACAATACAGCAAGGGCAAGAATGACATATCGCATGACCGAATATCCTTTTCGTCTTGAGAGCGGTATACCAATTCAATAGCATGAGACAGGCATAATCAAAAGGAGCAAGTCATGGATAAAGTTATTCGCTGCGCCGCCTATCTCGCCTGCGTTATTCAGATACTCGTCGCGGCGTACGCTTTTACGGAAGTTTACGGCTCGGAAATCATTCTTGCGCTTCTTCTTCTCGTTACGCCTCTTCTCTCTGTGATCGCACTGTATTCCGGCCCGGACCTCGAGGAACGCCGCCTGACAAAGGACTTGAACAAAGCGCGTCTCAGAAACGAACTCGAAATATTACAGGGGAAAAAGAAATAAAATTACCGATTTTACTTTTCAGAGCGAATAACGAATGTCATCCTAAGAGCGTGCGGTTTTGTAAGCCGCCTCCGCAAAATGCTCGTGTCTTTAGGGGAGATAAAAATGAACATCAAAGACTTCGATCACTACTTCATCGTGCCGACCTTTTTGTTTCTGGGTATTTTATGCCTGTTTATTTCGGGGCTTTCGCTACTTGGCGTATTCTATCTCACGACCGCTTATGTCGTCGTGTCATATCTCTTTTTCCTTTTAAGCTATGTCGCGCTCAAGCTGTCCTGGAAGATGTTTAAAGACAGCCCTTGAACAAAGCTCTATTCTGAAACCAAAACCCGCCTGAAGATGGCGGGTTTTAAGTTGCGCTTGCTTCAAGACTAATCCCAAATCCTCGACCAGCAGCTGTTCTGCTCGACCATGCCGGAACCTGCGGTGCGCCCATCATAGGGCGTGTCTTCATAAGATTCCGTACGCGGACAGGCGCAGGCGGACAAGCCAAGAACAACCAAAAGCGCGGCAAGTTTATTCAATTTCTTCTCCTTTGGCGGCCTGCTCGGCCACGGTTTTCTGCATCTCGTCATGCATATGCACGATAATGGCATGGCCGGTCTGTTTTTGCATCACGCGGGGCTGATCGGCGAAATCCGGCGGGAAAAATTTTTCACGAACGGCATCGGGGAACTGCTCGAATGACGCGTCGCGGACGTTATCCTGATGAACGCTCAGGAACCATTGCCCGAAAAGCTGTATATCCAGCTCCGTTTTTTCCGCGGCGCTTTGAAAGTCCGCGCAGGCCATAAACAACAGCGCGTCGTTGGACGTCTCTTCTATTTCGATGTCGGCCTCTTTTTCGCCCGCCAGGAACACGCGGTGATCCGGCAATTCCTCTCCGAACAGCGCAGGATGCGAAGACATGAATTCCGTAAGGGACTTTTGCCCCTCTTCGGCCAGAACCCCTTTTAACAGCGCCAGCGCGTTATTGCCGAGCGCATGCACGGATACCGGATCGACGTCCAGCAAATGCAGGTTTATCGCAGTGACGAGTTGTTGTCTTGCGGCTTCAAGTTTGTTCATGCGCTTTCCTTCCAGCGTAACAAGGGCTCCTTCGCGGCTTTGACTTCATCCAGACGGCGGCGCGGCGTGGAATGTGGGAAGTCATGGAACTGATCCGTATTTCCGGCTTTGACTTCCTCCGCAACATGTTTCATCACGCTGATAAACCGGTCGAGCGAGTCCTTGCTTTCTGTCTCCGTCGGCTCGATCAGCATAGCGCCCTGAACCACCAGCGGGAAATAGACCGTCATCGGATGGAAGGAATATTCGGTCAAAGTCTTGGCAATATCAAGCGTTGTGACGGCCGCCTCTTTCTGCGCCTTGTCAGTCAGCAAACATTCATGCATGCACGGCCCTTCGTACGGGGCGTGATAATCATTTTTCAGTTCCGCAAGAATATAATTCGCGTGCAGAACGGCGTCCTCGGCGATGCGCTTCAGCCCGTCCGCGCCGTGGCTCAGGATATAAGTGAGCGCGCGCACATGCATGCCGAACTGCCCGTGAAAGCCTTTGAGTCGGCCCAGCGCTTCGGGGCGGTCTTCAATGCGTGAGAGTTTGTATGTTGCCTGTCCCTCACCCTCCCGGCTTCGCGATGCTTCGCCGGGTCCCTTCCTCTCCCTGAAGGGAGAGGGCAACGGAGCTTCGCTCTCCTCGTCAGAGGAGAGCGTTAGCGCAGTGGGTGAGGGATACGCCTTCTCCACCACCGGCACGGGCATATAGGGCGCGAGTTTCTCTGTCACGCAGATCGGCCCCGATCCGGGACCGCCGCCGCCATGGGGCGTGGAAAAGGTCTTGTGCAGATTGATATGCATGACGTCGACGCCGAAATCGCCGGGGCGGATTTTCCCGACCAGCGCGTTGAAATTCGCGCCGTCACAGTAAAAATACCCGCCAGCGTCATGGAGAAGTTCCGCGATTTCAAGAATATTCCGCTCGAACAGGCCGCAGGTATTCGGATTTGTCACCATCATCCCGGCGATATTTTCCCCGTCGCCCAGCGCGTCTTTAAACGCGTCCAGCGTCAGGCGGCCCGTGTCTTTCGTGACAATGGTTTTGACCTTGTAGCCACATGTATGCGCCGTGGCCGGGTTCGTGCCGTGCGCCGAATCGGGGATCAGCACGATATTACGATGCCCTTCGCCTGTCGCCTCATGCGCGCGGCGAATGGTCATCATCCCGGCAAGCTCGCCATGCGCCCCGGCGGCAGGCGCCAGGCACACGCCCGGCAGGCCGGTCAGCTCGCCCAGCGCGTTTTGCAGCTCGTACATGACCTCAAGCGCGCCCTGAACCGCGTTCTCGGGCTGAAGCGGGTGGATATGCGCGAACCCCGGCAGCCGCGCGATTTTTTCATTGAGGCGCGGATTGTGCTTCATCGTGCAGGAGCCGAGCGGGAAGAAGCCGCTATCGATCGAATAGTTCATCGTCGAGAGGCGCACGAAATGACGTACGACTTGCGGCTCGCTCACCTGCGGCATGCCGATAGCGCCGCGTTCCGGCAAGCCGATTTTCAGCGGCAGGTTTACCGGTTCCGGCAAGTCCACCCCGCTCTCGTCGCTGCGCGCCTTGTCCCAGAGGAGATTTTCCTCGTAATTAAGGCCGCGCGATGCAGAATTTAAATTCGCCTCCTCCATCATGCGCCGATGTCCTCTCTCTCCAAAACCTCGCCCTCGATAATGTCGCCGTTTTCTTTCAGGTAATCAAGGATAAGCCGTGCGTTTTTGCTGTTCGCCTTGAAGCCGAAATCGAACAGGTCGCCGATAAACGGGATCAGCCCGACGAGCCAGTCGATAAAGCCGTTCAAAATCATTTTGAACTTGATATGGCCCGGCACGCCAAGCTGATCCGCCATGCCGACAAAATATGCCGTCGAGATCGCCGTCACCGTATCTCCCACTCCGGGAATGAGGCCGAGCAGCCCGTCAAAGCCAAAGCGAAAGCCCGTGCCCGGTATCGCGAACTGGCTGTCCATCAGCCGCGCGATGCGGCGGAGTTTTTCAATGTCGTCTTTTTGAGTCATGTCGATATCCTTGCCTGAGAGAGGCCCATGGTTTATTGTGTCTCCGAAGCCTTGTTCCAAAAATGTGAATTCATTATTTACCGCCAAGTCGCCAGGACGCCAAGAGTTCTGATGGCTTCTCGCGCGCCAGCGCGAATAATATCAACACAGAGTACACAGAGCGCACAGAGTTTTAAAACGCTCCGTAATTCTCTGTGAGCTCTGTGTACTCTGTGTTTGAAAAACATTGAGCGCTTCGTGCGCGAAAAAGCATTCGCGTCCATTCGCGTTTATCTTGTCCGTTCCGAAGCTGCACAGCAGCGAAGGCGGGCCGTAGTTTTTTATAATGCCTGCGGCGCAATGCTCTGAGACTCCTGGCGTCCTGGCGGCATAAAAATCTTTCTTTTAAGCTCAATGTTTCACGCTAAGCCGATTTACGCAGCCCGTACTGTAAGCTCCTTCCCTGCGTCTTCCTCACCATCCGCAAAACGCTCTCCTCGCCGGTTAAAGCGCTTACGCGGTCCAACGCAATCCAGCGCGCGTCCCGCGACTCGTGGCTGATGAACGGCGTTTCGCGCGCATCGCCATAAACGAGGAAACGGATATCGTAATGAATATGCGCGGGCTCTTTTCCCCGTTCCGGAATGTTATGCGCGTCGACGTCGAAAATGCCGTCTTGAAGATGGAGGCTTTTCAGGCCCGTCTCTTCCCGCGCCTCCCTGAGGGCAGCCCCGGCGACGTCCGGGTCGCCATCACAATGCCCGCCGGGCTGCACCCACATATCCAGCTTTCTATGATGAACCAGAACGCAGGTCTCCGCATCGGGATCAATAATCCACGCCCCGGCGGTAACATGCCCCTCCAGCGTCGTGCGGCAGAAGGGGTTTTTATTTTGCGCGCCGCAATGACCGAGGAATGCGCGGATGGAATCCAGCGCCGCGTTTTCCGTCTCATCAGCGGGGCGATAACTCGCAAGCGCGTCGCTTAACGTCATTCCCCAGCCCCCTCCTTCGGATATTCCCATTCCACGGGGATGGAGACGCTCGCGCTGCAGCACATGCGCGCATCGCAATCCGGCCCGTTCGGGTAAGAACATTGTCTGTTTTCAATCGTCACTTGAGATAAAGCTTTCCAGCCCTGCTGCTGTTCTATTTTCAGCGTCAGTTTTTGGGGGATTTGGAACAAAGACAGCGTACTGAACGCGTGCAGATCCTTATCACTGTCACAGCCATACGTGGCAATTTGCGCCGTTTCGCGGTCGCAGATCACGCGCTGTTCGCAGGATTTTAGCGGCATCTCGGCGCGGCAATGCGTGACTTCCCCGTCCGCGTCGATTGTGAATTCATAAAGGCCCGGCGGCCAGACAACAGCCTGCAAATATCCCGTCAGCCCTTCATCGCACCACATCTGCGTGCAGATTTTCCCTTCCTGCGCGCCCGCCGGATGCGCGATGAGAAAAAGTGCGAGGAACGCGAGGGCGATCATCCGCATGCAAGGATCTCCGAAAGCGCGTCTTTGAGCCGCGCGATATCCTCGTCCGTCGTCATTTCGGTCGCGGCGAGGAGGAGCCGGTTCTCATTCACCGCATACCCCCCAACAATTCCCTTCTCCGCCAGTCTTTCGACAACGCCCGCAGCAGGAACGGGAAGCTCCACCGTGAATTCATTAAAAAACGTTTCATTGACCAGCTTCACGCCGGGAATTTGCGTCACGGCCTCGGCGGTTTTGATGGCGGCTTCATGATTGAGGCGCGCGAGACGTTTAAAGCCGTCTTCGCCCAGAAGCGCCATATGCACGGTAAAGGCCAGCGCGCACAGGCCCTGATTCGTGCAGATATTGGACGTCGCCTTTTCACGGCGGATATGCTGCTCGCGCGTACTGAGCGTCAGCACATAGGACTCGCGCCCGTAGGCGTCGACCGTCTGGCCGCACAGCCGCCCCGGCATCTGGCGCAGGAATTTCTCGCGGCAGGCGAAAAACCCGAGATGCGGACCGCCGAAGGACATCGGCAGGCCGACGCTCTGCGCCTCGCCGCAGACGATATCGGCCCCGGACGGGGCGGGCAGAAGGCCGAGCGAGACAATCTCGTTAACCACGACAATGAGCAGCGCGCCCGTTTCATCACAGATTTTGCGCCAATCTTCATAGGCGTGCGGGCTGCCGTAAAAATCCGGCGACTGGATGATGACGCAGGCTGTGCTTTCGTCAACCAGCCCCTCACCCTCCCGTCCGCCTTCGCGCTGACGCGCTTCGACGAGACGGTCCCCTCCCTCTCCCGAGGGAGAGGGGTTTTCTTTTTCCCTCTCCCTTGGGAGAGGGTCAGGGTGAGGGGAAGCGACAAGCTGCGAATTGGAATAATTCCCCAGATAACTCTCCAGAACTTCCACGTAATCGGGATGCAGGGCGTTGCCGATCACAACCCTGTTACGCTTTGTCACCCGCATGGCCATCAGCGCGGCCTCGGCGCAAGCCGTCGCGCCGTCATAGAGCGAAGCGTTGGCAAGCTCCTGTCCTGTCAATTGCGCGATAAAGGTCTGAAACTCAAATACGTATCTTAGAGTCCCCTGCGCGATTTCCGGCTGGTAGGGCGTATAGGCGGTCAGAAATTCGCTGCGCTGGATGATGTAATCCACTGTGGCCGGAACATGGTGATAATAGCACCCCGCCCCGAGGAAAAACGGCCCGTCCGGCGCGGCGTGATTGCGCGCCGCTTTCGCGCCCATAATCCGCTCGACTTCGAGCTCGCCCCTATGCGGCGGCAGGTTTGCCAGGCCGTCGATAAAGGCCCGTTCTGGAACGTCTTTAAACAGGTCGTCGAGGGAAGAAACGCCGATTGTCTCCAGCATTTCAGTCCGGCTGTTTTTGGTCGAGGCAAGATAGCGCATTGCGGAAATCTAGCTTGGTTTCCGACTTTCTCCAACAAAAAATGGAACTGCGAAGCCGCGCCGCTTATTGGCCCGGAGTGACTCAAAAACAAGGAGGAACGTCATGAAAGCGCTTAATATCACAATGCTTGTGCTGCTGATTATCGGCGGCCTGAACTGGGGTCTTGTCGGCCTGTTCGACTTTAACCTTGTCGCAGCCCTGTTTGGCAGCAACTCAATTCTGTCCGCGATCGTTTACGTCGCAGTAGGCGTCTCGGCGCTCTACAGCATTTACCTGCTCAAGCCGGTATCGGATCACAGCGATACGCGTTCACATCACGCATCCTAGCCCAACCCGAAAAAGGCCCTTTCAAAGGGCCTTTTTTTATTCCGGTCCGGCGACGTACTCCTTGTACGCGGCCTGATCCATCAGTTCCTCAAGAGCCGATGCGTCGCGAACTTTCAACTTTGCAATCCAGCCGCCAGACAGGCCACTTTTGATTTTATCCGCATCATCCTGCAACTCGCCGTTGATTTCAACGACTTCTCCGGCGACCGGGGTATAGACTTCCGCAGCCGTTTTGACTGACTCGATCACGGCGAAATCATCGCCTTTTTCGAAACTGGCGCCGACTGAAGGCAACTCGACGTATACAAGATCACCCAGAGCATTCTGGGCATAATCCGTAATGCCGATCGATACAATATCGCCCTCGACAATCACCCATTCATGCTCTTTGGTATAACGTATATCGGCAGCCATCTTTCACTCCTGTTTTACTCTAACCTTGGGAATCTACACCAAGCGCGAAAACGCTTCAACTCAATGCCGGCTTGATTATCGCGCCGATACGCCGCCCACAAGTTCCGCAGCCTGTTCCAGTTTGATCTGACTAAACACGGAGACATCCTGAATATTAATGGTGATCACTGTGGCGTATAGCACGGCAAGAACGTAGACTGTCATGCGTCCGGCAATCTCTTTTGTTTTTTCCGGCCCGGCAAGTATTTCTGAAATGCAAAGCATGATCTGATGTCCGTCAAGGCCTGGAAAGGGCACAAGATTCACAAGCGTCATCATCACCGAAATCATCGCGCACATGTAAAGGAATTTGAAAAGGAAATACCGCGTCTGGCCATCTTTCCTGTCGACAATGCTCTTTGGTCCAAGTTTTTCCGCATCAAGCGGGAAAAGCTGAAACGGTACGCCAAATATTCCGGTCCAGAGGCGCCAGACTTCCTGTCCCGTAGCGTTCACGGCTCCTGAAACATCATGATCCAGATAAAAGTTATTGGTCCGGTCGCCGGCGTAAAAACGTTCGTAATTCTCATGATCAGGGTCGCGCAGACCTTCATTTGTCTTGCCATTCAAGCGCACCCGGTAATCGCGCGTCGTGCGGTCGGCCGTCTTGACGCCGAGCACGACTTCCCGGTCAAAGTTTTCAATTAGAAGTTCACGCGCGAGCGCATGGTCGCCATCGACATTTACGCCGTCTATCGTCTCCAGCGCTTTAAACGAAAAAGCGCGGTGACGGATCATAACGCCAAGACGCCCGGTTTTTTTCTTCATGCCGCGCTTGCTGATATATTCATGTACCGAAGGCGTTATCGTGCGCTCGAAGCGTTCATCGTCCCGCTCGAAAACAAAGGAAAGCGGCTCCGGCGTCGTATCGGACGTATAATCCTGAACCTGCTCGTAACGCGCGACAGGCTCGCCTTCGACCTGAATCACCCGGTCTCCCGGCTTTAATCCCGCCTTGTCAGCGACGTCTCCGGTCTCAACCCCGACGATGATGGGAGGAACGGAAGGCTGTCCGGCAAAATAGTAAAAAGGAAACAATAGAAATATCGGCAAAATCATGCTTACAACAGGTCCGGCGCAAATAACGCCCAGACGATTTGCGACAGGCAGGTCGTCAAACATGATCCCGTCGCCTCCGGGATGATCCTTCCCGGCAAGTTCGACATGCCCGCCGAACGGAAACATTTTAAGAGACCAGCGCGTATGATGCCGGTCCGCCCAGGTTTTTATATCCTTGCCATAGCCGATAGAAAAAGTTGCAACGCGGGCGCCGGCGAGCCTTGCCGCCCAGTAATGTCCAAATTCATGGACCGTAAGCGCCAGCAGCAAACCAAGCGGAAACAAGAAAAAAAGACTGATAACTCCGGAAAGCTTGTCGTCCAGAAATTCTTCCATTTTACGCCGCTTTTTGTTTCATGGATTTGGTCTTCGGCGTAATAAAAGGCATCTCGCAGATAACGGAGGGAATGTCTTTTTCACGGATTTCAACTGAAACCTGTTTCCCAGGGACGGCCATATCCGGATCAACATACCCCTGCCCGATTGAGACCTTGAGCGTAGGCGAATAACCACCGCTGGTCACGCTGCCGACGCGAAGACCTTCTGAAGTTCTGATGACCGTACCTGCGCGGGCGATACCCTGCCCCTCGACACGGATACCAACCCGCTTTCTGACAACTCCCTCTTCCAGTTCACGCAAAATCCGATCCGCGCCAAAAAACCCTGTACTCTTTCTGGAAATAATCCAGTCAAGGCCCGCTTCAACCGGTGAGGTCACATCGTCAATATCGTTACCGTATAGCGGATACCCCATTTCGAGGCGCAAGGAGTCGCGCGCAATCAGCCCGCAAGGCTTAACATCGTCATGCGCGAGAAGCCACATCCAGTATTCTTCCGCTTTCTCGCCAGGCACGCTCAGCTCAAAGCCGTCTTCCCCCGTGTATCCCAATCGGCTAACCAGTATATCGCCCGGCTCAATGACCCGCATATAGGCCATGTCGCTCATGTCGACATCAATAATCTTGCTCAAAATCTGCTCTGCGGCGCCCCCCTGCAAGGCAATCAACGCGCGGGAATCAAGAAGACTGAGCTTCACGTCAGAAGGCAGATGGTATTTGATCCAGTCGAGGTCCTTGACCTTGCGGTTGGCATTGATAACGAGGTAAAAGGTTTTTTCATCAAGCCGGGAAACAATCAGATCATCAATAATCCCGCCCTCGGCGTTTGTAAGAACTGTATACCTCGCCCGGCCCGGCTTCATGCTCTGGAATGCGGAAGGCGTGAGTTTTTCAAGATAAGCCGCCGCCCCTTCTCCCTGCAGATAAACCTGCCCCATGTGCGAAACATCGAACATGCCGACTTTTGAGCGCGTCCATTGATGCTCTTTAATTGCGCCCTCAAGGTAATTGAGCGGCATCTCGTAACCGGCGAAGTGACCCATCTTCGCGGCCAGAAGCCTGTGCGAATCATAGAGTTGCGTTTTTTTCATCGAAACTCAAACTCTCTCTATATCGATTTCATAATCTTCTATCACAGGATTGGCGAGCAGCTTTTCACACATGCTTTCTATCTGCTCCCGGGTCGTATCATCGGAAACGTCGACGGTTACCATCTTGCCCTGGCGCACTTCGCCGACGTCCTCAAACCCGAGTCCCAACAGAGCCTGGCTGATCGCTTTGCCTTGCGGATCGAGTACGCCTTTCTTCGGCATGATGGTAATTGTGGCTTTCATAAATCTGTCCTCCTGCGTTGTTGCCTAGAGTTTTCTCGGTTTTCCGGGAGCCTGCTTCGTCAGGCCGCGCTGGCGGCGTTCCCGCGCAAGTTCGTTTTCAATTTCTTCCAGAGACGCCGCCAGCTGTTCATTGATGTTGCCGCCGGCGATAATCCCGCCTTCCGGAATAAGTCCAAGCTTCTGGGCAATCACCTGATAGCCCTCAATGAGATCGCCCAGATCAAAACGAAAACGGTCCTTATCGAGGCGCTCGCCGGTTTTTACGTCCCATATCCGGCAATTATCAGGAGAGATCTCGTCGGCGAGCAGAAGATACAGGTTCCCGTCTTCATCCCAAAGACGTCCGAATTCAAGCTTGAAATCCACAAGTCGCAAACCAATCCCGTTAAAAAGGCCGCTCAGGAAGTCATTTACCCGCCAGGACATCTGCACCATTTCCTCAAGCTCGATAGGATCGGCCCAGCCGAGAGATATGATGTGATCTTCGCTCACCATCGGGTCGCCAAGCGAATCGTTTTTAAAGTAGTATTCAACAATCGGCCGCGGCAAAATCATGCCTTCCTTGAGACCAAGACGCTTCGCCAGAGATCCGGCCACAACGTTCCTGACAACAAGCTCGATTGGAATAACTTCCACGCGGCGGACAAGCTGCTCGCGCATATTGATCTGCCGAATAAAATGCGTGGGGATGCCCATCATTTCGAGCTGGGCCATCAGATGCGCGGAAATACGGTTGTTCAGTACGCCCTTGCCGGATATCAGCGCATGCTTTTCCGCGTTAAACGCCGTCGCGTCATCTTTAAAATGCTGTATAACGGTCGCGGGGTCCGGACCTTCAAAGAGTATTTTCGCTTTGCCTTCATAGATTTTTTTGTGACGCGCCATAGCCTGCCTGCTTTATTTTGAAACCTCTAGCATATAAGCATGGATCAGGCCTGTCACAAAAATAAAAAAGCCCCGTTAAGGGGCTCTTTAAAAAACGCGATATTTCCCTGTCAACCCGCAGGCCAGTCTAACAAGCAAAAGCTCAAACCCGCGAACACGATCTTGATATCTCACAAGATTTTTCTCTTTTTGTGCGCTATCCACATAATATAGGTGCAAAACAGCCTCTTTGCAAGATAAAATTTTATATTCCGCCCTGAAAACGAAATATTTTTACGTATCGTGAAAAATCTTTTCTGAAACGCAAAGCCCTGCTAATGATTGTTTATGAAGACCAAGATCATATTATTTCCCGGCACGAACCGTGAAAAAGACATGGCGATGGCGGTTGCGTCCGTAACCGGCAAGTCTCCCGAAATCGTCTGGCACAAGGAGACGGATCTGGGCGCGCCGGATCTGATTATCCTGCCCGGGGGCTTCTCTTACGGCGATTATTTGCGTTGCGGCGCGATGGCGGCGCATTCGCCGATCATGCGCGAGGTTATCAAAAAAGCCGAAGAAGGAACGCGCATTCTGGCCGTCTGCAACGGCTTTCAAATGCTGATGGAAACGCATCTTCTGCCCGGGGCGTTGCTGCGCAACCGCTCGCTGAAATTCATCTGCAAACAAGTCAACTTGCGCTGCGAAAACGGCGATTCGGAATTCACGCGGGGCATTGGAACGGGCAATGTAATACGCGTTCCCGTAGCGCATGGCGAGGGCAATTATTTCGCCAATGACGACATCCTCAAAGAGCTTGAAGACGAAAACCGCATCGCCTTCCGCTATTGCGACGAGAACGGGCAGCTGTCCGGCGAATCGAACCCCAACGGCTCCAGCGCGCATATCGCCGGAATTTTCAACCGGCGCAAGACCATCCTCGGCATGATGCCGCACCCGGAAAACGCGACCCAGCCGCATCAGGACAACAGGAGCGGGCTGAAGCTCTTCGAAGAGCTGCTCGGCGCGCTTGCGTGAGCGCCCTGTTCGGCTGCCCGGAATGCGGTCATGACAACGCGCTTAAAGATCTTATCGCGTATGCGCGCAAAGCGTTCCCGGAAAGCGCGGCGTTCCTAAGCGCATGCGCGCAATGCGAGACGGATTACGTCTTCAGGCTGCGCGAAAGGGAAGTGGAAATCGTCAAAGTCATCAGCGCGCCCGGCCCGGCGGAGGAGCCCGCCGGTAAAATCTCCGCCGAAGACCTCTCCTTCCGCGCCGACCCGGAATACCTGCATATCTGGCTGGACGGCGCGTATTTCGAGTTACCGGCGGAAATCTTAAGTTATCCCCCGTATTTCAATCCTACGTTCTCAAGCGCGGGATGCGGCGAACCGCGCTCAAGTATCTCGACGTTTTGGCCTAAAGAAATCGCTGCGCGTCCGTTTAACCTGGGAATGGCGTTCTGGCCGAAGAACAAGCCACTTAAGCCACCACCGCTCCCCCGGCGCATGTTTCTGAGAGACTTCAATGGCTCCTGAAGCGGATGTTTTTCTCCGGTGTTTTGATCAATTGTCGTGATCGCGCAACGTGAACAAGGCTTAACCAGCTCTAACTCAACGCCGCCTATCAAAAGTCTGCTTATCGTATCCTCTTCAAAAGGCGCAAGTCCTGAAATGACAATATTCGGCCGAAAGCAATCCATGCTGATTTTGTCTGTTCCTTCAGCGGGCGTGGCGAAACACTCCGACAGCCTTTCCAGAGAAGCCGTATTCGTAATCAATACGGGAAACCCATCAGCGAATGCGGTATGATCGCCAGGGCTGGAAAACTTCAGGTCAGTCTGCCTCTTGTGGTCCGGATGTTTTTTCACAAGCCTGCATGATACGCCTAAATAATCAGAGAACCATTGCGCCGCCCGATCGCCCGCATCGAGTGCCGGGCATTCATCCTTCCAAACCCTGACTGAACTCTCATACTCTGACATGTCTTTCGTGCCGACGGACAAAACCGGACGCTCATCATGCGGAATAAAATGATACTGGCCTCGAACTGGAGGAAAGGTCTCAACCAGAGCCAGCTTCTCGCAGCCTTTATCCCGCTGCGAAATAAATACCCCTTTGTTAGGTCCCTCAGCATGGATAAGCATAAACTCCCTATCACTTGCAAGCCCTGTTTCCGTAACGCCAATCGTATGAACGCTATTCGCCTTTGCGGATTTTAGCGGGTAAGTATAGAGCCCAGAAATTGTTGTTGTCATAAAATTTCCTTTGTAAAGGTAAGTCACAGCCCTTTTATATGTTAAAAACTCGCAACACAAGCAAAAAATTTAAAGACAGAGTATCTAGATGGACGGGACTTTTTTTGAAATAACGGCGCGTTAGTTTTCTTGCATTTTTGGCAGTTCATCAACGCCAACCAAAAGACCGGTCAAACTCATATACTGAAAAAACTCATAACTACTCCGCCGGTTGCGTCGCCTTATTGGCCGCCGGCTTGACGACTTTGTCGCCCGCGTTTTCATCCATGTAGTGCTTTTCCGCCACGGGCTTAACCGCGAGGTTTGCGAGCAGCGCAATAAACAACAGCCCCGCCATGGCGAACATCGTCGTGTTATACAGCGTTGGCGTCGGGTCGATCGTGCCATCCGGCGCGATTTCCATCAGCTTGCCGATCGTGACCGTATGGTTGGCCATCAGCACGTCGAGCTGTTCAATCCCGGCGCCGAACTTGGCGGCGAAGACCTGTGGATCAATCACCTGTACGAGGTCGTTCACAGCGCTTTTAAGCGACATTTCCCGCAAATGCGTAATCGCGAGCGGCCCGAGAACCCCGGCCGCGCTCCATGCCGTCAGCAGCCGCCCGTGAATGCCGCCGACATATTGCGTACCGAAAATATCGGCGAGGTAAGCCGGGATCGTGGCGAACCCGCCGCCATACATCGTGAAGATGACCATCGTCGCGGCGTAGAACATGACGAGCCACGTAATAACCGGGTCGACGCTGACCTGCGCCGCCGTAAACGGGATGGAGAGATAGAGGATCATGCCGAGCACGAAGAAAATCGTGTAGGTCATTTTACGCCCCAGATAATCCGACATCGAGGCCCAGAAAAACCGCCCACACATGTTAAAGACGCTGATCATCATGACATAGGTCGCAGCGAACGCTCCTGTGACGATCATCGGCATCGCCGTGCCGAAGATATCGCCCATCATGGTTTTCGCGACGCCAATCACGCCGATCCCGGCGGTGACGTTAAAGCACAGCACGATCCACAATAAATAGAACTGCGGCGTTTTTAACGCCTGATCGATATGCACGTTTTTGGTCGTGCGCATCTTTTTCTTGAGATCTTCTTCGGAAGGCGGCGTCCAGCCCGCCGGTATCCAGCCCGCTTTGGGCACGCGAAAAGAAAACGCAGCGATCATCATCACGGCGAAATAGAAAACGCCGAGCGTAAAGAACGCGCCCGCCACGCCAGCATCGCCTGTTCCCGCGAGGTAAACCCCTTCCGGACCCGGCACGATCATTCTGGCCACGTCGGAGGCGGTGATCACGACGACTTCCTGCAGGCCTGCCGCCGTTTCCGCGAATCGCTTCCCGCCCTCCGTAATCAGCCTTACGCTGTCAGCCGCGCCAAGATAGGTTGGGGCCTCGTAATAGGTTTTAATCAGGAATTCCTTCAGCGGCGCGCCGATCATCGCCCCGCCGCCAAAGCCCATAATCGCCATGCCTGTGGCCATGCCGCGCCTGTCTGGAAACCAGCGTATCAGCGTACTCACCGGGGAGACGTAGCCAAGCCCGAGTCCGCAGCCGCCCAGAACGCCGTAGCCGAGATAAAGAAGCCATAATTCATGCAACACAATGCCAAGCCCGCCGACGATAAAGCCGCCGCCCCAAAGGCAGGCGGCGACCACGCCGACCATGCGCGGCCCGACTTTTTCCAGCCATTTCCCGGCAAACGCCGCTGACAGCCCTAGGAAAACAATTGCGATAGAAAAGATGATAACGACCGAATCCAGCCCCCAGTCCTGCGACGAAGACGCGACCCCGCCGATTGTTTTGGTCAGGGCCGGATTAAATATGCTCCATGAATAGACCGAGCCGATGCACAGATGTATGGCGATCGCGGCGGGCGGCACCAGCCAGCGATTAAACCCGTCCTTTGCGACGATGTGATCCTTGTGAAGAGCGTTGAACAAACCCGGCATGTATTTTCCCCTAAAGCGTCATTTAATTTATTCAGGAAAATTATAATTAAGCCGGCAGGGATTGGAAAGACTTTCGGTGCGACAAATTGGCGCAGGCGCTGAGAGGCCTTTATACGGTTCCAAACATTACAAAACAGCGAAATGCTTGCAGGCGCAAACAGGAATTATTACTATTTCCCCGCAGGCATTCAGAAGCGCAAAATCCATAGCCCCCGCCCATAACCACCGCCGTTCAATGAATTTCTCCATACACCCTGCCGAGAGAGCGCCACAGACAATGCATACGAAAATAGAGCGAAGCTACGCCGAAGAACACAAACCGGCCAGCGCGTTTGAAAACCGCGCCGCGTATCTGGACCACGAGCTCCAGATCATGAAGCCGAGACGCTACCGGCTCAATCTTCCGGGGCGCGATTTCCGCTTTGAATGGGAAGATCTTGTGCCGGCGATTGCGGGGACCATCGGGATTATCGCGATGTATTCGGCCGTCATGACGTCATGGGCGGAAGGCCTGAACGCGCGCTGGGCCCGGGAAGGCATTGACCGCGCCCTTGATGTAACGGCTTTCGCGATAGAAGTGACCCGCGTGGAAATGCTCATCCCGGCCCTGCTTTTCTGCGTGCTGGCCTCCGGCTTTATCAATCCGCGCGCGAATCTCGCGGGCAATCACGGCCCCATGATCCCGCTGATCTTATCCATCGCCATCGCGGGCGCGCATCCGTTGGCGCTGGCCCTGCTGATCGGGGTTTTCGGGCTCGCCTTAAGCGCGCTCAAGGGCGGCTCGAGGCTGGTTAACCTGACCAGCAAGGGCGTAGCGGGGGGGCTTCTGGTGTTTCTCGGCTTTACCGGCTCCGTAAGCCAGATCAATTCCCTGACCCTCTGGGCGAACGGGCTCAGCAATCCCGAAGCGGGCGTAGCGCCGGGCGATCTGGGATACGTCGCTTTGGTCGTGCTGGGGGTCGTGGTCGTCGTCTACGCCATACTGGCCAGACTGGGCAAGCGCTGGCTTGCGATCCCGCTCTGCGCCGCGGCTGGCCTTGTCATTGCGCTTTTACTGGGAACGGGATTCAGCGTCAATTTAGTCACCGAGCCGGGCCTGCCGAACCTGAACCCGGTTTACTGGTGGGGCTCCGAGGATCAGGGCTGGATGCTGGGCCTGCCCGGGCTTGAGCATTTCATCGCCTCTCTGCCCTTCGCCATACTGGCCGTGGCCATGTGGCCGCCCGATTTCCTAGGCCACAAGATATTCCAGGAAATGAACTATCCTAAAAATTCCGAGAAAGTTCTGATGGATGTTGATGACACGATGATGATGTGCTCCTTCCGCCAGATGGTCGGGACCGCAGTCGGCGGGGGCAACATCACCTCCAGCTGGGGGACGTACATGATCCCGGCGGCGATTGCCAAACGCCCGATTCCCGCGGGCGCGATCCTTCTCGGCTGTTTCGTCATGCTGATCGCCGTTCTGGGCTTTCCCATGGACGTGGCCGTGTGGCCTCCCGTCATGCGCGTTGCGCTGCTGGTGGGCGTCGCATTGCCTTTACTTGAGGCCGGCATCCAGATGATCAAGGAGGAAAAAGACGCCAAGGCTGCAGGCATTTGCGTCTTCGCCGCTATGGTGACCAATCCGGTTCTGGCCTGGGCGCTTTCCATGCTGCTCGACAACAACGGGCTGATCGGCGACAAGGAACGCCCCGCTTCCTTAAGCAGGCTCGACCGGCTTGTCATCCCCGCAGCCGTTTTCCTGATTTGCCTTGCGGCCATGCTGGCCGTCGGCATGCTCGAGGACCGGTACGGGATACCGGCGCTGCTCGTCGGAGAGCAAAAGCCCGTTGTTTGAGAGTCCCATAAAAGGGGACACACACTTTTTCCTGCAAAAAGTGTGTGTCCCCGGAAACTGTGAAAATCCGGTATCGTCGGCGCTACGATCGCCATGAAGTCGCGAAGGACGCGATGACATGATTCTGTTTTAACGCGACGCGCTCTAAAAACCGCGCTTGCGCGCCTTGTCATACGCCCTAAAATAAAGCGCATGAACAAGGAATTCACCATAGCTCCCTTAAGGCAAAAAGACCGCAAAATATGGGAGGCTCTGTATCGTGGATATAACGCAGACGATCCGCGATTTATCGAATCCGCGCATATGAACACGCTCTGGCGGCGTTTTTTAAACCCGCATTTCCCTCTTTTTGGCTGGTATGCCGTAAGCGCGAATGGTGATCCGGCGGCTCTTGTTCAATGCGCGGCGCAATACGTAACGCAATCTTTGGCCCCGGTCTGGTATCTCAATGATTTATACGTAACGCCGCAACACAGAAATAAAGGACTCGCGCGTACGCTCATAGATCACGTCGGAAATGAAGCGCGCAAATCCGGCGTAAAAAAGGTATACTGGATTACGCTTTCCGGTAATGCGCGCGCGCGGCTGCTCTATGATAAAATCGCCGTGGAGACGGACTGGATACGTTATGAGTTGAAGGACGGAACACACGGAACATAAGGATGAACGCGTCGGCGCAATGAGAGACTTCAAAACCATATCCCGCATCGCCGTCGTAGGCCGCTCCGGCTCCGGCAAGTCGACGCTCGCGAAAAAGCTGGGCGGCATTATGGACCTGCCCGTCTATCACCTCGATAAATTCTTCTGGCAGCCGGGATGGGTCGAGGCTCCGCGCGTCGAGTTCGAATCACGGCACGACGCCATTATCTACGAAGACCGCTGGATTCTCGACGGCAACAATACGCGCACCATGCCGGGCCGGTTCAGGAAAGCGCAGTTTGTGGTGTTTTTTGATTTTCCACTCTGGTATTGTCTGCTCCGGTTTATCGTGCGTGGCGTCAGGCATTACGGTCGGACGCGCGACGACATGGCGGAGGGCTGCCCGGAACGCCCGACATTCAGCCATATGCGCTATATGATGCGGTTCAACAAGGTGACGAAGCCGAAGATCGAGGACGTTATTCTCTCCTCCGGAACGCCGCATGTCGTTTTGAAATCCGAACGCGACGCGCAGGATTTCCTCGACTCGGTGCGCGACTCAATAAACCGAGGCGACGAAGGCGACGGACGCATGCGCGGCATGGTGCGGGAATCGCTGATGGAGAGAGAGTAAGAACGCCTGTTTTACTCCGTCCCCGTTTTTGGCCCGCATAATTTTTCTTCGCATCTTCGCGCCTTCGCGGTTATAAAGTCTTCATGACAAACGCAGCCCTTAAAAACGACACGAACGCCCCGGCGTTCAAAGAGCCCGAAGTCAATGAAGCGCTCGGGAAAGAGTATGGCCTCTCGCCGGACGAGTACGCGCATATTTTGCGCATTCTGAACCGCGCGCCGTCTTTCACGGAACTCGGGATATTCTCGGTGATGTGGAGCGAGCATTGCTCCTACAAATCCTCGCGCATCCATTTGAAAAAACTGCCGACGAGCGCGCCCTGGGTCATTCAGGGACCGGGCGAGAACGCGGGCGTCATTGATATCGGCGACGGTCAGGCCGCCATCTTTAAAATGGAATCCCACAACCACCCGAGCTTTATCGAGCCTTATCAGGGCGCGGCCACGGGCGTGGGCGGCATCATGCGCGACGTGTTCACCATGGGAGCGCGCCCCATTGCAAATTTAAACGCGCTCCGTTTCGGCGATCCATCCCATCCCAAAACAAAGCATCTCCTGTCCGGCGTCGTGGCGGGCATTGCGGGTTACGGCAACTGCATGGGCGTGCCGACGGTGGGCGGCGAGACGCAGTTTCATCCCTCCTATAACGGCAATATCCTCGTGAACGCCATGACGGTCGGCATCGCGGAGCAAGACAAGATTTACTACGCGCGCGGCGCGAAGGCCGGGCAGCCGGTCGTTTACGTTGGCTCGAAAACCGGGCGTGACGGCATTCACGGCGCGACGATGGCCAGCGCCGAATTCGAGGAAGGCGAGGAAGGCGACAGGCCCACGGTGCAGGTCGGCGATCCGTTCACTGAAAAATTATTGCTTGAGGCCTGCCTTGAGCTCATGCAGAAAGACGCGATTGTCTCGATACAGGATATGGGCGCGGCCGGTCTGACGTCGTCGACGGTCGAAATCGCCGACAAGGGCCAGATCGGCGTCACGCTTGACCTCGACAAAGTCCCGCAGCGCGAGACGCATATGTCTCCTTACGAGCTGATGCTTTCGGAAAGTCAGGAGCGCATGCTGATGATCCTTGAGCCCGGCAAGGAACATATCGCCGAAGAGATTTTCAAAAAATGGGATCTCGATTTCGCGATCATCGGCGAGACGACCGAAGAGCGCAGGCTGGTTCTCAATATGTACGGGCGCACATGGTGCGATATTCCCGTGCCGCCGCTGGTGGACGAGGCGCCGGTGTATGACCGGCCAGTGGAGCAGTCTGTTAGTGGATCAGTTGATCAGTCTATTAGTGAGAAACTAAATAACTACTCAACTGACATAACTGACACGCCGACAAAGCTGACAAAACTGCTCTCCTCCCCCGACATGGCGTCCAAGGCGTGGATCTGGGAGCAATACGACTCTCTTGTCATGGGCGAGACGGTCTTCAGCCCCGGCGTAACGGGAACGCAAAACGGCAAGGCGGCGGATGCGGCTCTCGTTAGAGTAGCGAGTAGTGAGTGGCGAGTGGCGAGTAAGGGCGATCCTGTAACTCGCAACTCGCAACTCGCAACTGTCAAAGCCCTGGCTTTGACATCCGACTGCAACCCGCGCTACTGCAAGGCCGATCCGCATTCAGGCGGCAAACAGGCAGTTGCGGAGAGCTACCGCAATATCTGCGCGACCGGCGCGACGCCTTTGGCGGTGACGAACAACCTCAATTTCGGCAATCCCGAAAAGCCGCACATCATGGCGCAGTTCGTCGGCTGCGTTGAGGGCATGGCCGAGGCCTGCCGCGCTCTCGATTACCCGGTCGTTTCCGGCAACGTCTCGCTTTATAACGAGACCTCCGGAACCGCTATACTGCCGACGCCCGTGATCGGCGGCGTCGGGAAAATAGACGACTGGTCAAAGGCCATGGATATGGCGCTCAAAGAACCGAATGAGAGCATTCTCTTGATCGGTGGGCGTGGGACGCATCTCGGCCAGTCGCTCTATTTGCGCGAGATTTACGGCGAAGAGATTGGCCTGCCGCCGCCCGTTGATCTTGAAAAAGAAAAACGCCACGGCGCGTTTATCCGGGAGCTCATTGACGCCGCGCTAATCACGGCCTGTCACGATATTTCCGACGGCGGCCTGCTCTGCGCACTTGCGGAAATGGCGATGGCGGGGAACGTCGGCGCAAAAATAACGATTGATCCGGGCGACAATCCAGGCGCGTTCTGGTTCGGCGAGGATCAGGCGCGCTACGTCGTGGCCGTTAAAACGCCGGATATCGTAATCTCCCGCGCCTCGGAAAAAGATATCCCGTGCAGCATCATCGGGCATACCTGCGAAGGTTCTCTGGTTTTTCCGGATGGCTCCGATATCGCGGTTGACGATTTAAACGCCGCGCATACAGGCTGGCTGCCAGGGTATATGGCATGACGCAACACGCACTAAAAACTGAGACGCGATCCCTTTACGAGCGCATTGAGAGTCTCGATGCGCGTCTAGCTGAGAACGCGCGGCATTTCACGATCAACGCAAGCAAATTTGCGGTCTTCCTTGAAAAACTCCCACGCAAGCCGGAGCAGGAGTTGTTAAGCCCCGATTGTCACCTGTTCGACGCGGATGACGTCGAACGTACGCTCAATTACTTTTTCGCGCTTGAGGCGGTGAATTTTGGCGGGCCTTACTCAAAACTGCTCCGCGCCGAAGGGTTTCAGGAGCCGGAGTGCGGCCTCTATGAAACGGTTGCCCTGCGGCTAAAACGGTATTTTGAGGACGAGCGGAATCTGCCTGCACATCAAATGGCGCAGATATCGCCGGAAGACATTCGCCTTATTCTGAAATTCGATCCGGCCAAACCCGTCAGCGCCAAGATTTCATCCATGTTCGCCGAGTCGCTCAATGAAATGGGCCGATACTGTGCGCGGGAATTCGGCGGCTCTTTTTGCGCGTTCCTGGATGCGGCGGACGGCAGCGTTGAAAACTTTGTTGAGCGGCTCTGGCATTATCTGCCGAAATTCAGGGACGCGCATGACTATACGTTTAATAGCAACGAAACTTTTGAAATTCCGGTCCTGAAACGCGCCCAGCATCTCGCGGCGAGCCTCTCGCTCGCCCTGCCCCGCTGCGGCCAGCGCGCGCCATTCAGGGACGCGGACAAAATCACCGCCTTCCCGGATAACAAGATTTCTCACGTGATGATGGTTGAAGGAATTTTGATCCCCTCAAACCAATTAAAAGCAAAAATTGAAGCAGGCGAACGCTTCGCTATTGGCGCGCCGGAGGAGCTGGAAAACCGCATACTCGGACGGTATATCATCCGCCTCATGGCGCGGCAGGCCGGGACAACGCAGGTCGCGCTTGATCACCAGGTCTGGGAGCATTCGCACGGCAATTCCGTCCTGCATCCCGAAATCCAATACAGCGACGTTCCGCATTTGATGACGATCGAGCCTTCGTTTAACTATTAACCGGATTGGGGACCGGATTGGGGAACGGATTGAGGAGAAGCCATGGACTACAATCCCGAATTCATGCGCCGCGCCTATGAACAGGCCCTCAAAAGCTATAACGAGAGCGGCTGCCCGATCGGCGCCGTACTGGCGAATGCGCAGGGTAATATTCTCGGCGAAGGCCATAACATGCGCGTTCAGGACTCAAGCCCGATCCTGCATGGCGAGATGTCGGCGCTTACCAACGCTGGCCGGCAAAAAAGCTACAAAAACACCGTTCTTTATACCACGCTCAGCCCTTGCATGATGTGCGCGGGCACGATCATTCAGTTCAAAATTCCGCATGTCGTGATCGGCGAAAATAAAAATTTCGGCGGCAACGAGGATTTTCTGAAGGAGCGCGGCGTGAAGCTCACGCTCGTTCAGGACCTGGACTGCATTGCGCTGATGGAAAAATTTATCCGCGAACGCCCCGATTTATGGAACGAGGATATTGCCGAAGAGTGAATTTTCGCAGATGATGAATGAAAGTCATTTCCCTTAGCGAAAATTTGTTTATGACCCTGTTTTTTATGCGCCACTCGAACTCATTCGCCTGCACGTCCGGGTATTGCGCGGGCAGTGGCTCGGCATGCGCAGGCCTGACGGATGAAGGAAAAGAACAAACCCGCGCCGCCGCCTACCGGCTTGCAAGGCAGGCCGAGGACCTGACAATTTTCTCCGGCCCCTTGCGGCGCTGCGTTGAAACCGCGGAGATCGTCGCCGACGTACTGGAAATACCCGACATCAAAATAGAAGACGCGCTGAACGAGCGCTTTTACGGCGAATGGGAAGGCCAGCCCGCCGGAGAAGTCCTGCCTCGCGCGCTCAACGAAACGCCGCCCGGCGGCGAATCAGCGGAAGAAGTCCGCAAACGCGTCACAGAGTTTATTGACGGCCTGAACGCCAAAAACAGTCATTATCTTCTGGTCTCGCATCCCGGTATCTGGAAAGCCATTGTGACGGCATACAGCATCGAGCGGCAGCCATGGATCAAGGCGTCCGATATCTTCGTGCTCGAAATCCACAACGGCGTGGCCTACAAGCATTGAACTTGCCTGAGCCACGCATTATTTTAATTTGAAATCAGGGGAGAAAACGGATGGCTATGGAAGCGGCTGAAATCAGCAGGATGATCAAGGAAGGCCTTCCGGACGCGGAAGTGAAAATAGACGACCTGCGCGGCGACGGCGAGCATTACGCCGCCTATATCGTCTCGCCGTCTTTTGCCGGGAAAAACCGGGTGCAGCAGCACCAGATGGTTTACCAGGCACTGCAGGGCAAGATGGGCGGGGAACTGCATGCGCTGGCGATACAGACGGGTTTGCCGGAGGAATAGTTGCGAGTCGTGAGTAGCGAGTCGCGAGTTTTTTCGCGAATTGGCTCACGACTCGCTACTCGCGACTCACAACTGCGACCAAGGGGAGCAAAATGGAAAACGTTATATTTGACCGGATCAGAAACGAGATCAACAACAACGACGTTGTGTTGTATATGAAAGGCACGGCTGTGTTCCCGCAATGCGGGTTTTCCGCCGCCGTGGTGCAAATCCTTTCGCAGCTCGGCGTACCATTCAAAGATATCAACGTACTCGAAGACAGCGATATCTGTCAGGGCATCAAGGACTTCGCGAGCTGGCCCACAATCCCGCAGCTCTACGTCAAGGGCGAGTTTGTCGGCGGCTGCGACATCGTCCGCGAGATGTACCAGGAAGGGGAGCTTCAGGATCTCCTGCGCGAGAACGGCGTTCCTATGAGCGAAGTTGCCTGACAGAAGCGAGAAACGAGTTACAAGAAGCGAGAAATAGCTTAAGGCTCATAAAATCTCGCTTCTCGCTTCTCTCAACTCGCTACTGATTTACTGCATCCGCGCCAGTTTCGATTCCCGGTGAATGTTGCAGCTCATAATCAAACCGAAGCCGATCATGGCGGAGAGCATTGCCGTGCCGCCGTAGGAAACCAGCGGCAATGGCGCGCCGACGACCGGGATCAATCCCATCACCATCGCGATATTGATAAACACGTAGAGCGAGAAGTTGACGATCAGCCCGAGAGAGAGCAAACGCCCGTATCCGTGGCGGCAGCGGAACGCGATCAGATAGCCGTAAAAAATAATCAGCGCGAACAGCGCCAGCAAAAACAGCCCGCCGAAAAGCCCCCACTCCTCCGCCCAGAGCGTAAAGATAAAGTCCGTCTGCTTTTCCGGCAGGAAATTGAGGTGGCTTTGCGTTCCCTGTAAAAAGCCTTTGCCTTCGAGCCCGCCCGAACCCAGCGCGATCTTGGACTGCGTAATGTGATAGCCCGCGCCGAGCGGGTCGGACTCCGGGTTCATAAAGGTCAGAACGCGCTGTTTCTGGTAATCATGCAGGAAGTGCCAGACGACGGGCATTGCCGCGAGCCCCAGCCCGATGACAACGCCAAACATCCATAACGGAACGCCGGCGAGGAAAAACATCGCTCCGCCCGCCATCGTAATCATCAGCGACGTCCCCAGGTCAGGCTGCAGCAGGACCAGTCCAACCGGCAAAAGTATAATCAGGGCCGGTATAATCAGATAGCGGATGCGTTTGACGTCTTCCAGCGCCGCGCTATTGAAATAACGCGCGAGCGCCATAACCACGGCCAGCTTCATCAACTCGGACGGCTGGAGTTTCATAAAACCCAGGTCGATCCAGCGCTGCGCCCCCATGCCGACATGGCCCATGACCTGCACGGCGATCAGCAGGACGATCCCGCCGAAAAATGCGAGATAGGAGAGCCGGAACCACCAGTGAATCGGGATCAGCGCAACCGTAACCATGACCAAAAAACAAAAGCCGTATCGCAATAGCTGCCGCGAAGCCCAGGGATCAAGCTGCCCGCCGCCCGCAGAGAACAGCGCCAGAAAACCTATTCCCGCGACCGCAGTGATAATCAGGATCAGGCCGATATTCATCTGCCTGAGCTTGCCCGTGAAGGTCATGCGGTCGTCCTGTATGGTAATGGGTCCCGCCATCAGTTTATCTCCCCCGGTTTTTCAGCGTCGGCCTTCGCCTTCGCCAGCACGTCTTCAGGCGGGCGAACGGGGGTATTCGTCGGCGCGCGCCGCTGCGTTTCCAGAAGCAAATCCCGCGCGATCGGCGCCGCGGTCGCGCTGCCGCTGCCGCCATGTTCAACGACGACGGCGCATACGTAACGCGGGTTTTTCAGGGGCGCGTAACCGACAAAAAGCGCGTGGTGACGCAGGCGCCAGGGCAAATCCTCGTTGCGAATGCCTTCAAGACGCTCCTGCTGCGTGATCCGGCGCACCTGGGACGTTCCTGTTTTACCGCCCATAAGCCGCGAGCCGTCCTCGATCCGCGCCTCATGCGCCGTGCCCTCTTTATGGTTTACGGCCCTGTTCATACCACGCAGGATCAGATCAAGATGACGCCGGTTGATATTCATTTCCGGCCAGTCGTCCTGCCCGCCTTTCACAAGGCCTTTGTAGCCGGTCATCCATGGTTCGACGGCGCGGCCGCCATTAACGAGACGCGCCGTCATCGTCGCCATCTGCATGGGCGTCGCCTGCAGATAGCCCTGTCCGATGCTGGCGACAATCGTCTCGCCGGGCCGCCAGACCTCCCCGAAATGTCCCATTTTCCAGCTTTTGTCCGGCACAAGGCCGGGACGTTCCTCCGAGAGTTCGAACCCGAATTTTTTCCCGAGACCAAAACGGTAAGCCATGTCGGCGATATTCCTTATTCCGAGATCCGTCGAGATTTTGTAAAAGTAAACGTCACAGGACTGCGAAAGCGCCTCGACGACATCCATGCGGCCATGCCCGGCCCAGCTCCAGCAATGAAACAGATCGCCGCCATAGCGGTAATGCCCGGGACAAAAGACGCTTGTGTTGCGCGTCGCCACGCCATGCTCCAGCGCCGCCAGCGCAGTAATCATCTTGAACGTCGATCCCGGCGGATACTGTCCCGCAATCGCCTTGTTGGTTAAAGGATAGGCCGGGTCGGACAACAGCTTTTCCCAGTCCTCAACGGAAATGCCGCCTGCAAACATATTCGGATCAAATCCCGGTGAAGAGACCATTGCATAAATCGCGCCTGTTTTTGCGTCCATAATGACCGCCGAGGCGCTGCGCTCCTTGCTGAGCCTGTCTTGCGTAAATTTTTGAAGATCAGCGTCAATCGTCAGGGTGATATGCTTTCCCGGCGTACTTGGGATCTTTTTCAGGGTCCGAACCTCGCGGCCTACGACGTTGACCTCCATCTCCGCCGTTCCGGCCTTGCCGCGCAAATCCTGTTCGTAGGCCCGCTCAGCCCCCGTCTTGCCGGTCTTGAATCCGGGAAGGCTTAAAACGCGGTCTTCGCCCAGCTCAGAGCGGCTGACCGCACCCACATAACCAATCAGATGCGCCGTCGACTCGCCCAGCGGATAGCTGCGCATCTCTCCAACCTCAATCGATATACCCGGCAACCCCGCCAGATTGACTTCTATTTTTGCAACGTCATGCCAGCTCAGCTGGTCCCGGATTTCAATCGGCGCAAATTTCGGGCTTTGTTTGACCTTTTTGAGCGTCTTTGAAATATCACGCTCAGACAAATCGATGATTTTCTGCAATGCGCGAAGGGAGTTTTCGGAGCTTTCCGTTTGCTCGGGCGTTAAAAGGACGCGAAAATTACGTTCGTTAATCGCGAGCGGCACGCCCTTCCGGTCTGTGATCTCGCCGCGAGACGGCGGCAGTATTTTGATGTTGATCCTGTTCTTGTCCGAAAGCATGCGGTAGCGATTACCCTCGGCGACCTGAAGATAGGCGAGCCGCCCGCCAAGCGCAGCCAGAATTGCGCCCTGCATTATCCCGAGCACGACAGCGCGGCGGGTAAAACGTTTCGAGCGGCTTGGCTCCTGTTCCTTCATACGATCACAGCCCCATTCCCGGCGGATAAGAGCTCTTCGGATGTCCCGGCAAAACCCTGTGCGTCAGCAGCAGCAAAACAACCAATAGCGGAAAGATCAGAACCGTCATAAGCGCCTTGACAAAAACCGGAACGAAATCACTCAAGCCCAAGTGAAAAAGCCCCATTAACAGCCATTGCCCGCCAGCAACGATCACGGCGGTAAACACGAAGCCCAGCCAGATCACGGGGTAGCTTTGCCCCATCAAAAAACGCCGCTGGCCGCTAATGACCCAATCGACGGCAATATAACTGACCGCATGCAGGCCAACCGGAAAGCCGCTAATCAAGTCCACCACGAGACCGATTAAAAAGGTATATGCCGGCGGCAACAATGTCGGCCTGTAGAGAGCCCAGTAATAAATCGCCGGCAAGAGAAAGTCCGGCTTGAGCAATCCGGCGTAAGGCATTGCCGTAGACGCAAGATTCAGCGCCAGCAAAAAAACCATAAGCAAATGCGGCACTGACAGCCTTAGAAAAAGCTCTAGCTTTGACTCTGCCGGATTGTAAGAGGCCATAGCGCACGTTACGCATTATGAGCCGTTTTTTCCAGCGCTTTAATGTCTGCGCATCTTGATTTTGACGAGGTAAAACCTGTCCGCTTTACTCGCTTAAACTTGTTTGCAAATAAGGATCGACAGGAACATTGACAATTCTGACATGCATCAAACGATCCGCGTCAGAAAACAGATCGACGTATGTCCGTTCATCCGCGCCTTTTTTCACGACGCCAACGGGAAGCCCCGGCGGCAAGACGCCGCCATCACCGGAGGTGACGACGCGCGCGCCGGCCTCAATTGCGACGTCGCCTGAAAGATAGTTCAGAACAGGCTGCTTCCGGTTCGTTCCGGTCATAATAGCCTTGTGGCGGCTCTCCGCTATCATTACGGGAATGCGCGCATTCATATCGTTCAGCAGCAATACGCGCGCCACATTTTTATCTACCTCGACAATCCTCCCGACAAGGCCGTCGCCAGACAGGACGGCCTGTCCCTTTTGAACTGCGTCATTTTCCCCGGCATTCACGATAATGCTGTGCACGAAAGAGCTGGACGGGTCCGTGATCACACGAGCCGTTACGAAAGAATAACGGGGATCGAGCTTAACGTTTAACAGTTCCTGCAAGGATTTGTTCTCGGTTTCCAGCATCATCGCGGTTTGATACCAGGCTTTAAGGCGCGCGTTCTCCTGTTGCAAGGCGGCAATTTCCGCGCGCAGGTTCGCAATTCCGGCGACGTCCTCGATAACCACGGCAAGATCGTGAAAGGGACGGCTGACAGTCCCCAGCGCCGGCGCCGTCAGTTCGGCGGTTTTCATGCGCAAAGGCTCAAGCATGCCCGGTCGAAGTCCGGACACGGCCAAAAGGATCAGCGAGGCCAGTACAAAAAAGAAGGCCGAAAATGCGCCATTCCAACCCTGAAACGGAGCAACCTTACTTGGAAATATCCATCTGCGCGGCTTCACAAAAAAAGTCCCCACCTATTTGCGAATGTCCGGGATTCCGGCAAATCGCCTCTATTTATAAGGTACTTCGAAAAGCAAGTCCCTGCAATGCGTTACCTTTATTTATTATAAGCTTATTGTTGAAAATAAACTTAATACGCGCCAATCAGAACGTTTTTAAGGGCCTTGATCTCTTCAAGCGCATGCCCCGTGCCAAGAGCAACGCAAGACAAAGGATCATCGGCAATGGTCACGGCGAGCCCGGTCGCATGCCGCAAGACATAATCAAGATTGGCCAGCAACGCCCCGCCCCCGGTCAAAACAATCCCTTTTTCAACAATATCGGCGGCAAGCTCAGGAGCCGTGTGCTCAAGAGCCACCTTGACCGCCTCGACGATTTGTCCAACGGGTTCGCCAAGACTCTCGGCAATCTGACGTTCTGTCACAAGGATTTCCTTGGGTACGCCATTCATAAGGTCCCTGCCCTTGATTTCCATGCCCGCTCCCTCCCCGTCGCCGGGAGAACAGGCCGAGCCGACTTCTTTTTTGATGCGTTCTGCAGTGCTCTCGCCGATGAGCAAATTATGCACGCGGCGGATATAAGCGATAATCGCTTCATCCATTTTATCGCCGCCGACCCGGACGGAACGCGCATAGACAATGCCGCCCAGCGAAATCACGGCGACTTCAGTCGTGCCGCCGCCGATATCCACCACCATTGATCCCGTCGGCTCCGTGACCGGCAATCCCGCGCCAATCGCGGCAGCCATCGGCTCTTCGATCAAATGCACTTCGCTTGCGCCCGCGCTTTCGGCGGACTCCTGAATGGCCCTCCGCTCTACGGCCGTTGACCCGGAAGGCACGCAGATAATCATTTTCGGAGAGACGAAGGAGCTTCGGCTGTGCACTTTCCGGATGAAGTGCTTGATCATCGCCTCGGTCACTTCAAAGTCAGCAATAACGCCGTCGCGCAAGGGTCTGATCGCAACAATATTTCCGGGCGTACGGCCCAACATCTGCTTGGCCTCGTTACCAACGGCGAGGATTTGCTTTTTGCCGCTGGCCATGGAAATGGCCACGACCGAAGGCTCATTCAGAACGATACCCTGGTCCTTCACGTAAACAAGCGTATTGGCCGTGCCAAGATCAATCGCCATGTCGGCGGACATAAACCCGAAGAGCTTGGAAAACATGTGTTAAGAGCTTTTCCTTTTATAAACTGTATAAAGACGCTTATATCAGACCGGATCGTTTTCCGCATCAAGTGTTTTTTGGGTTATCCCCATGCCTTGGACATGAAAAAAGAGCGCAAAAAATGCGCTCCCGGCAAACCTGAACTCAAATATCAGCTTAACCCTGACGCGCCTTGAAACGCGGGTTGGTTTTATTAATCACGTATGTCCGTCCTTTGCGGCGAATGACGCGGCATTCACGGTGGCGGTTTTTCAACGTCTTGATCGAGTTTACGACTTTCATAACATCACCTGATTTCCGAGTGAAAAGATGAAATACACGCTTTACGTCTTTGTTGTCAAGGCCTTTACGCGACGATCCCGCCTGAAAAAACGACAATCAGCACAATGTACGTCAGATGCGTAAAATTATGCGCCTCCTGATCCAGACCGAACGTCCACCAAAATACCGTGTCGTTTGGCGTCCACTGATTACCCCAGGTGAATATCCCCTTCAGCCGATCCACGACGCTGTGAATGATGAAATCCACCAGAGCCAGCCACCAGAATGCGGGCGCAAAAATGAGAGTGATTACAAGCGTTCCGATTGCGTGCAGCGCCGTATGAGAAAATAGCGCCTTGTAGCCTTCCCGGCCCGGCTTTCCCTTGGTCAGGGCCATCCAGTCTGTTTGCAAAAGAAAATCGCACGCGTAGTGCTTTGCCCTGAAGGCGATATAAAGAAGTAAAAGTTCAAGCAGAGTCATGGGCGGGAGCAAGAAAGACTTTTGTCTTTTTTAGAGTTGCTTTAACATGAAAGTGTCTCAGTAATTGCATGGATTTGCAACAAGATTAGACTTATCCAACAGGGGAATCGCGTGAGCTTATGTTAAGCGGAGAGTATTTTACGCATCATGG
>CAZCIB010000016.1:0-47026 GCA_964498755.1 uncultured Pseudobdellovibrionaceae bacterium | reverse complement strand
GTGAATCATAAATCTCATCGCCTATCAGATATTTCTCACGCGATTACCCTGGCGCGCTCACCTATTTTGTCCTCTTTTCAGACGGTCGCCGTCCCGAAAGCCAGGGCAATAAAACCAGCCCCCAGACAAAAAGATAGCCCAGGCCAGCCTGGCCGACGGCAATTGAAACAGGTGATACGGGTATGCTTCCGCAAACGCCAAGAAGCGCCAGCGAAACGGCAACGCCGGCAAGACAGGGCCTGCGAATATGCTCCGCAAACTTATTTTTGCGGCTGGATGGGTCGAGCCACGGCAACGCAAGCAGTAATACAAACATAAAAACAAACATCAAAAGCCCGAGCGTTTTGGCCGGTATCAGCATAAAACCCGACAGCGGAAATGCGCCATAGGCATAAAACTGGCTCACGTAACCCAGAAGGAAAAAAGCAATTCCGGCGACGCCGAAAATCCGCGCTTTCATTCCCTTGGCATCTTCGCGGAAATAAAGAAATCTCAGCGCAAAAAAGAACAGGACAAGCGCAATGGCGATATAAGCATTGACCCCGAAATTGACGGCGCGCAGCAGGCCGTAAAAAGGCACCAGATACCAAGCCGATCCGACATAATCCGGCATTTCCAGAGGGTTGAATTTTTCCGGGTTTTCCGGGCCGGCCGGAATAATAATAACCGCAGCGGCGTAAAAGATTAAAAAGGCTCCCGTCCAGATGAGCCCCTTATAAGTGTGATACGGATGAAATGGAACCATGTCAGGGTTTTCAGCATGCTTCGCCGGTTTGTCTTTTTGCCCGAGCCCGGCGCGCAGGGACCAGATATGCAGGAAGACAAACAGCAGGGCCGCGAAAGGCAAAACAATGTGCAGTACATAGAACTGCGCCAGCGTCGCCGTTGTCACCGTATTTCCAGCCAGAACGGCGCGCGTCAGATCGTCCCCGATTACAGGAATGGCCGTCAGCATATTGGCGCTCACCACGCCCGCCCAGCCGCCGTCCTGATCGTAGGAAAGCGTTTCTCCCGTCAATGCCGTGACAATCATAAGCAGGAAAACCACGACGCCGCAAATCCAGACCAGTTCGAACGGCTTGCGGTAACTACGATGTAAAAGCCCGAGATATATATGAACGTAAAGGGCGACAAAAAAGAACGACGCGCCGTGCGCATGCAGCTTGTGCCAGAACGCGCCCTCGCCGCCTGCAAGCATGTCCTTGTAGAGCGCAAAAGCCATGTCCGCATGCGGAACGTAATGCAAAGCCAGAAAAAAGCCCGAGAGCATGACGAGCGCCATCATGATGGAGACAATAAAGCTCCAGCTTTTGTTCATGCGGCGCGGCAGCATGTGATCGACGTAATGCCTGCGGAAAATCGTAAAAACCGGCAGGCGCGCGTCGATCCACTTGACGAGGGCGTTATCGTGATCAGACATCTTTTTCACCCTCCGGCGCGCCGATGCGTATCGTGTTTTCGTCAAGAAACGCGTATGGCGGGACCACGAGATTTTTCGGAGCCGGCCCGCCCAGAACGCGCCCGGACAAATCGAAGTATGAACCGTGACAGTTGCATTTGAAACCCGTATCTCTCTCGGACACCAGGCAGGCCAGATGCGTACAGGTCAGACCGACGACAAGCCATTCAGGCCTTTGAACGCGAGCGTCGTCTTTTTGCGGGTGACGGAAGGCGTCAATCTCCGCCTGCCTTGCTTCCTGAATTTCTTCCGCCGTGCGGCGGCGAATAATGACGGGCTTGCCACCCCAGAGCACTTTTTTCGAGCCGCCGGGATCAATGCCGGACAGATCAACCGTCACAGGCGGCCCGGTCCAAGGCTGATCGCCCTTGTCCAGTGAGCGCAAAACCGGCCACGCCGCCGCGCCAAGAACGCAAAAACCGGCGACTTTCAGGCTAAAAGTCAGAAATTCGCGGCGGCCCGGATCAGGAGAGGAATGTTCAGTCATAACGAAAACTCGGTTTTATCAGACTATAAATGCGTTTTTCCTGCCGCGAAAGACCGGAAAAGAGAATTGCCGTAAGCGGCGCGATCCTATAGACAATGAATAATGCGCCTCGCCCTTTACCAGCCTGACATCCCGCAAAACGCTGGGGCCGCGATGCGGCTCGCCGCTTGTCTCGGCCTGCCGCTCGATATTATCGAACCCTGCGGCTTTGTCTGGGACGATAAGAAAATCCGCCGCGCCGGAATGGATTACGCCGAGCTTGCCAACGTCGCGCGGCATGCGGACTGGGAAGCTTTTAAAAGCGAAAACGCGGACAAGCGCGTGGTCTTACTGACCACAAAAGCCGCCCTGCCCTATCTTGAATTTTCGTTTCAGGAGAACGATATTCTTCTCGCGGGCCGCGAAAGCGCGGGCGTCCCGGAAGAGATTCATGCTCAGGCGCATGCGCGCATATTCATACCCATGGCGCGCGGCGCGCGGTCGATGAACGTCGTCACCTCCCTTGCCATGGTCGCCGGGGAGGCGTTAAGACAGGTGAATGGTTTTTATAGATAACTTCTACAATGGCGTCATCCCCGCAAATGAAGCCGTAAAACGGCGTAATGCAGGCGGGGATGACAAACAGGTGAGCATTTGAAAGCGCAGAAGACAAAGATTAAAACCGCAACGGAAGACGTCTTCCCGCAGGCGTGGGACTGGTTCGCGGAGCTTCGTGACAGGCTCTGCGGCGCGTTCGAATCGCTGGAACAGGAACTCGAAAGCGGCCCGAACGCGGGCATGAACGCCGGAACATTCGAACGCAAAAGCTGGGAGCGGACCAACAAGGACGGCGCGCCCGGCGGCGGCGGCGAAATGTCGGCGATGAAAGGCCGCGTCTTTGAAAAAGTCGGCGTGAATATCTCGAACGTTTACGGAAGCTTCCCCGAAAAATTCGCGAAGGAAATTCCCGGAGCCGCCGACAATGACGGTTTTTTCCGCGCCTGCGGCATATCGGTCGTAGCGCATATGCATTCGCCCCATATCCCGGCCGTGCATATGAACACGCGCATTATCGAGACGTCCGTGCGCTGGTTCGGCGGCGGAGCCGATCTGACGCCGGCCTTTCCGGACAAGCAGGATACTTACGATTTTCACGAGGCTTTGAAAAACTGCTGCGACCGGCACAAAGTGGCTTCATACCCGGAATACCGCGCCTGGTGCGACCGGTATTTCTTCCTGCCGCACCGGGGCGAGCCACGCGGCGTCAGCGGCATATTCTATGATGACCTCAATTCCGGCGACGATTTGGCTGATTTCGCCTTCACAAAAGACCTCGGCGAGACGTTTTTGTTCATTTATCCGGAGCTTGTCCGGCGGCATCTGAACGAAGAATGGACGAGGGAAGAACGGGACGCGCTCCTGATCAAGCGCGGCAGATATGTCGAATTCAATCTTCTCTATGACCGTGGCACGAGATTCGGCCTGCAAACCGGCGGCAACCCCGAAGCCGTCCTCATGTCCATGCCGCCGGAAGTGAAGTGGGGGTAGGTAAGCGAGAAGCGAGAAGCGGGAAGCGGACCCCCCTCACCCTCCCGTCTTCGCGCTACGCGCTTCGCCGGGCCCCTCCCTCTCCCGGGGGAGAGGGAAACAAGAGCGCACCATGAAAACCCCTCTCCCTTGAGAGAGGGTAGCGAGGCTTGGCTTTTCTTATAGGAAAAGCCATAGCCGAGATTGGTTGAGGGGCAATTCATTATTCCGCAACAACACCTTAACCGAACTGAATTGATTTTTGCCGCGCGAAAGCGTAAAATTCTCATAACATTAAGAGGAAGATATGGCTACAAACTCTGTGATTTCCTATGACATAGGCAATATGACCGAAAGGGACCGTAAAAAGCTGGGCTCCCTGGGCGTAAGGCTTAAATTCTCTATGCATGCGCTCGCGCCTGGAATGAGAGAAACCATAGAGGAAATGTTCAACAGGGTTGCGCATGTCAAATACCTGCTCGGCAATACCGCTCTCGAACTTGTCAACGATGATCTGGAACATTTGGAACACAGCTAAGCCATAAGCGCGGTATCCGCACGCGCATAACTCTTTCCAAAAAATCAAAAACAACTTGCTTTTTTCTCCCCTTTCAGTCATACAGGGGGCAAAAGTGGCGTTAGACCACGACTTTGTTCAACGGTAATAGATAAGA
Source organism: uncultured Pseudobdellovibrionaceae bacterium (assembly GCA_964498755.1). GTDB lineage: Bacteria > Pseudomonadota > Alphaproteobacteria > Micavibrionales > Micavibrionaceae > RZZS01. Next base: position 42,900 of record CAZCIB010000016.1, on the reverse strand, counting down.
GGAGTGCATGAGATGAATCTCAGATCTAATGAAAAACCACCTAAGATGAACCCAGCCCCAGATTACGATAGAGAGTTTGCTAGAGAAGTGGGCGATTCTCTTGGAAGATATACTGAGAGAGAAGTGATAGCTGGCGGGCGTCTGGAGAAAACTGGAAGAACAGTGGTTTGCCCGGTGACAGGCAACAGCACGCCCGAATACAAATTAGGCTGATACCTTCTAATCTTTTTAAAAAAGAGAAGTGAGTAGGAGTTTTTGGCACGCCTCCCTGCCCGGTTCGAAATCCCGGTCGATCCACCATTGCTCGATTTGCGCAAGGATTCGGCCGACTTCCGGGCCGGGGGCAATGCCCGCATTGATCACGTCCTGACCGTTTAAGGGGAACGCGGGCGGCAGCCATGTTTTGAGCAGACGGATTTGCTCCTCCAAATTCTCTTCGTTGTCATCCCGGCGCAAGCCGGGACCGAGCGCAGCTCTCTCGTGACCAGATTCCGGCTTACGCCGGAATGACGTCAAAAGACGCGACAACAAAAAAACCTGCCCGGCCACAATGCGCGGATAACGGTAAATCAATTCCTTATCGGACTTTATTGAACCATTACAGAAACGCGCCAGCGCTTCGCCGATCAGCGCGATTTCCTTTTTCATCGCACTGGAGAGAACAAGCGACGTTTCCAGCGCGTTTAGATTATCCGCGTCCATGCCGATCAAAACAAAAAGCCGCGCCGAGACCGAATGCAGCCGCATGTCGTTTTGCAGCGCGCACAAGGTCCGAAAAGCATCACATATTGTCATTCCCGCGAAGGCGGGAATCCAATCGGCTTCTTGCGCTTTACCTCCGCCAGATCCCGGCGTTCGCCGGGATGACGCAATATCAAACTCTGTGGGCAACACTGTGGATAAAATGTGATTGTCCGCCATCAGGGTCAGCGTTTCCGTAGGGTCCAGAACATTCAGCAGTTTCAGGAACTCTTGCGTAATGCGCTCGCCGGACAGCGTCACGATTTTCGGCTCCGCGTCCCGGCAGGCCTTTAGGGCGTCCGCATCCGGATCGCTTGCGCCAATCTGCGCATGAAAGCGGAAAAACCGCAGAATGCGAAGCGTATCCTCCGCGATTCGCGTGGACGGGTCGCCGACGAACTTCACGCGCCGCGCCTCAAGATCGGCAAGGCCATCGCCAAGCGGATCGTAAACCTGCCCCTGCGCATCCGCGAGCACCGTATTCATTGTAAAATCACGGCGTTGCGCGTCGATCTTCCAGTCATCCGTAAAGGCGACAACCGCGCGTCGTCCGTCCGTTTCAACGTCCTTGCGCAAAGTTGTAATTTCAAAAACCCGCGCGCCCGAAACAGCCGTCACCGTGCCGTGATCGATGCCCGTCGGAATCACCTTAAGCCCGGCGTTTTCTAGAATTTCCGTGACCTTGTCCGGCGTATGAATGGTGGCGATGTCGATGTCCGGGTCGTCATCGCCAGTTTCTAACAGCGCGTCCCGCACGCAGCCGCCGACAAACAGGCCTCGCGGCTCTGCGGCGCCGGCGTTCAGCGCATCCATCACGGCCCGCGTTTCCGGCGCGGTCATCCATGCGGGCGGGGTTATTGTTTTGGCGGGTTTTAAAAGCATGTTTTTTTAAACCGCGAATTAACAGAAATATCTTTGAATCGCAAAGACGCAAAGACGCGAAGACGCGAAGAATGCCATTTTATTCGCGCCGAAGGCGCACTAAAACTACAGGTTTTCATACGCGCTTCGCGCGTAAAGCATAAAAAAAACTTTGCGCCTTCGCGTCTTTGCGATTCACAAAAATATACTCCCATTCATTCGCGGTTAAAAAACCTAAAAATCATCCGGCATGACGGTGAATTTCGCCCCGCCGCTGCGGATGATCAGGGCGGAGCCGTCTTCTTCCATCGCATGCGCGATCAGGTCGTAATTCACGGCGCGGTTACAGCGCCCGCGTAACCCGTCGCGCACTTCGGCGTAAAACAGAATCACGCCCTGCCCCGGCCCGCCGTCGACGATCAGGGGGCAATCAGCGCCCAGCGTAATCGTCTCGTCCATATTCGTCGTCAGATGAATAACCTGATCCGGCTTGCCGGGGTTATCAATGCGGTAATTGACAAAGACATAAGGCACGTCTTCAACATGAACGCGGTAGGCCTCGGTCGGCGTTTTCAGCCAGTATTCGCCGTCGATCAGTTTCAGCGCGCGATCCGAGAATAATTTCACCAGCGCATCGCGGTTGATCCTGCCACCGCGGTGCCACCAGTTCCCCTCGTAATCGATCGTAAAATCGCCGTCATCGGGTTCGGAATGTTTTTGCGCCTGATGTTCCATTGTTCGTCTTTTCAGTGTACAAGCAACCCAGGGGGACATGATAAAGCGGCGAAGCCGCTATCGTGTCCCCGCAGGGAATAAAGCCTATGGGGACACAATAGGCCCTGACGGGCCTTTATTGATGTCCCCTGCCGCAGATTAAGCCGCATTCTTGCATAAGTCATATATAAAAAAGGGTGCAAACATGCGTTTACAAAACTACATTAGAGCATATCGATTTATAAGAGAAAATCAGAGGAAAAGCCACAGTGACCCCAGCACAGACAACCACGGCGGAAGCCGAAACGATCGAGGCCTTTGAAAAAAGCGCGGACACGCTGCAAAACATCCGCAAGGAAATCGGAGCCGTTATTTTGGGACAGGACCGCGTGGTCGATCAAACGCTGGTTACGCTGCTATCCGGCGGGCATGTGCTCCTGATCGGCGTGCCGGGTCTTGCGAAAACGCTGCTTGTCGACACAGTCGCGAAGGTTCTGGGCCTTACGTCATCGCGCGTTCAGTGTACGCCGGACCTGATGCCCGCCGACGTTCTGGGCTCTGAAGTGCTGGAGGAAAGCGACAAGGGCAAGCGCGCGTTCCGCTTTATCGAAGGCCCCGTCTTCGCGCAATTCCTGATGGTCGACGAGATCAACCGCGCCAGCCCGCGTACGCAATCGGCGCTGTTGCAGGCGATGCAGGAAAAGCAGGTCAGCGTCAGCGGCAAGAATCATGACCTGCCCAAACCCTTCCATGTGCTCGCCACGCAAAACCCGATCGAGCAGGAAGGCACATATCCCCTGCCCGAGGCGCAGCTCGACCGCTTTCTGATGCAGGTGGACGTTGGCTACCCGGATCTCGATACGGAGCGCCGCGTCATCATGGCGACGACGACGGGCCAGCAAAAAGAGGTCAACGCGATTGCCTCCGACAAGGATTTAATGGAGATGCAGGCGCTTGTGCGCGACATGCCCATCGGCGAACAGGTTGTCGAGACGATATTAACGCTCGTGCGCCGGGGACGACCAGTCGAGGAGGCTCCCGAGCTTGTACGCGAATACGTCGTCTGGGCCCCGGGACCGCGCGCCTCGCAGGCTCTGATGCTCGCCTGCCGCGCCAAGGCCTTGCTTGAAGGACGTCCAGCGCCATCGCCGGAAGACGCGCTGGCGCTGGCCGAGCCAGTTCTGAAGCACCGCATGGCGCTGAGTTACAAGGCGCGCGCGAACGGCGTCCATTTGCGCGACGTGATTGCGGAGATGCGGGCGGGATTGTAGTTGGCAGTAGGAAGTGGACAGTTAGCAGTCCCTGATATGACTGCCAACTGCCAACCGCCAACTTTCCACTGACGACTGAGGAAACATGAAACATCCTTCCCCCACAGACATGCGCAACGAAGCGGAAGCCGCGATTTCCGATCTGCCCGCGCTTGTCGCGGCGGCGGAAAAAGCGGCGGAGAACGTCCTGAGCGGCGGGCACAAGCTGCGCCGCCCGGGCGTCGGCGAGAATTTCTGGCAGTTCCGCGATTACGAGACTTACGACAGTCCGCAGGACATCGACTGGCGGCAATCGGCCAAGGGCGACCGTTTGTTTATCCGGCAAAAAGAACGCCAGAGCGCGCAAAGCGTTTGCCTGTGGTGCGCGGGCGGCCCCTCGATGCGCTTCGCCTCAGGCGGAGAAGTCAAAACCAAGGCCGAGAACGCCGCGCTTCTTGTGCTCGCGCTTGCGCTCCTGATGACGCGCGGCGGCGAACAGGTCGCATTAATCGGCGGCAACCGCCGTCCCGGCAAGAGCGAACACGCGCTGCGCAGGCTCGCTGAACAGCTTTCTGAAAGCATAGCCGCCAACAAGGCGCTGCCTGATCTCAACGACCTGCAGTCCCTGCCGCGCGGACATACCGCCGTACTGGCCGGAGATTTTCTGGAGCCGCCGGAGGAAACAAGCCACGCCTTGCGCGAGTTGAACAATTCCGCCGGCGCGGGACTTTTGATACAGGTTCTTGATCCGGCGGAGCTGGAACTGCCTTACACGGGGCGCGCGCTGTTTCATGATTCGAACCGCACGCGACGCCATGAAATAGAATCGGTCACTGACGTGCGCGAAGCGTACAAGGAGCGCATACAGACGCATATCGCGGCGGTCAGCCACGCCTGCCGGGAGCGCGGCTGGCTCTACTGCCTGCACCGGACGGACACGCCTGTCGGCGAAACCTTGCACGACGTGTGGGCGGAATTTTCGCCCGAGAACTACAGGCAGGAGGCGTTCAGCTGATGGCCGCGTTTATCTCCGCCTTAAGCTTTCTCAACCCGTGGATTTTGAGCGCGCTCGTAACGCTGCCGGTCCTGTGGCTTTTATTGCGGATTTTACCGCCCGCGCCGCAGATTATATTCCTGCCGACCGCGCGTTTTCTTGAAGGGCTGGTCCCGGAGCAAAAGACCCCCGGGCGGACGCCGTGGTGGATTTTGCTGCTTCGGATTCTCATCGCCGCGCTTGTGATCCTTGCGCTGGCGCATCCCGTTTTGAACGAAGCCAAAACCCTGATGCAGACAAGCGGGCCGGTTCGGATTGTTCTTGATAACGGCTGGAACGCCGCCAATATCTGGCAGCAGCAAAGAGACACGGCAAGGGAAATCATTGCGCAGGCCGGGCGCGCAGACCGCGAAATATGGCTGCTAACGACGGCGCCGGAACCGGACAAGAATGCGGAGCCGCTTGTTTTGGGGCCTTTGGAAGCCGGGCAGGCGCTGACGCGGCTTGATAATCTTACCCCTCGCCCCTGGGCGGCTGATTACGAAGAGCTTCGGGACAAGGTCAGAGAAGCAAAAACGACGGGCAGTACGGAAACGCATTTTCTGGGCGCCGGGCTTGATGGAGACGGATTTGAAAATCTGGCGCGCCAGTTGCAGTCCAGCGGCCAGATGGCTTATCTTCGCCCTGAAGCCGAGCAGCTTCCGATCCTTTTAAGGCCGCTTGATGAATATTCCCCTCTGCCCGGGGCGTTCGTTTCCGCCGCCTATGGCATGCCGGATAATATGCGCGTAACTGTTCAGCTGCTCTCCGGGCGCGGGCGTATTATTGATTCGCAAAGCGTCAGCCTTTCGGACAACCGCAAGGAACGCAATATTGTCTTTGATACGCCGCCGGAAATGCGCGGCGAGATTTCGCATATCCAGATTGCCGGACGCGCCGGCGCGGGGGCCGTCTACTACTTTGCGAATGCGGGCGCTTACAGGACCGTAGGCGTTTTAAGCGGCGCGGAGCAGGCGGACAGCGCGCCGCTGACCAGCAGCAGCTATTATCTGGAACAGGCGCTCTCGCCCTATGCGAATCTTGTTACGGGGACGCTAACGGAAGTACTGGCGGCAAAACCCGGCGTCATCATGCTTCCCGATACGGGTTCGCTTACGGCGGCGGATTTAACGGCTCTGGAGGAATGGGTAATGGCGGGCGGCATGCTCGCGCGTTTCGCCGGCCCGAATATGGCCGATAACAGAAGCGAAAAATACCTTCTGCCCGTGGATATCAGGCCTGCGGACCGCAGCCTGTCCGGGGCATTAACCTGGGATGAGCCTTCCGCTATTGCCGCGTTTGAGGAAACAAGCCCGTTTTTCGGCATTTCCGTTCCGCCGGATATCCGCGTCAACAGGCAGATTCTCGCCAATCCCTCGGCCGAACTCGAGGACAGGACCTGGGCGCGCCTGGAAGACGGGACGCCGCTTGTCACTGCAGGCCCGAAAGGCGAGGGATTTCTCGTATTCTTTCATACAAGCGCGGACGCCGAGTGGTCCGATCTGGCTCTGTCCGGCCTTTACGTGCAAATGCTCAAAAGGCTTCTGGACATTTCCGGCAATCCGGCTGAAGCGGCAAGGCCGGGCGGCGCGCTCCAGCCCCTGCGCGTGATGGACGGGTTTGGACGTCTGGCCGCGCCCGGCCCCACCGTCAAGCCTGTTCCCGCGGACGCGCTTGAAACCCTCCGGCCCGGCCCGGCGCATCCGCCGGGCATTTACGGGCGCGGCGGGTACAGGGCCGCCTTTAATCTCGGCGACGGCGATATCCGCATGCGCATTGCGGAAAACCCGGGAACGGGAATCAGTGAAAGAAGTTACGACAGAAATTTTGAGACTGACCTGCGTCCCGCCCTGCTTTATCTTGCGGCGTTTTTGTTTGTTATCGACTGGATTGTCATGCTGGCCTTAACGTCTGCGGGACCGTTCGCTTCTTTCTTCAGAAATACGCGCGGCAAAGCGGCCTTGCCGCTGGTCCTCTTGATTTGCCTGATCTTCATGCCAAAGGCGTACGCAAGCAATGACGTCACTTACGCTTCCGCGCTGTATCTCGCCTATATCGAAACCGGCGATCCCCAGGTCGACGCCACCAGCCGCAAGGGCCTTGAGAACCTTGCGAAAGTGATGACGGCGCGCACATCCGCCGAACCGCAGGGCGTTGTCGCGCTGGAACCGGAAAGCGAACTGTTTTTGTTTTTCCCGCTGGTCTACTGGCCCGTGACGGCCGACGCGCAGGCCCTTTCCGTAAACGCGCAGCGCAACGTGCAGCATTATCTCGATCACGGCGGCACAATTCTGTTCGACACCCGCGATAGCCACATCGCCCGCGGCAATGTCAGCGCAACCCGCAACGCGCAGGCTCTGCGCCGGATTACCGCCTCGCTCGACGTGCCCGCGCTTGCGCATATCCCGGACGATCACGTCCTCAGGCGTTCTTTTTATCTTCTGAAGACTATGCCGGGCCGTTATGAGGGCGGAACGATCTGGGTCGAGCAAAGCAGCGCGCCGGGCAAAGACGGCGTGTCTTCCGTCATTGTCGGCGGTCATGACTGGGCCTACGCATGGTCGGCGGAAAGCGTCGGCGGCGGCGCCACGAGTCCGCATCTGAATAACGGCACGCGCCAGCAGGAATATTCCTTCCGGTTCGGCGTCAACCTGCTGATGTATGCGCTGACCGGCAATTACAAGGCCGATCAGGTGCATATTCCGCATATTCTCGAGCGTCTGGGGCAATAACAAATGCAAAGCGACGTCGTTTATTCCATACATTTTCAGCCGCTCGTCGCGCACGAGGCTTTGATCGCTCTTGGCATATTCGCGGCAGTAGTCGCGCTGGCCTCTCTCTGGCGGCAGCCGCGCGCATTTACAGGGCGTGTGATCGCGCTGGCCATTCTCTTTGTCGCGCTTCTGAATCCATCCGTTCTGAGCGAGGAGCGCGAACCTGTCGGCGACGTCGCCGCCATGGTGATCGATGAAAGCGGCAGCCAAAGCGTGGGCCAACGGACTCAGGTCACAAACGAGGCGGCGGACCGGATAGTTGAAAAGCTGAATGCGATCGAAGGCCTCGAGACGCGCGTCATCCGCGCCCCGCCCGATACGGCGGATGGAACGCGCCTGTTTTCCGCCCTCGACGCGGCTCTGGCCGACGTCCCTGAAAGCCGGCGCGCGGGCGTGTTCATGATCACGGACGGACAAATCCATGACGCGCCGAAAAACCCGGAAACGCATGCGGATTACGGCCCCGTTCATGTCCTGCTCAGTGGCGATAAAGACGAAAAAGACCGGCAGATCGACATTCTCAACGCCCCGGCTTACGGGATTGTAGGACAAAGCATAACGATCCGTTATATCGTCCGCGACGCCAATACGGACGCGCGCAATGCGACTGTCACGCTACAGCCCGGCCTTGGCAGGCCGATCGTCCGGACTGTCCCGGTCGGCGAGGAACAAACGATAGAAGCCGAGGTCGGCCATGCCGGCCAGAATGTCTTCGAGCTGCGGGCAAATACGCTGGACGGCGAGATCACGCACGAGAACAACGCCGTAACCTTTGTTACAAACGGCATACGCGACAGGCTCAAGGTTTTGCTCGTATCCGGCCTACCCTATATCGGCGAGCGAACCTGGCGGAATATTCTGACATCCGATCCCGGGATTGACCTTATTCATTTCACCATTCTCAGAACGCCCGACAAGCGGGACCGCACGCCGCTGCGGGAACGCGCCCTGATCGAATTTCCCGTGCGCGAGTTATTCGATACGAAACTCAATGATTTTGATCTTATCGTCTTTGACCGCTTTCGACTGCATACGCTGATCAACCGGCGCTATTTTACCAATATCGCCAATTACGTGGCGCGGGGCGGCGCCTTGCTGGTCGCCAGCGGCCCTGATTTCGCCAGCAATGATCTCTCCATTTACAACACCTCCCTGCGAACGATCCTGCCCGCCGCGCCGACGGGAACGGTTATTGAAAAACGTTTCATGCCGGAGCTTACCGATACAGGACAACTGCATCCCGTGACCCAGAACCTGGGCGGCGGCATGGGGCCATGGCTGCGGCAAATCCCGCTGAACGTCCAGTCAGGCGACGTTCTGATGAACGGCGAAGACGAAAAGCCCTTATTGATTTTAGACCGCGTCGGCGAGGGACGCGTCGCGCAGCTTGGCAGCGACCAGATCTGGCTCTGGGCCCGCGGATACGAGGGCGGCGGCCCGCACTATGAAATCCTGAGACGCCTGATGCACTGGCTGATGAAAGAGCCGGAGCTGGATGAAAACGCGATTGACGTGCGCGTGGACGGCAACCAGATCACAATAAGACGGCGGGCAATCGCGCAAGACTCCGGACCTGTCCGCATGACGAAGCCGAACGGCGAAACCGAGAATATCGACATGCCCGGGGCTGAAGACGGCTGGGCGCAAACCGTCATCACGGCCGACCAGAATGGCGTTTACGCCTTTGAAAACAATGAAATCGTGCGCTTCGGCATTGTTGGCGCCCTGCGCAAAAAAGAACGCGAAAGCCTGATTACGACGGAAGACGTTCTCGACCGCGTCGTCGATCACAGCGGCGGCGGCTTCGTCTGGGCTGCGGAAGACGGCGTTCCTGATATTCGCGCCCTGCCCGCGACCAGCAGCCGTTTCGCCGGAAATGGCTGGGCCGCGCTGAAACGCAATAACGATTACATCGTTTCCGGCATCCGTTCAACGCCGCTCTTTCCGACCTGGCTGGCCGTAACCGGCATACTGCTCGCGCTCGTTTTCGCATGGTGGCGCGAGGGCCGCGGATCGCGTTAGATTTTATTGTTCCAGATGCTGCTCAATCATGCGCCTTGCTATGATAGAGGCCTGAACTTCGCCAGCGCCCTCAAAAATATTGAGCACTTTAGAATCAACAAAAATGCGGGAAATATCTTCTTCTGACCTGTAGCCCGCGCCTGCAAATATCTGCATACCGTCAGAAGCCGCGTCAAAGGCTACCCGTGGCGCAAGCATTTTTGCCGTCCCTGCCTCCATGTCGGAACGCTCTCCCTGATCTTTTTTCAGCGCTGCTTTATAGGTCAGCTGGCGAACGGCGAAAGTTTCCGCCGCCATACGGGCAATTTTGTCACTGATGCGGTCAAAATTAACAATGGGTTGTCCGGCTTGATGGCGGGAAGCGGCGTAACCAAGGCTGTGCTCCAAAGCAGCCCTTGCTACCCCCGTTGCACGCGCCGCCGTCTGTATTCGCGCCGGCTCAAAAGCCTGCATCATGTGCTTAAACCCTTGCCCTTCTTCTTCTCCAAGCAAGCTGTCATTTGGAGCGACAAAACCCTCAAATGTTAATTCATATGCCCCCATACCCCGGTATCCGGGCATCAAAATACGCTTGCCCGTCAAACCTTGATTTCTTGAAGGGCTTTCAAAATCGCCGCGCCGTTTCGGCAATAAAAACATGGAAATGCCTTTAGGTCCCGCGCTATCCGCATCCGTTCTGGCCAAAAGAACAATAACGTCGGCACGACCGGCATGACCATTCCAGAGTTTTTTCCCGTCAACTGAATAACTCCGGGAATTTGTTTTTGTCGCTGTTGTCGTTAACGCAGCAAGATCAGAGCCAGCATCCGGCTCAGTCAAGGCAATCGTTGGGAATATTTCACCTCTGGCAAGCCCGGGAAGATAATTGTTTCTTTGCTGATCCGTTCCGCCCACAAGCAAAAGCTCAGCCATAATCTCCGAGCGCGTTGGCACTGATCCTGCGGCAAGAGAGACACTTGCCAGCTCCTCGGTACTCAGAGCCATGGCCAATTTACCGCGGGCGCTTCCGCCGTATTTTTTGGGAATCGTCAGGCCGAAAACGCCGATATCCGCCATGCCCTCGATCGTTTTCTCAGGAATAAGACCGTCTTCAAGATGCCATCTTTGCGCGTACGGCGTAATTTCCTCAGCGACAAAATCCTTAATCCTGGCAGCCAGATCATCAAGTTCTTCTGGCAGCCCGCTTTTCCCAAGCATCTCTTTGCCGGAAGCGAGGTTGTCAGTCAGCTGTCTTGTAAGCTGTGATTTAACAGCCGACCTAATCTCTTCATTCAGGAAGTAAGATACGCCTGCCTCATCTTCAAAGGCGCGTATTTCTTCTTTGTCGAACCCAAGAATGCCCAATGAAAAAGTTTCCGTGCTGCTTGCGCGCATCCCGTTCATTATTTCACCAATATATTCATGCATTACAGTTTGCAGAAGCAAACGCTCCGTGCATGAGAGCTCTCCCTGACTGTCAAGCCTCTCCACAAAATCAACGGAAGCCTCAAGCGTATCGGCGTACGTCTTTAGCCATGCAATCGCATGCGCAATGCGCTGGGTCCTTGAGTTGTTGAAGGCGCCAGCATTAACTCTGCCATCTTCGATGAACAGGCCGGCGTTATTTTCAAGCGCTCTGTCTAAAATTTTTGTTACAACTTCCAGCGCCTGACGCGATTTTTCCAGAAGCTGCTCTTTCGATAAGAGATCGAATTTGACGAACTCACATGTCAGTTCCACCATGATGGCTAATTTCTTGTTTGATTACTTTTTACTTATATAAGTATAAGAGCGTTCATAAAAAAAACCAGAGCAGCTGCATGTTTTTAAAATTAGTTGTTTTTTATCAATGCGCTGTGAAAAATTCGTACTTCACGCCGCCCTGGAAATAGCCGTTTTCACCGCAACGGAAAGCTGCTGTCTGTCAACGGGCTTGTGCAGAACGGCGCGGATGGATTCATATTCGCTGATATCCCTGTTGAGCGCCTCGATCGTATAGCCCGTCACGATAACGAAACCAAGATCAGGCCATTCGATCCGCGCCTGCTCGGCCAGTTCAAGCCCGGTCATGACCGGCATGTTATGATCCGAAACGACAAGGTCGAATGTCCTGTCGCCCTGCCTCAGAATTTCAAGGGCCTCGACCCCGGAATTGCAGGCGGCGCATTCATAACCCAATCGCTCGAGCGATGTGACGAGCATCTCGCGCACATTGGCCTGATCCTCGACAACCAGTATATGTCCGCTGCCGCTGACCAGATCGCCATCTGAGGCGACGACATGAATTTTCTTTTCCGGCGTTTCAATCGGCAGGAAAATATCAAATCTCGTTCCCTGCCCCAGAGTTGACTCGATCGTCAGGGCGCCGCTGTGACCCAGAACAATGCCGTGCACGTTCGCAAGCCCCAGCCCCGTTCCCTCGTCAACGGATTTGGTTGTAAAAAAGGGCTCAAAGATATGTTGCATAATCGCCTTGCTCATCCCCGACCCCGTATCCTCGACGCTGAGAACGGCGTAGGAATGCCCCTTGATCAGATGGCCGAGCTCAAGATAGGCCTGCCCGGGCTCAGGCTCGTCTATCCTGATGGAGGGCAGGTTTTCGCGGGCTGTTTCGTATGACACGACCATTTCATCGAACAGGTCCGGATCGGCCTCGACTTCGTCAAAGGAAATAACCAGCCGCCCGTGGTCATTCGACATGGCGTCCTTGGCGTTTACGCACAAGTTCATCAGCACCTGCGCAAGCTGCGTCTGATTTGCGCGGATATGCGCGCTGGAAATGCGTATATCCGTTTCGATTTCGATTGTTTTCGGGAAACTGGCGTGAAGAATATCCAGCGTATCCTTGAGCACCTCGGACAGCCCAACCAGCGATTTTTCACTTTCCTTGCGGCGTGAAAACTGCAGCATCTGTTCCACGAGCTGGCGCGCCTGCGCGCCGGCCGCCAGTATATTTTCAGCATATTTTTTCTTTTCGGGGTCCTTCTTCAGGTCCTCGGTCAGGAACTCGGCGTAACCGAGAATAGCCGCAAGAATATTGTTAAAGTCGTGCGCAATGCCGCCGGCAAGCCGTCCGATCGCCTCCATTTTCTGGGCCTGGTAAAACTGCTCCTGAAGGTCAGCCTTTTCCTTTTCCGAATTTTTTCGCCCGGTCACGTCCGATGTTGTTCCGATAAACCCGCCTTCCGGCAAAACAGTCAGAGATATGTCCACCCAGCTTTCAGCGCCGTCTTTTCCGGAGAGTTTACGCTCGCCGCGCCATTGTCCGCTTCTTGCCAGTTCAGGCAGAATGTCTTCTTTAAAATACCGCGCCGTGTTTTTGTCATAGATATCGGACCAGTGTTTGCCGCGCCATGACCATTGGTCATATCCGCCGAGACTGTGAATGGACATCAGCGCCTGGTTCAGGTAAAGAATCCTGTGATTTTCATCACAGATGCCTATGCCGTCAGCGGCCGCCTCGATTGCCGCCAGCCTGCGTTTGGACAGCGCTTCCGTCCGCATCAGCTCCGAAACGTCCCTTATGATGCAAATATATCCGCCCCCGGGCAGACGGGTCAGGGAAAGATCCTGATTAAAACTGGTCCCGTCGCTCTTCTGGCCGATCGTATGTCCATCCCAGCGCGGTTTTTCTTCCAGCAGCGGGAAGATTTCCTCCTGCAGCCACTCACAGTGTATACCGTCATAAAGCACAGTCCATGGCCGCCCCAGAAGCTCGTCCTCTTTTTCGTATTCGTAGAGCACCAGCAAGGATTCATTGACATAGGTTATCCGGCCTTCCGCATCCGTGACGCACATGCTGTCGAATGCGCTCGACATCGCTATCAGCCGCTGCTCCAGCATGCGCAGGTTTTCATGACGCTCGGCGCTCAACCGGCGCAGCTTCGACAACTTGTCGAGCAGCACGACAATCAATACGAATCCGGACAAGCCCATAATAAAAACCGACAGGGTGATCTGGTTATGGCGCTGTTGCTGGGTATGCCGTCTTGACTCCATAAACCCGCCCAGTATCTGCTTTTCCAGCAAATCGTGTATGCCTCTTTTCAGTATCTCAACGTTTCTTAAAATCTCGTCCCGGTCAGCGTCAGGATCATCTATGCGCGCGAGAAACGCGTCAATGAGCACCAGATCATCCTTCAATCTTTCTATATGAAGCGTGAGATCCTGAGGAAATTTCTGTCTGTTGCTCACAAAACTATCTAGGTCATTCAGCTCTCGCAACAGCTTGCCAAAAGACCGTCTCGCCTGCGTGAAATCCGCCCGCTCCCCTGCCTCGACAGCGTTTTCAAGCGCGCTCTCAAATGCGTAATACGCTTCCGTAATATCTGAAAACGACGCGTTAAGACGCCCTATGCTTTTAAGCGCGTCCCGCTCCTCTCCTAGTAATCGCGCGGAAAGATTAAGAGCGGCCATGCTGAACGCAAGAATAAAAAGGATGGGCAGAATTGTCCCGGGAGCGAGAAAACGCGACTCTTTCCATCTGGAAAGCGGGGATTCTTTCATTCCTTCATCGGCCGTCATTTGCAGGAACCAGACCAAGTTCAATAGCCCTGAGCGCGGCCTGGGTCCTGTTCTTCGCGCCCAGCTTGCGGCAAATGCCACGCACGTGAAGTTTGACGGTCACAACCTGCAGATTCATTTCCCGCGCAATTTCCTTGTTCGATACGCCGCTCAGCAAAAAGGTCAAAACCTCTTTTTCCCTGTTGGTCAGATTTATTTCTTCGGAATTCCCGTTTTCTGGAGCATGCGCGCGTATGTACGGTGAAAGCGTGTTGTTTTCTCCGTCCGGGTAATAGGCCGGCATGACTTCGTTCGTGTCCCGTTCAATCGGCAGAAAACGCTCGCCCGTCATTACAAGCTGAATTGCCTTGAGCAGGGCTTGTCCCGACAATGTTTTCGGGAAATATCCCATAGCCCCCAGCTCCATAGCGGCTTTTACGTCTTCCGTTTCGGCCATCCCGGACAAAAGCGCAACGGGTATGTCCGGCCACCCTTCCCTTACGCGCCGCAGGCCTTCCAGCCGGTTCATTCCCGGCATGCGGAAATCGAGCAGTATCAGGTCCGGCTTCTCAGGCTTCTTTTCAAGAATTTCGATTGCGCCATCAAGGCTCTTGGCAACCGAGATTTCCGATCCCGGCTCAGCCCGTTCTATGTACTGAACAAGAGCGTCTCTGAACAGCGTGTGGTCATCAGCGAGGAGGAGTTTCATGTCGATGCTAGTTTTTCACAATGATTACGGTTCCTAATCATTTATACTTTATCTTTGGCGGCGTTACAAAACACTTAATACTTTTGATTAAGTGTCAATGGTTGTCGTTTCTTTTTTTATTGCAGCCTATAGTATGAGACTTCGCTTTTCAGGGATTATATCCGTATGCGTTTACGTCCTGGGCGTAAAGCCGGGTCGCAGAAACAGGCGGATGATTGTAACCAAACATATCCCTGTAGACATAAGCGGCCTCCAGAACGCGCTGAACATAGTTGCGCGTCTCGTATATCGGTATCGATTCAATCCAGTCCATTTCGTTGATCTCGCCCGTTCTCGGATCGCCGTAATCCGCAATCCATCCGGGAACGCGCCCCGGCCCCGCGTTATAGGCCGCAAGCGCCAGCGCATACGAGCCGTTGAAACGGTCCAGCATTTTCTCAAGATAGGCCGTGCCAAGCTGTATATTGTACGAAGGCTTCTCCGTAAGCCAGTCCTTGCGATGACTCAAACCCAACTCCCGCGCCGTTTCAGACGCCGTCGCGGGCATGAGCTGCATCAGTCCGAGCGCTCCCGCATGACTGCGCGCTTTTGCGTCGAACGCGCTTTCCTGTCTCATCAGCGCGTGAACAAGAGCAAAGTCCGTTTTTACGCCGCGCATTTCAGAGCGCATATCCGGGTATGCGAATTCACGTAAATCAATATCCTTGCGCAGCGCGCGTTTTGCGATTCGCAAGGCGTCATGCCTGTGACCGGCAGCTTCAGCCAGCTCGGCGAGAAGAGCATACTCTTCCGGGGACTTCGCCTTGTAGGAGAGCGCCGAGAAAAACCGGCTTGCTTCTTCGCGCAGACCCGCCGCGCTCAAAATCTGCGCGGCAACCGCCATATCCTGCGCACGATATGCGCCGCGCATCTGGTCGTTAATTTGCGGCCTGATCGCCTTGTCGGCAGGCTTCCGGCCCTTCAGCGCCATAATGGCCATCTGCCCGTAAAACGTCTCGTCATGCGCCGCCGCCGACATAAACCAGGCGTTTGCGACATCGCCCTGCCTCAGCGTCTCCGCGGCCAGCCCCGCCCAGTAAGCCCCGCGCGCGCGGCTGATCGGGGAAGAGACGTTGCGGTAGAGCTTTTCGAAATGCTGAAACGCTTCATAAGGCTTGCCAAGCTTGCGCAGGGCCAGCCAACCCGAGAGCCATTCCGCCTGCGCGAACGGCAGGCCATCCTTTTGCCTATGAGAGGACGCAAGTTCATAAGCGCGTACATAGGCCTTGTCCTCGATGAACCGGCGCACAATGATATGACGTTCAAGCCACCAGGCCGAAGCGTTCGGAACGTCGCTCATGTCCGGCGCATCCCTTAAAAGTTCTATCGCCCGGTCATTCAGGTCATGCCGTCTGCGCCAGCGCAGACGTTCATAACGCAGCCCGGGATCGTTTTGCAAATGTGCGGGAACGCGGTTAATCAGGGCATTAACGCCGTCCTTGTTATTCGCGAGCGCTATCCGCGCCTCGGCCAGTTCCGGATATCCATTCCCCAGCAAAGCGGCGATCTGGCGCGCGTTTGTGTAATGCCGGGCGTATAAAAGGCGGTTCAGGCGATCAACATGAGTCTGGCGGTCGAGGTATGCGCCGTACTTGTTCAAAAACAAATCTTGCTGCTCCGGCTCCATCAGCGCGCGGGTCCACCAGTTGCGCAATGCGCTTCTGGCTTTCGCGACCTGCCCCTTTCCGGCAAGCGCATGCAGGTATGCGTCCATGCCCTCCGGCGTTTCTGGCCGGGCGTTTTCAAACATCGCGATTATGCCGTCCGCGCCGACATTTACCGGCAGGAGCCTTTCCATGCGGCCAGAGAGCGCATCCGTTCCGGGCCAGTCCGCGCGCCGGTTTATGAAGGCGGAGAGCGCAGCGTATCTGTCATCTTCCGGAGGCTGAACCCGCAAGGCGTACCAGCGGAAAATATCTTCGGCCAGGGGACTTTGCAGGCGCCGCGCGATGTCTCGGGCTTTTCTTTTCTGGCCGTTCTCCAGAGCGCGCAAGGATTCGACGAGTTGCTGACGCTCGGACGGAGAAAAGGTCTGCGCGTCAACCGGGCTGGCGGCGAAACAAAAACCCGCCGCAAAGCAGACAAATAAAAAGCGCAATAAACCCGGATGCTTGCAAGACTGCTCTTTGTAAGATAGTTTAACAATCGGTTTTCTTTTCCGGAAAAAGGACAAAACGCCATGACCATGTTCGAAGGTTACGTCACTGCGCTGATCACGCCGTTTAAAAACGGGGAAATTGACTGGCCGTCTTTTGACGCGCTGATCGAATGGCAGATCGAAAAAGGTATCCACGGTCTGGTCCCCTGCGGCACGACGGGTGAATCCCCGACGTTGTCCCATGATGAACATATGAGCGTTGTGCAGCGTTGTGTCAATGTCGCGAACAAAAGAGTCCCCGTGATAGCCGGAACAGGCTCGAACTCCACGACGGAGGCTCTGGGATTGACTTATCATGCGAGGGAATGCGGCGTGGATGCGGCGCTCGTCGTGACGCCCTACTATAACAAACCTTCGCAGGAAGGCTTGTACCAGCATTTCAGGGCGGTTCAGGACGTCGGCCTGCCTGTGATCATATACAACATTCCCGGGCGCAGCGTCATCGATATGAGCGCCCAGACCATGGCGCGGCTTGCGGAGCTTCCCAATATCGTCGGCGTGAAAGACGCCACGAACGATCTGGCCCGCCCTCTTCACACGCGCGCCGAATGCGGAGCAAATTTCTGCCAGCTTTCCGGCGAGGACGCCACGATCGGCGCGTTTCTGGGACAAGGCGGCCATGGATGCATTTCCGTGACAGCCAACGCCGCGCCGGATCTCTGCAGCGCGCTGTACAACGCGTGGAAGGCAGGCGACTTGCAAACCTTTGCTGATTTGCGCGACCGGCTTGCGCCGCTGCATAAGGCATTGTTCTGCGAAACCTCCCCGGCCCCGGTCAAATACGCCGTCAGCCGCCTGGGCTTTTGCGGCGATGACGTGCGTCTTCCGCTTGTTCCTGCGAGCGAGACGGCGCGCGCGGAAGTCGATGCGGCGATGGAAGAAGCGGGGATTCTGGGCGATTCCCAATCGCAAAAAATGAGAGCATAAGGTCTCCATGAAAGTTGTTCTGGCTTCTGAAAGCAAAAAGAAAATTGCGGCTGTTACGCACGCGTTCAATAATTTGAGCAGCTTCGAGCTTGTCACTCTCAACGCGCCTTCAAACGTGAATGAACAGCCTGTAGGTGAAGAAACGCTTGTTGGCGCAAAAAATCGTATTGCTTTTGCAATCGCTGCGCATCCTGACGCAGAAATTTATGTCAGCATTGAAAACGGACTTTTCGAAGAAAACGGGGCGTTCGTTGACAAGGCCGTGGTCGTACTCAAAACGGCTGAGGGAAACGAGATCGCCGCAATGAGCGATGGCGTTGTTTTCCCGTCAGAATATGTTGAAAAGACCCGGGAACGACGGGGTGGATTTGCAAAGTGGACAGTCGGGAAAACCATGGCTGAACATGGCGTTGTGCAAGACGATGGCGACCCCCATCTCGAACTTTCAGGTAGGCCAAGGCAGACATATCTTGAAGAAGCTATCTCAAAAGCATTGAGCCAGCTTAAACCTGCGTCCAGCTAAACGGATTTGCCAAAAACAACAATCATTGGCTTAAACCACTTGTTTTTGCTATGACAGCGCATGGCGAAGAAAAATAAAAACAAGGGCGGCATGCTCTCGGTCAACGCATTGGTGGCCGATAACCGGCGCGCGCGCTTTGATTACGCTCTTGAGGATAAAATCGAGGCGGGCATTATGCTGGCCGGCACGGAAGTCAAATCCCTGCGCCTCGGTCAATGCAGCCTGAACGAATCCTATGTCGGGCCGAAGGGCGGAGATATTTACCTCTTCGGCGCCCATATCCCGGAATATCAGCAGGCCGGACGGCATTTGCAGCACGAAGCGCGCAGACCCAGAAAGCTGTTACTGCACAAGCGCGAAGTGAACCGGCTGCTCGGCGCGGTCAACCGGGAAGGCTATACGATCGTGCCAACGAAACTCTACTTCAATGCGCGCGGCATGGCGAAACTGGAAATTGCGCTGGCGAAAGGCAAAAAAACGCACGACAAGCGCGAAACCGTCAAGGAACGCGACTGGGGCCGCCAGAAGCGTAAACTTCTGAAGGATCTGGGGTAATCGAACCCCCGATTATTGCCAACAAAAATTCTTGACGAAACCTCCCGATTACAGTTATTCCGGTTATCGGTAATGGTAATAGTTAAATAGAGGAGTGTAATATGACGAAAGCGTATGAAGTAGCGCATACCCCCCCTGCCCATAAAGACAGGCCAAGGCCAACTGAAGCATGGAGAGAGAGAGCAGCAGGCATGCTGCGCGGCGTCGAAGCGGCGAGAAAATCTTATGGACAATCCGGTCGTGAACCGACTGGTCATGCTCCAACCGGAGCATTCGAATAGCCTGATTACCCCGCCTTCTTCGACTTGGCGTCTTCCGCCGATTCGCTGGCCGAATCGTTGGAAGCGTTTTCGTCGCCGTCCTGATCGCCCGGTCCGGCCAGCATGGCTTCGGCCACAAGACCGGCGTTCTCGCGGATTTTCTTTTCCAGCTTGGCCATCATCTCCGGATGGTCGAGCAGGTACTGCTTGGCGTTTTCGCGCCCCTGACCGATTCGCTCGCCCTCGGCGGAAAACCACGCGCCCGCTTTTTCGACGAAGCCGTTCTGCACGCCGAGATCGATAATCTCGCCGGTTTTGGAAATCCCCTGCCCGTACATGATATCGAATTCAACCTGACGGAAGGGCGGCGCCATTTTGTTCTTAACGACCTTGACGCGCGTCTGGTTTCCGGTGACGACGTCGCGGTCCTTGATCGAGCCGATGCGGCGAATATCAAGACGCACGGAGGAATAGAATTTAAGCGCGTTCCCGCCCGTCGTGGTTTCGGGCGAGCCGAACATCACGCCGATTTTCATGCGGATCTGGTTGATAAAGATGACGACCGTTCTGGACCTTGAAATGGAACTGGTCAGCTTACGCAGCGCCTGACTCATCAGGCGCGCCTGAAGCCCGACATGCGAATCGCCCATCTCTCCCTCAAGCTCCGCCTTGGGCACCAGCGCGGCGACCGAATCAATGACAAGCACGTCGAGCGCGTTTGAGCGGACAAGCGTATCGGCGATCTCCAGCGCCTGCTCGCCTGCGTCCGGTTGGGAAATGAGCAGGTTGTCAATATCGCAGCCGAGCTTGCGCGCATAGCCCGGATCGAGCGCATGCTCGGCGTCAATAATCGCGCATGTGCCGCCCGCCTTTTGCGCCTCGGCCATAACCTGCAACGCCAGCGTCGTTTTGCCCGAGCTTTCCGGTCCATATATCTCGGTAATCCGTCCGCGTGGCAGACCGCCAATCCCGAGCCCGATATCCAGACCGAGAGAGCCGGTTGAAATCGCCTCGACCTCCATCGGGTTATTATCCCCGCTCAGCTTCATGATCGAGCCCTTGCCAAAGGCGCGTTCAATTTGGGAAAGGGCGGCGTCGAGCGCTTTTTGTTTGTCCGGTGAATTTTTGTCCATGGCGTCCGTCGTTTTAAATTGGGTTACTGTCATATCGCTGTCCTTTCTTATTGGCATGATTATCGTCTGTACGCAAACGGTTCAGCGCAGAAAATTTTCTCTACCCGTCCAAATGTACACACTTTGTTCCAAAACTCAAGAAAAAAGAACGCAAGAAGAACAAATCAACCGGAGAGAGCGTTCAGGACCATATTGTTGATATAGATCGAATCCATGAACATCAGCTTGTACACCAGCAAAAGCCATGAAGCGAAAAACAGGCCGATATAAAGCGCGAGAATCCGGATTCCGGCGCTCAGAAGGATACTGCCGACGGAAACCGATCCGTCTTCCATAGTGATGGAATCAACATTCAGTTTGAAAGAAAAAGTGAAAATCAGCGCCACAATAATAAGTAAAATATAAAACGCCGGATTATTCATAAATTCCGAAAGCGTATACACAACCATAGAATACTCGCGGCTGGTCAGGTGGATTGTGTAACTTGCCATGTCCGGTAAAAAGAGAAGCCCCAGAAACAGAACTTGAAATGCGATAATCCTGAGCGCGCCGGGAGACAGGCCAAGCTTTATAGGTTTGTTCAGAACATTTTCCATTGCCACATCACTCATCAGTTATACTTTTTCACTTTCCCAAGACTTCTTTTACCTTCGCAGCCAACTGCTTTAATGTAAATGGCTTGGGCAGGAAAGAAATGTTTTCCCCCATATGGTCTTTCAACTTATCTTCAGTATAACCCGATATGAAAATAATTTTTAAATTTGGGCTGTCCTGACGCATGCGCTGCGCGAGCGTAGGACCGTCCATATTCGGCATCACAACATCCGTAACCAAAAGATCCAGAGAGCGGTCGGCCTGCTCCAGCATGAGTTGCAGCGCCGCCTCTCCGCTTTCCGCGGCGAGCACTTCATAGCCTTTGTTAATCAGCGCCCGCGAGCTGAAGGTCCTGACGGCGTCTTCGTCCTCGACAAGAAGGATGCGTTCGGTTCCTGTCAGATCCGACTCCTGCTCTTCTTCGGCGCCCGACGCTTCCTGCGCGCTTTCATTGTCTTCTTCCGACACGGCAGGCAAATAAATAGAAAACGTCGTCCCCTTGCCTGGCTCGCTCGTCACGCTCAGATAACCTCCTGTCTGACGCACAACGCCATAAACCATGGCGAGACCCAGCCCGGTTCCACGTCCGACTTCTTTCGTAGTAAAAAACGGCTCGAAAATCCGGCTTAAATTCTCTTCAGGTATGCCGCATCCTTTATCGACAACGTCTATAGCTACCCACTGGCCGGGCGGCATTTCATCGCCACCACACTTGACCGGCGCGTCATTTTCAAAAGGACGCGTAGCAATCGTCAACTCCCCACCATGCTCCATTGCATCCCGCGCGTTGACCGAGAGATTGATCAGCACCTGCTCGAGCTGCCCTTCATCCACTTTGATAAGGCCAAGATTCTGTCCGTGCACCAGATTGAGATTAATATTTGCGCCAAGCAACCTGCGCAGGAGATGCGAGAGCTCCGTAAGAATATCCGTAATATCCTGAACGCGCGGACGTAATGTCTGCTGGCGTGAAAAAGCCAGCAACTGACGCACCAGGTTGGCGGCGCGATTGGCGTTCTGTTTTATCTGCATGATATCGGAAAAAGACGGGTCGCCGGGCTTGTGCCGCAAAAGCAGCAAATCGCAAAAACCGATCATTGCGGTCAGCAGGTTGTTAAAGTCGTGCGCCACGCCGCCCGCAAGCTGTCCAATCGCCTGCATTTTCTGGGATTGTACAAACTGCGCCTCCAGGTTTTTCTGTCTGGTCAGATCGATAAAGTGCAATACGAGATCGCCGCCGCCCTTAAACTTTCTGGCGTGAAGCTGAACAGCGACGCCGCCGTCCTCGCCCTGAAGGGAAACTTCCAGAGGATCAATTTGCTGTCCGTGTTCTATCTGGGAAATAATCGACATGACCTTTTCCCGGTCACTGAGCACGATAAGATCTTCAAAACTCCGCGATTCAAGATCTTCCGCCGGGATGCCAAGCATAACTTCAAGCGCGTGGTTACAATCGGTAAGCTGGCCGTTCGAATCGAGAAGCGCAATGCCCAAAGGCGCTTCTTCGAAGAATCTCTGAAACCTGTCCTCGGAGGCCTGAAGCGCCAAACGCATGGCGCGCTCGGCCGTCAGGTCGTGTACGACGGCGCGGGTACGGACGCGCCCTTCCCCTTCATGCACAACAGTCTGGTTCACGGAAGCGAGGAAGGTTTTCCCTCCAGGCCCCTTCATTTTCACTTCAACGACCTGCTTCGCCTGACCGCGCTCAGTCAGATCGTAAGGCCTCGTTTTGGTTTCATCGGGAGAGTCTACGAGATAGGTATGCAGCCTTCCTTTGCCCAGCAGCGTTTCTATGTCTTCGCCCAGCCAGCGCGCAAGCGTCGCATTCACGAAGACGAACCGGCCCGTTTCATCAACGGAGAAGAAGCCGACAGGCGCATTATCGTTAAAGTCGATCAGTTTTTCACGCTCTTCGCGTATAGTCCGGTCGGCGAAACGCCTGTCAGTAATATCGTCAATGCGCCAGTGCACGTAGCCGGCCCATCCGGCGACGGGCTGCGCCGTAACGGCGTACCAGCGCTCGTTGAGGCCTTGTATTGCGCAAAGCTCAAGCGTATCCGTCAAGCCCCTGTGCGCTTTTTCCGCAAGCATGCGAAAATGCATCATGGTTTCTTCATTGTATTGAAAGAGTTCGGAAAGCGCCTTGAGAGACGGGGCGCCCGTGGCCATACACAGATCCCTGAATTTCTCGTTGAAATAGATCGTGTTATCCGTGCTGTCAGTGATCAGACGGGCGCCTCGGCTGCCCTGAAAAACCTGGTTTAATATGTCGAAATCTTTTTCGCGCCGCGCGTATTTGTAAAGGGCGCGCTGCAGCATGTAACCCAGTCCGGTAGCAGCCATAAAGACAAGAGCAACCGCCAGCATGACAAGCTTGTCGATGTTAAAGAGGAGCGCAAGAACGATTGCGATGCTGACATAAACAAGCAAAAGAGCAAGCGCGACTGAACGCAAAGAGCGTTTCTTTTCCCTGTCTTTCTCAGGCTGCGGCTCCCTGATTTTATGGTGCCGCGCAATAAAGTCCGAGTGATCGGTGGTCATGTTAGCTGATTAGCTCCTTGGCTTACTAGCTTATTAGAAATCTTCCAATCAGCCAATCAGCTAATCAGCGAATCAGCCACTAAAGCCGTCCCTGCTTTTTGAAGACGAAGGAAATCACCTCGGCGACGGCCTTGTACATGTTTTCCGGGATTTCCTGATCAATCTCGACGACGTCATAAAGCGAGCGCGCAAGCGGCGGGTTCTCCACAATCTCGACCTTGTTTTCATTTGCCACTTCCCGAATTTTCTGCGCTATCAAATCCTGCCCCTTGGCGACGCAAACCGGCGCGCTCATCTCGCCCGGCTTATATTTAAGCGCAACGGCGAAATGAGTCGGGTTGGTAATAACGACGTCAGCTTCGGGAACGCTCTGCATCATGCGCGTCATGGCGCGTTCGCGGCGCAGCTGCCTCAAGCGGGCCTTGACGTGCGGGTCGCCTTCCGCCTGCTTGTATTCGTCTTTCAGTTCCTGCTTGGTCATGCGCATCTTCTTATAGTGCTCGAAGCGCTGATAGACGAGATCGATCACCGCTATGACCAGCAGCACGATCAGGATACCCGTCATCATCCGGGCGACGAGATCCCTGAGCTCTCCCAGGACAAGCGGGACCGGCATGCCGACCAGATGATCGACGACCATATAAAACGGGTACAGGATAATAACGCCGACAACGGCGATCACGCCGATTTTTAAAATGCCTTTGACGAACTCCATGATCGAGCGCATTGAAAAAAGGCGCCCGAAACCTTTAATCGGGGAAACCTTGCTTAAATCCGGCTTGATCACTTCCGGGGCGAAGAGCGGGCCAACCTGCAAAAAAGGCCCGAGAAACGCAACCGCCATTAAAATCGCGAGCGGCAGGAATAAAATGCCGAGCACAATCAAGAACGATTCGCCCAAAATCTGGTGAAAGCCGCCCGGAACGCCGGGCATTTGCGCCGCATGCTCGATATAAAGCGCCATATGGTTTTTAAGCCGGGTTAAGACATGCGGCCCCAAAACAAGCACGACGAGCGTTCCCGCCATGATCATCAGCCAGTTATTGACCTCGCGGCTTAAGGCGACCTGGCCTTTCTTGCGGCTTTCCTCAAGCTTTTTCGCGGTCGGTTCTTCGGTCTTCTGCGACTCGTCCGGCTGTTCTCCATCACTCATGGCGCGTCTTCCACGCCTCCCTCGCCGGCCGAGGACAGAAAGAACACCATGCCTTCTTCAAAGCGGGTCATCCAGAACATCATCATCGCGGAAATCACGAGGCTCATTGTCACGAGCGAGAGCATGATCTGTAACGGCAAGGCAAGCAAAAACACCTGCACCTGCGGCATCAGGCGGGAAAGCACGCCCATGCCAATATAGATCAGCATCGCCACGACCATGAACGGAGCCGCCAGCTGAATGCCGATGGTAAACGCGGAGGACAGCGTCATCGCAACCATTTGCGCCATGTCGCCCGTGTTCGGCGGCTCGCCCACCGGAAACATCTGGTAACTGCCGACAAGGCCGTAAAAGAGTATGTGATGCAGGTTAAAAACGAAAATCATCACCAGGCCCGTAACGGACAGAAACGCCCCGACAAGCGAGCCCTGCGCGGCGAAGGCCGGGTTGAAAAGCTGCGCATTGCCGAGCCCCGACGTCATTGAAATTACCATTCCGGCCGTATCAAGGGCCGTCATGAAAATCCGGGCGACGGTTCCTATTAAAAGGCCGATAACGAACTCCATGCCGATCAGGACCATGAGCAACGCCGGTCCCGGCATCGGATTCGGCATCATCGGCATAACAAGCGGAAATAAAACCAGAGAAATCCCGAGGGCAATGAACAGCCGAACCCGTTCCGGTACGAAGGTATCGCCAATTCCCGGCATAATCGTCGCCGCCGCGCCGATGCGCGCAAAGGTCAGCATAAAGGCGAATACGCCGGCGGCGAGGAATTCTTCGAGGGTCATCTTTTTAGTTGGCAGTTGGCAGTTGGTAGTCGCACTTACACAATAAACTGACAACTGCCAACTGCAAACTGCCAACTCACTGCAACGACACAATCCGGTCGGCGATCATCTCCATAAACCCCATAAGAGTCGCGGCCATCGCAGGGAAGAAAAAGAAGAGGGAGAGAAATATCGCTATGATTTTTGGCACGAAAACGAGAGTAATTTCCTGAACCTGCGTCAAGGCCTGCAGCAACGCAATCGCAACGCCCACGGCCAGCCCCACAAGCATCACCGGCGCGCCGACCTGAAGCGCGACCAGTATCGCCTGTCTCACCATTTCTATGATTTCAGTCTGGTTCATAACTGCTTACCAGATTATCAGATGATCGGATGATCGGAAAATTTTTTTAAGCTTCGATCATCCAATTATCCGATCATCGGATTATTAGATCGGCATCCGCATGATTTCCTGATAGGCGCTGAGCATGCGGTTCCTGACGGCCGATGCGGTCTGAAGCGTCATCTCCGCAGCCGTGACGGCCTCGACCACGTCTACGAGGCTGGCCTGTCCGGTCACGGCCTGAACCTGGGCCTGTTCGCCGCGGCGCATTGTGTCGATACTTGTTTTGACGACATCCTGAACCATGTCGCCAAAAGAGGGCTTCTCTTTCGATTCCAGTCCCTGCTTGCCAGCCATGTTCGCCGTATTGCCGTATGCGCTGGCGGCGAGCGCCGGATCCGCAATTCTGTCTATCATGGCTTTGCTCCCGGTTTCATTATATCAGCTATGCCCGCAAGAGGTCCACGGTCCGCATCAGCATCGAACGCGACTGCTCGATCATGCCGAGATTGGCCTCGTAGGTACGCTGCGCTTCACGCATATCCATCACCTCGATCAGCGTATTGACGTTCGGCATCTTCACATAGCCGTTTTCATCGGCGCCGGGATGGTCCGGCATGAATTTCGTTTTGAACGCCTTCTCCATATCCGGCATCACCTTGTCAACGCTGACCATCTGGGCGTCTATTTCCCGGTCCAGTACGTTTTTAAAGGTGACGACCTGGCGGCGGTATGGATCGGAGTTGGGAGACGTCGCCGCCGTATCCGAATTTGCGATGTTCTCGGAAATGACCTTGATCCGCTCACCCTGGGCTTTCATGCCCATCGCAGATATTGTCATTGAATCCCATAGTCCGCTCATTCTTAAGTCTCCTTTAGTTTTGTTAGTTTGCTAGTTTGCTAGTTTGTTAGTTTGTTAGCTTTATTAGTTGGTTAGTTAGTTGGCTAGTTTCTTCTTGTTTTACAGATCAACTAAAAAGACTGACTAAACTGATAAAGCTAACCTGCTGACTAAACTGACTCTACCGCCCCTGTCCAAGAGCCGTGCGCATCATGGCCACGTTCTTCTGGTACAGGTTGACCATCATGTTGTAATCCATCGTGTTGCGTCCCGCGTTAATAAGCTGCTCCTCGATAATGACCGAGTTTCCCGCCGGCGCCACTTCGTATATCATCTCCTGCTCGTCCTTGTCCGGGGCGCGCATGTCTCCGGAGGCGCTCATATGCCCGGATTGCGTGCTGGACGGAGTTACGTTCATCTTGCCGGAGGGCGCGTTCACAAGCTTGCCGAAATCGCCTGCGATCAAATCCTGCGGCCTGTAGCCAGGGGTGTCCGCATTTGCAATATTCTGAGAGATGATACGCTGGCGCTGATCCAGATAATCCATCTTCGCCGCCAAAGCCTTCATCAATCCGATTGTTTGCGTTGTCATTTTCCCAACCTTTTCTCAAATCACAAGCCGGGTTATGCTTTGCAGGAAACATGCCAAAAGATTGATAAGCCGCGCGCGCCATGACACAAGACGATGACGACCCTTTGAGACCATTGAATTTAAAAAGGAAAACCGGACGCGCAACCGCCGTCGCCGTAAAAGACAGGCAAGAGGGGCAATATTTGCCGACCATCACGGCGGCCGGGCGCGGCGCGCTGGCGGAAAAAATTCTGGCGCTGGCCTTCGAGAGCGGCGTCAAGGTCCGGGAAGACAGCGATCTTGCGGAAATGCTGGCTGCGATCGAGATCGACAGCCCCATTCCGTCTGAAGCGTTCATGGCCGTCGCCGAAATAATGCAATACGTCTACATGGCCAACGGACAGGCAAATCCCTTTGACGCGCAGGCGAATCCGTCGCAGGATAGTCGGAACGAACAAACGGACTGAAGTTATGACCCACACTGCCCAGGAACTCAACGAACGCATCGACCACATGATTGATTTTGTCAATCAGGCAAACGCCCAGGCCGAATCGGGAACGCTCGCCGATTTGTCGGACCTCGATAAAAACGTGACGCAGCTTTGCGACGACGTCGAAGCTTCTTCGCCAGACGTGGCGCGTGAAGTCTCTGACAAAATGGCCGAGATGATCGCCGCGCTGGAAGAGCTTGCGACCGCGCTCAAGAAATACCAGGCCGCAGGCGGGGGCGGCCAAAGTAATGATAACGATAGCTAAACCGCGAAGTCGCCTCTGCGCCGGAGCGCGCATGCGCGCGTAATTACGCAGAAGCGAGACAACGCACAAGCGGCAAAATGGACGGACCTGATCTTTACGACTATCTGAAATTCATCTTCGCCCTTATCTTTGTTTTGTCACTGATGGGCGGACTGGCATTGATTGCCAAAAAACTGGGGGTAGGCGGCGACCTTTCAAATATCCCCACAAAAAAGCGCCTGAAGATCGTCGACGTTCTGCAGCTTGACGCCCGGCGCCGCGCCGTTCTCATCAAAAGAGACGAAACCGAGCATCTTGTCATTCTTGGTCCGAATGGCGAAACTGTCGTTGAAACAGGAATTGCCCTTTCCGGGAGCGGGGAAGAAAACAACAGTGCGTAGATTTCAGAAGCGAGAAACGAGAAGCGAGAAGCGAGAGCCCCCCACCCACTCGGCTAACGGTTTGCCTTTGACAAACCGAAGCCTCATTGCCCTCCCCCGCTTGCGGGGGAGGGTTGGGAGGGGGAAATTCTCGCTTCTCACTTTTCGTTTCTCGTTTCTCTTGCCTCTGCTTTTTCTCCTTGTCCTGCTCCCCGATCAGGCCGCTGCGCAAACGCTGTCTCTCGACTTTGGCGGGGAAGAGGAAAACGGAACGCTGACAGGACGCATCGTTCAGCTTCTTGCGCTTCTTACGGTCCTCTCGCTCGCGCCCTCGATCCTGATCATGATGACCTCGTTCACGCGGATCATCGTGGTGCTCTCGTTTCTGAGAACGGCCATCGGTATACAGCAAACCCCGCCGAATACGGTGATGATCTCTCTCGCTCTGTTCCTGACCTTTTTTATTATGGCGCCGACGCTACAGGCCGCATATCAGTCGGGAGTCCAGCCGCTCATTAACGAGGAGATTGACGAGATCACGGCTTTCGAGCGCACGACCGAGCCGTTTAAACAGTTCATGCTTACGCATGTCCGTGAAAAGGACCTCGAGTTGTTTATGAATATGAGCCAAGACGAGCCTTATGAAAGCCCGGAAGCCGTACCTTTGCACGTGATCATCCCGGCCTTTATGATCTCGGAACTCCGGCGCGCGTTTGAAATCGGGTTTATGCTGTTCCTGCCGTTCCTGATTATCGACATGGTTACGGCGTCCATCCTGATGTCGATGGGGATGATGATGCTGCCGCCTGTTATGATCTCCCTGCCCTTCAAGATCGTGTTTTTCGTGCTTGTAGATGGCTGGCACCTGATTGCCGGATCGCTCGTTGAGAGCTTCCAGACCGTTCCGCCGCCTATATAGAGTAGGCAGTTGGAAGTTGGCAGTACTGCCTGCTGCCTGCTGCCTACTGCCTACCGAACTTGCGCCGCCGGTTCCGGCTTACGGTAAGTATTCAGAAAATCCTGAAAGATATCGACTTCCTGAACGACCTTCCGCATGGTTTCCCTGTCAGCGAGGATAGAGCTTTTGCGTGGCCGCGTCATAAGGTCAAAGATACGCGCGCGGGGCGTCGCCTGCATGGCATTACCAAAGACTTCGCGAAGCTGGCTCAGCGCGAGCCTGTTCTCTGCCAGATTAAGCGCAACGGCGCGGTTTAAAATCAGTTCGGCCTGATACTGCGTCAAAGGCCGCACAGGATTCACGCCCGCGTCCTGAATCATTTGCTCCAGCGCATCCGCAGCTTCATCCCACTCCGCGGATTTCCAGGCGATATCTGCGCGCAACCGGTTCAGATCGGGGTCGACGTCCATATCGGCGAGAATGTTAAGCGCTTCAATCGGACGCCCGAGATCCGATAAGGCGCGGGCGCGCAAGAGCCTGATCTCGCGTTGCTTCAGCTCCATACGCGGCGTAGGCTCGAGCGTTCCCGACAACTCCTCCGCCTGCGTAAGTCTGTCGAGCGCTTTTCCCGGCTCCCTGTTTAACAGTCTGATCGCGGCAAGGCGCACGGCAACCCTGAGCTTTTCTTCCCCTTCGAGACGATGCTCGACCTGCTGCGTCAGTATTTCGGACGCGCGCTCCAGCAGGTCGGCTTCAACAAGCGTTTCCGCAAGCCTTTCAACCAGCCGGTCTCCCTCCTCGCCAGCGGGCGTAAGTTCCGGAAACTGTTCATACAGGGAGATCGCCTCTAGCGGCGTCAATTTTCTGAATTTATCGGTCAAGAAAAGATCCTGAAACGTTTGCGACATCTCGGCTGCTATGCGCCGTCCCAGACGCGTCTCGGGAGCCATGGAAACGGCGTCCCTCAGAATAAGCAGCCCCTTTACAAAACCCTCGTTTTCAATGTAGGCAAGCCCGAGCCTGTAATTGATCCTGGCTTCGAGCTCATCCCCCCGCCAGACATATCGAAGACTTTCCATGCGGTCGATGGCTTCTTCCACATCGATTTCTTCCTGCCGCAACAAAAGCTCAGTCATGGCAAGACCCGCCTTGGCGCGGTATAACTCATCGAATCCATCAACCAGAGGCTGCCAAAGCTCTTTGGCTTCATCAGGATTACCGCGCTGCCTGCGCGCTTCTCCGGCGAGATAATTCCATGCTTTTTTCTGATGAGGCTCCAGCCTGTTCGAATCGCGCTCAACCATCGCAAGGAGACGCTCGCCTTTTTCAACATTGCCGGCCCTTAGCGCGGATTCGGCGAGCGTAAGACCAAGCGGCACGCGCACTTCAAAAGGATACGTTTTCAAAATATCCTGACCGTCCGGCTGTACCGTTTCCGCCTGCTGCCAGTCTTCCAGACCGGCAAGAGCGTAAGTGCGCCAATAACGGACCTCCTTATAAGCATCAAGCGCCGTATTCGAAAAATCTTTAAAGGCCAGCTCGTAACGACGGGCGAGCGCGCGGGCCGCGCCTCGCAGCGCGATGAATTCCGGGCTTTCCAGAAGCCCCGGAAGTTTTTGCGCGGCGAGATCAAAGTAACCAACGGCCTCAGCCCCCCTGTTATTCGACATGTTCAGTTTCCCGAGCGTTATCAGGTCTTCCACAACGCCGGTTTTATCCTTGCTCGTCATCCCCGCCAGCAAAACGCGCTGATTTTGATTGAATAACTCATGCCCGCCCATCTGCCAGCGCTCAAAATTAAAAATACGCAGGTTCTGCCCATAATCCTCGGGCGCAGCGGGATTTTGTCTGTCCGGTCCTGTTCTCGCTTTCCGGGACGCAATGGCGTTTTCGCTGAGCAGCGCAAGCCCTTTCGGATGCGTCACAAGCACGCCGGGCCGCTCCATTGCAACGACAACGCCGTCCGTCTTGGCATGCAAGGCGAGGCCCAAAGGAGAGTTCAACTGAACGAGGTCGACGAACTCTTTTTTCCTGCCGGCAAATTCATCCGCCCGGTAAACCGGGACCACGGACAGCGTTTCCTGCGTTTCCGGATCCGTAAACTCGAGCACTTTATTTGCGCTAGGCAGAAGCCAGAAAAGAGAACCGTTGCGTAACGCGCGCGTTTGCCTGAAACGCCGCTGCGCTTCAGCCGCGCGCACCTCGCGGTCATAAGGCGATATTATAAGACGCCACAAAAGCCCGCCGCCTTCCCCGTAGACATGCATGCCTTCAGGCAGCTTGAGACCAAAGGCGGTTCCATCTTCCATGTCCACGCGGCGGAAGTTTTCGAACAGGTCTTTCTGCGGACCCGCAATCTGCGGCTTGATACTGACATCGGGCCGGTCAAGGATCATCCACAGGAAACCGTTCCTTGTAAAGGACGCCACCGCAACGGTCTCCGTTGCGGAAATATTGACGACATGCGGGCGCGTGACGCGCGGCTCTTCCGCGGCCTTTGCGGGCTCCAGCTTTTCCACAGGGGGCTCGATAACCTGCTCGCTCTTCGTTTCGGGATCCGTGGCTTCTGTTTCTGCCCCCTCCGCCTCCTCTTTTTCTGGAGCTTCAAGCTTGCCTGCGTCAGGCTCTGTTACGTCTTCTTCCTGCTGCGCTTCTCCGGACGCTTTGCCCTGATTTTCGGGTTCCGGCTGGTCCGCATCGTCTTCAGAAGCAGCGGGCGCGTCTTCTTCAGTAACGGGCTCTTCCGTTACTTCTTCCCCTTCAGCATTATCGTCAGTGACTCCCGCTTCCGTCTTCCGCTCCGACTGATTTTCCGGTTCAGCCTGTTCCAGCTTTATATTGTCGGGTTTTTGCCCAGGCGGCGACGGGGGCTCCGAATTGCCACTGTCTGCGCCGCTCTCCTTTTCAGGGACCTTGCCTCTTTCGGCGTGATAAACATCCAGAACGACCCGGTTACCGGATTTCAGCGTACGGTAACGACTGCCCGGCGTGATCGTCACGCGCGCGACGGTTTGCCCGGACGGCGCGGCAAGCTGTTCGATCCGGCGGATCGATTCCAGCCTGACAGCTATCGCCTCGGAGAGATCGAGATCGGCGCGCATGTTAAACGTTATTTTGAGGGTCTGGCTGTCAAGCTTTTCTATCCGTGGCGTTACAGGCGACGTCCAGTCGAAAACAACGCGCGAATAGGTTTCGTGTTCGCCCGTACGCACGCCGATCATCTGCTGCGCGCCTGCGGACGCGGCGAAGCAGAGCATCACCAGAAAAAACGGACAAGCCAGTAACTGCGGTTTGCGCGACATAGATGTCATACTGACACATCAGGGCAAAAAGCAAAAGAATATGCGCCCGCTCAATCCCCTACTGAATCTGGATGCCGCCCGAACTGTGCACGCTGCCGTCGTGCTCCATAACGACGATATCAACGCGGCGCGATATGCGCAGCCTTTGCTCTTCCGGCATCGCGTCGGGAAGATCTTCATAGAGCGCGCTGGAAAGCCCCCGCACCACAATAGGCTCTTCGTAACCGATCTTTTTTAAGGCCGCGGCCACGTTCAAAGCCCTTGACAGAGAAAGATCCCAGTTCGAGGCAAATTCAGCGTCGCTACCGGACACGGCCCTTGGATCGGCGTGACCGATAATTTCTATGCTGTTTCGAATGCGAGAAAGTTTTGTTGTCAGCGCAAAAAGCGTATCACTGCCTCTTTCCGAAACCTCGGCGCTTCCGGGCTCGAAAACAAGATCCTGCGGCAGCGAGATTAACAGGGTCCCTCCCACCTGATTGGCGCGAATACCTTCGAGCAGCTCCTCTTCCTGCATCAGCTGGTTAATAATCGTTTCCAGATACCCCAGATCAAGGGCGCTGTTATAATCCACTTTTCCTATGTCAATCGAATCGGACGGCCCGCGATTATGCGCCGGGCCCATATGTTTGTTGAGTTCCTTTCGTAAAGCGGCGGTCATTTCCTGCCAGCTTTCGACCTCCGGCGCGCTCATGGAATAGAGCAGCACAAAAAAAGTCAGCATGAGCGCCATGATATCCGTAAATGAGATAATCCATATATTCGAGCCCTTATAGGTCGCGCCCGCGTCGCCTATGCGCCTGCTATACCTGCGCTTCGGAGTTTGCTGGCCTTCGCCGTCCCCGCCCGTATCCATATGTTCCGTCGCCGTATGAAAAGGGTTCAAGGCGCAGGTCCTCCGTTTGCGGGCGCCGCCCCGGATTCCTCCGGCGGCCCTTTTTCATTTTCCCCTGACTCAATTTCCCGAGGCGCGCCGGAAGGCTGATCAGGCACGATAGAAGCTCCGAAATTGTCAGCGTCTTCCATAACCGAAAAACGTTCGAACGGCCGGAAATATAAATCGGCCATGTTTTCCTCTCCCCTGGCCAGTCCCACGCTTAAAAAGGACATCTTTAAACCGACCGATTCAAGCTTGCCCGCCAGCGCCGAAAGTTGCGAGAGGGGCTCTTTCAGCGCGCCGGGATTATCGTTTTTGAGCTCTGCGGGATCACCGGGCAAATTCAAAATGATGTCCATCCTGTACTTTTTCGGCTGCTCCTCCGTTTGCATCAGGGAAACCAGAGTTGGCAGAAAAAACTGATCCTGCGCGTCAAGAACGTCCGCCTTGTCAATGCCGCTTTTATCAATTTCCCGGACGGCCTCCATGAGGTCCGCCAGGGGCAGGCGTACGTGCATTGTCCCGAAATGGTCTTCAACATTAACTTCGAGCCCGGCTATGTGCGCGTTAAAGAGCGCCCGCATTTGTTCAAGCGTATCCCCCTCGTAAATCGATTTCTGATCCGAAGGCGCCACAGAGGGGCGATTATCCACGCCTTCCAGCTTCGAACCGAATGTGCCCTCAAGGCTGGCAAGCGCGGGGCGGAATTTCTGTTCGCTGAAAGTTGAAATTGCGTTCAGGACAATAAAAAACGCGAGCAGCATGATAAACAGGGACAGTCCCATCAACTGTCCCGCCAGAGACGTATCGTCGGATTTATTCATGCGCCTGCGGTTACGCGTCATGGCCTGCCCCCTTAAACATATGGTACAGGTTTTCCTTTAAAAGAAAAATGAAGCTGCTTCGATAATTATGGCTGGAAAGCCCGGGACTTAGTCAAACTGCTCAAGAAGCTTGTCAATATCGTCCTGGGATATCGCCTGATCCGGCATTTGTGGCCCGTTTAGCAGACTTGCTTCCGTAGTTTCCTTCTCCGCCTGCTCGAATTTCTCTTTCTCGTGGGGGCCGAACGCCACGAGAATTTTATCCACTTTTTCATCGATCAGCTTCAGAGTCTTCACGACCTTTGTTATGCGCTGGCCTGTAATATCCTGAAACGAACAGGCCTCGTAAATCTTTGTGATTTGTTCCGTCACCTTTTCCTGCATGGCCGGATCGGCCGACGAGACAATGCTGTCTATCGCTTCGCAGGAATCCATGATCGTGCCCGTCGCCTCGGCCGTCGCGCCTACGATGGCGTCCAGTTCGTCGGTTGCGCTCGGGATATGCTTTTCCAGGATTTCTCCGGGACTAACGGAGATTTCGCTACGCAGTTCGGCGATAATTTTGTGGAGACTCTGCAATTCCTGAAACAGCGATTCCCGCGATACGGTCTCGGCGGCTTCAACTTTCTGAATCACCGAGTTAATGATCGATACGACCTCTTCGCGGCGATATTGATGATTTTCCATTTCCGGCCCTTTGGCTAAACATTATGCTTTAAAGAACGCTTTCGATTTTTGTTTTCAGCGTCTCGGCGTTGAATGGTTTGACAATATAATTGTTTACGCCGGCCTGCTTGGCGGCAATAACGTTTTCCGTCTTGCTTTCCGCCGTCACCATGATAAACGGCACCTTGCTGAACGCGTCATTGGAGGCGCGCACCTGCTTCAGAAGCTCCAGCCCCGTCATCGGCTCCATGTTCCAGTCCGAAATCACAAGCCCGTAGTTTTTTGTCTGCAGCATCTCGAAAGCCATCGAACCGTCCGTGGCCTCGTCAACGCTGTTAAAGCCGATCTGCTTAAGCAGGTTCTTAATGATCCTGAGCATTGTCTGATAGTCATCGACAATGAGGACATTCATGTTTGTATCCATCCGAGCGTTCTCCCGGTTTGTTTTGCTTGATCAAGCGATGCCAGAATCGCATCGCACTCCATGATTTTCAAATGTACGACAAAAACGAGTATGACGGCAAACGCTTCATCCTTCAAGAAGCGTAAAAACTTTTTGCCCGCTTACTGCGGCAATTCAGGAAGCTGCTTTTGCTGCGCCAGGATAATCGTCACGGCGCGGGCGCGCTCGGGATTCATGTCGGCGAGTATCGGCGAGAGCTTGCGTTCAGACATGCGGGCCATAACCTCAACAAGCACGTCGATATCGAGCGTATTGAAAATGCGCGCCGCGTCCTTGGACTTCATACCTTCGTATATTTTAACAAGGCTTTGAATGCGCGCTTCCTCTTCTTCAGACTGCTTTTCAAGCAACGCCTCCAGCTCGCCGCGCAGAATTTCAAGCTCCCGGTATTTCTGATCGAGCTCCTGCTCGGCGGCCTGAAGAAGGGCCTCGCGCGTTACGATCTCGCGCTCGCGCTGTTCAAGCTCTTCCCTGCGTGCGGCCAAATCCTCAAATAACTCCATGGAAACGCCGGACATTTCCGCCTCTTCATCGCCGGCGTCGCGCCAGATCTCATCAGACGCGCCCTGCAAATCGACGATATCTGGATCGTTTCCAGTTTTTGGTTCGGCGGATGAAGACTCGCCGTCCGCGCCCTCATCTTCGCTATTCTCTTCAACAGCCTCCCCGCTTAGTGGCGGCGGCTCTTCATTCACCTCTTCCACAGCCAGCACAGCTCCGCTATTCACGGAGTAACCCGTCGTGACCTCGCCAAACCTGACAAGGAAAGAAAGCGCCGCGACAAAAACCAGCAACGGCAGCAAACGCATATGACGCAACAAGGCCCTCATTGCCTAGCTCGAGCCTCCCTTGCGTTTCTTTTGTATTGCCGCCAGAAGGTCCCGTTCCGCTTCGGTCCGAGGGATATCCGTCTCCATATCGCCTGCCCCGGCAGAATTTTCCTGATCGTCATGATCTTCAAATCCCGCGTCAAAATCCGGATCCCGAATGGCAAACCCGCCCTCGTAAGCGCCACGCGATTTGCGGAATGGCTCTTCCTGCTTCTTTTTGTACGAGGGCTTTGAAGGCTTCCTGTGCGGCGTTTCCTGCGCCGGGCGAAAAATTTTCTCAAGCTCCGGGTCGGAAAAATATTGCTCCACAGCGTCGTCTTCATAATTCTCCTGAACGGCGGCGCGGTTATGGCTTTTTTCGACGGCCTGCTCAAGGCGCCTCGCCAGACTGTCGCTTGCTTCATTTATAAACTGAAGCTCTTCCGATAACGCCTTGGACTCATTTATAATAACCTGCAAATCCTTACCTGAGTCATTGGCCGTATTTTTCAGGCGCAAAACCGCGTCTTCCGCCTTTTCAATGTTCCGGGTCAGATCCTTCATCATTCGGGCCATGTCGCCCCGGCTGTCCCGGATGACGCTGAGGCTTTTCGAGAGGCGGAGGGCGTAAAAAATCGTTACGCCCAGCAGCAACATAATGATGATATCCAGCATCATTCCAATAATCGTCATTTACTGCTGATCCTCTTCTTCAGGCTCGATATAACGCTCGATGCGCACCGCGATATGATCCTGTTTTTGCCCGACCGGCCCCCGGAACATCGGCACGTGACCGCAACGCAGCTCCAGCCAGTCATCAAGCTGCGTGGGAAAGATGATTTGCGTGCCCACTTTCCAGTTCAGGATATCGTGCAAAGATACGGTTGCTTCGCCCAAAACGGCCGACAGATGCACTTCCGTCTTATAAAGCTCGTTCGTCAAGTGCGTTTCCCAGATCGAATCCCGTCCGAACTTCTCACCCATGAACATCTGAAGTAGAAGCTCGCGGATCGGCTCCAGCGTCGCGTAAGGCACCAGTATTTCAATCCGCCCGCCGCGGTCGCCCATATCGACACGCAAACGCGCAAGGACGCAGGCATTGCCCGACTGGGTAATCGTGGCAAAGCGGGGGTTCGTCTCCATGCGTTCGACGGAAAAACTCACCGGCGACAGCGGATCGAATGCGGAAGATAAATCGCTCATAGCGACCTGTACCATTTTTTCGACGAGCTTCGTTTCAATCGTGGTGTATGGCCGCCCTTCAACGCGGATCGCCGGAGTCCCCTTCCGCCCGCCAAGCAGCACGTCAACGATGGAATAAATCAGGGCGCTGTCCGTCACCAGCAGGCCGTGATTGTCCCACTCCTCGGCCTTGAACACGGTCAGCATGGCAGGAAGAGGAATGGAATTCATGTAGTCGCCGAAGCGCACGGTCGAAACCTGGTCAAGACTGACCTCGACGTTATCGGACGTCAGGTTCCTTAAAGACGTCGACATCAGACGAACAAGCCGGTCAAAGACAATATCGAGCATCGGCAAACGCTCGTAATTAACCATGGCGGAATTGATCAGCGCCATAACGCCGGACATCTCCCCGCCTGCGCCCTCGTCGTCAAATCCCAGCAGGCTGTCGATTTCTTCCTGATTGAGGATACGCGTGTTGCCGTCCTCGTCTTCACCCATCATGGCGTCAAACTCGGGCGTCGCATCCATTCCGGCGTCTTCCCCACCGCCGCCATCGCCATCAGAGGCCATGGTTTCCCATTCCTCCATCATGGCCTTTTCTTCATCGCTCATCTGAGCGGTTTCATCGGCTGGCGTTTCGGTATCGCTCATTCAGGCAGGTCCGTGATTACAGTTACTGTTCCAGGTTAAGAGGCAAATATCGTGCCGTTTTCAGTTGCGAGTAGCGAGTTGTGAGTCGAGAGTTTCTGCAATGGATCATGTTATGAGCCATAACTCGCAAATCACCACTCCCAACTCGCCACTTTATTGTATCAAAATTTCCTGGAACAGGACATCCTTGACTTCAATGGGGTATGCGGCGGCGTTGACGCGCGCCAGAAGCTCGATCTGCAGGCGGTACATCCCGGCGGATCCCCGCAAGTCCTTGACGCGCAGCTCCCGCAGATAGGTTTGAAACTGATCCACCACGCGCGGCATAACCGCCTGGATCGCATCCGCGTCAGCCTGGCTGTTCAGTTCAAGCTGAACGCGAAGGCGCAAATAGCGCGGCTGACCGTCCGGCGTACTCAAATTGACCAGCATATCGGGCATAGGCAAAAACGCCGCGCCGATCGAGCCTGTTTTCTTGCCTTCTCCATCGCCGTCCTTACTCTTGCCCGCGTTTTTCGTCTCCCCTTCTTCCGTTTTCGGCGCAAGCAGTGAGTCCAGCGTGCCGGAAAAATACAGCCCCGCGCCCGCCCCGATCAAAATGAAAAGCGGAAGCAAGACAAACAGAACAATCTTTTTCGCGTCGAGGCCGCCCCCGGCGCCGCCCTGTTCTTCGCCGCCTTCTTCGTCTTCATCGTCTAGGCTTGCATCCACTTTGTCGTCGGTCATCAGAGCGCCCTTTTAGAAAAATGCATGATTCATAAGAATTTATCATTCTTTTTCTGGATTGTCATGGCGGGTCGTAAACGCCGCAAGAGCTTATAGACAGGGAGAGCCTATCTCGTGCTTTCTGGCTCACGCAGCTCCGGGGCGCGCGCTTCTGGCGCCTTGTTTCCCAGAATGAGGCCACGAACGCTGATGTCCTCGTCAATCTCCGGCCAATGGACGCCGAGAGGCATAAGCTCGTAACGCGTACGCTCAGCTGGCGTTGCGCCATGGAGGCGCGGATACCACCAGAGCGGAGCGCTGACACTGCGCCCGTCGCGAAGGCGAACGCTCAGCATCTCATCAGAGCAAATGACTTCAACAGGTTCGTGCCTGTCATCTCCTTGGTCAAAAGTAGTCATTCCAAGCCTCCATTAAAAGATCGCGGTTCTCGTACGCCATATCGGCGATAGTTACCACTTCCCGCGAGGAAAATCCTTTATTCACAGCGGTCGTCATGCTTTCAAGCCAGACTTTCAATTCTTTCCCGTCCTTGAACACATGCACATGCGGCGGTTCGTCACTGACCGCTGCGTAAAAGAAAAAGCGGTAACCACGAATTCTAAGTACTGTAGGCATTATAGCATAATTCTTTTTGTCTCTAAGCTATCACTCTATCAAAATAACTGAAAGAAATTATACCTGCTCTGATCCATATGGCAAAAACTGCCGACAGCTAATCACGGCAAGTCTGTGCGCCAGATTGGCGCAGACGCGCGCAATCCTGACGCAAGGCACAACAACCCATACAAAACAGCAACTTAAAAATCTGGCACAGCCTGTGCATAGGGTTCTGCGGGTTAAACCAACGCGAAAACCAACAAGGACGTTTTTTACAGATGGAAAATCCGATCTTTATAGGCCTGTCCCGCCAGATGGCGCTCCGCAGCAACATGGACACGATCGCCAATAACATTGCGAATATGAGTACGCCCGGCTACCGCGCCCAGAACATGGTCTTTGACGAATACGTCTCCAATCCGAAAAACGGCGAACCGGTGCGCATGGTTCTTGACGCCGGGCAGTTCCAGGTGACCAAGGCCGGCCCGGTCTCGATGACGGGCAACCCGCTGGACGTCGCGCTCGCCGGGCCCGGCTTTTTCGGGGTCCAGACTCCGGCAGGCATCCAGTACACGCGCGCCGGGAATTTTGAACTGAACGTCAACAGCGAGCTTGTCACGCCGCAGGGCTATCCGGTCGTCGACGAGGGCGGTGCGCCGATTTTAA
Source organism: uncultured Pseudobdellovibrionaceae bacterium (assembly GCA_964498755.1). Taxonomy (GTDB): domain Bacteria; phylum Pseudomonadota; class Alphaproteobacteria; order Micavibrionales; family Micavibrionaceae; genus RZZS01. The sequence continues at coordinate 3,127 of CAZCIB010000016.1, read as the reverse complement.
TCCCGCGCGACGCCGCCAGTATCCGTATTTCCGAAGACGGCTTCATCTCAAGCGAACAAGGCGAAATCGCCCGCCTCCAGATCACGGAATTCGACAATATCCAGAGTCTTGAGCCGCGCGGAAGCAATTTGTATGCCGCGCCGGTTCCCGGAAATCCCGCGACGCAAACCCGCGTGCAGCAGGGAGCCATTGAAGGCTCGAACGTCAACGGCGTTCTGGAACTGACCAGAATGATCGAGGTGTCGCGCGATTATCAGTCGGCGCAGCGCATGGTGCAAAGCGAGCACGAGCGTCAGCGTACGGTCATACAGAGATTAACGAGACAATAGACAGGCCTGAAGGAGGAAAACCATGAGATCACTAGACATCGGCGCGACGGGCATGCTGGCCCAGCAGATGAACGTGGACGTCATATCCAATAACATCGCCAACATGTCGACCAACGGCTACAAACGCCAGCGCGTCGACTTTCAGGACCTGATCTACCAGAATATCGACCGACCCGGCACGATTTCCTCGGACGCCGGAACGGTGCTGCCTTCCGGTCTTCAGCTCGGACTGGGCGTAAAAGTCGCCTCCGTTTACCGCATCCACGAGCAAGGCCCCTTGCAGACGACCGAAAACCCGTTTGATCTTGCTCTGACCGGCGATGGCTACTTTCAAATACAGCTCCCGACAGGGGAAACCGCCTACACGCGCTCCGGCGTGTTTCAGGTGAACGCTGACGGCGAAATCGTCAACACCAAAGGCTACCCCGTAGAGCCCGCGATCGTCGTTCCCGATGACGCCGTTGACGTCGACATCAACAGCAATGGCGAGGTGTTCGCCAAACTTCAGGGGCAAGCGACCCTGACCAGTCTCGGGCAGATCCAGCTTGCCAGTTTTGTGAACCCGGCCGGCCTTGAAGCCGTCGGCGATAACATGTTTATCGAAACCGAAGCATCCGGCGCGCCCACGACCGGCAGTCCGGGGGCCGAGAATTTCGGCATGCTGCAGCAGGGCATGCTCGAGCAATCCAACGTCAACGTGGTTGAAGAAATCACGAACCTGATCACCGCGCAGCGCGCTTACGAGATGAACTCCAACGTCATCAGCACAAGCGACGAAATGATGAGCACGGTCAATCAGTTGAGATAGGGAGTTAAAGTGATATGAGCACAGATCATACCCTGACCACGCCCCTCACCCGGATCGCTTACAGCGATCCGGCCTCTCCCGAGGGAGAGGTTGATAATACCCTCTACCCAGGGAGAGGGAGGGACCCGCGCAGCGGGAGGGTGAGGGGAATAAACCGCTCCACCACTTCCAAGCTCGACCTCTTTATTCACGTCGCGGCCGTCATGCTGGCTGTCGTTATGGGGCTCATTATAGTCTTCATGGCGAGCCGCTCAGCGCACGCATCGCAGGTCTATCTGAAAAACGCGACGGTGATCACGGGCGAAAAAATAACGCTCGGCGATATTTTCGGCGGGCTTGAAGGCAATTCCGGCAAGGTTCTGGGCCCTGCCCCGCAACCGGGCAAAGACATGGTGCTCGGCGCGCGCACGCTTCTTCGCATAGCGCTTGCGCTTGACCTGCCATGGCGTCCCTCCGGAAACGCGGACAGGATCACGCTGACCCGCGCCGCCACTGTTCTGGGTGAAGAGACAATCTCGGATATCGTTGTGGATTACCTCAAAGAACATGAATCCTTGAGGGGCAATTTCGACATCGTCCTGGCTTCGGGCGATAACCGCCTGATCCTGCCTTACGGATACCCGGAAACGGCGGAAGTCGTCGACATGACTTTTGATCGCGGCCGCGGCTGGTTCCAGGTGACAATGGCCGCGCCGGACAAGAACAACCCGGTCCGCCAGTTCCAGGCCATGGGCTCTGTCCGCAAAATCGTATCCGTACCTGTCTTAAGGCAATCACTGCGCAACGGCGACCTGATCCGCGCCTCGGACATCGAGTGGATCGATATGTACGAAAAAGACATCCAGCACGATTTCCTGCTGAGCGAAGAGGATTTAACCGGCCTGACGCCGCGGCGCATGGTCACGTCCGGCAAACCGGTCCGTGAAATGGAGCTTGAAGCCCCGCAAATCGTCTCGCGCGGCGAAAACGTCATGCTTGTCTATCAGCACGGAACGCTGCGTCTGACGGCCGAGGGCCGGGCGCTGCGCAGCGGCGCGAAAGGCGAATTCGTGCGCGTCGTAAACAACACGTCAAGCCGGACCGTCGAAGGCGTCGTTACTGCGCCCAGGACGGTTCTGATTAAATAACAGGGAGAAAAACTATGGCTTATCATCCCGCGCACCACACAAAGGACGTCACGCTGATTATCAGTATAAGCTCCTTGCTTGCCCTCGGGGCCTGCGGCTCCGTCGACAGGGTCGCCAATATCGGGCGCGCGCCGGAAATGGCGAAGATTGAAAATCCGGTGATGCAGAAGAATTACCAGCCGGTCAGTCTGCCCATGCCGGCGCCCAAAGACGCGACGCGCCAGCCCAACTCGCTCTGGGACGGCACCCGCCAGACATTCTTCAAGGACCAGCGCGCCAATGACGTCGGCGACATCATAACGGTGGTCATCAGCATCAGCGACGAAGCCGAGATGGACAACGCCTCAAGCCGTTCCCGCCAGAGCTCCGAGAGCGCCGGGCTGGATAGTCTGCTCGGATATGAGCAGAGCCTCGACAGGTTGCTGCCGGAAGCCATTGACAACACTGACCTGATTGACGCGGAAGCGGACTCCACGCATTCCGGCGAAGGCTCCATTGAGCGCGAAGAAGAGATTGAAATCCAGCTCGCCGCGCTGGTGACTCAGATTTTGCCGAACGGCAATCTTGTGATCTACGGCCGCCAGGAAGTGCGGGTGAATTTCGAAAAGCGCATCCTTGCCATTGACGGCGTCATCCGGCCCGAGGACATCTCGACGGATAACTCGATCTCTGCGGAAAAAATCGCCGAAGCCCGGATTGTCTATGGCGGCGAAGGCCATATCACGGACGTCCAGCAACCCCGCTACGGCCAGCAGCTTTACGATATTATCTTTCCGTTTTAGTAAATTATTGTATATACTGCGCCGGGCCACACTACCGGACTCTGCATCAGAACACATTGACGGGTAAGGGTTTTCGTGGGA
>CAZCIB010000015.1:0-48567 GCA_964498755.1 uncultured Pseudobdellovibrionaceae bacterium | reverse complement strand
CTTTCGTGAAAAACAGCGGAATCATTCAGGCGCGCATGGGCCGCGTTGAAATGGCGGCGGGCGAGAAAGTCACGCTTGACCTCTATGGCGACGGGCTGCTTGAGCTTGCCGTGGACGGCGAAGTCGCCGACGCGCTGCTTGAGAACACGGGAACGATTGAAGCCGAAAGCGGCACGGTCGTGATGACCGCGCGCGCCGCGAAAGAAGCCGTTGACAACGTCATCAACGTCGAAGGCGTCGTCGACGCCTCCTCCGCCACGATGAAAGGCGGGAAAATTATCCTGAGCGGCGGCGATAAAGGCAAAGTCGCGGTATCCGGCAAGCTTGACGCGTCGGGCACCGATGGCGGCGAGATCGACGTGACGGGACAGAACATCAATCTTGCCGAAGCGTCGAAACTCAAAGCCGATGGCGGCCAGGGTGCCGACGGCGTGGGCGAGGGCGGAGACATTGTGGCGTTTGCCGATAATGCCGCGCTGTATCACGGCGAGATTTCCGCAGTAGGCGGGGAAGATGGCGGGGAGGGCGGTTTCGTCGAAACCTCCGCCAAGGGGTATCTGGAGATTACGGGCGATGTTGATGCCGGTGAATGGCTGATCGACCCGGCCAGCCTGGAAATCAAGCAGGTGGCATCCAACTCCGGCATCAGCGGGACGAATCCGTTCGCGCCGGACGGTTCCCTGACGACTTCCGTTCTGGACATCGATGCGCTGCTGGCGGCACTGGCCCTGGCCGATGTGACCGTTCAGACGATCGACGGCGTCGGTTCCGGCACGGGTGATATTATCGTCAACGCCAATATCGACAACACGGCCAACGCGACGTCTCTGGCGCTCGAGTCCTGGAACGATATTTTCCTGAACAGCTGGATCGAGAGCGGTACGGGCGATGTCAGCCTTAAAGCGGGCTATGACGTTCTGAGCGGCACGTTCCGTGCCTCCGACAGCCATATCTACGCGAATAACAGAATTGACACCGACGGCGGCTCCATCAATCTGGAGGCCACGGGCGACATCCGTCTGACCAGCCGCCTGCGGGTCCAGTCCGGAGACGGAGATATCATGGTCAGCGCCGGCCGGGACATTCTGGGCGGCAGCTTTGCCAAGCCCGTCCCCAATTCAAACCAGGATGTAACGACCACAAACGGCACGATCGAATTCGACGCCGGGCGCGATATCAAGCTAGGCGGCGCGAACGGCAAGCGGGTTAACGTCTCCGGCGGCGGGGATGTGACGCTGGCCGCGCTCGGCAATATCGAGCTGGACGGGGAAGATAGCGGCTTCGTGCGCGTGCGCTCGAACACAGGCGACGTCACGCTGAAAGCGACCGCAGGCGACGTGGATATCCGGGGCGGAGACGCCGGGGATTCCTTCTCCGAAGTTGTAGCCACGCTTGGCTCCGTCGGCATTGAGGCCGGCGGCAACGTCACCATCGACAGCGGCGCCTCCGCGCAGGGCCAGGCCCGCATCCAGGCCGGCAGCACCAAGGTCGGCATGGCGGATATCTCCATCACGGCAGTGGACGTCACCATTGACGGCGGCACCGTCAATCCGGAAATCACCGCCACGAACGGCGGCGATATCGAGATCGCGGGCAGCGGCGTATTCGCCTCCACGGCTGATACGCTGAAAACCTCGGGCACCGGTTCCATCGCGGTGAACCAGAACGCGGGCGGCCTGATCCAGGACGCCATCGACGCCATCGATAACGCGGGCACGGGTGCGAACACGGTCAATGTTGGTGCGGGCACGTTTACCGAAAACCTGACGATTGACAAGAGCCTTGACCTTCTTGGCAGCGGCACTGGCTCCACGACGGTTTCCGGCCTGGATACTTCGGACCACACGATCGGTGTGACCGGTCAATTCGGCCAAATCGACGGCGTGAAAATCGCCGATATGACGATCAACGCGCCGGAGGCAGACGAAAAGGCGGCGGTTCTTTTCTTCTCGGGCGGTGTCGGCAATCCGGCCAAAAACGTCGACAATGTCGTCCTCAGCAACCTCGTCATTCAGGGCAATTCTTCTTATGACGCGTTCGGTTTCGGTCTGAACGAGAACGAGAACGTTTCCATTCAAAACGTCGAGTTCAAAGACCTTGGTATCGGCATTGAGGCGGGCGGCATTCAGGGCGACTTCACGGTAGAGCGGAGCAGCTTCGCCAACGTCGATACCGGCCTGCGCTATTACAGCTGGACCGGCTATATTGAGAACACAGCCGACCCGGTTCTGATCAATAACGACTTCAGCGACTTCGGCGGAGGTGATTTCGCGGTTCAGATCGGGCGCGGCGACATCGACGCCCATGCGAGCTTTGCAGGCCTGGGAGTTAACGCGGTCGGCAACTGGTGGGGCGTGACCAGCGGCGCCGACATAGAGGGCACGCGTATCGATCTTGTCGCGGCGCTTAACGGCGTCGGCCCGGCCGCCGCGGACTTTTCCACATATCTGCTGAACGGCACCAACAATGCGGCCGGGACCGGTTTTGACGGCGATTTCAGCGAACTTGGCGTCACCGCCGAGGGCGATTCCCTGAACGGCGGGCGGATCCAGACGGCTGTAAATCTGATTGACGACGGGGCCAAGACGGGCGGCGACCGGCTGGTAAAAGTTGAGGCGGGGACGTTCTCTGAAAACGTTCTCGTTAATAAATCCGTTACCCTCCTCGGCGCGCAGGCGAATGTTGACGCGCGTGGCCGCACAGGCGTGCCTGAGTCCAAAGTCGGCAAGGCTGGCGATCATGGTTTCACGGTTACCGCCGACGATGTCACGATTAACGGCTTTGAAGTGACTGGCGGCAAGCGCGGCATTGCAGTTGCAGGCACGAAGGCTGACGCGGTCACCGGCGCCACGATCGTCAACAACATTGTGTCCAGCACGAGTGAGCATGGCATTCACGGCGCTTACGCTGATGACATCATGGTCTCGCAGAACGCGGTCAGCAGCACAGGCCTCGGCGGGATTTCTATTGGAGATACCGACAACGCCCAGATTCTGGCCAACAATGTCGACGGCGCCGGCGCCGCCGGTATCGCGCTGCGCGTTACGAATTCCGACGCCTCTGGCAACGTTGTCACGAACACGCACGGCCATGGCATCTGGATCGACCAGAGCGACGATGTCACGCTTTCCGGCAATACGGTCGATACGACCGGCGTTTCCAAAGTCGGCGACGGGGTTTACGCAGCCGACACCAAAAACCTCAGCATTTCCAGCGGCTCCATCGAAAACGCGGGCCGGCATGGAATCTATCTCGAGAACACGGGCGAAGTGTCCGTTCAGGGTCTGACACAAATTGGAAGCGCTGAACACGGTATACTGTTCGCAACAGATCTCTCGGGAGACGATTATGCTGTGATAACCGGCAACACGATCACGGCTGGTAAAGACGGCATCCGTTTCGAGGGCGACCTCAGCAATGATTACACCGGGGCCGGACCGATCACGGATGACATATACATTTCACTGAACAGCATAACAGGCGGTCAGCATGGTATCGCCTTTACCGGAAACCTGTCCGGAGACAGTCACGAAATCGCTATTACCGGAAATACTCTTATCAAGGGCAAAGGCGGTGACGGCGTACGCCTTGATGGCGATGTCGCGGGCGCGAAGCTCTCTATCACGGATAACACGTCCATTATTGGCTCCGAAAACGGGGTCTATATAAGGGGCGACCTGAAGCGGCTGACCGGCGCTGGTAAAAAAGGCCGCGTTTATGTTAACGGCAGCGAAGGCAGTCTTCAGTCCGTTGAGGGTGTCGCAGGCGACGGGATTTACATCGAAGACACCACTCTGGCCGGATTCGATATTGATATCGCCGCCAAATGGAACTATGTCACGGCTGATAAAGACGGTATCGAGTTCAAAGGAATTCGTCTCGGACTGATCAAAAAGAACACGATCGACGGGACCGGCGCGAACGGTATTTACGTCAACGGTTCCCCGAACACCTGGGTCAATGGCAATACTGTCGACAATACGGGCGCACACGGCATTCTGGTTAATCCGAGCCCTAATGCCGGCGTTGTGCTAAACAAGGTCGGCCTGAACGGTCCTGTCAATGGCGACGGTATCCGGATTGTCAGCTCTAATGGCGCGAAAGTCCGGGGCAATGAGGTTCAGAATACGGTCAGAGTGACTCAGCCCGGTGATGCCTCCACCGATCTGGGAGCGGGGATTCGCGTCCTGAACAGCGAGGGCGTTCAGGTTGGCGGCAGTAAAAGCTGGATGCGCAATACGATCTCCAAGACCGGCTGGGACGGTATTGCGATCGTTGGCAGCACGTCTACCAATGTCGAAAACAACGACATCAGCTCTGTTGCCGGGGACGGCATCCGGGCCTGGTACAATGATGGCCTGACCGTCGTTGATAATGATGTCGAGCGTGAAACGCGCTCGAACTTCTCCGGACTTTCCCTTGGGAACTTTGCTGGAACAGTCTCTGTAACCGGTAACGAATTTACCGGCTTCGGATACGGCATCTGGGGCGTTTCCTCTGATGTGACCATCAAAGGCAACACCATTGAAAACCCCGGACGGGACGGCATTTATCTGTTCGGCGGCTCGAACTTCACGATCGGCGGCGCCGCAGCAAATGAGGAAAATTTCATCAGCGGAACGGGCGAGCACGGCATCCATCTTTCCAGCCTTGGCGGAATGAAGCTGGTCCAGAATAACGTCGTTTACAATACAATCATGGACGGCATCCGGGTCAACGGCAGCACGGACGTCGATATCCTTGATAACTATATCGGCTATAGCGATGCCTCTCTCACGCAGGTCGGCGACGACAATATCGGCGGCGTTGGCATTAACGTCTATAACGGCTCGAACAATGTGGATATCAAGCGTAACGAGATTATCCATACGGCCGGTGCAGGCGTGCGTTATGACGGCAGCGGACTTGGCTTCATCAAGGAGAACGTTGTTCGTCAAACGAACGGCAACGGAATCGAAGTCACGAATGCAACCAGCGCCGTGAACATCGTCAAGAACGACGTGTATGGCGCAGGTGTTGACGGCATTTACGCCGAAGGTGCACGCGGTTTCTGGATTAACCAGAACCATGTTGAAGACGCGGGCGAAGACGGTATCCATGTGGATAACAGCCTCGGCACCAACTATTCGAACGACACGGACATCGTGAAGAACACGGTCACCGGCAGTGACGAGAAAGGCATCCACGTCACGAACAGCACGTTCGTCACGGTTGGCGATGACACGGACCCGAACGCCGTCAATACAGTTGAAGGCGGCGAATACGGCATTTATGTCGACTGGAGCGACGACGTTCTTGTCGGTCATAACACGGTGAAGGAGTCCGGCACCTCGGGTATCGAGTTCCGCAGTTCGCAGCGCGGTGATGTCCGGTACAACAGCGTCTATAGCGCAGATAGCTTCGGCATTCGCTTCGCATGGAACAGCGATAACGGCTCGATCACCTTCAACGACGTTGATGGTGACAGCGATACCGGCACCGGCATCAAGGTCGAAAAAGGCTCTGACTATTTCGACATCGATGACAACACGGTTTACGGCACGACGGGCCGCGGTATCTGGGCCAAGCGCAACATCGACAGCGTCTCCCGCAACATCGTTTACGATACCGGAGATGACGCCATCGAAATCACCGACAGCAACGGCGTCGACGTCAAGGAAAACTGGGTCGGCTATAGCAGCACGAACTTCGTTGACTTCGAAGACGCAGGCAATGTCGGCGGCGAAGGTATCGATATCGATAACTCGCCAAACGCCGAAGTGATGAACAACAAGGTTGCGGGCACGGTCTCAAACGGCATCAGCCTGAATCCTTCCCACGGAAGCGTCATTCAGGGGAATGACCTTGCTTCCATCGGCATGCACGGTATCTTTGTCTTTGGCAGCGATGGCGTTCGCGTCGAAGATAATACCGTCCGCGACTTTGGCAAAAACGGCATCTATGGTGAAGCGAGCGATAGCCTGACCATCACCGGCAACACAATTCTCGGCTGGCCACAGGGTGATCTCTTCGGCCTGAACGGCGAAAACGGGATTGTCGTCGAGGGTGACGGGGAGGATCTGGCGAGCCATGCGACTGTTGAAGACAACGTCGTTCTCGCGATGGAAGATTCGGGAATTGTCTTTGAATACACGGACCAGTCAGGCATCCGCGACAACATCGTCATCGGTACGGGTGACCATGGCATTGCGGTCTTTAACTCCGGGCAAACCGTGATTGAGAACAATCTCGTTGCCCTGACGGGTCTCGACGCATTGTTCGGTTTCGGCTTTGGCGGCGGCGAGATCGAGCTTTCCAACTATGACGAGGGCCCGAAACGCAAGCCACGCTTCTTCTTTAACGAAGGAAACGGCATCCATGTCGAAGACAGCTTCGATACGCAAATCGTTGACAACCTCGTTCTCGGCAGCGTTGGCCACGGCATTAACGTGACGGGCGGCGCGTTCGCGAACATCACGGACAACCAGGTCGCCCTGACCGGCGGTGACGGCATTCGTGTGGACGGAGAAAAACGGCGTCGCGGGCGCGGGTTCTATCCGGGTCCTCGCGTGTTGCGCGGCGAGAATGACCGTGGTGAATCGGAAGGACGGTTCGACTTCGTCAATATCGAAGGCAACCAGGTCATCCTGACGGGTGAGAACGGCATCGCCGTTGATGGCCGCGGCTTTACCCGCGTTGTCGATAACGACGTTTTTGCCAGCGGGATTGGCTTCTATGGCCTCTTCTCCGGTGATCAGGACATCATTTTCGATCTCGATGTTGAGTTTGACGGAGGTGAAAACCAGATCCGGGCCCTGCGTGAAGATGATGAGCGCGGATCGCTTTTTGACGCCATCCGGATTGAAGGTCAGGCCGGCTTCGAATGGGGCGATGGTCACGGCATTACGGTCACGGATGTTCGCGGTGCGATGATCGAACAGGACGAACCGGACAATGAAGATGACAACTACGTCACTGCGTCCATAGCTGCGCCATCAAGGGGTCCGCAATTGCCGCTCTGGGCCGAAGCCCTCGATATGAAGGAGGCCGACGTTCTCATAGAAGGCAACTCGGCCAAATGGACCGGCGGACACGGCATCAATGTCGAAGAAACCGGTACGGCGATCATTAACGACAACGACGTTGTTGTGACGGGCGTCGACAAGACGGTCTGGAACGTCGACCTGGAAGTCCCGGCCTTCGTTCTCGAAGGGCTTTTCGAACTTGCTTTTGAGGCCTACGAATATCTTGACGAGTCGGATGCTGAAACTCTCGGCGATGACACGCGCTTCATCGGCGGCCTTGCTAAAGACATCATAAAGAGCGTCAATATTGCCGATCTTTATGAGATCATCCCGGCGCCTGCCATCACGGAGCAAAGCACGCATGACGGCATCCATGTCGAGGGCGTTGAGGGCCTTTTGATCGAGCACAACAAGGTCAAATTCGCTGGGCGCGATGGCATCCGGGTTGAAAATGCCGATCTTGCTTTCATCACTGATAACCAAGTTCGTTTTTCGGGCCGCGATGCAGTAGGTCTGGACACGATCGGCCATGCCGAAGTCACCCTGAACGAGCTTCATGACAGCGGTGATGATGGCATCGACTCGGACGAGACCACGAAACCGGAGACACTGATTGTCGCTGACAACATCGTTGGCAATAATGGTGACAACGGCATAGAAGTCAGTAACTCCGTTTCGACAGGTATCCTGCGGAACATCGTCTTCAATAACAGCGCCAACGGCCTGTACATGGAAGGTCCGACCAATGGCGGCGTGGTTCTGTCCGGCAATACGTTCACGAACAACGAGACGGGCGCGCGTTTTGAAAGCGGCCTGATCAACTTCGTCGCGGGCGACGCCAATACGTTTGTCGGCGGCCGGGACGGCATGGTCTTCGACCTTGATCCGCTGGCCGCGCCGCTTGATCTGCAGATCGATGGCAACACGATTGGCGAGACGGTCTTTGAAGGCCAGAGCCGCTTCTACGTTCAGCTTCAGAACGGCGCGCTGTTCCAGCCCGGAACGCCGACGGTGATTGACGGTCTGAACGCCAGCTATGACGGCTTCATTCCGGCGAATTCAGAGTTTGGACCCGGCATTCTGACGCTGGCCCAGTTCAACGCGATAGAGGCGAAGATCTTCGACTTTATCGATGACGCGACGCTCGGCCTGTTCTTCTTCGGCATTGTTCCGACGATTGACCAGGAAGATATTTTCCGCGGCATTGATCCGTTCGCCGGTTTGAACGCCGGGCCGAATCTGGCGGTTCTCTCGCTGCCTTCCGTGACGGCTGATCAGGCTGCGCTCCTGAACGCGATCGCTCCGGCCGCTGGCGAAGATCTCACCGCTGAAGAAGCCGCCGCCTTCGAGCCCGCCGCAGGCGCGCCTGAAACCAGATGCTTTGGCGAGGCGCTGAACGGCGCGCAACAGGGGCAGGCCTATAACGTTAATTTCGGCAACAGTCAGGAGGAAATCCTGAACGCCGGCGCGGCTTGCGGCGCGGACTTCTAATCCGTCAGCTGATAATGAATTCCAAAAGGCCCCGAACCGGGGCCTTTTTTCATGCATGGATAGCGCATATCATTTTCCTCTTCCATTATGGCCCGGAAACCAATACCATTAAAAAAGTGGGGATCGTCCACATTCACAGTATTGAATTTTCATGGCCATTCGTTTAAGCCGATTCGGCGCCCTATATCTCTTGATCTTTTTAATCGCCTGTGCGGGCAACGACGCGCGGGCGCAATCCGCCTTTGACGATCCGACGGAACAGGTGACCGGGGGGTCCGGCGGGCTCGTCCCGGCTGAGGAAGCTATAGACGGCGGCGCAATCCCGATTGGGGCAAGCTCACAAATCGTTGTGCTTTTCCGCAACGAAAGCGGCAGGCCCATAGAAACGCGCGACATTAACCTCTATCCCTCGTCTAACGTCTCGGCCAGCATTTCCCTGAACCAGTGCCGCGCAGAGCCATTGCCGCCCGCGGCCGAATGCGCGATTGCTCTCTCAGTCAAGGGTCTTCAACCCGGTCCGTGGCGCGTTGAGATGCTGATGGCGCATACCGGGCGCAAGCGTCTTGTGACGGCGACGCTGTCCGGGACGATTGACGGTTCCGGCGAAGGGTCGGACAAGCTGATCAGCGATATCGAATCCATCCCGTCCGAGCTGGATTTTGGCTCGCTTACCAGCAGCCGGACGCTCGTAAAATCGGTTATTCTGCGGAATATTACTTCCAATCCGATCGACATTGAGTCCGTGACGGTTGAGGCCAACCCAAGCGCCGGATACGTATCCCGCACGGACTGTACAAAGCTTCAGGCCGGGCAGGCCTGTATCGTGACGGTAAGCTGGGCGCCGGTGCAGGAAGGTCCGGCAACGGGCGTTCTGGTCGTCGAGCATAACGGCCCGACGGGCGTGGTCAGTATCGAGCTGACAGGAGAATACAGTCCTGACGAAGTTGACGCGGCGACGCTCTTTCCCCGCGCGGTTCCGGGACGCGGGTTGCTGGTCGCGTCTCAGGAGGAAATAGATTTCGGCGAGGATATCGCCTCCAAGTCATCGATAACGGTCTCTCTCGTCAATCTCGGCGACGCCCCGCTTGTACTGGAAGGTTTGCGCCTCTCGGGTAAAGATAACGGCCTGTCAGTTGAAAATCAGGGCTGCGTTGAAGGGATGATGCTTGAGCCCATTCAGGCATGCCCCCTGACGTTGACATGGTCGCCCGTGCGGGCGGGATCTTTGCTGGATGACGTTCAGGTTCTTCATAACGGCGCCCGCGGGATCCTTGTTCTTCCCGTGCGCGGCGGCGCCGAGAGCGCGGTCAGCCAGGACTCTCAGGCAATATATCTGGGCGATTCTCCGGGCTTTCAGCTTGATATCGAAGATCTGGGCGAAGACGTTGAAACTGAAATACCGGAAATTTCCGGCGCCAATAAAGCCAAAACGCTCGACGGCTTCGTGATTACCTCGTTTTCGCCAACCCGGGCGATTATAGCCGGGCCGGGCGGCAGCCGGGTTGTCTTTGGCGGCGAGGAAGTCGTCATCGGCGGCGTTCTGTGGGAAGTCAACATGCGCAAGAGCGGCATCGAATTTCGCAGCGGCAAGTCAAAGGTTTTGCTGCTATTCGACAGATCTTTATCTTCTGTTAACCGCGTTACGGGACAATCAGGAAGTGGAGTAACGACCTCGGGCGGCTCGACTGGTTCTTCCTCTTCGACGACTACGACGACTGGCGGATCCGACCTGGGCTTTTCCGACCTGTAATTTCCTTCAAGACAAGGTTTGCTTTTGATGAGCGATACCGGAATACCTTATAACAAAGGCGAGACATCCGGAGACAAGCCGGATGTTTTTCCTGGCCAGCCGCGTTCCGGCGAAGACAGGCGTGAAGAGTCCGGCGAAGGTCCCGGCGGCAACGAGCGCCGCAGCTGGCATGACCGCCGCCGCGCCCGCTCGGCTGAAGGACGCGAACGCTATCTTGATATGGTGCAGCGTGAACGTTCGATGCTGCTGGAACAGGGCGTTGCGCGATCGACGGAACAGCTGCTCGATATGGCGGGCGCCGCGCTGCCTTCCGAGGCCGAGGAAGAAGGCGTCCGTGACCGCGCAACGGGTGACCAGTTGCGAAGCGTTTTGCCGGTACAGGCATGGCTGCCTTTAGCCATTCACCTGATCGGCCTTACGGACGGCGTTTTGAAGATTGCGCCGCTTCATGAATTGAACGACAGGCAGATCGAAAGCCTGATTTCGACGGCAAGCCGAAGCGGATTTCACGTCGAGAAAGTCGAAATCGAAGTCTGGGACCGCAAGGAACTGACCGATACGTTGCGTTCCGTTCATGACCTGTCAGCGGACAGGACGGAAAAAACCCTCTCGCTCTGGCTCGATGATACCGATAACGGATTGCTTTTGAACCAGTTTCAGCGCGACCTGATGGCGGAAGCGCTGCAGATGCGGGCTTCCGATATTCACCTCGTGCAGGATAACAATCCGGATGCGCCGAACTGGATCAAATACCGGATTGACGGGGATTTGATACCGATGCATCTGCTCCCTTCGGAGGCGATGGCGCGTTTGACGACCTTGCTCAAAAGGGACGCTGGTCTGAACTTCGGCGACCGCGTCACGCCGAAAGACGGCCGTTTCGGTTTTACATGGCAGGGCCGGGGCATTGACGTTCGCGTGGCCGCCGGGCCGCAGGGGCAGGACGGCGAAAAGATCACCATGCGATTGCTGGACCGCGCCTCCCTGAAAGGCTTTGACGAGTTGTTCCGCCGTCATGAAGACGTGGGCGATTATCTGGCCAAGCTTTTGTCGCCGGAAATCAAGGGCGGCGGTGGTTTGATCCTGCTCTCCGGTCCGACCGGTTCCGGTAAAACGACGACATTGTACGCCTGCGTGCAGCAGATCGACAGACGTCGGCGCCATGTTCTGACCATTGAAGATCCGATCGAATACGAAATGCGCTACGCCACGCAGTGGCAGGTGCGCCCCGGCATGCCGGGCGGGGAGTTCGCCGATCTCATTCGCGCCGCGATGCGTCATGATCCTGATTATATTATCATCGGCGAGATGCGGGACGGGGATACGGTTGAAACCTCGCTGCGCGCCGCCGAATCCGGTCACACGGTTATTTCCACCATTCACGCCGACACGGCGCTGCAGACCTTCGAGCGTCTGCGCTCTCTCATGCCGCACCAGCGTGAACGCTCCTCGACCTATACGCTGGCCCAGCAGGTGAAAGCCGTTTTAAACCAAAGGCTTGTAAGAACGTTGTGTCAGGGCTGCGCGCATAAATCGCATGCCGGGGAAGTTTTGAAAGATTACGAGCTCGCGCAACTTGGACTGGATGCGAATGTCTCCGTGCGCCGTCATAACACGAGTGGTTGCGATCTGTGCAACCGCACAGGCATTCAGGGCCGGACGCTGCTTCTGGACGCTTTGATGCTGACGCTTGGGCCGGCGCACAGGAATGAGATTTATGAGGTGCTGATCGGCAACGTCAATAACGTCGTCGGCGAGGATGGCGTTATCGTTCATACAAGACGCGACGGCCTTGTCGACCTCGTCGAATCCGGCCTCGTCGATCCAAAATCCGCGTTGACGTATCTTGAGGAGTGATTTTTCAGCCAGGCTCTTCTATAGTCACTTGAATAAATAATGATCCATTTTTGCGCCCGGATTATCGCCAGAAAATTTAAACTACAGAGATCGCAGAGAGCGCAGAGTTCTTTTCAAGAGCGTGTATTCTCTGCGGTCTCTGCGCGCTCTGTAGTTTTAAAAATGCGCTGCGCGCAGCTTCATAAAAGCCGGAGCGGATGGCGCATTAATTATTCAATTCACTATAACAATGAGATTCAATCACGAAGAAGCGCCTTTAAATCCTTCATGAGCAAGAACAGATGATATTCATCAGTCGGGCTTGGCTCGAAATCAAACTGCGTATACCAGTTTTTCGCATTTTCATCTTTCGCATGCACAAGCAGCGCGCGTATTCCGGCTATGTCAGAGGCCCTGGCGGTACGTAAAAGCGCGTCTTTGAGCAAAGCTTTCCCGAGCCCCTGTCCTTGCGCCAATTGATCGACGGCCAGGCGGGCCAGAATCATGACGGGCAAGGGGTGTTTTGCCAGCCCTTTTATCACGCGATCCGGGGCGTCTTTGTGCGCGACCGATCCGGCGGCCAGCGTGTAAAATCCCACAACATCGCTCCCGGTACAGGAAACATAGGTCTGCGCCGCATTGTTATTCTGATTGAGAAGCGCGTAACGATCCAGATAGATGTTCAAAGCGTCTGCGCCGCAATCAAAACGCTTTGTTTTATGGGCTGCCGAGAGTTTTTCAATGGCGGTGAATTGCACGGCAATCCCTACTGTTCGAGGACGCTGTCTTCAGATAAAAGCTTTTTCAGCCCGCGTTTGTCCTGCACAGGGCGGTCCAGTATGGCCTGAAAAGTTTCCCAGTCTTTTTCGTTCATCTCGAATAATTGACGGTCCGCCAGTGTTCGTGAAGCGGCATTCAGGCCGTGATGCAGCAAAAATTCGGTTACGGATTTGTGACTGGCTTCGGCTGCTTGCTGCAATATTTGTTTGGCGGCAGCGGGAACGCGCATGTCTATCCGTTCTCTTGTTTCGGTTCCGGGCATTTCTATAAACTCCTTACTGTCTAAATATAACACAAATCCGTACAACGTGTGTACAAAAAAGAATTCGTGATGCGATTTAAGATTATGAAAACTGCAACCTCCTGTTTTTAAACGTTTTTCTAATAAATTTGATGTATCATTAAAATGTTATGAGGCAGTGGGTCGCAGAAATCGCCTATGAAACCACCTCGGGTCCGAAAAAGATCACCGAGTCTTTTTACATGCCCAGCGAAGACGACGTGCGCACGGCTGTGAGCAAGAAAGGCGGGTTCGCGCTGCGGATCAGGCCTCACGAGCGCTCGCCCGTCGAACGGGTTCTGGCGCGCTCGACCTGGTGGCAGGTGCAGCTCTTGCGCGGCATTCAGTTCCGCTCGACGGCAACGTCGCCGGGCGTTGCGCTCTGGAAGATTATTCAGGCCGAAACAAATCCGCGCAGGCAAAATATCCTCGCCCCGGCGCGCGAGGCGCTGGCGAGGGGGCTTGGCGTCATCGACGCCCTCAAAGCCTTGCGGATTTATGATCACGGCTCGATCGCCATTCTCGCCGCCAGCGACCGCGCGGGCAAGCTTCAGGAAGGCATTCCGCACGCGATTCATTCCATCACGCAAAAAAGGAAAAATACGCGCGCGATCGCCGCGACGATGTCCTGGCTTGGCATTGACGTGCTGATGATTACCCAGTCGCTGTTCTGGGGCAAGGACATGGTGCTGGAGTGGTTTCGCGGCAATGCGCCGTCCGATCCGGATGAGGTTGAAAAATATGAGCGCGTCGTCGGAAATCTGGAGCTGACATGGGATATATTGATCTGGAGCTGCTTTCTGATGGGCGGTTTTCTTGTCTGGTGCATCATTTCCTACTGGCTGAACAAGGGCAAGGACGACTGGCCGACCGCGAAGTTCGTGCGAAAAATTCCGCTGATCGGCGCGTATTTGCGCGACCTTGGCTTTGCCGACTCGATGATGGCGGCCTCGCGCATGCTGCGCGGCCTTGTGCCGATTTCCGACGCGCTAAAGCAATCCTCGGAAGCGACGACGGTGCCGGAAGTCGCCGATTACTGGACTAGCGCCAATGCGGATCTGACGCGCGGGGTTAATCTGGGGAATGCGCTCGACCGCGCGCCGCTGACCCGGGCGGAACGTCTGGAGCTGGCGAGCTTGTCCGATCTCTCGCAAGTTGCTACAGTAATGGAGTCGATCTCCGAAATGCGGAGCGCGGCGGCAAAGACAAAACACTCTCTCATCGTCTGGATCGCTTTTGGCCTGACAGGCGTTTACCTTGCTATCGCTTTCGGTAGCGCCATTTACGCCCTGACTGTGATGAATATGTCCATGGACAGCATGATGGGCGGCCTTCTGGAAGGATCAATCTAGTTTTGGCTCTCGGTGCGAAAGAAAATCAGGATCAGGACAAGGGCCTGCCTTCGGACAAGAAAACGGGCGAGCAGGGGATGACGCGCCTGCGCCCCGGGCTGGCCGACCGTCTGGCCGGAGAAGGCAAGGATTTTCGCGGGCAGCTGCAGCCTTATTTGCCGATGGAGCTGATCGGCGGCTCGATCCCGTATATTCCGGGCGAGGAAGACGAGGCCGTCTGGAACGCCGCAGCGCAGGCCTGCGCAACGGAAAAGGTTAATTACGTTTACAGCGTCGATGAAAAGCGCGTCTGGTATCTCGCCTGCCCATCCGCGGCGCTGGCCTCCAACCCGGACAGCTGGTGCCCGCTGGCCGCCGCTTTGCCGGGACAGAGCGAGTTCTGGGACAAGGAAACGGTATATCTCTACGAGCAGGAAGGCGTGGCGAGCGCGCTCAGATGGGATCCTGAAACGGGCCGCATGCAGGTCTTTCTCGGCGCGGCGCGGACGATCCTGCCGCGCATTCAGAGCATGGACGCGAATTTCGTGACCGTTAATCCGCAGGTCGCCACTGTGATGCCCTGGCGTAACCGGGCGCTGAAAACCGAAAAACTCTCGCGCGCGACGGCGCGGATCCTGCTTTTAAGCGGACTTGTGGTTAATTTCGTGGCGATTTCCATCCTGATCGTCCAGTATCTGGCGACCAACGTCGTTCAGCGCGATCTGTCTTCGGTCAAGCAGGAAACGCAGCGCGCGTCTGAAGAGCTGATGCTCAGCGCGGCGCGCTCCATGCAGTCGGATACGATCAAGCATATGGTGCGTATTCAGGAACTGCTGGATCAACTGCGGCAAATTGACGGAACGCTCGTGCGCTATGAGGTCAATGGCGGCAGCGTCGAATGGGAGGCTCTTGTGCCCAAGGCGCTTGGAACCGGGGACATCCGCGCCATTCAGGCGCAGGTCGTAGGCCTTGAAGACGACGGAAGGGCGCGGATCAAGGGGAACAGGTAGTTGAGAAACGAGAAGCGAGAAGCGAGAAACGAGAATGAAAGAGGGTACGTTTCGGGACTTGATCGTTTATCGGTGCGCCTATGCAATTTCTCTTGAAATCTATAAACGTTCCACAGGATTTCCAACAGAAGAGCGATACGCAGTAACCGATCAGATCAGGCGTTGCGCAACCGGCATTTGTGCGAATATCGCTGAAGGTTACGGGAGACAAATGACTTCGGATACTGATTTCAGGCGCTTCCTTGTGATCGCTAAAGGCTCGGCGCAAGAAGCAATCGTCTGGACGGATTATTGCAAGGATCTGGAATTTATTGATCATGAAACATGGGAGAAATGGAAAAATGAATATGACGAAACATCGCGCATGCTGTTCGCGTTCATCAGGAAATTCTAAAATCTCGCTTCTCGCTTCTCGCTTCTCGTTTCTCGTTTCTCGCTTCTCGTTTCTCGTTTCTCGTTTCTCGCAACTCAAATTAAAACCCTTTTAACTCAAATGATTTATACTTTAAGATGTAGAATTATAAGTGAAATTCCTGTTGGAGCGGGATATTAGAATTGATCAACTTTAACGAACTGAAAAATTTCGACTGGCACAAGCTTAAAAAGCTGGCCGACCCGGGCGCGGCGAACGATCTCAACGCGTTTCTGGAGAAGCTGCCGCAAAACGCCGGGCAGACCGCGCTCATTGCCGCAGGGATCGCCTGGGGCATGGCGGCGGCGATTGGCCTGTATGCGACCGTGCAGATACAGGCGCTCACGACCATGCGCGCCGAGCTGCAGGAGGCCAGCGCGATGAACCCGCCGGTGCCGGATGTGCGCAACGTGCCGATTAATCCATCGGTCGTGCAGGAATTCGTCAGGGGCGCGCAGGATATTTACCGCGGCGTGGACATGAAGGCGCAGGGCCCCGCCGTGACGATTACCGCGACGAGTACGCGCTCTTTTCCCGAATTCCGCGAGGCCGTCGGCCACGTGCAGAACGGCGGGCAGGGCTGGCGCGTGAACGTGGACAGATTGTGCGTCGGGCGCGAGTGCAGCAATTACCAGCTCGCCGCGACCTTGAGGATCAGCCGGATTGATATTACCAATCCGGTGCAGTGAGCAGGAATCGGTCATCCCCGCATAAAGCGGGCATGACAAAGGAAGTAAAACAGGTATAAAATGTTTAAAAATGCGAAACGAGGAGAAGCAACCATGAAACTGAACAAACTGAAACTGAATTTCGACCGGAAAGGCGAGCGCGGAAACGTTCTCTTTCTGATCCTGATCGCGGTGGCGCTGTTCGCGGCGCTGTCCTACGCGGTCACGCAGTCAAGCCGTTCCGGCAGCGGCGACGCAAACGAGGAAACAAACCTCGTGACCAGCGCGTCTATTACGCAGTATCCGTCATCAGTCAGGACTGCGATTATCCGCATGATGGTCTCCGGTGGTATAGACGATACAGAGTTGTTATTCAACAAGCCCGCCGACTATACGGGCGCCACAGATAGCGAAGTCTTTCATCCGTCTGGCGGGGGCGCGACCCATGTCACGCAGGCTGAAGGTATTGCTGGCGGCTCTCAATCGGACTGGATATTCAGTAGCCATTACGCAATAGAAAACATTGGCACCACAGCTAACGATATCATTGCTTTTTTACCAAATGTAAGAGAATCCGTCTGTGAGAAGATTAATACCGAGCTCGCTGTGCCAAGCGTTCCGGATGCGGACGGTGACGGCGTTCCCAATGGGCCGACGACTATGCCTGTCTTTGCAACCCATAATAAGGCGACGAGTGGTATTGCCGCTGCCGCGACTGCTGATTTTACAATTGACGGCGCTTTTTCAGGACAACCTTTCGGTTGTTTTGATACCGATGCGGCGGCAGCTACCGATACCGACAATGAACTTGTCTACTACCACGTCCTTGTTGAGAGATAGACGCGACAAGCGCGAAACGTTCACACAGGCCCGGCCATGCTTCTCCGCCGGGCCTGATGAATAAGAAGGGATAACTAATGGAATCTCGGAATCTCGGAATCTCGGAATCTCGGAAATCTTCTGAGACGTCACTGCGAGGAGAGGCGAAGCCTCGACGCGGCAATCCATACGTCCAATGGATTGCTTCGGTCACTTCGTTCTCTCGCAATGACGGTCAGGAAATATTCCGGGATTCCGAGATTCCGAGATTCCGAAATTCCGAATCCGGCTCCGCCCTCGTTTATATCCTGATCGCCATTGCTTTGCTCGGCGCGCTCACGGTCACGTTCATGGAACCCTCCAGCCAGCAGACGACGACCCAGAATACGTTTAAAACCGCGCAGGGTATCAAGTCTCAGGCCGATTTTATCCGCACCTCCGTTCAGGAATGCGTCCTGATCTACGGCGAGGGCGACGACACGGTCCCGCGCGGCAGCGGCGAAGCGGAAGAAGGGCATAATCTGCCTTTTCCGCTGGCCCCGGATTCCCCGCATTATACCGGTCTGACCGGGGATTACGCCCCGGCGTCAGGACGGCTTGTGCGCGATCTGCGCTGTCCCGGCAATAATCTCGGGCCGCCCAACTCGGAAAAGAAAAAGCACCGCAAGATTTTTACGGGCCAGTCAGGCAAGTTCCTGCCGCCGAAGCCGGATCTGTTTGACGAGTGGCAATGGTATAACGGCCCGACGGGCGTGTTTTTCTGGACGGAAACCGACAAGACGGACGCATTTTTACAGTCCTCGATTGACAAGCTCGAAGACGAATTCGCCAAATGCGAGGCGGACAAGATCGTCGCGAGCGGATCAAACTTTACGATGTCTTCTTCTGCCGGTCACGGGCCGGTCGTCTGCCCGAGCGGCAAAACGTGCTTCCGCGTCTGGATTGTAAATAATGACGCGCCGGCGGCCCTGTTCCAGGAAGCGGGCTGCGGGACTTGATTACGATTTCCTAGATTACGATTTCCGAGATTCCGAGATTCCAAGATTCCCAACTTCCTCCTTCACCCGCTCAAATTCCGCCTTCGCGTCCTTGATCAATTCCGCGCATGCGCCGCCCGCTTCGGCCGTGTCCTGTAAGTCCGCGGCGATATCGCCCAGAACGTTGGCGCAGGCGGAGCGCGAAGCTCCTTTGAGGCTGTGGGCGATTTCCTTGACCTCAGCCAGATCGTCATTGTCAAAGGCGTGCTGAAGCGCGTCCAGCTGCGGCCCGGTCATTTCCACGAAAAAGCCGAGCATTTCGATCGTACCTTCATCGAACGCGCCCATTTGCTCTTCGATCATGGCCGTATCGATGGCGGGCGGCTTATCATCCGAATGATCTTGCGTTCCGGACTTGATCCGGGATCCAGATTGTTTGTCGCTTTTCTGGATCCCGTTTTTCAACGGGATGCTATTCGGGATGCTATCCGGGTCTATATCCTCTCCGGCCTCTTCACCCAGCAATCCCCAGCGGATCAGAACCCGGCGGAACTGGCCCAGCGTAACCGGCTTTAAAAGGCATTCGTCAAAGCCGTGCGTCATATACGTGCTGCGCTGCGACATCTGCACGTCGGCGGTTAAAACGACGACCGGGAAATGCCGCGCCGTTGCGCGCTCGTCATGGCGAATTTTTTTCACGACTTCATAGCCGTCGACTTCGGGCATGTGAAGGTCCGTGAATAAGATGCCGTATTCGCCGCTGTCGATGGCTTTAAGCGCCTGCGCGCCGTCCTCGACGAAATCCGCATCCACGCCCAGCTTTTCAAGCTGCTGTTGCAGCACGAACCGCACGCTTTCCGTGTCTTCGGCGATCAGGAGCTTGCGCGGTCCGTCAATGTCCATTTTTACGACCGCCTGCGCGGCGGCCTGTACCGCCTCGCCAAGGCCTGCGCGGCTCGCGGGCTTCGTCAGATACGTCACGCCAAGCGATTGCAGCGAATGCGCAAGACCAACGTCGTCGCGCACCGTATACATGATCAGCCCCATAAACGGGCGGATTTTCATGATCTCCCGGATCAGGTCCAGACCGAGCCCGTCGGGCAGGCCCTGATCGATCACGCCGACGTCAAAAGGCTTGCGGCGCGTCAATTCAAGCCCTTCCTTGAACGTTGGAACGCTGTCAACCTTCGCGCCCATGGATTCGAGCGAGCGCACGATTTCCTTGGCCCCTTGCGGGTGATCCTCGACGGATAAAACGGATATCCCTTCGAGCGATGGCAGCTCCAGCGTGCTTTGCGCCGTGCCGACTTCCTCGGTCGGGATTTCAAACCAGAACGTCGAGCCTTTGCCGGGTTCGGAAAATACGCCGATCCGCCCGCCCATCAGCTCAACAAGCTTCTTGCAGATCGACAGGCCCAGCCCTGTGCCGCCGAATTTTCGCGCGGTGGAGTTATCCGCCTGATTAAACGGGACGAACAGGCGCGAGGCCGCTTCCTTGCTCATGCCCATACCGGTATCCGTGATTTCAAAACGCAGGCCGAAGCCATGCTTCGGCGGATCGATCACAGTGACTTTTTGGGAAACCGAAACGCTGACCGTGCCTTCATGCGTAAATTTGACGGCGTTGCCGATCAGGTTCATCAAAATCTGCCGCAGGCGTTTCGGATCGCCGATAATCACGAACGGCACGTCTTCCTCGATATTGTCGAGCAGCACGACTTTTTTACCGTGCACTTTCACGGCGACGGCCTCGATTACCCCGCGCACCAGCGTACGGACAGGGACCTCGAAAACGTCGAGTTCCATCTTGTCCGCGTCGATCTTGGCCAGATCCAGAATGTCGTCGAGAATTTCCAGCAAAACGCTGGCCGAGGTCTTGGCCGTCGTCAGCATCGACATGATATTCGCGGGCGGCCTTTCCTCGCCGATCAGCTCCAGCAAACCATACACGGACTGCATCGGCGTGCGGATTTCATGGCTCATCGTCGCAAGGAAGTTCGATTTCACTTCGGCCGCAGCGTCCGCTTCCGCGACGGCCTGTTCAAGACGTTTTTCAGCTTCCTTGCTCGCGGAAATGTCCGTCGCCCATAGCATGAAAACGGGGTCTTCGCCGAAATCATCGTCGGAAATCGTCAGTTTGATCCAGCGCGTTAACTCCCCGTGATCGAGCTTTAAAGTCGTTTCTCTGGGCGGCGTCGTGCTTTTCAGTCTGTGCAGAAGATCCGCGCAGGCGCCGTCCTCTATCGCATCCGCCAGCATCTGCCCCGCCGGGTTCGCGTACAGAATTTCCATGTCCTTGCGGTCGCGTTTGAGAACGCACAGGCCCACAGGCATGTTTTCATAGACGGAAACAGGGTTCATTTCTTTCTGTTCTTCAGGTTTTGCAGGATGCCGGTGCGGATGCCGGCGCGTTTATGCCGGAACAGGATCAGGCCGCAGCCCCCCGCCACGGCAAGCGCCAGACAATCCATGATAATCGCGAGCTGACCGCCGCCGGCGGCTTCGTTCGCCATTCCTTTAACCGGGGTGACAAAGTAGAGCGCGGCGACGCCGGCGCCAACGCCGACGGCGATGCCCATCCATTTTTGCAGGTCTTTTTTGCCGAGCCTGTCCAGAGCCTGCCCGGCATGCGTGACGATTTGCCGCGCTTTTTCCTGGCTCAGGCCGATGGGATGACGCGACATCAGGATTTGCGCGCCTTTGGTTTCCCCCTTGGCGGCGGAGGCCATCACGCCGGTGTAGATCGTTTTGTAGCGCATGGCTTGCTTCAGGTTGCGCTGCACGGACTCAAGACCGCCTTCCTGCGCCGCGTTGCCGAGAGCCTTTAATCCCGGAGCCAGAATCTTATCCAGAAAATCCGGGACATTTGCGGGCTCGTAGGTTTTGCCGAAGAGCAGCAACGGGATCTCCTCGGATTTGATTTTGATGGCCGCATTCGCATAAGGAAGCTGGCATTGATAATGAACGCCGAGTCCTTCCGGGGATTTTGCGTCTTCTCCTTCTTCCCTGTCTTTCCTGTCCGTGGTTTTCACTTTGAACAGAGCGTGTTTTGCGATGTTTTTTTCCTCGCTTTTCAGGATCGAGACGATGTTTTGCGGCAGGTTTTTCAGCTCGTACTGAAATCTGGCGATCGCCTGATAGCTGACTTTAATCAGCGTCGAGACCGCGCCCTTGCCCTGGCATTCCTTGCACTGCTCCCAGCCCTTTGTCTTGCAGAAATTGCAAGGCGTGCGACGCTCGCCCTTGCAATAATTACAGCGCATTTTCTGGCGTCCCTGGCAATAGGTGCAGCTCTGCATGCCGTTCTGCGTCTGAAGCTGGCCGGAGCCCCGGCAATGCGTGCACTGGATCTCTCCTCTGCCGCGGCAATGCTTGCATTCTTCATAGCCTTCAGCGCGGCAGTTCCGGCACTGAATCTTGCCGCTCGCCCGGCAGGGCTGGCAGTTCATAATCGCGGCGTACTCCCCGCCCATAAACGGAACGGGTATTTTCGCGTTCTGCAGACCGAAGCCCTTGTCATCGCGCTTCAGGATTAGATCGCGGATTTTGCCGGAGATTGCCGGGTCTTCACTGACCGCGTCAGTATCCGCCATCATCTGGCTGCGCGCGGAATGTTTGTCCGGGAAGGTTTTTTTTGCGGAAGCCCGCCCGGGCTGTGTAGTCTCGCTCGTATCGGCGTTGAGCTCCAGAAGCGTCGCCGCCGTGAATTCGGCCGTTTGCGCGTCCAGCTTTTCCAGCGTCACGGAGTCGGGCTTGAGGCCGTTGCCTTTGACGGCGCTGCGCACGTCCGCAAGCACGGCCTGCGCGGCTTCGCCCGGGTCTTTTGGCTGATCCTTTCCGGCTTTGGCGTCCGCCATGCGTATGTTTCCCGTTAAAAATGAACCCCCTGGCAGTTTCGCATATTTTTTCCGGGAATAAAAATTGAATCAATAAGTTACAGATTAAAAAACGCGCAAATTTGTAAAACTTATTTTAAATAATTTATCATAGGATATAATTACAAATTTTATGGCAACAAGGGATTTTGGTTATGGCGGCGAATTCAGGTGCGGAAGGTCATTATATTGTCAGGGACCGTCAGCTTTGTACGCCGGATGGCGGTTATGTCAGTCTGGAAGTTTTGGATCAGGACAAGCAATACGAGAATCTGCATATTGAAGCGCCGGATGAAGTGGGCGCCATACAGAAATGGCTGATTGAGCAGGGCAATCTCCAGCAGGAACAGCCGGACGGCCTTATGGGCCCGAATACGAATAAAGCCCTTACCGAGTCAATTGCGACAATCCAGCAGCGGCTTGGCTTCTCGGAAGACCAAATAACGGGAGAATGGTCGCAGGAAACGCATGAAGCCATGCAACGCGCTCTTGACGAAACGGGTACGCAGCTTGACGAAACCCAGCGGGCCGCAATCGACGCCCTGAACACGCTTGACAGCATACAGGCGCCGGGCAGGGATAAAGATACTGTCCTTGACGTCCTTCACGATCCCAACAAGGTTGAGATTAAGGTGGAACATTTACCGGATAAGCCCTGCATCGTGCCTGACGGCGGGTTACAGAGTTTTGACTTGGGACGTGACGCTCAAACGCCCATGCCAGGAGAGGTCGAATTACCGCACATCGTGGATACGATGCCCGCCAATCCGGTTCCGGGTAGTCCGGAGGCGGAGAGTTACATGCCGGAGATAATTGTGCCGGAGGGCGGCGGTCGCCTTGACGGCGCGCATGTTGCGCCTCCCAATTCTGCCGCTAAGCCGGACGCGCCGGAAGCGGAAGACGATGGCCGTATGACGCCGTCCGAGCGTCGCTCAGCAAGGCACGGCAGGGCGCGGGAAGAGAGAAATCAGGCGGCCAGAGAGGGCCGTGAAGCGCCTGATCCGGATACTGACGAACCCGACGCTGCGGAACAGGCTCCGCCTGTGTACACAGTAGTTCCTGATACTGTGCGTCCTGCTGATCCGCCCACTGATCCAGCTCACCCCGGAGGTCCTCTTGCCGTTGATCCGGAAAGCGTTAAAGTAGAAACGCCTGGTGGGCCATGGGGGCCTGTGCAGTTCCCCGAACTGGATATAGGGATGCCGGAAGGATGGCGCGCTGCTGAAAGCTCTGAGCCCGAAATTCCCGAGATTGAACCGGGCGGAATGTTTGAGGGAATGGGAATCGACGCTGCGCCCATGCCGCAAGTGGATGGTTTTGATATTGCGGATGCAAGCTCTATAGAATTAAGCGCTCTGGACGGCGGAGATAGCAACCCGGGTTCCGTTCGTTTCGCGCCGACGACGGAATCTACCGGAATTGGCGGGGCAGGGGTCAATGCCTTTAATGTTAACGAGGCGCCCGCATTGGCTGCGGATTTTGCGGGCGCAGCGACGGGGGGCGAGTCGCCTGTGCCCATGCGCCGCCCAGATCCTGCGGGACCCGGTAACGCGCCCGCTCGCCGCCCGCCAAATCCTATTACTGAAAGCGCGGGGACGGTGGATGTGCAGGAAGGGCTGGACCAGCGTTCGCAAAACCTGATTGACCGGATGAATTCCGCCGCGCGCGCGGCAAGTTTGACTCCTGATGATAATTTAACGGGCACGCATGATTCACGCGTTCCTGACCAGGGTGAAGTCAGGGCCGCCCAGAATGCTCTGGGCATGGATGCAGACGGTTTCTGGACGGAGGCTGACGATAGAGGCAACGGGATCGATTCAGTAAAGGACATGAGCAACAGTGAGAGGCAAGGCTTTGAATGGTTGCGCAACAGGCCGGATATAGTCGCAAAGCTTGAAGAGTCTATGGAGAATGATCCGAGTGGCAGATCAGCGTTCAAAACCATGATGGATGAAATTGTAAAAGATCCGTCTATTGAACCCCAAACCGCAGCGACGGCGGAAGCGGACAATGCCGAGCCTGCAGTGGACGCAGCGCCGGTCGCGCCGTCCGCAGGCGCTGACGCCGCTGATCCCGCAGCAGCGGAGCGGGCCGCTCGAATGGCAGCTGTAGCGTCGCAACCGATGCCATAAAGCCCCTTTTCAGGCTTTCAAACAAATAACCCGCGTCAAAAGGCTTGACGCGGGTTTGTCTTTTCCCCTATAGTCCGCGCATTCTAAAAACGATAACGTTTACAAGGGACCGGAATGCCCACGATACAACAGCTTATTCGCAAGCCCCGCGCCGTCGGCGGCAAGAAGGCGATGAAGTCGAAAAAGAACCCTGCGATGAAAGCCAATCCGCAGGTGCGCGGCGTATGTACGCGCGTTTACACGACGACGCCGAAAAAACCCAACTCCGCCCTGCGTAAGGTCGCCAAGGTGCGCCTGACGACGGGTTACGAGGTGATTTGCTACATCCCCGGCGAGGGCCACAATCTGCAGGAACACTCCGTCGTTCTGGTGCAGGGCGGCCGGGTTAAGGATTTGCCGGGCGTGCGCTACCGCATTATCCGCGGCGCGCTGGATACGCAAGGCGTGAAGGACAGGAAACAAAACCGCTCCCGCTATGGGGCGAAGCGACCGAAGTGACGGATTTGTTAGCGGCTTCGCCGCTTAAAAATCCGTCATCCCGGCGAAAGCCGGGATCTCGTTGAGACGGGAAAGAAAAAACCTCTCCCTTCAGGGAGAGGAACGAGGCTTAAGCCGAAGCGGTTTTAGCCGCAGTGGTGAGGGACAGGCCGGGAAATATTTTCCCTCACCCACTTCGCTAAGCTTCTTTGAAGCTAAGCTCCGTTGCCCTCTCCCTGAAGGAAGAGGATGACGTTGTAAGATGAAGACGTTTTGAAGAAGGAAAGAAAATGAGCAGACGTCACAGAGCAGAAAAAAGAGAAATTCTCCCCGATCCGCGTTTCGGGGACAAGGTCCTGACGCGCTTCGTTAACCAGTTGATGGTTGACGGCAAGAAGTCGGCGGCCGAGCGCATCGTCTACGGCGCGCTGGAATTGATCCGCCAGAAAGTCAAACTCGGCGACGATCAGGCCGTTCTCGCGTTTTTCCACGAGTGCATTGATAAAGTTAAGCCGCAACTGGAAGTCCGCTCCCGCCGCGTCGGCGGCGCGACGTACCAGGTGCCGATGGAAGTGCGCCCCGAGCGCCGCCAGTCCCTTGCGATCCGCTGGATTATCGACGCCGCGCGCAAGCGTTCCGAAAACACGATGGTCGAGCGTCTCGCAGGGGAGCTGATGGATATTTCCAACGATCGCGGCTCTTCGACCAAAAAGCGTGACGACACCCACAAAATGGCCGAAGCCAACCGGGCCTTTGCGCATTACCGGTGGTAAGGACGGGCTTTTCTTCTCTAATATGGCCTTGTCGCTATTTCACCAAGAGAGGTGTATAATTAAGGCATGGACAGCGAAGATTTTCAAAAAACCATTATAGAGGCGGTCAGGGATTTTCGTCAGGAAGTCAAGCTTGAGCTTGGGCGCATTAACGACAATGTCAAAAGGCTTGAGCATCAACAGGCGGACACGACAAAGGAACTAAGGGGTCTGCAAAACGAGGTAACGGGCATTATGTATTTGCTCAGGGCGCATGAGGATTATAAAGACACCGTAAATCTCAAGGTCGACCGGATTGAGGAAAAATTGAAGCGTCTGGAAGATCGGATTGGCGATAACGGATAGATCGTCTCGCGCATGCAGGCCAGCTCAAAATCCCGGCTTATGCCGGGATTGTTGTATTGGAAACATTGTTTCCCTATTGACTCGCGCATCATATTGTTGCACGAAAGAGCGCAAACAGGTTAAAAGCAGGAATCAGACAGTAAGCCGAACGCCGACAACCGAACACCGACAACCGAACACAGACAACCGAGACGAAAGACATGCCACGCGAAACCCCGATTGAACGTTACCGTAACTTTGGCATCATGGCGCATATTGATGCCGGCAAGACCACGACGACCGAGCGCGTCCTGTACTACACGGGCAAGTCCCACAAGATCGGCGAGGTCCACGACGGCGCGGCCACGATGGACTGGATGGAACAGGAACAGGAGCGCGGCATTACTATTACCTCCGCCGCCACCACATGTTTCTGGGAAGGGCCGGAACACGGCGCCGCGCCGGGCGAGAAACTGCGGCTGAACATTATCGATACCCCGGGACACGTCGACTTCACGATTGAAGTCGAGCGGAGCTTGCGCGTTCTGGACGGGGCCGTGTGCGTCCTCGATGGGAACCAGGGCGTCGAGCCGCAAACGGAAACCGTCTGGCGCCAGGCCGATAAATATAAAGTGCCGCGGATTATCTTCGCCAACAAAATGGACAAGATCGGCGCAAATTTCTATGACTGCGAGAAAAGCGTCATTGACCGTCTCGGTTTCGAGCCGCTGGTGCTTCAGCTTCCGATTGGCGAGGAGAGCGATTTCGCAGGCGTTATCGATCTCCTGCGCATGAAGGCGATTATTTGGAATTCCGAGTCGCTCGGCGCCACGTTCCAGGACGAGGAAATCCCGGCGGACCTGCTTGATAAAGCGCAGGAATACCGCGAAAAGCTGATTGAACGCGCGGTCGAGATGGACGACGAGGCCATGGAAGCCTATCTTGAGGGCAACGAGCCCGACGTCGCCACGCTTAAAAAATGCATCCGCAAGGGCGTGATTGACTTCAAGATCATCCCGATGATCTGCGGCAGCGCGTTTAAAAACAAGGGCGTTCAGCCGATGCTTGACGCAGTCGTGGATTACCTGCCGTCGCCGGTCGACGTCGGCGCCGTTCACGGGAAAAAGGTTGATTCCGACGAGGATGACTCGCGTCCCTGCGATGACGAGGCGCCGTTCTCCGCGCTTGCGTTCAAGATCATGAACGACCCGTTTGTCGGTTCGCTGACTTTCGCCCGGGTTTACTCCGGAACGATGCAGTCCGGCTCCTACGTCATGAATTCCGTGAAAAGTAAGCGCGAGCGCGTGGGCCGTATGCTGCTCATGCATTCGAACAGCCGCGAGGAAGTCAAGGAAGTCATGGCCGGTGATATCGTTGCGTTTGTTGGTCTGAAAGAGACGACGACGGGCGATACGCTTTGCGATCCGGCGAAGCCGATTGTTCTCGAACGTATGGAATTCCCGGACCCGGTTATCGAGATCGCCGTGGAGCCGAAATCCAAGGCTGACCAAGAGAAAATGTCTCTGGCCCTGCAAAGGCTTGCGGCGGAAGATCCGTCCTTCCAGGTTTCCGTCGATCACGAGAGCGGTCAGACGATCATGAAAGGCATGGGCGAGCTCCACCTTGATATTCTGGTTGACCGCATGAAACGTGAATTCAAGGTTGACGCGAATATCGGCGCGCCGCAGGTGGCCTACCGCGAGACCATTACCAAGACGGCTGAAGTAGATTACACGCACAAAAAGCAGACCGGCGGTTCCGGCCAGTTTGCGCGCATCAACCTGGTGTTCGAGCCCGCCGAGCCGGGCGAAGGCTTCACGTTTGAAAGTGAAATCGTCGGCGGCGTCGTGCCGAAAGAATATATCCCCGGCGTTCAAAAAGGCCTTGAACTCTCAAAAGAAACCGGTATTATCGCGGGATTTCCGCTGGTGGACTTCAAGGTGCGCCTGACTGACGGCGCTTACCACGATGTCGACTCAAGCGTTATGGCCTTCGAGATCGCGGCGAAAGCGGCCTATAAAGAGGCTGTCGCGAAGGCAGGGCCACAGCTGCTTGAGCCGATGATGAAGGTTGAAGTCGTCACGCCGGAGGAATATATGGGCGACATTATCGGCGACCTCAACAGCCGCCGCGGTCAGATCAGCGCGATGGGCGACCGTGGTAACGCGAAAGTGGTTGACGCGATGGTGCCGCTCGCAAGCATGTTCGGGTACATCAACACGCTGCGGTCGATGAGCCAGGGACGTGCGCAATACACGATGCAGTTCGACCACTACGCGCCGGTCCCTGCGAACGTGGCGGAAGAAGTAAAGGCAAAGATGGCTTAAACACTCAAATGGAGAGAGAAGGAAAAGGAGAAAATGGCTAAGGAAAAATTCGAGCGGAACAAACCGCACTGTAACATCGGAACCGTTGGTCACGTCGACCACGGCAAGACGACGCTGACGGCGGCGATTACCAAATATTATTCGCCGAACTTCATGGCGTATGACGCTATTGACAAGGCGCCGGAAGAAAAGGCGCGCGGCATCACGATTTCAACCGCTCACGTCGAATATGAGACCGATAACCGTCACTATGCGCACGTTGACTGCCCGGGTCACGCCGACTACGTCAAGAACATGATCACCGGAGCCGCGCAGATGGACGGGGCTATTCTTGTGGTGAACGCCGCCGACGGCCCGATGCCGCAAACGCGCGAGCACATCCTGCTTGCCCGTCAGGTCGGCGTTCCGGCGATTGTCGTTTATCTCAACAAGGTGGATCAGGTTGATGACGAAGAGCTTCTTGAGCTCGTCGAAATGGAAGTGCGCGAGCTTCTGACTTCCTATGAATTCCCGGGCGATGACATTCCGGTGATCAAGGGCTCCGCTCTGGCCGCGCTTGAAGGCCGCGATCCCGAGATCGGCGAGAACAGCATCAAGGCGCTGATGGACGCCGTTGACAGCTACATCCCGCAGCCCGAGCGTCCGAAGGACAAGCCGTTCCTGATGCCGATTGAGGACGTGTTCTCGATCTCCGGTCGCGGTACGGTTGTTACGGGCCGCGTCGAGCAGGGCATTGTCAAGGTCGGCGACGAAGTTGAAATCGTCGGCATTAAAGACACGACGAAAACGACCGTCACGGGCGTCGAGATGTTCCGCAAGCTGCTTGACAGCGGCGAGGCCGGCGACAATATCGGCGCGCTGCTGCGCGGCACCAAACGTGAAGACGTCGAGCGCGGCCAGGTTCTGGCCAAGCCCGGCTCGATCACGCCGCACAAGAAGTTCGAAGCCGAAGCCTATATCCTGTCCAAGGACGAGGGCGGACGCCACACGCCGTTCTTCACCAATTACCGCCCGCAATTCTACTTCCGCACGACGGACGTGACCGGCATGGTTCACCTGCCTTCGGGTACGGAAATGGTGATGCCGGGAGATAACTGCAAGATGAACGTCGAGCTGATCGCCCCTGTCGCCATGGACGAAGGCCTGCGCTTCGCGATCCGCGAAGGCGGACGCACGGTCGGCGCCGGCGTCGTCTCCAAGATCGTCGAGTAGGCGGTAACGAATTAAATTTTTAAAAGAGCCCGGTAGAAAATGACCCGGGCTTTTTTTTGCGAAAGTAATCCCTCTCCCTTCAGGGAGAGGGCGACGAGGGCCGGATTTTCTTGGTAAAGAAAAGTCCCGGCTGAGCGGGTAAGGGATAAGAGGCTTTCGCGTATATCCCTCACTATAGGGGGTTGAATAATTAATACGCCACTCGCCCCGGCTTTTATGAGTTTGCGCGCAGCGCATTTATAAAACTACAGAGCGCGCAGAGAACGCAGAGACTAGAGCTCTTTAAAAAACTCTGCGCCCTCTGCGATCTCTGTAGTTTAAAAATTTTGACACGAAAATCCGGGCGCAAAAACGGATCATTATTTATTCAAGTGACCATAACTGCAGCTAATGCCTGCTGCGCAGGCAAAGCTTTGTATCCTCTACCTGAAGGGAGAGGAAATGTGTGGAATTTTCCTTGACAGAGGCCATGTGAATGGTGTTTATTCACGCTCAACAAGGAATAAGGCAAGGATTTCCCGTGCCGCGAAGCGCGGGTTTTTCTTTTAAAAAAGCCGGTTATTGGACAACCGAATAGGATACGCATTGAACGGGGCGAACGCCGTTTGTAAAAACTGGAAACTGTTAACTGGATACTGGATACACAGGTATGGATACGCAGACGATACGCATAACCTTGAAAGCTTTCGACCACCGCGTGCTGGATGGCGCCACGGCAGAGATTGTCGGCACGGCAAAGCGCACAGGCGCGCGGGTCCGCGGCCCCGTTCCGCTTCCGACGCGGCGCGAGCGCTTTACCGTTCTGCGCTCCCCGCACATCGATAAAAAGTCGATGGAACAGTTTGAAATGCGCACCCATAAACGCCTGATCGACATTGTCGATCCGACCCCGCAGACGATTGACGCCCTGATGAAGCTCGATCTCGCTGCGGGCGTTGACGTGTCCATTAAAATCGGCGGCATGGCGGCGGCAGCTTAAACGAGGATTTAGTTAATGACGGACAGTGTTTACAAAGATGTTTTGAATGTGCGCTGGCCTCTTGCGTTCGTCGATGATGAGGTGGGACCGGTTATAGAAAGCTACGAAAGTGCTGTTCAGGGATTGTTTGATACGGCGTTCGGTGATGAACAGAAGCCAGAAGGTCTGGAAACAATTGGGACGACCTTCCAAGCGTTGGCGCCTCAGTTCGAGAGCGCCGTTGAACAAGGATTGATGGCACCGGTGCTTCGGGACAGGTTCAACAACGCGCGGTCTTTGTATGTGAAGCTTTGTAGGAAGATGAATGTTCAGCCTGTTGCTGTGAAAGAACTATAGGGAAAGATTAAAATGAGAACCGGACTGATCGCTAGAAAAGAAGGCATGACCCGCGTGTTTAACGACGACGGTCAGCATGTGCCCGTGACCGTTCTGAAGGTAGACGGCTGTCAGGTCGTGGCCGTGCGCACGGACGAGAAAGACGGTTATACCGCGCTGCAGCTTGGCGCGGGTGCGGCCAAGGTCAAGCGCACGTCCAAGGCCAATCGCGGCCACTTCGCCAAGGCGAAAGTCGAGCCCCGGAAAAAACTCGCGGAATTCCGCATCTCCCCTGAAAATATCGTAGACATTGGCGCAGAACTGAGCGCCGCCCATTTCCTCCCCGGACAATTCGTTGACGTGCGCGGCACCTCTATTGGTAAAGGTTTTGCCGGCGGCATGAAGCGCCATAATTTCGGCGGGCTTCGCGCCTCGCACGGCGTGTCGGTTTCCCACCGCTCGCACGGCTCGACCGGTCAGTGCCAGGATCCATCCCGCGTGTTCAAGGGCAAGAAAATGGCCGGACATATGGGCGATGAAACAGTCACGACGCAAAACCTCGAAGTCGTCGCGGTTGACGAGGAAGACAATCTGATCCTCGTGCGCGGCGCCGTGCCGGGCGCGAAAGGCGGCTGGGTTACCGTCTTTGACGCGGTCAAGAAACCTGCGCCGGAAGGCTTGCCTCTCCCGGCCAAGTTGATTGAAAAGAAAGACGCCGCGCCGGAACAGGACACGTCTGAAGAGGCGGCTGCGGACGAACAGGAAACGCCGGAAGCGCAGGCGGAAGATCAAGTCGCTGAAGCCCCGGAAGAAGCCGCGTCGGCTGAAGAAGTAAAAGAAGAGGCCCCGGCGGAAGACGCGAAATCCGAAGAAGCCGAGGCTGCGCCTACAGAGGAAGCGAAAGAAGAGCCACAGGCAGAAGAGGCAAAAGCTGAAGAGAATACAGACGAAGAGAAGAAAGACTAGGCCATGATTTATTTGGATCCGGACAACACCCCGAAAGTAAGGGCTGCTTTAAACAGCATTAAAGGAGCATTTGGTGCGGCAACCGATGCTGAGGCTGTAGAAATCGCTCTGGGCCTTGCAGATCGGGCAGCGGAAGCCAAAAGAAAAGGTGAAAATCTTTTGGTTCATAAAGGTGGAGATTATAAAGAACTGATTGTAGGACCGAACAGAGGTTAGAAAAAATGAAACTCGCGGTTAAAAATCTGGAACAGAAGGATGTCGGCGAAATCACGCTCGACAAGGATGTTTTTGGCGTCGATATACGTGACGATATCCTGCATCGCGTGGTGAACTGGCAGCTTGCCAAGCGTCGCGCCGGGACGCACAAGACCAAGGGCATGTCCGAGGTTCACGGCACGAACCAGAAGCCCTGGAAGCAAAAAGGCACAGGCCGCGCCCGCGCAGGAAACGTCAAGCGCCCGCAGGACCGTGGCGGCGGAATTGTCTTCGGGCCTGTGGTCCGCAGCCATGCGACCGACCTGCCCAAGAAAGTTCGTGCTCTTGGGATGCGTGTTGCGCTCTCGCAGAAAGCCAGGAACGGCAAGCTGATCATTCTGGACGATGCGAAAGCCAAGGAGCACAAAACCAAGCCGATGGCGCTGGCCATGAAGGGCTTCGGCATTGACAGCGCGCTGATTGTCGGCGGCAGGGAAATCGACGCGAATTTCGCGCGCGCGACCGCGAACCTGCCGCGCATTGATGTGCTGCCCTCGCAAGGCGCGAACGTTTATGACATCATCCGCCGCGATACGCTGGTGCTGACGAAAGAGGCAGTGAATGATTTGACGGAGAGGCTGAAGGGCTAGTTGCGAGAAGCGAGTAGCGAGTTACGAGAAAGATAGAGAGGAAACAGGAAGCGAGTTGAAATAATTAAAGCACGGGCAGAGAGGTAACCGGGATTTTCTCGCAACTCGTAACCCGCAACTCGCAACTGAAGGAGCGAAGCGACAAATGGCAAAAGCAGAGAAAAAACCCGCAGCGCAGGAATGGATGTACGAAATCATCACCGCGCCGCATGTGACGGAAAAGGCGACGCTCGGCTCGGAACACGGGCAGGTGACGTTCAAGGTGCCGCTCTGGGCCGACAAGGCGCGGATCAAGCAGGCCGTGGAAACGCTCTTTGAAGTGAAAGTCAAAGGCGTGAACACGACGATCCTGAAAGGCAAGAACAAGCGCTTCCGTGGCGTGGCCGGTCGCCGCAGCGACCAGAAAAAAGCGATCATCAGGCTTGAAGAGGGCCAGACGATCGACGTCGGAACGGGAGTTTAAGTTTCTAACTATGGTGATCCGCCGATAACGGATAAAAGAGGAAGAAAATGGCGCTTAAAAAACATAACCCAACCTCTCCCGGCGCCCGCCAGCTCGTTACGGTGGACCGCTCGGGCCTGTGGAAAGGCAAGCCGGAAAAATCCCTCACCGAAGGGAAGCACAGATCCGGCGGACGCAACAGCAATGGCCGCATTACCTCCTTTAACCGGGGCGGCGGACATAAGCAGCGTTACCGCGTTATCGACTGGAAACGCAACAAGTTCGGCGTGACCGGCACGGTGGAGCGTCTGGAATACGATCCGAACCGCACGGCCTTTATCGCGCTGGTGAACTACGAGGACGGCGAGAAGCGTTATATCCTCGCGCCCCAGCGTCTGCAGCCCGGCGATAAAATCGTCTCCGGCGAAAACGCCGATATCAAGCCGGGCAATGCGCTGCCGCTTAAAAATATGCCGGTCGGCACGATTGTGCACAACATTGAAATGCGCGTCGGCAAAGGCGGCCAGATCGCCCGCTCCGCCGGAACGTACGCGCAGCTTGTCGGCCGCGACCAGGGTTACGCGCAGGTAAAGCTGTCTTCCGGCGAGCTGCGCATCGTGCGTCAGGAATGCATTGCGACCGTGGGCGCGGTCTCGAACCCCGATCATATGAACACGAACAAGGGCAAGGCGGGCCGCAACCGCTGGCTGGGCCGCCGCCCGAACGTCCGCGGCGTCGTGATGAACCCGGTCGATCACCCCCATGGCGGCGGCGAGGGCCGTTCCTCGGGCGGGCGTCATCCCTGCACGCCCTGGGGCAAGCCGACCAAGGGCTACAAAACCCGCAAGAACAAGAGCACGGATAAGTATATTATTAGGAAACGCAAAAAATGATGATCAGATAAACGGATGATCAGATGATCAGAACAATTTCGATAATCAGATCATCCGATCATCTAGGACGATTAAAACGAGGATAGAAAATGGCACGCAGTGTTTGGAAAGGACCGTTTGTTGAAAGAAGCCTTCTGAAGAAGGCGGAAACCGTACGCACGAGCGGCAGGAAAGAGATCATCAAGACCTGGTCGCGCCGGTCGACGATCCTGCCGAATATGGTCGGTTTGACTTTCGGCGTGCATAACGGTAAGAAATTCATCCCCGTACTGGTGACGGACCAGATGATCGGTCACAAGCTTGGGGAATTTGCGCCAACGCGGACTTACTTCGGTCACGGGGCGGACAAGAAGGCGAAACGGTAGTCGTGAGTAGCGAGTGGCGAGTAGCGAGATTTTTCTCATGCTCACGACTCGCAACTCACAACTCGCAACTTAGAGTGAAACGAAATGGGACAACAGGCGAACGAGAGCAGAACCGCGGAGAACGAGGCGCGCGCATTTGTAAAACATCTGCGTACCAGCCCGCGCAAGCTTAATCTGGTGGCGACGATGATCCGCGGCAAGAAAGCGGAAAAGGCGCTGACCGATCTGGAATTCTGCGAGCGCCGCATCGCGCATTCCGTGCGCAAGGCGCTGCAGTCGGCGATTGCGAACGCCGAGAACAACCACGGCCTCGACGTCGATAACCTCGTCGTCTCGGAGGCGCATGTCGGCAAGTCGATCCGCATGAAACGCTTCCGCGCCCGCGCCCGCGGCCGCGCCACGCGCATTCACAAGGATTTCAGCAATCTGACGATTGTGGTCAGGGAACAACAGGCTTAAAGGAAACGGAAAAAACTCATGGGTCAGAAAGTCAATCCAATAGGCTTACGCGTCGGGATCAACCGCACATGGGATTCCCGCTGGTATTCGGGCGGCGATTACGCCGACAAGCTGGTCGAGGATCTGAAACTGCGCGAATATATTCAGGACCGCCTGAAAGCCGCCGGCGTTAGTAAAGTGATCATCGAGCGCGCCGCGAAAAACACCCGCGTGACTGTTCACACCGCGCGTCCCGGCGTGATTATCGGGAAAAAAGGCGCCGATATTGAAAAGCTCCGCCGCGATCTCTCGCAACGCGCAGGCGGCGACGTTTCCCTGAATATCGTTGAAATCCGCAAGCCCGAGATTGACGCGCAGCTGGTCGCCGAAGGCGTCGCCCAGCAGCTTGAGCGCCGCGTTTCGTTCCGCCGCGCGATGAAGCGCGCCGTTCAATCGGCTTTGAGAATGGGCGCGCAAGGCATCCGGATTAATGTTTCGGGCCGTCTGGGCGGCGCCGAAATTGCCCGGACGGAATGGTACCGCGAAGGGCGCGTGCCGCTGCACACGCTGCGCGCCGATCTGGATTACGGTCTGGCCGAGGCGCTGACGACCTATGGCATTATCGGCGTCAAAATCTGGATCTATAAAGGCGACATCCTTGAGCACGATCCAATGGCGCGCGACAAGCGTTTGCAGGACGCCCAGGGCGGAATGCCGAGACAGTAGCCGGTTTTTAGTTTCCGGTTATCTGTTAACAGAATGGTTGAAATTGCTTTTCTGTTGTGATAGAGAAGGGTCGCGTTTACTGATAATCGGCAACTGAAAACTAAAACCGAAACGTACGGGGACTGTGGTTTGAAGAAAAACCAAAAGCCCATGCGGACGAAATTTTTTTGTGATGAGGACAAGCGAACATGCTGAGCCCGAAACGGACAAAATACAGGAAACAGCACAAGGGGCGCATTCACGGAGCGGCCAAGGGCGGAACGGATCTGAACTTCGGGACTTACGGCCTGAAGGCCCTCTCGCCCGACCGGATTACCGCGCGCCAGATTGAGGCCGCCCGCCGC
Source organism: uncultured Pseudobdellovibrionaceae bacterium (assembly GCA_964498755.1). Taxonomy (GTDB): domain Bacteria; phylum Pseudomonadota; class Alphaproteobacteria; order Micavibrionales; family Micavibrionaceae; genus RZZS01. The sequence goes on along the minus strand of CAZCIB010000015.1, from coordinate 12,776 downwards.
GCGATTACCCGCGCGATGAAGCGTCAGGGTAAGGTCTGGATCCGCGTCTTTCCGGACGTGCCGGTGTCGAAAAAGCCCCTTGAGGTGCGGATGGGCTCCGGTAAGGGTTCGCCCGAATTCTGGGCTGCGCGCATCAAGCCGGGCCGGATTTTGTTCGAACTTGACGGCGTGCCGCAGGACGTTGCGCGAACCGCGCTCGCGCTGGCGGCGGAAAAGCTGCCCGTAAAGACGAAGTTCGTCGCGCGGATCGGGGAATAGAAGTTACGAGTCCGAGAGAAGAGTTACGAGAAAAGGAAAACGAAGGAAAGATAGAGCGAGTTTAAATAAATGAGTTTGAAGCACGGAGATAAGATCTCGCAACTCGAACTCGCTACTCGCAACTATTGAACGGAGTGAAACAACGACATGAACGCCGAAGACCTGAAAACGAAAACGGAAGACGAGCTGAAAAAGCTGCTGCTGGACGAGCGCAAGAACATGTTTAACCTGCGCTTCCAGAAAACGGTCGGTACGCTCGAGAATACGGCCGCGATGAAAAAATCGCGCCGCACGGTCGCGCGCATCAAGACGTTTTTGACGCAGACGCGCAAGAGCGAACAGAAAAAAGACAAGGCTGCTTAAGAGGAGAAAAAGACATGATTAGTAAAATTTTTGAAGGCGTTGTTGTTGGTGATCATGACGATAAGACCGTGCAAGTTCAGGTTACAAGCGAAGGTCCCATGCAAGGGGAAACTATCGCTGTTCACGACGAAGATAACTGTACAGCGCCAGGGGCTAATGTTCGTTTTGTAGAAACGGCTCAAATAAGCCCGAGGAAAAGACATACGCTAGTTGATGTTTTGGCGAATAACCAGAGCTAGGAAAGAGAAAGACAATGCCACGCCGCATACTCGAGGGGAACGTCGTCAGCGACAAGCAGGAGAAAACGGTTACCGTTCAGATCGAGCGGCGCTTTATGCATCCTGTCTACAAAAAATACGTCAAAAAAACGGTTAAATACGCCGCGCATGACCAAAGCAACGCCTTCGGTCTGGGCGACAAGGTCCAGATCGAGGAATGCCGCCCGATCAGCAAACGCAAGACCTGGCGCGTGATTACCACGCCGCCGGAAACCTCGCACAAGGGGCAGAGCGAAGAAGAGAGCGCGCTGCGCGAGGAAGAGGCCAAAGCCTCCCGCCCGGACACGAAAAAGAAAAGCGCGGCGAAAGCCGAGGAGCCTTCCGACGCCGCTGCTGAAGCCCCCGCCGAAGCCGCTGAAGAAAACAAGACTGAAGAGAATAAAGAAGAAGAAACGAAAGGGTCCAAAGAATGATCCAGATGCAGTCGCAAATGGAAGTGGCCGATAACAGCGGCGCCCGCAAGGTTCAGTGCGTCAAGGTGCTGGGCGGCTCCAAACGCCGCACGGCCAATATCGGCGACGTCGTCGTCGTATCCGTGAAAGACGCGATACCCCGCGGCCGCGTGAAAAAAGGCGATGTACGCCGCGCCGTCATCGTGCGTTCGCGCCACGGCCTGCAAAGACGTTACGGCGAAAAAATCCGCTTTGATACGAACGCCTGCGTTCTGATTAACAACAACAATGAGCCGATCGGCACGCGGATCTTCGGCCCCATCACGCGCGAGCTGCGCGCCAAGGGCTATATGAAGATTATTTCGCTGGCGGCGGAGGTGCTTTAAGCCATGACCCAGCCAAAGATGAAAATCAAAAAGGGCGATCAGGTCGTCGTAACCACCGGCAAGTACAAGGGCACGGTCGGCGAGGTTCTGAAGGCCATGCCGGAAGAGCGCCGCGTGATCGTTCAGGGCGTCAACATGACCAAGCGTCACAAGAAACCCTCTCAAGTGAGCGCGGGCGGGATCGAAACGAAAGAAGCCTCGATCCATGTCTCGAACGTCGCCCTGAAGGACCCGAAAACCGGCGAGGCGACGCGGGTCGGGTTCAAGGCTTTGAAAGACGGCAAGAAAGTTCGCGTCGCGAAAAAATCCGGCGAGACGATAGGATAGGATACTGGCCATGAAACCGCGTTTTAAAGAAAGATATGAGAGCGAAGCGCTGCCTGCGCTGATGGAGAAGTTCGGCTACAAGAACGTGCACGAGGCTCCGAAGCTCGACAAGATCGTCATCAATATGGGCGTGGGCGAAGCGACCCAGAACCGCGCGCATATCGAAGGCGCCGTGAATGATTTGACGGCCATCGCCGGACAAAAGCCGGTTGTAACCAAGGCGAAGAAATCCAACGCCTCGTTCAAGCTGCGCGAAGGCATGGCGAACGGCGTTAAAGTAACGCTTCGCCGCGAGCGCATGTACGAATTCCTGGACCGTCTGGTAACGATCGCGCTGCCGCGCGTACGCGACTTCCGCGGCATTAACGGCAAAAGCTTTGACGGGCGCGGCAACTACGCGATGGGCCTGAAAGAGCAGATTGTGTTCCCGGAAATCGAATACGACAAGGTCGACAGTACGCGCGGGATGGATATCGTGATCTGCACGACCGCAAAAACGGATGAAGAGGCGAAAGAGCTCCTCAAAGGGTTCGACATGCCGTTCAGTGACGTAAAAAAGGAACAGTAAACAATGGCAAAAGCAAGCGCAGTCAACAGAGATCTGAAACGCCGCAAGATGGTCAAATCCCTCGCCCGCAAGCGCGCGGAACTCAAGGCGATCGTCAATAACCGCGATCTGCCGGCGGAAGAGCGTTTTCAGGCGACATTGAAGCTGGCCGAGCTGCCGCGCAATTCGTCGAAAACGCGCGTCCGCAACCGTTGCGCGCTGACGGGACGTCCGCGCTCGCACCACAGAAGGTTTAAATTATCGCGGATTGCCCTGCGTGAACTGGCATCCCGCGGCGAACTGCCCGGCGTAACGAAGTCGAGCTGGTAGGAGGAAGACAAGAACATGTCCATGAACGATCCTTTAGGCGATATGCTCACACGAATTCGGAACGGCCAGCACGCCCGGAAGACCTCGGTTGACTGCCTGTATTCCAAGCTGGCCGAAAGTCTTGCGGTCGAGCTGAAGAACGAAGGCTATATCCGCGGCCATAAGGTCATTGAGCTCGAGGGCAACAAGAAAACGCTGCGCATCGATCTGAAATATGATGGGGCGGAGGGCGTAATCAAGAAAATACGCCGCGTATCGCGCCCCGGACAGCGCGTTTATAAAAAGGTCAACGACCTGCCGCGCTTTTACAACGGGCTGGGCGTGTCGATCGTTTCGACGCCGAAAGGGATTTTGTCGGACTCGAAAGCGCGCGAAGCCAATGTCGGCGGCGAAGTGCTGTGTCAGGTGTATTAAAGGATTTAGGGAAGACGAACAATGTCACGTATTGGTAAAAATCCTGTTCCTGTGCCGGAGGGCGTGACCGTCGAGGTCGCGGGCCAGGATGTGAAAGCGAACGGCAAGCTCGGCAATCTCTCGGTGCGCATCCACGACGATGTGTCAGTGACGCTCGAAGAGGTTGACGGCAGGAAGCAGGTCCGCCTTGCGCCGCGCTCGACCAGCAAGCTCTCGCAAACAATGTGGCCGACGTCGCGCAGCCTTGTGCGCAACATCGTGCAGGGTGTGAGCGAAGGTTACGAGCAAACGCTGGAAATTCAGGGCGTCGGTTACCGCGCCAACCTGCAGGGCAACGATCTCGTGCTTTCCCTCGGGTATAGCCACGAAGTGCGCTACCCTGTGCCGGCGGGTATCAAGATCGAGGTCGATAAACAAACGGTTCTGAAGATTTCCGGCATCGACAAGCAGCTTGTCGGGCAGGTCGCCGCCAATATTATGCGCTGGCGCCCGGTCGAGCCGTATAAAGGCAAAGGCATCCGCAAGCAGGGTCAATACGTCCTTAGAAAAGAAGGAAAGAAAAAATAATGACCAAACGTTTGACTGGCGCCCAGCGCCGCACATACAGAACGCGCAACAAGCTTCGCACGGTGAATATCGAGCGCAACGCCGTGCGCTCGGTGCGACCGCGTTTGTCCGTGCACCGCACGAACAAGCAAATTTACGCGCAGGTCATTGACGACCTTAAAGGCGTCACTGTCGCGGCGGCGTCCAGCGTAGACAAGGAATTGAAAGAAGCGCTCAAAAACGGCGCGAGCGTCGAGGCCGCGCAGAAAGTCGGCGCGCTTGTCGCCGAGCGCGCGAAAAAAGCCGGGATCGAACAGGTTCAGTTTGACCGCGGCGCGTTCCTCTATCACGGCCGCGTCAAGGCGCTGGCCGATGGGGCCCGCGAAGGCGGATTGCAGTTTTAAAGGAGAGAAGAGCTTATGGCACGCGCTGCAGAAAAAACAAAAGACAGAGAACGGGAAGAGCCGGAGCTGATCGAGCGTCTCGTCGGCATTAACCGCGTGGCCAAGGTGGTCAAGGGCGGTCGCCGCTTCGGTTTCGCCGCGCTTATGGTCGTCGGCGACGGCAAAGGCCGCGTCGGCACGGGCCACGGCAAGGCGCGCGAGGTGCCGGAAGCGATCCGTAAAGCGACAGAAGCCGCCAAACGCAATATGGTTCGCGTGCCTTTGCGCGAAGGGCGCACGCTGCACCACGACATTCACGGGCGTTTTGGCGCGGGCAAGGTTTTCCTGCGCTCCGCCCCGGCCGGGACCGGGATCATTGCCGGCGGCCCGCTGCGCGCCGTTTTTGAAGCCTTGGGGGTTCAGGACGTGGTTGCGAAGGCCATCGGCTCCAACAACCCTTACAACATGATCAACGCAACGTTTGAGGCGTTGCAGGAAACGCAGAGCCCGCGCCACGTCGCCGCGCGCCGAAGCAAAAAGGTCAGCGATATTATCGCGAACCGCGAAGCCGCCAAGACTCAGGCCGAGCAGGTCATCGAGGCCGCTGAGGAACGCGAGGCCGAAGAATCCGCCGATAATCAGCCCGCTGATACGCAAGAGGAGCAGAACAATGGCTGAGGAAGAGAAAAAAGAGAAGAAAGCTCCGGCGAAGACGGCTGCGAAGTCCGGCGAAGCGAAGAAGGCGCCCGCCAAAAAAGCGGACTCCACGCCGAAGGCTGAGAAGAAAACTCCCGCGAAGGCAGTGGAGAAAAAAGCCGCGCCTCAACAAGAAGAGAAGAAAGCGGATAAGGCTGAGGCTAAGACCGAAGCAAAAGCCGAAGCCGAAGCAAAAGAAACAAAGCCTGCCGAGACGAAAAAGGCAGAAGCGCCGAAAACCGCCACGGCCAAGGCGGCTCAAAAACCGGCTGCGAAGAAGCCGGTTCAAAAGCAGAAAAAAGCGGGCGTTTCTTACGTGCGCGTAACGCAGACCGGCAGCCCGATCGGCCGCCAGCAATACCAGCGTCAGACATTAATTGGTCTCGGCCTGAACAAGCTGCACCGTTCGCGCGAGCTGGAAGACACGCCGTCCGTGCGCGGCATGATCGAAAAGGTCAAGCACCTGGTGAAAGTTGAGGAGGCGGCCTAATTTTTTGCGTCATCCCGGCGAAAGCCGGGATCTCGTGGCTAAAAACACAATGGAAAAAAGATTCCGGATGGAGTTTATTCTCGTGAAAGCGGGGGCCGGGATGACAGTTTAGGAACAGAAGCTATGAAACTGAACGAACTGAAACCAAAAGACGGATCCGTAAAGGAGCGCACGCGCGTTGGCCGCGGCATTGGCTCGGGCAAAGGCAAGACCTGCGGCAGCGGCGTCAAGGGCCAGAAGGCGCGCACGGGCGTCGCCATCAAAGGCTTCGAGGGCGGACAAATGCCGCTCGACCGACGTCTGCCGAAAATGGGCTTCACCAATATTTTCCGCAAGCAATATGCGGAGCTCTCGCTCGGCAAATTGCAGGCCGCGATTGACTCCAAGAAAATCGACGTTTCCAAGCCGCTTGACGAGGAAACGCTTTACGCCGCAGGCGTCGTCAACCGCAAAAAACACGGCGTCAAACTGCTCGGCTCGGGCGAGCTCAAAAGCAAGGTGACGCTGAAACTCGCGAAAGCGACGAATTCGGCGAAAGAAGCGGTTGAAAAAGCGGGCGGCAAGCTGGAACTGCCGCAGGGATAACCCGCCTTGCGGTCCGTGCGGCGCTTGTAAATCCCGGCATTCCGGCGCTTTCTATCGCCTTGACATGTCCGTGTTTTTTTTGAAGATATGGTGTGTCTTTTCAAAATCAACTTTTAAGCGGTAAAAACAGGCATGACATCCGCAATTGAACAAATGGCGAAAAACGCCAACTGGGGCGCGTTTTCAAAAGCAACCGAACTCAAGCAGCGTCTGCTTTTCGTCGTCGGCGCATTAATTGTCTACAGGCTCGGCACTTATATCCCGGTTCCCGGCATTGACCCGGAAGCCTGGGCGCAGGTTTTTAACCAGACCGGCGGCGGCCTGATGGATATCTTCAACATGTTTTCCGGCGGCGCGCTCTCGCGGATGACGATTTTCGCGCTCAATATCATGCCCTATATTTCGGCGTCCATTATCATGCAGCTGGCTTCCGCGATGTCGCCGAAGCTGGAGGCGATTAAGAAAGAGGGCGAGTCGGGCCGCGTCAAGATCAACCAGTATACGCGCTATCTCACCGTGCTTCTCGCTACGATTCAAGGCTATGGCCTTGCCATTGGCCTTGAAAGCGCAGGCGGCGCCGTGATTGATCCGGGTCTTTTCTTCCGGATCTCCACAGTCATTACAATCGTCGGCGGCACGGTATTCCTGATGTGGCTCGGCGAGCAGATCACAAGCCGCGGCGTCGGCAACGGGATCTCGCTGATCATTTTCGCCGGGATCGTCGCCGAACTGCCGCGCGCCTTCGCGCAGGCTCTGGAGCTGGGCCGGACCGATGTTCTCAACATTCTCCAGCTTGGCCTGATTTTCGGGATGGTCGTTGCAGTTATCGCTTTCATCGTATTTATGGAGCGCGCGCAACGCCGGGTTATCGTGCAATACCCGAAACGCCAGGTCGGCGCAGGGCGCATGACGGGGGGCGAGCAGAACCATATTCCGCTCAAGCTCAACACGCCGGGCGTGATTCCGCCTATTTTTGCCTCGTCGCTGTTGTTGCTTCCTTTAACGATCGTGAACTTTTCCGGCGGGAACAACGATTTCGCCGCGACGATTTCGCAATATCTGTCTCACGGCTCATTCGCCTACATGGCCCTTTATGGCGGGCTGATCATGTTCTTCGCGTTTTTCTATACCGCGATTGTGTTCAACCCTTCCGAAAACGCGGAAATGCTGCGCAAGCACGGCGGCTTTATTCCCGGCATCCGTCCCGGCAAAAACACGGCTGATTACCTGGACTTCGTTCTGACGCGGATTACGACCGTGGGCGCGCTTTATCTGGTCTTTATCTGTTTGTTGCCGGAGATTTTGATCGGCCAGTACAATCTGCCATTCTATTTCGGCGGGACAAGCCTTCTGATTGTCGTTTCGGTGACCATGGACACGGTTGCGCAAATTCACTCGCACTTGATCGCGCATCAATATGAGGGCCTGATCAAGAAAGCCAAGCTGAGGGGAAGATCCCGATGAAGGTCATTATTCTGTTTGGCGCGCCGGGCGCGGGAAAAGGGACGCAGGCCACGCGTCTTTCCGAGATGACGGGCCTGAAGCATCTTTCGACCGGGGAGATGCTCCGCGCCGAAGTTGACGCGGGAACGGATATCGGCAAGCAGGTTGAGGGCTTGCTGGAACAAGGCAGTCTCGTGCCGGACGACATGATCATTGAAATGATCGAGGGCTGTATTCTGGGCAAGCGCTGCCCGCAATGCCCGGGCGTGGACCAGTGCCGCGTCGGCTTCATCCTGGACGGGTTTCCGCGTACCCTGCGCCAGGCCGAGGCTCTTGAGCAGATGCTGAAAACGCAGGGCCGCAACGTCGATAATGTGATCTTGCTTGAGGTTGACGAGGAGATCCTCGCCGACAGGATCCGCAAGCGCGTGCTTGAGAGCGGAGACGCCAAGCGCGCGGATGACAGCGTCGACGTCCTTAAAAACCGCTTACGCATCTATCACAAGCAGACCGAACCCCTGATACCGTTTTATGAGGAGCGCGGCCTGCTGAACCGCGTTGACGGCATGGCCGGGATTGATGAAGTGACCGAAGAGCTTTACAAGGTCGTCGCCGGGGACAGGATTAATATCGCCAGGGGAGCTTCAAAAGTTTCTGTATAAACAAAACCCTTGACGTTTGACAATTCTTCTATATTATTCGCGCGTTTTGGAAGACAAGAATAATGAATCCGGCCTTGCGCAAGGATTCGCATTATTCGGGTATACGAACCGGCGTTTTTGTTCATGCAAAAATTTTACGGTTCGGGTTGAAATTTGAATGAGACAAAGGAGTCTATGAATGGCACGGATTGCAGGCGTGAATATCCCTGACAAAAAGCGGGCGCCTATCGCGCTTACCTACATCCACGGGATCGGCAGAACGAAAGCGTTCCAGATTTGCGAGAAGCTCGGCATTAACGTGCAGGAGCGCATGGGCGATTTGCCGGAAGATACGCTGAACCGCGTACGTTCCGAGATCGAATCCGGCGATTACATGATCGAGGGCGATCTGCGCCGCGAGACGTCGATGAATATCAAGCGCCTGATGGACATGGCCTGTTACCGGGGGCTGCGTCACCGCAAGCATCTGCCCGTCCGCGGTCAGAATACCCGCAACAACGCCCGCACCCGTAAAGGTCCGGCCAAGCCGATCGCCGGCAAGAAGAAATAAGGGAGGGCGAGAATAATGGCAAAAGCAGCAAAAGCGGCGGCGCGTCCCAAGAGAAAAGAGCGCAAGAATATCACGACCGGCATTGCCTTCGTGAATTCGACCTTCAACAATACCATGGTCACGATTGCCGATATCCAGGGCAACGTCGTCTCATGGTCTTCCGCAGGCATGATGGGATTCAAAGGCTCCCGGAAATCGACGCCGTTCGCCGCGCAGACGGCCGCCGAAGACGCGGGCCGCAAGGCGCAGGAGCACGGCATGCGCGAGCTTGACGTGAATGTCAAGGGCCCGGGTTCGGGGCGCGAGTCGGCGCTCCGCGCGCTCCAGTCCATCGGCTTCACGATCAAGACGATCAAGGACACGACCCCGGTGCCGCACAATGGATGCCGCGCAAGGAAGCGCAGAAGAGTATAAGAGTTTTCACTAACCAGAGGCCGGTTAAGAGCCGGATGACGTTAACCAGAGAGGACTAAAATAAAGTGATACAGAAAAACTGGCAGGAACTGATTAAGCCGTCCAAAATCGACATCAAGCACGGGCGCGACCCGAAAGTCGAAGGCGTTATTGTTGCAGAACCTTTGGAGCGCGGCTTTGGCCTGACGCTCGGCAACGCGCTGCGCCGCATTCTGCTGTCCTCGCTTCAGGGCGCGGCCGTTACGGCCGTGCAGATTGACGGCGTCCTGCATGAGTTTTCCTCGATTGAGGGCGTGCGCGAGGACGTCACCAATATCATCCTCAACATCAAGGCCATCGCGGTGCGCATGCATTCCGAAGGACCCAAGCGCATGCGCCTCAACGCCGAAGGTCCTTGCGAAGTGACCGCCGGGATGATCGAAGCCGGGGCGGATATCGAGATCATGAACCCGGAGCTTGTGCTCTGCACGCTTGATAAAGGCGCGAACATCAACATGGAAATGACCGTGAACACGGGCAAGGGCTACCGCCCGGCGGCTCAGAACCGCCCGGAAGAAGCGCCTGTTGGCCTGATCCCGGTCGACTCGGTATTCTCGCCTGTGCGTAAAGTCTCCTATGAAGTGGAAGACACGCGCGTTGGGCAAATCACCGACTACGACAAGCTGACGCTGAACGTCGAAACGAACGGCGTTATTTCTCCTGAAGACGCGGTTGCTTATGCCGCCCGCATTCTGCAGGACCAGCTTCAGGTCTTTATCAACTTCGAAGAGCCCCGCCACGGCGGCGCCGAAGAGGAAAAAGAGGACCTGCCGTTCAACAAAAACCTTCTGCGCAAGGTGGACGAGCTGGAACTGTCCGTCCGTTCGGCGAACTGCCTCAAGAACGACAACATCGTTTACATCGGCGATCTGGTTCTGCGGAGCGAGAGCGACATGCTGCGCACCCCGAATTTCGGGCGCAAATCCCTGAACGAGATCAAGGAAGTGCTGACGCAAATGGGCCTGCATCTTGGTATGCAGGTCGAAGGCTGGCCGCCGGAGGATATTGACGAACTGGCCAAAAGGATTGATGAACCATTCTAGTTGAGAGTGGTGAGTAGTGAGTCGCGAGTTAAGAAAACTCACGACTCTCGACTCCCGACGCACGACTGAGAAGAGAACGAAGTGAGCGAAAGAAATGAGACACGGAATTAAACAGCGCAAGCTTAACCGGAAATCGCAGCACCGCAAGGCGATGCTGGCGAACATGGCGGCTTCTCTCGTCAAGCACGAGCAGATCAAGACGACCCTGCCGAAAGCAAAAGAGCTCAAGCCCTTCGTTGAGAAGATCATAACGCTCGGCAAGAAGGGCGGTCTAGCCAATCGCCGCCGCGCAATTGCGATCATGCGCGACGAAAAGCAGGCCGCGAAAGTTTTCGATACGCTCGCCGACCGTTACAAGGACCGTCAGGGCGGCTACACGCGCGTCCTGAAAGCCGGCTTCCGCTACGGCGATAACGCGCCCGTGGCGATTATCGAGCTCGTTGACCGCGATCCCGAGGCCAAAGGACAGGACTCCGGTCCGACCCAGTTCAACGACGACGATCTGGAAATGGCCTCCGAAGATCTGCAAAGAGCGGCGGCGGGCTAAACCAAAAACCGGCCTGGTTTGCGCGACTCTTTGTCGGGCAAACTAATAACGCCGCGCAAAGCCTTTTGCAGCTCATCAAACTTGATTTCGGAATCCCAGTCTTCGCCGAGCTGTTTTTTATAGATGACCTCGCCGCGTTTCTCCGCAGCCTCGTAGCGGTGATCGCCTCTCGGTCCTTTGCGGATGGTCAGCCGCCCGTCGCGGTAATGAATTTGCACCTGATGATTGCACGCCGTCCTGCCGACCCATTCCGAAGGAGAGGAGCCGAAAGTCTGGTAGAGTTCCGTTACAGCCAGCTTGGTTTTCATGACTTATAAAATAGGCGAAACAGCCGCGTTGTCCAGAAGCCGTACGCCCTGAATGCGCGCTGTGACGAGCAGGCGCGCGGGGCGGTCCGGTGCCTGTATCGGCTCCAGCGTATGCGCGTCGACAAGCGCGAAATAATCGACTGCCGTAAATCCCGCTTCCAGCAATTTCTCTTTTGCGGCCTCAACCAGAATAGGTGCATCAGACGGCTGGCGCGTCATGTTATCGGCGGTTTTGAACAGAACCTTGTTCAGCAGCCGCGCCACTTGCAAAGACGCCTCGCTCAAGTAAGCGTTGCGTGAAGAGAGCGCGAGGCCGTATTCGTCGCGCACGATCGGCGCGCCGATAATCTCGCAAGGGATGAAGAGATCCCGGACCATGCGCCGGATCACCGCAAGCTGCTGATAATCCTTTTCCCCGAACACGGCGACGTCCGGTCCGCATTGTAAGAGAAGTTTCGCAACGACCGTCGCCACGCCGTCGAAATGACCGGGTCTGTGCGCGCCTTCGAAATTTTCGCTTACGCCCTTTACGCTGACGATTGTGGAGTCGCCTTCCGGATACATCTCATCGACGCCCGGCAGGTAGACGAGATCGGCCCCGGCGTTCTCCAGCAGTGCGCAATCCCGTCCCTCATCGCGCGGATATTTCTCAAAGTCTTCACCCGGGCCGAATTGCGTCGGGTTTACAAAGATGCTGACAACGACTTTACCGGAATGTCTGCGCGCCTCATGGACAAGCGATAAATGACCGTCATGCAACGCGCCCATCGTCGGGACAAATCCGCTTTTGAGGCCAGCGGCATGCCAGCCGCGTAGCTCAGAGCGCAGTTCTGTGACAGTTCGAACGGTTTTCATCTGGCCTTGTAAGTCTGTTCTTCGGCGGGAAATTTACGGGTGCGCACGTCTTTCGCATATTCCTTGACCGCTCCAGAAATCACGCCCGACAAATCGGCGTATTCCTTGACGAATTTCGCATGCGGTCCCGGCGTCAGGCCGAGCATATCTTCCGTGACAAGAATTTGCCCGTCGCAGGCGTTTGACGCGCCAATGCCGATGGTCGGAATATCGACGCTTTCGGTGATTTCACGCGCGAGCGGTTCGGTCACGCCCTCCAGGACAACGGCGAATGCGTCGGCTTGCGCAACGGCCCGCGCGTCTTTAAGGGCCTCGGAAGCGGATGTTTCGTTTTTGCCCTGAACCTTGTAGCCGCCTAGCGCGTTATAATATTGCGGCGTCAGACCGATATGGGCGAGGACCGGAATTCCGCGCGCCACAAGGAAACGTATTGTTTCCGCCATGACCAGCCCGCCTTCGATTTTGACGGCGCTCGCCCCGGTTTCGGCTATCGCGCGGGCGCAGTTTTGAAAGGCTTGCTCCGGGCTTTGCTGATAAGTTCCGAACGGCATGTCGATGACGACGCAGGCGTTTTGGGAATGACCGGCAACTGCTTTTCCATGCCGGATCATGGTATCCAGATCAACGGGCAGCGTAGAGTCCATCCCGTACAGAACCATTGCAAGACTGTCCCCGACCAGCAGCAGATCACAATGCGGATCCAGCAGCGCGGCCATCGGCGCGGTATAGGCCGTCAGGCAGACCAGCGGCTCATCTCCGCCCCTGGCCGCGCGAATATCCGGCGGCATAATGCGTTTTGTCTTTTTTGTTGCGCTCATAGGAAAAGTTTATAACGCAGGAGGCGGGGTGAAACAAATTCTATCGTTTTTCACACTACCGGACACAGTTGGGATAAGGCGGTGAATTGATTCATACTTTCA
>CAZCIB010000014.1:0-50906 GCA_964498755.1 uncultured Pseudobdellovibrionaceae bacterium | reverse complement strand
TGGCTGAAAGATATGAAGGTCCAAACGCTATACATTGAGCCGGGCAGCCCTTGGGAGAACGGTTATAACGAGAGTTTCAACGGACGCTTCCGGGACGAGTTCCTGAACCGCGAAGTCTTCCACAGCCTTGAAGAGGCAAAAGCGCTCACGGCGCAATGGCGCTGGCTGTACAATCATATCCGCCCGCACACTTCGCTCGGATACAAGCCGCCTGCGCCCCTTGCCGACATGAAAGAAGGGGCGGGCTGCGCCGGACTCGTGGCGGTCGCTCCGCCCACCCCTTCTTTCATGACAACAAAACCGCTGAACCCTAACTTTACAACTGGACTCCTAAATGGGGATTGACCACATGAGCCACTTGCGCTGCAAAATCCCTCGCCCAAGCCCCCAGGACCAGCGAATATGTCGATTACGGGTATTTCCATGAGGACAATTACTACATCGCTTATTGCGGTTTATAAAGGAACCATCTGCATTTAATTCCCAGATATCTGTATTGGCCTGTCCTTATCGTTCTCCACAGTCCCGCGCTTCCACACGCTGGCGGAGCCAGACATCGATTTCGTGGTCGAGCCAGCCGACGGCGCGGGGGCCGAGGGGGACGGGTTTGGGGAAATTGCCCTCGCTGATATGATGGTAAATCGAGGCGCGTTTCAATCCGACGCGGGCGATGACTTCGGGGAGACGCAGAATTTTGAGCGCGGGCGGGGTTTTGGCGGTAGAGAAAAGGGGAAGGTCGGCCAGAACCGGGTCTTTTTTGCTGGTTGTGTTTGAGTTGTGGTTCATTGGTTGGCCGCCTTTCCCTTCGTTTCGGAAACTTTTCCTCATGATAGGACGGGCCGGGAAATCCTCTTATGGCCGTTATGTACGATGGTTTGCGCCTGAGTGCGTGTTTCCGAAAACCGGGCTTGTTTTTCTTCTGGAACAGGCTGATATTGGCTCCTGCCTGTACTGCCGCGCTTCCTTTCCGGCCCGCTTGCCGCCTACCCACAGGTTTTTGGGTCAGTCTCCGGTAAAAACACGGCAAAACAACGGGTTAAGTTGCCCGTCCCTCGAACGAAATCTCCAGCCTCCTAAAAAACGATGTGCAGACAAAGGGATAGCGCTCCCCAGAGAGCGGTTTTTTATCTTGCCTTACGTGGAGGCACTTTGGAGATTGCGCGACCATCTGCGCTTACGCCGCATGAAAGCTGCATGAGACCGAACGCGGGGATACTCGTGCACAACCCCTGCGCTGCGGATTATGCGCCTTTCCCGAACTTACCGGCTATAACCGTCCGGTCTTGTGCAATAGCGTCCAGATAGTTCGCCCAGTCCTGCATCATGACGGTGCGCTGGTCTATGAACTGTGTGCGGTCGTAGGCGCGGCCTAAACTGGTATTCGGGGCGTGGGCGAGCTGGCGTTCTATGATTTCGCTGTCATAGTTCAGCTTTTCCCGGATGGCGGTGCGGGCCAGGGCGCGGAAGCCGTGCGCCGTATGCTGGCCCTGAAAGCCGAGGGCGCGGACAGCTTTCGATAATGTGTCGCGGCTCATATGGTCTCTGGGGTTTGTCTGCTTGACAAAAACATATTGCCGGTTGCCGTTGGTCTTCCGCAGTTCGTGGAGAATGCCCAGCGTCTGGGGGGCCAGCGGAACGATATGGTCGAAGCCCATTTTCATCTTGGCGGCGGGGATGATCCAGCGTTTGTCCGCAAAATCAAACTCCGACCATTCGGCGGCGGCCAGTTCAATCGGCCTGACAAAGGTGAGCATCAGCATTTTGAGCGCATGGCGGGTTTGCGGGAAAAGGCGCGCCTCGTTACGCTCCAGCGCGGATAGAAAGTCGGGGATATCTCTCGGCTCCAGCGCGGGCTGGTGCCGGACGCGGTGAACGGCCAGGGCGTCGGAAATGGTCGTTGTGTAATCGCGTTCCGCTTTGCCAATCGCCATACCGTAGCGGAGAATCTGGCTGCAATACTGGCGGGCGCGATTCGCCATTTCATAGGCGCCGCGTCCCTCGATCTTCTTAATCATTTCCAGCAGGTCGGCTTCCCTGATTTTGCCCATGGGCAAAGAACCAATTTCCGGCAGGACATCGGAGTGCAGGCGCTTTTCAATATCGGAGAGCGTCTTGGCTTTGACCTCGCTCCGGCGCTTGTCAAGCCATTCGAAGGCCAGGACCTCAAAGGTGTAGGCGCGCTCCTGCCTCTGGGTGCGTTCCTGCTCTTTCCGGTACTCGTTCGGGTCGATGCCGGCGGATACGAGTTTATGCGCCTGCGTGTGCAACTCCTGAATTTCCGCCACACCGATTTCAGGAAAGAGTCCATAGACGTATGAGCAGGACTTGTATTTTCCATCGTCCGTCTTGAGCTTGTAATCGTAGCGCCAGCTTTTACCTCCCGTGGGCATGACATACAGATAAAGTCCCTTTCCGCAGGGCATGCGGTAGCTTTTGTCATGAATGGGGGCGTTTTTGTACGCAAGGTGCGTGAGCATTTTGAAATTCATTTTCCGGTACCTGCTTTCTCAAATCAGCCCGGCACCGGAAAAAGAACCGGAAAACGGGCTGGATTTTGAAAAGTTTTATTGGACGACTTTGGACGCATGAGCGTCTGTAAGTCGGCAAAAACAAAGGTATTTCGGATTTTGTGGGATTGCAACAGACAAAAAATGGCTCCCCGGGCCGGATTCGAACCAGCGACCGATCGGTTAACAGCCGATTGCTCTACCGCTGAGCTACCGGGGAACAGCGCGGATAATCCATGTCTTATGCCTTGGATCGGCGGGCGTTGTCAAGCCTGCCTGTGGGCCCCGCGCGCAAAACTTTAGAGATGAACATGCGCGTGCGCATGCTCGTGAACCCCGTGATGCCACAGGAAAAACATCGCGTTGACCGCGAACAAAAGACTCGCCGCGACCAGCAGCGCAAAAGAGCTTTTCTTCTTCGGCGCGCAGGGCTCATGATGACAACCCGCCGTTTCGCGGCAGTCGAGGCGCATGCTGATGACGTGCAGGACCCAGCCTAACGCCAGAATAACGCCGGACACGGCAAGGATCGGCAATTCGTAATAATGGATTTTATCGTGAAACGCCTCAAACCCCGGCGGCAGCAGCGCCGTAAGCCCGAGCCCGGACACAAGCCCCGCCAGGCTGACCAGCAGCGGCAGGCCGCAGCATAAAATATGCGTCGACTGCGAGGCGATGACCGTCACGTTTAAAATCGTCTGAAGCTTTTGCATGGGAGCCCTTGAGAAACCGACCGTTCATTCACAAAAAAGAATGGCGCACCCCGGAAGATTCGAACTCCCGACCTTCTGATCCGTAGTCAGACGCTCTATCCAGCTGAGCTAGGGGTGCGCGATTTCTGTTTTCGAAGTTGGGAAGCTACGTTAAATTCGGCGCGATTGCAAGTTTTATAAGCAATAAATCTGTTCAGGATCAAGGGAACGCCGAAAGGCATCTTGACAGAGCCTGCGATAAAAGGGATTTTCGAGATTAACGGAAAGGGTTAATATGTAAGCGGGAATCGATTCTGCTCTCGCCCTTGTTTATATCATTAATAACGAACGTACGTGACTGACTGACGAATATAGAAAGCTTAAGCGCATGACTCCGAGCACAAAACTCTCCAGAACAACGGCATTGACGGGCGCGCTCGTTCTCGGCCTTGCGGCGTGGACCGCCCTGCCCGGCGGCGCGCAGGCGCAAGGCGGCCAGCCCGCCCTCATCATTACGAACGATCCGCTGCCCGGCGATCTGCATTCGCGCGTTTACAACACGCCAAGGGTCGCGCCGCAAATCACGCCGGATCAACTGACAGGTCCGAATTACTACGACAATCTTGAAACGGTCGTCGGGCGCAAGGTCGCCCAGCTCAGGAACGAGTTGTTCGATCTGCAGAGCCAGGTGTCCGGTCTGTCGGAAACGCTTATGATGCTTCAAAGCCAGTCCGAAGCCATCGCCGCCGAATATTACGCCAATGTCGGCACGATCAGCACGCAGCTCCAGTCCGGTACGACGCCGGGCAACCCGCGCCTTGTGCAACGACTTGCGATAGCCCAGAACAATCTCGAAAATCTTGCCGGGACGGTCGCGCGCCTCAACGAGCT
Organism: uncultured Pseudobdellovibrionaceae bacterium; assembly: GCA_964498755.1. Lineage (GTDB taxonomy): Bacteria > Pseudomonadota > Alphaproteobacteria > Micavibrionales > Micavibrionaceae > RZZS01. The sequence continues at coordinate 46,816 of CAZCIB010000014.1, read as the reverse complement.
TGCCGTCGAAATTTCGCGCGTCGCGTCCATGGCGAATTTCATGCTCGAGTCCGTGCGCGCCTCCTATAACCTCTCCGGCGCGGTGGAAGAGGATCACGTGCGTCTTGCCGAGCTTGAGGACGCCGTCAACAATACGCTGGTCGTGATTGACCGTCTTACCAACAACGTCAATGACGATATTTCCCGCGCGGCCGCCTACCTGACATCGGAGCGCGGCAATATCCGCACGCTCTCACTCGCCGTCTCGCAAGGCGATCTGTACGGCAAAAGCCTGTCGAACCGGCCTTTCTCCGGCATTGCGCTTGCCAGCTTCACGCCCGGAGAGCTGGAAATGGCCAAGCCGCCTGCGCCGCGTCCGCTTGTAAAAATCCGCTTCAACAAGCCAACGGTCGAATACGAGCAGCCCGTTTACATCGCCGTCAATGAAGCGCTTGAGCGTTTTCCAGCGGCGCGCTTTGAGCTGGTGGCCGTGCACCCGACAGGCGGCAACGCCGCGCAGACCGCGATTGAAAGCACGAAAGCCCGCCGTAACGCCGAAAAAGTGTTGCGCACCCTGACGCAAATGGGGCTGGAGCTGGAGCGCATTGACCTGTCCTACACGGCCAGTCAGGACGCGCAGTCGAATGAGGTTCACCTCTATATCAGATAAGGACGCGCGCCTTGTATAAAGTTGCGCTTATTTTTGTTTTTATCGCCGCAGCGGGAATCGCCGTGTTTTTGTTCGAAGGATTCCGCAACGGAATATCCTTGTCGGAAGTTCAGGACGGCCAGACGGACGTCTCTCTTGCGGACGCGCAGGACAAGCCCGAACAGCTTAAACCGCGTCATCAGCCCCCAACAGAATCGGACGGCAAAGACGACAAGGTTGTTCTGACGCCGGCTATTCAAGGTTCAGTGGCGCAATACGCCAGGCTGGAAGCCGCCGTACGTCCCTTTCACTGGACGTCCGTTGCGGCCCCGCATTCCGGCCTCATTACCGAAGTCATAGCGCAGGAGGGAATTCGAGTCGGCCCGGGCGTCCCACTCGCCCGTATTGAGAGCAGTGACTTCAAGGCTGAGCTCGACCAACACCAGCTGGCTGTCAGGGCGCGCCAAAAAGAATATCTGGAAGCGCAAATTGCGTTCCAGCGCTCCGCGCGCACGGACGACATAGACCTGCAGCCCGCCAAGGCAGCTTACGAACAGGCCAAGGGCCACGAGGAATTTCTTAAATCGAAGCTAAAAAGCTACAGCGTCAGGGCGCCTGTGTCCGGTACGGTTCTTCGCACGGATATCAGCGCCGGCGATACCGTTACCGCTGGCCAGAAAGTCTTTGAAATTGGCGATACGTCGCGCCTGCGCCTGTTTGCTCAGATCGAACCCGGACATGATATTATGCCCGGCGACAAGGCTTACGTTAAAATGGAGGAAGCCGAGGGCGGTTATCTGAGTCTGAGCGTCTTAACGCTAACAAAAGCCAGGACATCAGAAGAAAAAGACAAGTTGTATCTCTCGCTGCCGCAGCTGAGCCGTTTGCCGATCAATGCGCATTACGATGTTTATGTTATGACCGCCAGCGCAGAAGGCATAGCAGCGCCTGTTACGGCTCTGCTTAGGCAAAACGGACGGACATACGTTATTAAAGCGATTATTGAGGAAAACAGATACGCTTTTGAAAAAATTCCGGTTGAAACTGGCCTTGAGGGCGAAGACGCCGTGATCGTCTCCTCCGGCATTAATGTCTCTGACATGGTTGTTGTCAATCCGGACGGACAGACGGAACGCGATGAAAGTCTTCAGAAATCAGAAATAAGCGTTCAAGCGGAGCCCTACAGCGATTTTCAAAATTTTCTTCTGACAAAGCCAGAGAAAAAACAGGGCTGCGGTCCGGCGCAAGAAAAAACAAAGGCGGCATGGTGTCCTGCGCCAGAGGCCAGCCCCTTTAATGACTTATGAAAATGTTGACTTTATTTTGCGCAGACATCACTATGCGTCAGGACCATAGCGTCAAGTCCCCGTAGCTCAGCAGGATAGAGCACAGGATTCCTAATCCTGGGGCCGTGGGTTCGAATCCCGCCGGGGACGCCATTTTTTAACGAGTGCGCTTAGTGTCCCAATCGCGACAGCAACGCATCCACCCCCGTTTCAATGAGATCAAGCGCGTATTCGAAATCCCGCCCCTCTCCGTAGTACGGATCGGGCACTTCCCGGGCCCTGGGATTTTCCGCATGATCCATCAGCAGGGAAACCGAAGCGCGGGAATCTTTCGGCTTCATGCGCTCGAGCGCATTCAAATGAGACAAGTCCATGCCAATGACGTAATCATAACGACCGAAATCAGATGGATGAAAGGGACGCGCGATAATGCCGTCCAGAGATATGCCGCGATCCGCGGCGGCGGCGACCATCCTTCGGTCAGGCGGGCTGCCCGCATGCAGGCCGTTCAGCCCCGCCGAATCAAGGTAAAATTTATCTGTGAGACCGGCCTGCTCAAGATGATAACGTAAAACCCCTTCAGCCGCCGGCGAGCGGCAGATATTCCCGAGACAGACAAATAATATACGGTTCATGGCGCAATTTTTTAAGCGTTTAAAGGGTTTTCCGCGAAGAGGCTTGACCATAACGCGCGAATGTTTACGCTGAAATCCTAACTTGTGTAAAGTAGATTTGACAATGCGCTTTGCTGAATTCTTTTCAGCCATTGCCGACAGGGAACCAATCACCATGATCTGCAGGTATGATAGACATTAACCACCCCCCTTCAGATATCGTTGTGCGCCTGGCCGAGAGCGAGGAGGAGATGCTCGCCGCGCAGAGACTGCGCTATCACGTTTTTTACGAGGAATTTCAGGCCCAGGCTTCGGAAAAAATCAAGGCTGCGGAACGCGACTTTGACGAGTATGACGCTGTTGCCGATCATCTTGTCGTCATTGACGAAACGCGCTCCGGCTCAGATAAAATCGTTGGCACTTACCGCCTTCTGCGTCAGGAAATCGCCCAAAAACACGGCGCGTTTTACACCAGCGGCGAGTACGATATCAGCCCACTTCTCGGCTGCCGGCGCAATCTCCTTGAACTAGGCCGCTCCTGCGTTCTCGCGGAATATAGAACAAGACCGGTCATACAGCTTCTCTGGCAAGGAATTTCCAACTATTTGAAAACGCATCATATCGGCTTGATGTTCGGCTGCGCCAGCATACACGAAACCGATATCGGAAAAATCTCCAAATGGCTGGCCTATTTGTATCACTACCATCTGGCCCCCGAAGAATTGCGCGTCCGCGCGCTCGACAAGATCTTCATCGACATGAGTCTTCACAAGAAAGAACACATCTCGCCGCGGGACGTTTTCAGTGAACTGCCGCCCCTGATTAAAGGATACCTTCGGCTCGGCGCCTATATTGGCGACGGCGCGGTGATTGATCCTGTTTTCCGGACAACGGATGTCTGCATTATCCTGCCGACCGAAAAGGTCACGGAGCGGTACCGCAGCCACTACAGCCGCAAGCAGAACATTTCAATATCGAAAGAGCAGTTGGGAACTGCGAGCGGCTCCATCAAACGCGCGCCCGAAAACGACGCGATCGGCGTGACGGCATGATCAGCAACGCGCGCGCATTGTTCAAACTTCTGCTCTTTATGTTTTTGTCACTATTTCTTGCGCCGTTACAGTGCGCCCTGCTCTTCTTCAGGGTAAAAAACCTCTACTCCGTCCCCATGCTCTGGCATAAAGGCGTTTGTAAAATCTTCAGCATTGAAACGGAAATCGTCGGCGAGCCGCTGACGGACGGGCAAACAGTTTTCGTCTCCAATCACCTTTCATATCTTGATATCCCTGTGATCAGCAGTTTTTTGAAAGCCTCCTTCATCGCGAAAAAGGAAGTCGAACGCTGGCCGCTCTTTGGCTTTCTTTCAAAGCTGCAGCAAACCGTTTTTATCGACCGCCGCCCCGGTAAAGCGCGTGAAGGCTCCGAACAGCTTTCAGACATGATCTCGGAGAACAAAAACGTGGTTTTGTTTCCGGAAGGCACGTCGAGCGATGGCAGCGCAATCCTGCCGTTCAAGTCGTCCATCTTCAGCGTCATCGTCAACCTGAGGGAATCAGGTAACGTATCGCTTCAACCCTTTACCATTCTACATAAAAACCCGGATCGCCTGCACGGCGCCGGACTTTACGCATGGCACGGAGACATGGAATTGCCGCCTCATTTGTGGGCTTTCGCTAAATCCGGAGGCGCGAAAATAAAACTCGTCTTTCACCCGCCCGTAAAGCTGGAACAGTCCGCCGACAGAAAGCAACTGGCAAAGCTCTGCGAGGAAATGGTCGCTTGCGGACTTGCAAATGAAAAACCTTTTCAGGACATGCTTGACACGGACGCATGTAACGTTAGGGTTACGGCTTGAACCACAGGAGATACAGAATGAGCTTTACCGCTTCCGAGACAAGTCTGCTTCAAAAATATCTGGTCCAGAAGTTCGACAATCCGGGCATCACAGTCCGGCCCCGGAAAAACGCGCCGGATTCGCTCGAGGTTCTCATCAACGGTGAATTTATCGCTACGATCTATAAAGACACGGATGAAGGCGAAACGTCTTATGATTTCAATATGGTCATTCTTGATATCGACCTGCCGGAGTAAAATCGCGTATCCTGAAAAGGATGCGGGTATTTTTTCTATCTCTGATTCTCTTGAGCAATATTTTTGGCGGTGCTCCGGCTTCCGCCGGACAGGGCATTGAATTTGACGACGCGCCCGGAGCCCTTTTGACCATTAAGCTCCGGGAATGGTTATTACAACGAAACCAGCCGCTTGATAATTTGGCGTACGCCCTGGTGCACTTGAATGCGGACGCTGCGCCTGAACTGCTCGTTCGTATCCCGACGCTGGACGATGAATGCTCAAAGCTGCGGGGGTGCCGTTATCTGCTTTTCGCGCAAGGGCGGCAAGATCTGGTAATGCTGGGAGAATTCCAGGCTACCGAGCTTTACATGGGAAAAACAGCGCAAACCGGTCACAGGGACCTGCGCGTCTGTGAAAGCCCATGGAACGATTTTGATTGCAGACGTTATTTCTATGATCCGCGACAGGGACAATACGTTTTTGAAGACGATTAAACTTACGCTTAAACGCCAAAAACTGCAGCAAGGCTTTTATAAGATTTTACAGCCCGGATTGAAGCGGAGTATAATAAAAGTTGAAGAAATTCAGGGGCGCGCAGGTGATTAGTCAACGCAACGGCAACGGCCAGAAACAGACACGTTTACGACGCTGCTCATCTTTTATTATGTCAGCGTTTCTAACTGTGACTGCCCTGATTGTTTTCAATGCATCTGTTTTTGCGCAAAGCTTTCCTCCGAACTTTGGCGACCCAGGCATGCAAAATCCCGCGCCGGGCCTTGACTCTAACCCTGACAAGGCATGGAGCGCTGCCTGCGATGGCGACTACATGAACACGATTTTTAACAAATCCTGGCTCTCCGGCCAGTACGACACGCTGATAAACCAGACCCTTATCCTCAAGCCGGACAGTGTTTTCGAATATACCTGCTTTATAACGCAAGTAGATAACTTCTCCGCGAACATTGCTCCTATTTTCAGCGAAACGCTTGAACTGGAAGAGATGATCGTCAACATTGGAACCACGCGCGGGCCTCGTCTGATTGTGGTAGGTTATGCGCAAGAACCAGGCGTCATGGCCGACGCTTTGTTTTTCACAGTTGTTCTGTCACTGTTGGAGTATATAGAACTTAATTTCTGGCACAGTTCTCTAGGCGGAACCGGCCCTGAAATTCCGCTCGACGCGTGCGATGCGATGGCGCAAGTATGGCAAGTTGCAAAATGCACGAACAACCTGCCGCCGCATTATTACAATGCGTCCTATTACGGAATAGAGGACTTTATCGAGTTTGATCCGCGCATACATCCCGAGCCTCTGATTTGTGATGACACTTTTGTTTCGCAAGAAATGATTGATGCCACGAACAACGTCGATTTTGCCTACGCCCTCTATGATGAGCCTATCCCGCCCGGCTTTGAAAGTTATTTAGAGCTGACAGATTTCTTTGACTGCGCTTCGCCTCCCATCCCTGTCGGACTTGATTACGAATACATGGAGCCTGTTCCCGGGCCTTCCGGCGTTGCAATTGGAACAGAAGCCATTCCTTTAGTTGAATATGTATGCCCCAATCAGGGCTGTCACTATGAAGAAGGGGCGTGCGTGCCATGACAGAAAAGAATAAAGCTTTTTGGCGGTTGCGCGCTTTTTGGAGTATAGTATTAGGAGAGACTTTTATCAGGTTTTCCATGCTAATGAATCGCGCTATGCATAACTTAAAGACTCGTTTTGCTCTTTCTGGAGCGCTTGGGTTTTTTACTTTTTGTATAATTCTGACGGCTTCCGTAATTATTTCGGAAAAAGCACGTGCGCAATGCGCTCCTAACACAGGCCCGGGAACAATCGCGGAGTCCACCTGTGACTGCGCTTATCTCGAGTCTCTTGAATCTCAGGCATGGATGGCGGCGCAGCGGCAAATCACGCAAAACCAGAACCTGATCGTCAAGGCGGACAGCGTCATGGAATATACCTGCTTCGACAGCTTTCTGGACGTCGTCGCGAGCGAAACTGTTGCCGGCCTTTTCAGTGAAACCGAGGTTTGGGGGGCTATCCCTGGGCAAGGGCCATTTTCCACGGACGTGGCGCTGGGCGATAGCGTTTATGAAACGATGGCCGTCTATCTTGGCCTGAATTTTGGCCATGAATTTTTAGGCGGGCGCGTTCCTCTCGATTATGAGCCTGATGGCGTAGCTGGCGCTGCATACTCTTGCGGCTTGATGGCCGAGGTCTGGCAAATGGCGAAATGCTACAATTTTGCAACGATGCCCCAAGATGGCTGGTTCTCATACGCAAGTTATGCCGAAACTCCAGATAGACGCGTACTTCCTGATCCGTGTGAAGATGACGGTCGCTGGCTTGTCAATTTCGACCTCGCCCAGATCGACCGTCCCTGGTGGCTGGTGCAGGATCCTATCAATACGCTCCAATATGAATATGTGACAGAATTCCTCCTTCCCGGTTTTTGTGAAACTCCGCCACAGCCAACGGGCGTCGTCGTCGCCGCGTTTGAAAATCTCGGACATGGCGTCTGGCCAGACGCATTCTGTACAAATCCGGGATGCGATTATGATGGCGCCGGCTGCACGCCGTAAGCAATCCGGCTGAGATACTGGCAACGCCTCGTCGTCTGTGATATTTCTGAAAGCCAGCTAGAAAACTATTCACTTCGGTCTTTCCCATGCTTGGACTTTATTCGAAACTCATGGGCCGTTCGGAACGGCTGCTTAAGCTTATCCTGAAAAGACGCCTGCGCGCTGGTAAGGAACATCCTGAACGTCTCCATGAACGTATGGGGCAGGCAAGCATTGCGCGCCCTGATGGAAAACTCGTATGGTTGCACGCCGCCAGCGTCGGAGAAGCGCAATCCGCATTAATATTAACCAATACGATTCTTGCGCGGTTTGAGGATGTCTTTGTTCTTTTGACGACCGGCACGGTGACGTCGGCGCGCCTCATGGAAAAACGCCTTCCTGACCGCGCTCTGCACCAATTCTATCCGCTCGACCATCCCGACTGGACAAGGCGTTTTCTGGATCACTGGAAACCAGACGCCGCCCTCTGGCTTGAATCCGAGCTCTGGCCGAATATGCTTGACCAAATCAGGGAAAGAAACATACCGGCGGCGCTGATCAATGCCCGTATGTCGCCGCGTTCCTATAAAAGGTGGAAAAAGACGCGAAAATCGATTTCTTCTCTCCTTTCCGCTTTTTCTCTCGTTATGGCGCAAACGGAAACGGACGCGCGCTCCTATGCCGCGCTTGGAGAGAAAGCGGTCCATGTAACCGATAATCTGAAATACAGCAGCGCTGCCTTACCCGCCGACGCCGAAGCGCTGGAAGAACTTGAAAAAAATATAAAAGCCCGTCCGCGCTGGCTCTTCGCCAGTACGCATGCGGGCGAAGAAGAGATGGCCTGCCGTATTCACAATACGCTCGCCGAAGATATCCCGGACTTGCTGACTATTATCGTTCCCCGCCATCCGGAACGCGGGAGCGCCATACTGGATATCGCGCTGGACGCCATCACGAACGCCCGCCGGAGGAGCGAAACGCATTCCCTGCCGCAAGCCGACGACGATATCTATATCGCCGATACGCTTGGCGAGCTTGGCCTGTTTTACCGCTTGTGTCCGATAGCCTGCATCGGGCGTTCGTTCAGCAAGGACGGCGGCGGCGGTCATAACCCGATAGAGGCGGCGCAGCTTGGTTGCGCCGTCCTGTACGGCCCCAAAGTACAAAACTTTGAAGACATGTATGCGGAAATGTCCGAAGCGGGCGCGGCAATGCGCGCGGAGAACGAAAAAGAACTGACGCGGCATTTACGCGAATTGCTGACGGACCCCAGGGCGTTGAAGACTCTTCAGCAAAACGGCGAAGCCTTTGCCGGACAGAAAGCCAAAGTGATCAACACGGTTATGGACTCGCTTTCGCCCCTGATTGAAAGCGCCTTGGAGAATCCGCGCCATGACGCTTGATTCCCCCGATTTCTGGTACCGATGCGGTAAAAAACATCATCCGGCGGAAGCGGTTTTATCACCTCTTTCGCAGCTGTATCTGGCCGGGGCGAAACTGAAGCGCAGGACGGTTCAAACCAGAAAAGCCGACGTTCCCGTGATCTGTATTGGCAACATTACGGCGGGAGGCAGCGGAAAAACGCCAGCGGCGATTGCCATCGCAAATATTCTGCGCGAATCCGGCCGCTATAAAAAACCGTTCTTTCTCTCACGCGGCTACGGCGGCAAGAAGCGCCCTGCCCCGGTTCTGGTCGATCCGTCCATTCACGGCGCCAAAGACGTCGGCGACGAGCCTTTGCTGCTCTGCGCTCACGCGCCTGTCGTTGTTTGTCCAAACCGATACAAAGCCGCGCGATTCGCGGAAAACGCAGGCGCGGATATCCTGATTATGGATGACGGCATGCAAAACGAAACGCTGCATAAAGACCTCACATTCATGGTGATCGACGGCCAGCGCGGCTTCGGCAACGGCAAGGTCATCCCGGCCGGGCCTTTGCGGGAGACATTAGCTAGTGGCCTTAACAAAGCCGACGCATTTATTCTGAATGGCAAAGACAAAACCGGCGCGCTGTATCTCCTGCCCGGCGGCAAACCGATATTCAGCGTGGAGATTGCCACACAAGAAGACGCGTCTTTTGATACGGCGCGAAAATATATCGCCTTTTGCGGCATCGGCCATCCGGATCGTTTTTACGAAAGTCTTTCAGGGCTTGGCCTGAACGTGATTGCGCACAAATCCTTCCCCGATCATCACGCCTACAGGCAAAAAGAGATCGAGCGACTCGCCGGTCTCGCCCGCGACAGCGACGCGAAGCTCATCACCACGGAAAAAGATTATATGCGCCTCCGGCATTTCGAAGCCGCCCGGAATATTCTGACCTTGCCCGTAAGGATGCGGTTCGAGAGCGAAGAAGCTATAATCTCTTTTTTAAGCAACAACCCGGGCGTTTGATGATAAGAAATTTCCGCCATCTCCTCGAATACGCCGTTTTCCGGTTCGCTTTTTTTATCTTCTCCCTTCTGCCGCCGGAGAAGGCGTCTGCGCTGGGCGGCAAGATCGGCACGCTAATCGGGCCGTTTCTGGGCGTCACGAAAAAGGCGCGCAGAAATCTGGAGCGGGCCTTCCCGGATAAAACCGACGCTGAAGTCAAAACCATCACAAAAGACATGTGGGAGAATATCGGCCGCGTCATCGGCGAATATCCGCATCTGCAAACGCTGGCGGAACGCCATGTCGAGATCGTCAACGCAGACAGGCTTGAGCAGCTTAAAAACGACGACAAGCCCGCCATCCTGTTCGGCGCGCATCTGGCGAACTGGGAACTGACGGGCGTCAGCCTGCTCGTCTGCGGTCTTGAAACGCACGCCGTGATACGCGAGCCGAACAATCCCTATTTCGTCCGGTTCATGGAACGCCAGCGCAGCGGGCGCGGACAAATCGCCACCATTCCGAAATCCCCGGGCGGCGCGCGGCAAATCGTCAGGCATTTGAAAGACGGCAAGCATATCGGCATTTTTATCGACCAGAAATACAACGAAGGCGTGGAAACCTTGTTTTTTGGCCGCCCGGCCATGACAAGTCCCGCCTTTGTTGAACTCGCGCAGAAATTCAAGTGTCCGCTTGTCCCGGTAAGAATGGAACGGCTGGAAGGCGTCAAATTCCGGCTTACGCTTTACGAGCCTCTGGAAATTTTCCATGATGACGGCGCGGCGAAAGATGTGCGCGTCGGCATTGACGAAGCCCACGCATTGCTGGAAAACTGGATCAGGCAAAGACCGGGACAGTGGATATGGCTGCACCGGCGCTGGAAAAACGAGCATACGCGAGCTAATCAAAATCAATGACAAACAAAAACTATGACTTCTTTGTAATCGGCGGCGGTTCGGGCGGCGTGCGCGCGGCGAGAATCGCGGCTGGCCACGGCGCGAAAGTCGGCATTGCGGAAAGCGGCAGGCTCGGCGGCACGTGCGTCAATGTAGGCTGCGTCCCTAAGAAATTCATGAGTTACGCCGCCAGTTTCGGGCATATGGATGAACTCGCGGACTCCTACGGCTGGCATTTTGAAAAACATGGCTTTGACTGGCAACGCTTCGTGAAAACCAGGGACGCTGAAATTGAAAGATTGAACGGGATTTACAGGTCTCTTCTGGACAAGGCGGGAGCCGACCTCTACGAAGGCTACGCCAAATTCGTCTCGGACCGTGAAATCGCCATTGGCAATGAAACGGTTACGGCCGATCATATCCTGATCGCCACTGGTGGCCGTCCGCGCGTTCCTCCCGACTGCGAGGGATGCGAGCTTATGATCACGTCCGACGACGTGTTCCACCTGCCCGCGCTTCCGAAAAAGATGATCGTTCAGGGCGGCGGCTATATCGGTCTTGAATTCGCCTGCATCATGAACGGTCTCGGCGTAGACGTCACGCTTGTTCACCGCGGCGATATGGTCCTGCGCGGCTTTGACGGGGATATTCGCGGATTTATCTGTGAAGCCCTGCACCAGCAGGGCATTCGCCTTTTGCTCAATACTGAAATTACATGCGTCGAAAAAGGGACGGAGTCGAACCTTCTCGCTCATGCCACCTGCGGCGAAATACCGGCGGACGTTATTTTATCCGCCATTGGCCGGACGCCCAATACGGCCAGCCTCGGCCTTGAAAACGCGGGCATCGCGATGGACGCGCAGGGCCGCGTCATCGTCGACGATCAATACCGCAGCTCCGCGCCGCATGTGTACGCCGTAGGAGACGTCTCCAGCAAACTTGAACTGACCCCGATCGCCATCGCCGAAGGGCACCGCGTCGCCGACCGCCTGTTCTCGAAAGAATCTAAGCCTGACATAGATTATGACATTGTCCCGACTGCGGTTTTTTCATTCCCGCCAATCGGCACGGCGGGCCTGAGCGAGGAAGACGCCCGCGCGCAAGGCTACGAGATTGATATCTACAAAACGAGCTTCCGCCCCATGAAATACGCGTTCATGAACGCGGGCGAAAAAATCCTGATGAAGCTCGTTGTTGATAAAAAAACCGACAGGGTTCTCGGCGTTCATATGGCCGGTCTGGACGCCCCGGAAATTATTCAGTCCGTCGGCATCGCGCTGGCGGCGGGCGCGACGAAAACCGACTTCGACCGCACGATCCCCGTTCACCCGACCAGCGCGGAAGAACTGGTCACGATGCGCGCGCCGGTTTCCTGTGATTAAAGGTAAAAGGTAAGAGGTTTCTGCCTACTGCCTACTACCTACTGATTACTGGCGACGGACTTCGGCGCGCTGCGCAAAATCGCTTCGTTATAAACCTTGCTAATGCGGTCCTGGAACCAGGCTCTATAGAAATTCGAGAGCATCATCGGCCCGCCGGATTGCTTGCGCCCGTCAGAAAACACATAACTCAGAAAGCGGATAAAACTCTGTTGATCCGGATTCTCCGGGTATTTATCAGGGTTTTCGCTGCGGATCTGGCTATAGCGCAGGTAAAAATTATGTTGGTCCATCGCGGAGGAGAGCGTATCGGATTCCTGCATGCGCACGCAAAGCCGCGTTAAATCCTGCCCGCGCGTCGTCGTATCCGTAATCCCCGTTTCATCGGACGCCAGCAATTGAAATTCATCGGGCAGATTAGGTTTGTCGCCTTCCATAAACTGCCATGCAAAAGCCTGACGCACAAATTGATGCGCCGTATATTTCTGCTCCGGTCCCTTGGTAATGTCCGTAATCAGAATACCCACCTGGATGTCTTCGATATGGTCCGGCGGCACGTCGCAGGCCTTAAGGTAAGGTTCAAACGCCTCGAAAGAGCGTTGCTCCAGAAAATACGGGATGTACTGCCCACTTTGCGTATTATCCTTGCCCGTATGAAACAGATCATGCGCTGCGGCGATTGTCAGCTGTTTTGCGACCAGATCAATCGGGAAATAAAGCCGGGTCAGATATTCCTCGCCGCTCAGGGCCACCATATTGAGGATCGTCACTTCCCGGAAATGAACAACATTATGATATCCGTCATCGCCATGGCCCGTATCTACCTCGGCCAAAGTTGCGCCCAGCAAGGCCGCTTTAACGAGCGCAAAGTTTTTTATATCGTTGGGCTTCAAGCCGCGCACATCCAGATAAGCGCAAATCAGGGCAGGAAGGCTCGGCCCCTTTTTCTGCCATTCCGCAAGGCTGTTTTTCAGGACTGCGACGTAACGTCCCTTGTCGCTCTCAAAATAAGGGAAATCGACGAACCGGGACAACTTGCGCTGGGACAGGATAAAATCGTCTTCGAAACCGTAGAGGCAACGATCAAACGCGCCCATCACGTCTTCCGGCCCATGCCAGCGCATATCGGCGACATCCACCAGATTGGCTGTCTCCATGAGCGAAAGAACCAGGTTTTTCCATTGCTGTGGCGGATTGGGCATCAATAAGCTAGGTGATTAGTAAATAATTCAATTGATTATAGCACGTAAAAGGTTAACAAAAGTAGCAAAATCAAAAATAACCGGCCACGTGATTAAAGATAAGCGCGGCGTTGATCTTCCTGCTCCGTGGAGACTTGCATTTCCGTGCGCAATTCCCTAAGAATTGAGGCTTAACGAGCGGTGAGGAAAGAGAAAAAGATGACCGAATGGAGCCCGGAAAGCTGGAGATCGAAACCCGTTAAACAGCTTCCCACTTACGCGAATGAAAATATCTTAAAAGAGGTTGAGAAGACAATGGCGGGCTTGCCGCCGCTTGTCTTCGCGGGCGAGGCGCGGGAACTGAAAGACCAGCTTGCGCGGGCCTGCGCCGGTCAGGCTTTTGTTTTGCAGGGCGGCGACTGCGCCGAAAGCTTTCAGGAATTCGGCGCCGATAAAATCCGGGACACATTGCGCGTGATTTTACAGATGGCCGTTGTGCTGACCTACGCGGGCTCAGTGCCGGTCGTCAAGATCGGCCGCATGGCCGGACAGTTCGCCAAGCCCCGCTCGGACGATTTTGAAACGCGCGGCGAGGAAAAGCTTCCCAGCTATCGCGGCGACAGCGTTAACGCCCTGGAATTCAGCCCGGCGGCGCGCGAGCCCGATCCTTATCGCATGATCGCCTCGTATCATCAGGCTGCGGCAACGCTGAACCTCCTGCGTGCCTTTACAAAGGGCGGCTATGCGGATTTGAGCCGCGTCCATCGCTGGAACCTCGACTTCGTAAAAGACAGCCCGCTCGGCGAACGCTACGAGGATCTGGCGGAACGCATCAAGGACGCGCTGGCCTTCATGGACGCCTGCGGCGTCAACGGCGATACGGTGCCGAATATCCGCGAGACGGATTTCTTCACCTCGCATGAAGCGTTATTGCTCCCCTATGAACAGGCGATGACCCGGATCGACAGCCTAACAGGCGACTGGTACGACACGAGCGCGCATTTCCTCTGGATCGGCGCGCGCACCAACCAGGACGACCACGCCCAGATCGAATTCGTCCGCGGCGTCAAAAACCCGCTCGGCCTGAAAGTTCAGCCCGGGATGAGCCCCGACGCTCTGCTCCGCCTGATTGACGTTTTAAATCCCGAGAACGAGCCGGGCCGCCTGACGCTGATCAGCCGCATGGGCCATGACAAGGTGCAGGACAACCTGCCGCAGCTATTGAAAGCGGTCAGGGACGAAGGCCGCGCGGTGATCTGGTCCTGCGATCCGATGCACGGCAACACGATCAAATCCTCGACCGGGTACAAAACCCGCAATCTCGAGCATATGCTGACCGAAGTGCGCGAATTCTTCCGTGCGCATGGCGAGGCGGGCACCCATCCGGGCGGCGTTCATTTTGAACTGACGGGGCAGAACGTCACGGAATGCACCGGCGGCGCGGAGAACATCACCGACCATGATCTCGCCGAGCGTTATCACACGGCCTGCGACCCGCGCCTCAACGCCAATCAGGCGCTGGAGCTCGCCTTCCTTCTCGCGGACGAACTGAAAGGCCTGCGCGGCAACGCCCCGGCTGCCCCCGTCCGCGTCGCGGCGGCAGAGTAGCAGGATTATTTGGAGAAACACATGACCGTACGCGTCCGCTTCGCCCCCTCGCCCACCGGCATGCTGCATGTCGGCAACGCCCGCACCGCGCTGATTACCTGGCTGTTCGCGCGAAAGAATAGCGGGCATTTCCTCTTGCGCATCGACGATACCGATACCGAACGCTCGAAGCCGGAATTCGAGGAAGCGATTGAATCGAGCCTGATCTGGATGGACCTCGACTGGGATGAAAAGACGCGCCAGCGCGACCGTTTCGCGCGCTATCAGGAATGCATCGAACAATTGAAGGAGTCCGGACGTCTCTACCCTTGCTTTGAGACGCCCGAAGAGCTTTCCCTGAAACGCAAAACCCAGCTCGCGCGCGGCCTGCCGCCGATTTACGACCGCTCGGCCTTGTCGATGACGGAGGCGCAGATCAAAAAATACGAGGACGAGGGACGCAAGCCGCACTGGCGTTTCAAACTCGATCACGCGCCGATCGAATGGAACGACCATATCCGCGGCCCCGTGAAGTTTCAGG
This sequence comes from uncultured Pseudobdellovibrionaceae bacterium, assembly GCA_964498755.1. GTDB lineage: Bacteria > Pseudomonadota > Alphaproteobacteria > Micavibrionales > Micavibrionaceae > RZZS01. The sequence goes on along the minus strand of CAZCIB010000014.1, from coordinate 31,696 downwards.
GCGAGACGATGTCCGACCCCGTCGTGATCCGCGAGGACGGAAGCCCGCTTTATCATCTCTGCTCTGTCATTGATGATATGGATTATGGCATGACGCACGTCGTGCGCGGCGAGGATCACGTTTCCAACACGGCCACGCACGTGCAGATGTTTGAGGCCCTGGGCGCGAGCGTTCCGGAATTTGCGCATCTGCCGCTGATCTCGGATATCGAGGGCGGCAAGCTCTCCAAGCGTCTCGGCTCGATGAGCATGTCCGAACTGCGCGAAAACGAGGGGCTGGAGCCGATGGCTCTTGTCAGCCTGCTTGCAAGGCTGGGCAGCAGCGACCCGATCGAGCCTGTTGATAATATTAACACGCTCTCTCAAAGCTTTGATTTTTCAAAGTTTTCAAAAGGCGCGCCGAAATTTGACTTTGAGGAGCTGCTGCGCCTGAACGCAAAACTGATCCATGAAACGGATTTTGATACGGTGCAGGTGCGGCTCGCGAATATGGGGCTTGAGCAGGTTAACGAGGAATTCTGGCTCGCCGTCCGCCCTAATCTGACCCGTCTGCGCGACATCCGGGATTGGTGGAACGTAACGCATGAGCCCGTTGAGCCGACAACGGACGATCCGGAATACCTCGCCGCGGCGGCCGATTTGCTTCCCGCCGAGCCATGGGACGAAAACACATGGAAAGTCTGGACGGATCTCGTCAAAACCGAAACCGGGCGCAAGGGCAAGGAACTCTTTATGCCGCTGCGCAAGGCGCTTACCGGCATGGAACACGGGCCAGAGCTATCGGCCCTGTTGCCGCTTATCGGCAGAAACGCCGCCTATGAACGTCTCGCCCGTAAAAAAGCGGCCTGAGGTCCGGGCCTTCCCCGTAAAGCTTGCAGAATTGTACGGTTTCATGCAGGTTAGCGTTATGGAACAGACACGTCTTTATCTCTTTGACACAACCTTGCGCGACGGCGCGCAAACGGCAGGCGTCGATTTCTCGGTCAACGACAAGCTTGCCATTGCCCGCGCGCTCGATGATTTCGGCCTTGATTACATTGAGGGCGGATGGCCTGGGGCGAACCCGACTGACGACCAGTTTTTCGCGCAAAAACCGGAAATTAAAAACAGTACGTTTACAGCATTCGGCATGACGAAAAAGGCTGGCCATTCAGCCGCCAATGATCCGTCTTTAAGCGCAGTCCTGAACTCTGGCGCGCAAGCCTTTTGCATTGTTGGAAAAACATGGGATTTTCATGTCGACGTCGCCCTGAAAATCACGAACGAGGAAAATCTCGAGAATATCTACGAGTCGATGAAAGCCTGCGCCGAACGCGGCGAGGCCCTGTTTGACGCCGAACATTTCTTCGACGGCTACAAGGCCAACCCGAATTACGCGCTGGACTGCCTGAAATCGGCCTACGAGGCAGGATGCCGCTGGATTGTGCTCTGCGATACGAATGGCGGAACCCTGCCCCATGAAATCGAGGAGATCGTCACCGACGTTATGAAAGTGATCCCCGGCGACAGACTCGGCATTCACACCCATGACGACACCGGCAACGCCATCGCCAATACGCTGGCCGCCGTACGCGCCGGGTGCCGCATGGTTCAGGGCACATTAAACGGTCTGGGCGAGCGCTGCGGCAACGCGAACCTGATCACGCTGATACCGACGCTCTCGCTCAAAATGGGCTATGACATCGGCATCGACAAAGAACGGCTTAAAAAGCTGCGGGCCCTGAGCCGGACGCTGGATGAAATCCTGAACCGCGCCCCGGCCACGCATGCGCCTTATGTCGGCGACCGCGCCTTTGCGCATAAAGGCGGGCTGCACGCATCCGCTATCATGAAGAACCCGGCCTGTTACGAGCATATCGAACCTGAACTCGTGGGCAACCGCAGGAATATCCTGGTCTCCGATCAGGCGGGACGCTCCAACATGATCGCGCGCCTTAAGGATCTGAATATCGAGGTTGATCCGAAATCCGAAGACATCCAGAAACTTGTTGATCTGGTCAAAGCGCGTGAAGCCGACGGCTACGCCTATGACGGGGCGGAAGCCTCGTTCGAGGTTCTGGCGCGGCGCACGCTGGGTCAGGTGCCGAATTATTTCAAGACGGAGCGGTTTTCCGTCACCGACGAGCGGCGTTACAACGCCCGCGGCGATCTGGTCACCGAATCCGAAGCCAGCGTCAAGGTGCGCGTGGCGGGACAGCTGATCCACACGGTCGCGGAAGGAAACGGCCCCGTCAACGCGATTGACCTTGCGCTCAGAAAAGCGCTGGAGGAATTTTACCCGGCATTAAGAGAAATGCATCTGATTGACTATCGCGTGCGGATTTTAAAGGCGCAGGACGCCTCCGCCGCCATGCCGAGGGTTCTGATCGAAAGCGCCTCGCTCAAGGATCCGGACAGACGCTGGTACACAATCGGCGTTTCTACCAACATCATTGACGCCTCTTTCGATGCGCTCAAGGACAGCTATATCTACAAGCTGATAAAGAATGGCGTGAAGGCGGTTTAGATGCGGATTGCCAAAACCCCCATTACGAACCGCCGCGGACAGACGATGTATGTCCGCTATGATAGACCGCAATGCGATATCAAGGGCCTTGCCATTATCCAGCACGGCTTTGCGGGGTCCATGGACCAGCCTCATATCAAGGCGATTGCGCAAACATTCCGCGAAAAAGGGTTTGCGACATTGTCGCTGGATTGCACGCATGCTTTTAATGCAGCGGACGGCGACCCCGAGGGATGCCGCATGCACACGCATCTGCATGATCTCTATGACGCGATTGACTGGGCTAAAACGCAGGATTTTTACCGCGAGCCGTTTGCGGTCTCCGGACAATCCCTTGGCGGGTTTACGGTCATGAACTACGCCGCTGAATACCCGGGCAAGGTCTCGCTGCTTTTTCCATGCTCATGCGTGACGAACGGGAAAAAACTAGCAGAAGCGTTCGAACGCAATCTGCCCGAAGGCGTATTTCAGTCCTGGGTAAAACAGGGCTATCAGGAAATAGAATCCTGGGATGGTTCGGGAAAGCGCGCGCGACGCAGTTATGAATGGCTTGCCGATATGGACACTTACGACATCTACGAAAAAGTGGATAGGCTGACCATGCCGATTTTGCTCACTGTTGGCTCCAATGACATCCCCACCCCGCCGGACCATCATCTCATGCTCTATAACGTTCTGCCTGAAGACACGCGGGAAATGCATATCATCCCCGGCGCGGATCACGGCTACACGCAGCCCGAGCATCTCGCAAAAATGACGGAAATCCTCGGGAAGTGGATAGAAAAAAATGCCTGATAAAAACGGCCCCGTCATAATCCTCGCCGACCCGCAGATGGGCGAGAATATCGGCGCATGCGCGCGGGCGATGCTGAACTGCGGGCTCTCGGAATTAAGACTGGTCAGGCCGCGCGACGGCTGGCCGAACGAAAGGGCCGACGCCATGTCGGCCGGCGCGCTCTCTAAAATGCCGCCGGTTCAGGTTTTTGATAATGTAAAAGACGCGATTGCCGATTGCCATTACGTCGCCGCGACAACCGCCCGGACGCGCGACCAGAACAAGCCTGTTTTAAGCGCGCGGGAACTCGCGCCGGAGATTCATATGCGCATCCAAACGGATCAGAAATGCGCCGTTCTGTTCGGATCGGAACGCGCAGGGCTGGACAACGACGACGTTGCGCTGGCGAACGTGATTGTCACAATCCCGCTCAATCCCGAGTTTTCCTCGCTCAACCTCGCGCAGGCGGTGTTGCTGGTGGCGTATGAGTATTCGCAGCTTCCAACTGTCATTCCCGCCCCGGATCCAGTCCGGGGTAAACTTCGGACGGGAATCCAAAACCAGCATGCTTTAGATGCCCGTCTTCACGGGCATGAAAACTTAGAATCCCCTGCCCCCCACGCCGAACTGGACAACTTTCTGGAGCGGCTGGAAACGGAACTGGAAGCGCACCACTTTTTCCGCAACGAGGAAATGCGCCCCGCCATGGTCCGCAACATCGCCAATGTCTATAAACGCGCTGGCGTCACCGAACAGGAAGTCCGGACGCTACAAGGGATGCTTTCAGCCCTGATCGGGCTGAAAGGACCATTATCCGATAAAGATTAACGGCTGTAATATTCGACGACGAGGTTAGGTTCCATGTGAACCGGGTACGGCACGTCCTCAAGCTTCGGAATACGCACGAAGGTTGCCTTAAAGGCTTTCTCGTCAACGTCGATATACTCCGCAAAATCGCGCTCTGGCGATACGATCGCTTCCATGATAACCGGCATTTCGCGGGATTTTTGTTTGACCTCGATCACGTCGCCTTCCTTGACCATGTATGAAGGGATGTTGACCTTCTGTCCGTTCACGAGGATATGGCCGTGATTGACGATCTGGCGCGCGGAGAAAACCGTCGGGGCGAATTTCGCCCGGTAGACAACCGCGTCAAGGCGGCGCTCCAGCAGACCGATCAGGTTCTGGCCCGTATCGCCGCGCAGCCGCATGGCCTCGGCGTAATATTTGCGGAACTGCTTTTCGCCAATGCTGCCGTAGTAGCCTTTCAGCTTCTGCTTGGCCATCAGCTGCAGACCGAAGTCGGTGGGCTTGCCGCGGCGCGCGCCGTGCATGCCCGGTCCCGTCTGGCGGACGTTGTAGGGAGATTTCGGGCGGCCCCAGAGGTTTACCCCGAGACGCCTGTCAATTTTATGCTTTTGTTCCTGACGCTTGCCAGCCATTGTTCATTTCCTTTGTTAGAACTATTGTCCCGCCCGGCCAACCATGGCTTGATACCCTTACGCATATCAACGGGGCGCAAAAAAGGCCCTCTTTCGCGGGAATGAGGACCTTATAGAGAGATACGACTACAATGTCAACTATTACAGAGACTAAGCCGCCTGCACACGATGATTGTGATAGAAGCGGTGCTTCGCTGCTAATGCCGGTTTGACCACCTTAGTCTTTGGAGTCTCATTTTGATGTACCTGCTCTATAGCGCGCAGAATGCCTTCATGAATGACCTCTATAAGCGACTGAACATCCTTTTGGTTTGCATCGATCCAGTTCGATAAAATAGAAGACATCATGCCAGAAAACACCTCTTCTCCAGCTTTCAGAGCCTTCAATACATCCGCAAACGCCCTGTATTCACGCGCGATAAGATGATAATCATAATTGTAGAGGCTGAATTGCATCAGCATCCTGCCATCGGCCCCTTTACGTAGTGAAAAAAGAAGGGTGTGCCTGTCGTGCCCCGCAATGTTCAGACGGATCATATTGCCCGACAGAGTGTATTCCTGGCTGATTTCCGTCACGCCGCGTTCTTTTTTAATAACAAAAGGCGGCACACGAAAATCGGACGCGCGAAAAGCGACAGTTTTAAGATGCGCCATACTTGTCATAGAACCCTCATTTATTAAGTTTTTTTAATCTTTTAACCTATATTTATTCTAGCAACTAAATAGACATATTAAAAATCTTTGCCGCATTTGCTTTAAATATCAATGATTTAGGAAGTCACGCCCCCAAAAACGCGAAAGAGCCAAGAATATAGCAGGAAATTCATGCGCAAAGCGCAATAAGGCGAATTGCGTTTCCTGAACCCCGGCGCGCGCCCAGATCACAGCGAAGCCTTCGTAAATTTCGCTTTGTACGCTGTGATCGCCGTGGTTTAAATCGTTTTCGCCTTCGGCGCAGGAAGCTGAGAAAACTCGATGTCCTGACGGTTAAACAATTTTCTTAAGCTGCGGGCGGGAATGATGCGCGTGACAGATCGCGACGGCCAGCGCGTCGGCCTCGTCTTCCCTGATATCGCTCGCGCCGGGGAGCAGCATCGCCACCATCGCGCCGATTTGCTGTTTCGCCGCGTGGCCCGAGCCGACAACCGATTTTTTTACGAGATTCGCCGCATATTCATGAACCTCAAGCCCCGCGCGCGCCAGCGAGACGATCGACGCGCCGCGCGCCTGCCCCAAAAGCAAGGCCGAGGCCGGGTTGTTATTCATGAAGGTTTCCTCGATAGCGGCCTGGTCGGGCGTCCATGTTTTGACGATTTGCGCGATTTCAGAATCAATACAGGCAAGGCGAACATACAAGTCTGTTTTGCTATCGGTTTTAATCGTCCCGCAAGCAAGATAACGCAGGGCATTGCCCTCGCTCTCTATCACGCCCCATCCGGTTTTTTGCAAGCCGGGGTCTATGCCGATAATTCGGGTCAAGACGCCATCAACCTTTCCATGATCTCGTCGCTGACTTCGAGATTGGTCACGACGCTTTGAACGTCGTCGTTATCCTCAAGCGCGTCGATAAGCTTTAAGACCTTGCCCGCCTGTTCCTCGCCGACCTCGCCGGGGACGTTGGCCTTCCATGTCAGATGCGCCTTTTCCGGCTCGCCGAATTTCTCCTGAAGCGCGTCGCGCACGGCGGAAAAGTCGTCCGGAGCGCACGTGATTTCGTGGATGTCCTCGCCGCTCTCGGCGTTCAGGGCCCCAGCCTCGACGGCGGCCTCGAACATCGCCTCTGCCTCCGCCTTATCCGCCGGGTAGATGATCTCGCCGACCTGCTCGAACATGAACGAGACGGAATTGGTTTCGCCGAGATTGCCGTCATATTTGCTGAAGGCCGCGCGCACGTCCGAGGCCGTGCGGTTGCGGTTATCGGTCAGGGCCTCGACGATCACCGCGACGCCGCCGGGGCCATAGCCTTCATAGCGCACTTCTTCATAGTTATCGGCGTCACCGCTCCCGACCGCGCTGTCGATGGCTTTTTTGATTCTGTCGTTGGGCATGTTCACGCCGCGCGCGGCGATCATTGCAGATCTAAGACGCGGGTTCGCGTCCGGGTCCGGCCCGCCAAGCTTGGCGGCGACCATGATCTCGCGCCCCACTTTCGTGAATTGCTTGGCGCGCTTTGCGTCCTGCGCGCCCTTGCGGTGCATGATGTTTTTGAATTTCGAATGTCCGGCCATGGCAGTTATCGGTTAGCGGTTGTCGATTATCGCGATTATATGAATTTCCGGGCGGGTTTGTACATGGATAAAGCGCGGGGATCAAGACGGAGGCGATGTTATGCGTTCTCCGCATGCGGGCATGCGTTTCCGGAGATATCCGCGCCGCGCGAATTTCATTGACGTCTATGAAAATGCGGGACTAGGATCACTCAATAAACATAAAACACCTGACAGGGATGCGGGTTTATGCAGCGCAACGCCCGTCCCTCACGTACCGGAGTAAACTATGTATAAATCTTATCCCGCCGCGGGAGTCGCAAGCTCCCCATACAAAATTACAATAAAAGGCGTTGAATATCCTGTTCTTCCCGGTTCAAGTGAAACGCTGGGCGGAAGATTTACAGGTGAAGGCTGCAACTTCGCTTTGGCGGCTCCAACCGCAGCAGAACTCGCGGATGATCCGAATCCTCACCGTAAAGGAAAAGTAGAACTCTGCCTGTTTGACGATGACGGCCATGAAATCAGGGTTCCCCTTTTCAAGCCGGAGGGGCGCGCAAGCAACATCCAGGCTGGAAACGGCATATGGACATGCTTTATTCCCGGCCTCGACCCTCAAAAAAGCGTAAGAAAATACGGCTATCGCGTCTACGGTCCCTACGAGCCCGAAAAAAATGGTAATCGCTTCAATCCGAACAAGCTTTTAATGGATCCCTACGCGCGCAATCTCGCCGATATCAACATCATGCTGGACGCGTTGGAAACGGGCCATCAGGCTCTCTTTGGGTACAGGCGATCAACGCACAGAGATCCAGTGGAAAGAGAGAAAGAAAACGATTTTAATGGCGCCAGCTCCAAAAGGATTGATCGTACTGACAGCGCGCCCTTCATGGCCAAATCCATCATTTTTGATCCGCGCGCTTCAACTCCTTTCGATTGGGGCGAAAGCCGTTCCCCGGAAACCCAATGGGAAAAAACCGTCATTTATGAAGGCCACGTGAAGGGATTTACAGCGCGGCACCCCGATATTCCGCAGCACATGCGTGGAAAATTCGAAGCATTAGCCGAAAAACCGGCAATACGTCACTTGTTAAAATCCGGAGTTACGGCATTTGAAGCCCTGCCGATTCAGTTTGGCACGGACGATAAGTACTGGGGCTACAATACCTTGCTGTTCTTCATGCTAAATCCGGCTTTCGGCAAGCCGGAGCACCTGAAAAAAGCCATCCGAACGCTGCATGATAACGGTCTCGAATTCATCATGGACGTGGTTTACAACCACACCTCGGAAGGCAACCACAAAGGGCCAACCCTGTGTTATCGCGGCATAGATAACCGGGCGTATTACATGCTCTGTCATGATCACCCCCAGCATTATATGAATTTCAGCGGTTGCGGCAATTCTGTTGATATGACCAACCCATTTGCCCGCCGTCTGGCAATTGAATCCCTGAAGTGGCTGCGCGACGAATTTCATGTCGACGGCTTTCGCTTTGATCTCATGCAAACGCTTGTAAGAGAGCCGCAAAACGGCTTCGGGCCGAACGCAATAAACGGCGTATTTATGAGAGCGCTGCTTTCGGAGCCTGCGCTTAAAGACGCAAAGCTTATCAGCGAATCCTGGGATATTGGACAATTTGCCCTTGGCGATTTCCCCATCGAGGAATGGAACGAACACTTCAGAAAAAGCGTCAGGGATTTCTGGAGCAGAAACGCCAATGTGCAAGCGCTGGCAACGGCTCTGGGCGGTAGCAGTCCGCATCTTGATCATCCGCACAAAGGTCCGGATCCGCGCCGCGTCAGGGGCATAAACTACATAAGGCCTCATGACGGCGGCTCCTTAGCGGACGGGGTAGCCTACTCCCGTAAGCACAACGAGGGTAACGGCGAAAACAACGGTGATGGTAACGAGCCGGAAGGACCAGGCGACAGGGGCGTCGAAGGACCGACGCCTGACAAGCGTATTCGTACTTATCGTTTAACTGACGTTTTCAACAAAACAATCACATGGGCGCTGGCCGCCGGAATTCCTATGACATGCCAGGGCGACGAGATGGGCGCGACGCATTGGGGAAACACAAATAACTACAAAAGAGATGATGAGAGCAACTGGCTAAATTTCCCTGCTTTCTTTGACCCTGATATTGAAGCCATACACGACAGAGAAATTTTTTCATCCGGGGAATTGCATGCAATTTTTTCATTCCGGCAGATTATGCTGCAGCTGCGCTGGTCAAACAACGTACTGACATCCGGGCTGTTTCCGCACGGCAAGAGAAAAGACGACCATGGCGTACCGGATATTACCTGGTGGAAGCCAGATGGCGATAATATGGAGGAGAAAGACTGGAATGTAGACTACGCGCATTGTTTGGGCATGATGCACAACAATCCCGCAATCCACGCTGATGGTTATTCTTCGCAGTTTCCCAATGTAGACGAGAACACCCGGATACTCACAATCGTTAACTCATCTCTTAACAGCGTGAATTTCACGCTTCCCGTCGTTGACGGAGCCAGCGGCGACTGGCGCCTTGTCGTCGACACAAGCCGTACGTCACGGCCCTGCTCATATAACGTAGGCGAACAATTCACCAGCGTTGCAGCCGGTAAGTCTTATGCGGCCCCTGCGGAGGCTGCGTTAATCTTCGTACATGAATCCATGTCAGCGTCCGTAAAAAAAAGTCTGCAGGACCAAAGGCCTTCTGATATATATGACATAATAGAAAGAGGCGGAAATACCGGCCCTCGAAAAGGAACCCCTTACGACACCGCCACCCCTGCCTGAAGTTTTTACGCTCTCGAAACCATTTCCTGCTGGAAATACGTAACGTTCGGGTTTAGCCTTGACGAGTTGAATTTTATTATTTCTTGCGGGCTTTTTCATGGCTTACCAGTTTCACCGGATATGCATCGAAGTTGTCGAAGACAACCAGCCCATGCAGGAGTTGATCAAATCTCTCCTGATCACGTTCGGCGTCGGGCAGATCGTAACGGCGAAAAACGGCGAGGAAGGCTTTGATCGTTATTGCGAGAGCAATCCGGACATGATCATCGCCGACTGGATGATGAAGCCCGTCGACGGCATATCGTTCACGCGCATGGTCCGTACGAACGCGCGCTCGCCAAATCAATATGTGCCGATTGTCCTGATGACGGGTTTCAGCGAAAAACGCCGCGTCGTCCAGGCGCGGGACGCAGGCGTAACGGAATTCCTGGTCAAGCCCTTTAACGCGCGGGATCTTTACCGCCGCATCTCGCAGGTCATCGAGCGCCCGCGCCAGTTTGTACGCTCGGAGGACTTTTTCGGGCCAGACCGACGCCGCAAACGCACCAGAGACCATCAGGGCCCGTTCCGGCGCGAGGAGGATTTCATGAACCCCGAACTCGCAAGATTCCGTCTGGAAGAACAGAAAAAGGCTCGCGAGACGGTTGAGCAAATCAGACAGAAAGCCGGCCTTGAGAAAGGCGATAAATTTGATCTTAAGGAAGGTAGTTTCGATCTTGCGCTTCAGGACCGCAATGATGAGAATTCCGGTAATCCTGAACAGTAAAAAATGAAGAGAGTCGATGGATAAAATAGAAACGCCGCATTTCAGTCAGGTACAACGCCGCAAGGCCGAGTTCATCCGGCCGCCGAATACGCTCAAAAACAAGGTCGGCTCTGGCGGGCTGAGCGAGGAAATTCTTGACAAAGCCCAGGCCCTTCTGGAAAACACGACCGTTGATTTCCGTCCTCTAGGCGAAATGTATCTGGATTCCCTTATGAAGGGCATTGAGCGGGCGCAGTCCGCCGGAAAGAACGCCGAGCCGGAGGAAATCATCGCGGGCATGATCTATCCGGGCATGCAGTTAAAAGCAAACGGCGGCATGTTTCACTATCCGCTTGTAACAAGGCTTGCCGACCGTCTCATCCAGTTCCTTGAGGTGATTGAGGAGCCCGATAAGGATGCGGTAGAAATCGTATCAGGGTTCCACACGACCATGCGCGCCGTCATTATCGGACAGGTAAAAGGCGATGGCGGACGGTACGGCATTGAGCTTGTCAACGCGCTCGAAGACGCGTGTTATCGCTATTTCGAACGGCATGCCGACAACGTAGAAGCGAGTAGCGAGTTGTGAGTTGCGATTGGTGAGTTACCCCCCTCACCCTCCCGTCTTCGCTTGCGCTCAGCCGGGTCCCTCCCTCTCCCCGGGGAGAGGGTAGCGAGGCTTTGCTTTTCTGCGGGAAAAGCATTAGCCGAGATCGAGTGAGGGGGCGCAACTCGCAACTCGCGACTCACGACTAAAAAGTCCACTCTTCACGGATATTGGGCCCGAGCCTGATCGGGTGGATTGCTCTCGCCAGTCCGGTGGAATCGTCCGTTTCGATAAACGCCGCGCATAATGTCGCCGCGCCCGTGGCCGGAGCCATTTTCTCGCCCGGGATTTGCTTTATGAATTTTTTGATGGGCGTTTCTTTAAGTACGCCGATAACGCTGTCGTAATCGCCGGTCATGCCGATATCGGTCTGGTACGCCGTGCCTTTTTCAAAAATCCGCGTATCGGCGGTCGGAATATGCGTGTGCGTGCCAAGCACGGCAGAAACTTTCCCGTCGAGATGATAACCGAACGCCATTTTCTCGCTCGTGGTTTCGGCATGAAAATCGACAATAATGGCGTTCACGGCCGATTTCATCGGGTTTGCGCTTATAACTTCGGCAACCGTCCGGAACGGGTCTTCAATCGGATCCATGAAAATGCGGCCCAGCGCGTGCACAGTCATAATTTTACGTCCGTCGGGCAATTCATCAATCCGCCAGCCCTGCCCCTGCGTCTCCTTCGGCAGGTTAAGCGGCCTTAACAGGCGTGGATGTTTTGAGATCGCCGCCAGCATCTCGCGCTGGTCCCAGATGTGATTGCCGCCGGTCAGGCAATCCGCGCCCATATCATAAAATTCCTGGCAGATTTTCGCCGTCACGCCAAAGCCGTGCGCGGCGTTGTCGACATTGACGATAATATAATCGGCCTTCAACTCATTGCGGAGCTTCGGCATGTATTTTTTAACGGCCTCACGGCCCGATCTGCCGACAACGTCGCCTATGACAACAATACGCATGAAACCTCATTTTAAAATCAACCACGAATGAACGCGAATAGACACGTATGCTGTTTCGCGCACGAAGCGCGCAATGTTTTTTCAACACAGGGCGCACAGAGATCACGGAGAAAGGGGGCGCTTAAAACTCTGTGCTCTGTGTTGATGTCATGGCGCGCGAGGCGCGCGTTTAAATTCGTGTCTATTCGCGTCCATTAGTGGTTAAAAAACTTAAAACCTGTAAACCATCTCCGGCGTGATGACGAGATCAAGTTTTTCGTCATACTCCTCTTCCGGGAGACTAAAAAGACAGAGTTGCTCGGAATACGCAAGGCCTGCGGCGGTAATTGTTTTTGTCTTTCTTAAATGGCGGAGAGTCCGGTCGTAATATCCGCCGCCATAGCCCAGCCGGTTGCCCTGCCTGTCGAAAGCGAGCAGCGGGACGATCACGACGTCCGGGTCAAACCAGGGCGTCTCGTCGGCGCAGACGGGCTGAAAAATGCCGAGCGGCCCGCGCGCGAGCTCACACTGCCCGTCCCACGCGGCAAAGCCGAGCGGGGCTTCAGGGTCCTCTCTCACCACGGGAAGACAAACCGTATTCCCTTGCGCCAGAAGTTTTTCAATAATCGGGTGCGTATTGAACTCCTTGCCCTTGGGCCAGTATGCGCTGACGACCGCGTCCGGCTTTATCTCGACGTTTTCAAAAAACAGCGCGCAGGCTTTTTCGACGTCGCGCTCGTCAATATCTAGCCGGTCCCTGTGCCGCATCGCCTCGATGCGCAGTGTTTCTTTTGTGGCGTACATGGGAAGCAGTATAAGGCCCAAAACCATGACTGTCATCCCGAGCGAAGCGCTTCCGGCGCGTAGCCGAGGGATCTGCATAGAATGGATACTGGATCAGATCTCTCCGCTTCGTTCCTTCGTCACTTCGGTCGAGATGACAACTTTTGATAAAAAGACAAAAAGCGAGAAAACGTCTGCCGCGCATGCCGTGTGCGTCGAAATCCTCGCGGGGCCCTGTTAAACAGGTGGGCGCCGAGTGCCATGGCAGGGCGGCAAAACACTCCGCCAGGACAGGGACAGCTCCCTTGCGATGGAATATCGGCCACTGGGATATAAGCGCCTCACGCGCACCGCAGCAGACTACTATAATTATATAGTAGGATCGGCGCAAAAAGACAAAAAGCATTCGTAAAAATAGAAATGGGGAGACAATAAAGCCTTGCGGCTTTTTATTGATGTCCCCTCGAGCTTGTCAGGAAAATCCTGCCCTAAGCCGCGTCCGCCTTGTTCGTTTCGTTCTCGAGACGGCCGGCGATGAGTTCAATCCGGCTGGCGAGGGAATCAATCGCGCGAACGATCAGCTCTTCCTCTTCCGCCGAAACGCGCTCGTCATGCGGCGCATGCATATTTTTCATCAGGTTGTCGATATGCGCGCGCAGATCGTAAATCTCGTCGGCCAGCACGAGCGTGGTCAGAACGAGCAAATGCGACTCGTTGGCCGCCGCGCCGGAATGCGATATTTCCTTCAGCCGCTCGTCGACATAGCGCCCGAGTTCGAGTACCCGGTTTTCCTGCCCGTCGTCGCAGGCAATGCCGTAATTGCGTCCGTGTATGCGTAGATTAACTTCAGCCATTGGTCGCGCCTTCCCTGACGTTCGTTGCGTCTTCCCGTAACAGGCCCTCAACCTTTTCAATCGCGTTATCGAGACGGGCCGTGAACAACTCGACATTCTCGCCGTTAATGCCGTTCATCGCGCCGCCCGCCGCGCCATTATCGTTATGCGCGGAGGTCGCTTTAAAGAGCTCCCTGCGCTGGCTGTGATGCGTCTGAATGCTGGTATCAACTGCGCCTTCGAGGCGGTCAAGGGCAACGTTCAAGGTGGACAAGGCGTGTTTGATCAAAACGGACACGGTAGCGCTCTCCCCTGTTATGAAAAGGTCTGTATCAAGGTTACAGTAAGTATCAAGTTTGATGTCCCCGGGTCAACTGAAAAGCAGGCAATTCAAAAAGAAAATCACATCTTTTTACAAAGCCGTTTGAAGCAAAACCATTGACCGCAACAGGCATAAGATGCAATGTAACCGGACTTTCCGAAGAATTCAAAGAGGCAATGAAAAAGATGTCAACACTCCCCCAACCGACTTACGATTTACAGGAAGGCATCTCCCTGAGAATGCTGGCAAATACAATCCGTTTCCTGTCCGTGGACGCTGTGGAAAAAGCGAAATCGGGTCACCCCGGACTGCCGATGGGCATGGCAGACGTCATCACTGTCCTCTTTACAAAATTTATGAAGTTTAACCCGCAAGTCCCTGACTGGCCGGACAGAGACCGCTTCATACATTCCGCCGGTCACGGCTCGATGCTGCTCTATTCGCTCGGCTATTTAACTGGCTATGAAGCGATGACGCTGGATGAACTGAAGAACTTCCGCCAGCTTCACAGCAAAACCCCCGGCCACCCGGAAGTCGACGTCGCCTGCGGCGTCGAAATCACGACCGGCCCGCTGGGTCAGGGCATATCAAGCGCGCCAGGTTTCGCATTGGCGGAGCGCATTCTGAACGCGCGCTTCGGCGGCGAACTCTGCGACCACTTCACCTATGTGCTCGCCAGCGACGGGGACATGCAGGAAGGCATAAGCCACGAGGCCTGCGCGCTCGCCGGGCATCTGAAGCTTTCAAAGCTGATCGTTATGTATGACGATAACGGCATTTCCATCGACGGGAAGACAGAGCTGTCTTTCTCCGAGGACGTCGGCAAGCGTTTCGAGGCGTACGGCTGGGACGTGCAGACCGTTGACGGGCATGATTTTACCCAGATTGAAAACGCGATATCGAACGCTCATCTGACGCAGACGCCGTCCCTGATCCGCTGCAAGACGAAAATCGGCTTCGGATCGCCCAACAAGGCCGGAACGCACGACGTGCACGGCGCGCCGCTGGGCGCGGAGGAAATCGAACTGACCCGCAAAGAACTCGACTGGCCGCACGCGCCGTTCGAAATCCCGGAAGATATTCTGGAGTCATGGCGCGCGATCGGCGCAAAGGGCCAGAAAGAATATAACTCATGGAAAAGCCGCGCCGATGCCGCGCCTGCGGAATATCACAAAGCCATTGAAGGCGATCACGCCGAGACAATCGCCCCGGTCATCGTGCATTTGAAAGAAAAATTCGCAGGCGACAGGCCGAAAATGGCGACGCGCAAAACGTCCGGCGCGTGTCTGGACAAACTCGTCCCGGCTCTCCCTGAACTGATGGGCGGGTCCGCGGATTTAACCGGCTCCGTGAATACGTTCGTCAAAGGCACGCATGCAATTAGTGCGCAAGACTTTACAGGCCGTTACATCCATTACGGCGTACGCGAGCACGGCATGGCCGCGATCATGAACGGCATGAGCCTGCACGGCGGGATCGTCCCCTATTCCGGCACGTTCCTGCAGTTCTCGGATTACTGCCGCCCCTCAATCCGTCTCGCCGCGCTGATGAAAAACCGCGTCGTGCACGTGATGACGCATGATTCCATAGGCCTTGGCGAAGACGGCCCAACGCACCAGCCGGTCGAACATCTGGCGGCCCTGCGCGCCATTCCGAACCTGAACGTTTTCAGGCCATGTGACGGCGTCGAGACGGCCGAGTGCTGGGAGCTTGCGATCAACAACAAAACCGGGCCGAGCGTTATTGCGCTGACGCGGCAGGACCTGCCAACGCTGCGCGGCGCGGACAAGGAGAACAAAAGCGCGCTCGGCGCCTATGTCCTGATCCCGTCCGAAACCCACAGCCCGCAAGTCACGATCTTCGCCTCCGGTTCCGAAATCGAAATCGCCGCTGCGGTCCATGCGGAGCTCAGGGACGAATATACGGTTCAGGTCGTCTCCGTGCCGTGCATGGAGCTGTTCTTCGCGCAGGACAGGAATTACCAGCTCACCATTCTGGGCGACCCGTCCCTGAAAGTCGCGATCGAGGCGGCCGTGCGCCAGCCCTGGGACCGTTTCATCGGCCATGACGGGATTTTCATCGGCATGAACTCCTTTGGCGAATCCGCGCCGTATAAACAGCTCTACGAGCATTTCGGCATCACGGCGGAACGAACGGTCAAGGAAATACGGGCGAAGATGCAGGGGGCTTAGGTTTAGTTTCGAGTTGCGAGTTGCGAGAAGCCCCTCACCCTCCCGCTTCGCGGGTCCCTCCCTCACCCGAGGGAGAGGGCGTTTCGAATTGCTCCAATTATCCCTCTCCCCCGGGAGAGGGTATCGAGGCTTTGCTTTGGCGGAGACAAAGCATTAGCCGAGATTGGGTGAGGGGTTCTTGTAACTCGCAACTCGTAACCCGAAACTAAAAAACCCTCTTTATCCCCCGCCCCATCCTTGCTAAACAGGATGCAATGAATAGATTCAGTTACCTGACCTAAACGAGAGAAAGAGGGATTTACCGCCATGACAGTCAAAGTCGCCATTAACGGATTCGGACGTATCGGTCGCCTTGTGTTCCGCTCGCTGTTCGAGCAGGGCCGCACGGACCTTGAGATCGTTGCCATCAACGACCTCGCGCCGAACAAGACCAATGCGCATCTGCTGAAATATGATTCGGTTCATGGCCCCTCGCCTTTTCAGGTTGAAGCCAAAGGCGAAGACACGATGGTCGTCGCCGGAAAAACGGTGAAAGTTTTCCAGCAGCGCAATCCCGAAGAACTTCCCTGGGGCGATCTCGGCATCGACATCGTCATGGAATGCTCCGGCATTTTCACAGAGCGCGACGCGGCCGCCAAACACCTCACCGCCGGCGCGAAAAAAGTCCTGATCTCCGCGCCCGGCAAGGACGAGGACATTACGGTCGTTTACGGCGTGAACTCGGACAAACTCGAGGCCGGACACAAAATCGTCTCCAACGCGTCCTGCACGACGAACTGCCTTGCGCCGGTCGCCTTCGTGCTCGACAAACTTTGCGGCATTGAAAAAGGCTTCATGACGACGATCCACTCCTACACGGGCGATCAGCGCGTCGTCGACACGATGCACAAAGACCTGCACCGCGCCCGCGCCGCCGCGATCAACATGATCCCGACCACGACCGGCGCGGCCAAGGCCGTCGGCAAGGTCCTGCCCGATCTGGCCGGAAAGCTGGACGGCGTCGCGATCCGCGTTCCGACGCCGAACGTCTCTCTTGTCGACCTCAAATTCGTCGCGGGCAAGAGCGTCTCCGCCGATGACATCAACGCCGCGATCAAGTCCGCCAGCGAAGGCGAGCTTAAAGGCGTTCTCGGCTATTTCGACGAAGAGCTGGTTTCGAGCGATTACAACCACAACCCGCTCTCCTCCTGCTTCCAGAGCGAAGGCACGAAAGTTATCGACGGCAATCTCGCCCGCGTCATGAGCTGGTACGACAATGAGTGGGGCTTCTCCTGCCGCATGCTCGACACAGCCGTCAAGATGCACGAAGCCGGGTATTGATTAACCAGCCCACCTTAGTTTGTTTTCAGAAAAAAAGCCGCTATAAAAGCGGCTTTTTATTTGATCCGCTAAGCAAGATGTTTTACTTAACAGGCTTGATGACAGAGATTGTTTATCACAAAACAAGGAACCAGCAACGTGGAAAACAATATATTACTGGAACTGAAGCTTGTGACAGGAGAAACACGGCATGTTGCATTGAACAAGATACAGGCTATATGCTTCAATTTTGACGAACGAGCTGGAGAGATAACTAATGCCTTTGTAGCCGGAGCGTCCAATTATCCAGTATCACTTCCGTCATGCAGCCTCAGAGATGGCTCACTTGAAATTTTGGATATTAAAAATTTCTGCCAACAAAACGCGATTCTTTTCAAAACAGACAGAAATAACGCACTTTATGATTACAGAGGAGTAGATTTTTCAGAGCATAAATGCGTGAACTCAGTAGACAACGAGAACCTTCCGTCGTTAGAAAATTCATTTCAAGAAGAAGCCGATCCACTAAAAAAAATTTTTGAGAGGGATATCAGAATCAACCGCGTGCTAGTTTTCCCGGATTATTTGCAAAATGCTTTTTCCTCGGACTCTGAAACAAGAGTTAAATGCACTTTGGTATTTGGTGGAAACTTTATGGTTACTGTCCACGAAGACATTGAATCGCTGGAACGTAAATTAGGCCCGACGTTTTTAAGCTTTGACTGGAAAGCTGATGCGCATGAATGGGAACGGAATTTGGAGGAAGCGTTATTTGGAGATGACGCCCCCGTACGGGGTATGCTCATGGACTCGAGGCGAATGACAAAACCCGTTGTTGATGAGGGCGCTGGTTTTATAAGTTTTGGACAATATAGAGAAGATTATGACGATCATTCATTCTGGCGATTAGAGAGAACGGTCAGGAATGATGCCGTTTTACTAGACCCCGGTATAAATTTCGGAGGACATCCACACATGAATGACTCAGAGTGTAGACCCAAACCATTGGAATTAAATCATGATTAACCCTAACCCAAAACAACACCCCCTCTCCTCCCCTTTTCCTGTAAAATATAAGAATGATTGGCGGAATCGGCGCGGCTGCCGCACAGACAGTCTCGGGCCCCATACGCACGGCGCAGAACAGTCAGGCTGCGCCGGAAGGGCCTGTCGCGCCCGCAACAAAGCCAACATCCCCGCAAGCCGGCAAGTCTCCCGTTTCACGCGTTTCTCCCGCGTCAATGAATGTAATGCTTCAGGCGCAGGGCGAAGGAAAATCTTCGGCCTTTGAGCTCTCGGAAGAAGAACAAAAAGTTGTCCGGGAACTGAAAGAAACAGACCGCAAGGTCCGCGCCCATGAACAGGCGCACTTAAGCGCGGGCGGCGCGTATGCCGGGCCGGTGAGCTATGAAACCGTGACGGGCCCGGATAACCGCGAATACGCCGTCGCCGGGGAAGTCGCGATCGACGCCTCCCCCGTGCCGAACAACCCCAAGGCCACGATCCGCAAAATGGATATTGTGATCCGCGCCGCCCTCGCCCCGGCCCAGCCCTCGCCGCAGGATTTCGCCGTGGCCCGCGCGGCGCAGCAGGCGCGCATTCAGGCGCAGAACGAACTCGCGAAACAGCAACTCGCAGAATTACGCGGCGATGGGGAGAATGATAACGCCGCCCTTGAGCCGCCTGCCCCGTCTGCGGAAAAAGACAACGGCGGAAATGGCTCGGCAAATGATTCCGCAGCCGAAGTCGTCACGATTTTATTTGGCAGTTGATTTTTTTGAACCACGACGATCACAGCGAAGCCTGCGAAAACGTCGCCGTGATCGCTGTGCGCGCTGTGGTTCAATGATTGAAACGCTGTTTTATTGCGCTTCGCGCTTTATCCTTTTCGTCTTGGCTCCTTCGCGTCTTTGCGATTCATGTTCCAACACCCTTGCCAATCGCGGCGAAAACATTAGGATGATTTCAGAATAACACATACAAAAACCGGAGAGATCATGAGCGCGCACAAACTGGAGCCCGGCGTCGTATCGGGCGAAGATTACAAGACCCTTTTGAAAGCCTGTAAGGACGGAAAATACGCCCTGCCCGCCGTCAACGTCGTCGGCACGAATTCGATCAACGCCGTGCTTGAGGCCGCTAACAAAAACCGCAGCGACGTGATCATCCAGCTTTCGAACGGCGGCGCGGAGTTTTACGCCGGCAAGGGCCTGCCGGACAGCTTTTCCGCGAAAGTCTTCGGCGCGGTCTCGGCGGCGAAGCACATCCACGAACTCGCGAAATATTACGGCGTGTGCGTCGTGCTGCACACGGACCACGCGAATAAAAAGCTTATCCCGTGGATCGAGGCGCTTGTCACCGAGGGCGAGAAGTTTTACGAACAAACCGGCAAGCCGCTTTTCAGCTCGCATATGCTGGACCTGTCCGAAGAGCCGATAGACTTTAATTTAAGCGAGTGCGCCCGCGTTCTGGAGCGCGTCACGAAAATCGGCATGAGCATCGAGATCGAGCTTGGCGTCACCGGCGGCGAGGAAGACGGCGTCGGCAGCGACGACAATATCGATAATCCGAACCTGTATACCCAGCCCGAGGAAGTGCTGCAGGCCTATGAAATGCTGAATTCGATTGGCCACTTCTCCGTCGCGGCGAGCTTCGGCAACGTGCACGGCGTTTACAAGCCCGGCAACGTCAAGCTCCGCCCGGACATCCTGAAAAACTCGCAGGCCCTTGTGAAAGAAAAACATGGCACAGTCGACAACCCGCTGGATCTCGTCTTCCATGGCGGATCGGGCTCGGAAAAGGACAAGATTTCCGAGTCGCTGAATTACGGGATTTTCAAGATGAATATCGACACCGATACGCAGTTCGCCTTCGCGGAGCCCGTCGGCAAATACGTCGAGGAGAACAAGCGCGCCTTTATCTACCAGATCGACCCGGATGACGGCCAGCCGTACAAGAAAGTTTACGACCCGCGCAAATGGCTGCGCGAAGGCGAGAAAGGCATCGTTGAGCGTTTGAATGAGGCCTACAAAGACCTGAACTCGGCGGGGAAATCCATTTCGACCGCCATGGACGCGCGCGAAGCGGCGGAGTAAGCTTCCTCGCTCCTTAACCGCTTCATTTTGTGGAACTTTGTCTTTCCGCTGCGTGTTTGACGTTTGAATTGAACACGATCAAGAGGAGAGACATTCCATGAAAACAACGCTTTTGAAAACCTTGCTGGCCGGCGCGGCGGTCACGGGCATTGCCGTTGGCGGCGCGCAGGCGCAGGACAGGATGGCGGGTCAGAATGACGCGCTGACCGGTTTTAAAGACGGCGCCAACATCACGATTTCCGGGACAGTCAGGGTTCTGGAAGAGGACGAGTTCATGCTCGATATCGACGGCCAGGAAGTCGAGGTCGAGCTGGATGAATGGGACTGGATGGCCGGTGAAACGAACCTTGGCAGCTACCTCAACGAAGGCGACAAGGTCGTGGTCAGCGGCACGGTTGACGATGACTGGTTTGAAGCCCGCGAAATCGAGGCCAACAATATCTACCTGGCCCAGGATCTGGCTTATTACTATGTCGTCGATACGAACCCGGCCTATTACAGCCCGTTTGTAAATGATCGTACCATGCGCGACGGCACGTATGTTTCCGCGCGCGGCACGGTCGAGAACGTTTCTGAAGGCGGCTTTACGCTGTCCTCGCAAGGAAACGAGATCACCGTTGATACGGGCGACCTCTCTTATGCGCCGGGCGGAAAGGATCAGAGCGCCGGACAAAATCAGGCGCAAGATCAGATGAAACAAAACGCCGCGCAAAACAAGCCGCTGGATATAAAACAGGGAGACCGCGTTTTCGTCTTTGGCGAAATGGATAGCGGGTTTTTCGAGCAGAGAGAGCTTGAGGCGGACGCCGTGGTCAAAATTACCAGAGTTGATCAACGCGAACAAAATCAAGGCGCCGGACAAAACCAGACGGGCCAGGATAAGCAACCCAACAGGCGGGATCTCTAAAGGATTACGCCTGACTTACATTTAAAGAGCCCCCCAAAAGGGGGCCCTTTTACTTGCGAGTGGTTTAACCACCGAAATCATTGCCATAGGGTTCATACCGGATCGAGATAGAGGCGCGCATGTACGAAACTCCCGAGCGTTAGAAATCAGCGCGACTATTACAAAAACCATTGACACTTACCATAAGAATAGCTATGCCATGTATCTTAACGATTAATTAACTTTTTGAGGCTTCCCATGTTCGTGCATTTATCACGCCGAAACAGACGTAAACGCGAAATGGTTTACGCGTCTTTGTTTACGGCATTTTTATTTTCGACCCTTCTGCTTTCGCTCGTTTATCTGGCGACGGCCAATACATGGGTTCTTGGAACGGAAATGAACACCAACGGCCTCGTGGAATATCTCTGCCTGGGCAGGGGCTGTGAAGAGTTATACTAAAAACGCCCACCGCGCTCGGCCACCCATACATCCGTAAAAGGTAAAAAGCTCTTTTGCGGATATATATGAATGTCTGTGAACGCCTGCGAAAGGGAGATTGGAGGCACCGGCCGGAATCGAACCGGCGTACAAGGATTTGCAGTCCTCTGCATAGCCACTCTGCCACGGCGCCTTGAAATATATCGGGACTTATACATATAGGTCTTTCGAGCCCCGCAAGTCAAACAAAGAAATTCTGCGCGCAGCGGGCGCATCATTCGGGCCGGCCTGTGGAAAACATGTGGAAAGCGCTCGACTCTTGCTGTAAATTAATAATGACGTAACCTGTAAGCCATTCCCATGAACATCTATCAGCAACAACGCCGCAATATGGTGCAATGCCAGCTCGAGACGAATGGAGTCAAGGACCCGCGCATCCTCGCGGCCTATGAAAATTTACCGCGCGAGCAATTTGTTGACGTGCAAAACAGAAGCATCGCCTATCTCGATGAAGATTTGCGGCTTGAAAACGGGCGTTACCTGATGTCGCCGATGACGCACGCGCGCCTCGTAGAGGCCGCCGCGCCAAAAGAAAAGGACGTGACGCTGGATCTTGGCTGCCCGGTCGGCTACAGCCCGGCGATCTGGTCCCCGCTTGTTTCCACAGTGATCATGATGCGCCAGCGCGCGGATTATATCGATAACGCGGAAACTATCTGGAAAGATCAGGAACTCTGTAACATAGCCGTATTCATCGGCCCTTACGAACAAGGCTGCGCGGAACACGCGCCCTACTCTGTTATCTTTCTGAAC
This sequence comes from uncultured Pseudobdellovibrionaceae bacterium, assembly GCA_964498755.1. Classification (GTDB taxonomy): domain Bacteria; phylum Pseudomonadota; class Alphaproteobacteria; order Micavibrionales; family Micavibrionaceae; genus RZZS01. Next base: position 9,026 of record CAZCIB010000014.1, on the reverse strand, counting down.
GGCGCCGTAAGCGCCCCGCCCGAATTTCTTTTCAACCAACTCGCCCCGAATGGGCGTCTTCTGACCGTTCTCGTTCCGCCGGGCCGCACGATGGGCAAGGCCGTTAAATACGAGAAGAACGAAGACGGCCATGTCAGCTCTTGGGATCTGTTTGACGCCGCGGCTGCCTGGCTGCCGGGGTTTGAACCCGCTCCCGCTTTTGCGCTTTAATCCGCCCGCCCGGGCAAAACGTATAAACACCTTACGAAAGGCCTGTCCCATGCAACAGGATTACAAGAACAACGGCGCCAGGATTATTCTCGGGACGCTGTCGCTTTTCCTGATCGCGCCGCATGCGCTCGCCAAGGAAAAACCGGAAACGCCGCGTCCCGTCGAAGAGCTTATCGCGGAGCAAACGCAGGTTTTCTCTTTGAAAGAGGCTCTTGCGCTCGCTTATTCCGGCAATCCGCGCATACTGGCTGCGCGCGCCGAACTCTTCGGCGCGCACGAGGCCCTGCCACAAGCCATGGCCGGCTGGAAACCGCGCGTTGACGCCGCAGGAGACGTAACGGCGGTGGCGCAGGATTCCGACCCCGGAGACGAACAGGATACTGTCGAGAAAGGCGTTTCCGTGACCCTGACGCAGCCGCTTTATTCGGGCGGCAGCACATTCGCCGCAACGGACAGCGCAAAGGACGCGATAAAGGCCCAGCGCGCCGTACTAAGCGCGATTGAGCAGGACGTGCTGCTCGACGCCGTCACCGCCTATATGGACGTAGTGCGGGACGAATCGCTTTTGCTCCTTGTTCAGAATAACCGGGACCTTATCGCCCAGCAGCTGGAAGCCACGCGCGCGCGGTTCGAAGTCGGAGAGCTCACCCGCACGGATGTCAGTCAGGCCGAAGCGCGGCTGGCCGAGGCCGAATCACGGATCATTAGCGCCAGGGCTGATTTACGCTCAAGCTACGCTTTCTATGAACAGGTGATCGGCATTACGCCGCGAGACGTTCGGGCTCCCGCCATCGAGCTTGAACTGCCTGAAACCCTGGATCAGGCCAAATCGCTGACGGAAGAGCAAAACCCGGAGATCATCGCGGCGGAATATATATACAACGCCGCGCTCGATAATGTGGAGGATATCTTTGGCGAACTCTTGCCCCAAATCGGATTGGAGGCGGGATGGAGCCGCACAGATGACCCGCGTCCGGGCACGCTCGACCGTAGCAGCGCGGGCACGATCGGGCTGAAAGTAACTGTTCCGCTTTACGAATCCGGCGCAACGCGTTCACGCATCCGGCAGGCAAAATATGCGGCCATGGAAAACCGCTACAATATTCGCGAACAAAAACGCCGGGCGCGGGAAAATGTGATCCGCGCATGGGAAAATCTGGCCGCGGCGCGCGCTGAAATTGAATCCCGCAAGGCGCAGGTCCGCGCCGCGGAAGTCGCCCGTAAAGGCGTTCAGGAAGAAACGGAGGTCGGGGCGCGTACTGTGCTTGACGCGCTTGACGCTGATCAGGAGCTGCTTGATGCGCGCACTGCGCTTGTGATTGCCCGCGCGAACGAGATCGTGTCGGCGCATGCGCTCGCGCGGGCGATTGGCGTTCTGATCCCGGAAAATGTTGGTTTTACAGTTACCGACGCGGGGTACGATGCGCATCTTGAGCGCGCGAAACGCAAGATTTTCGACTTAAATGTGGAAGAACCTGTGGGACAACTTGACGGGGAGCTTTGACAAGCCGTTTTCATTGTATGAAACTGGTACGAGAAATGGAAAATATTTCAAAATACTAACGAACACTCCGGCAGGCCCCTGGTAAAGATGTCCGATAAAGAAAACGAACAGGAACCGACGATCGAGGAAATCCTCGCCTCGATTCGCCAGATTATTTCCGACGACGATGAAGAGCCGGAGATCAAGGAGGCTGAGGCGGAAGAACCGCCTGAGCCTGAGCCTGAGCCTGAGTCTGAGCTAGAACCAGAGCCAGAGCCTGCTCCTGAACCGGTGGCGGAGAAAGAGGCGGAAGAGCAGCCAATTGAGTTAACCGAACGGCTTGACGAAGAACCTGAGGAAGAGATTGAAGAAGAAGACTTCGCCGCAATGATGGAGGACGCCGAAGAAGAGCCTGAAGCGCCGCCGCCGGAAATTCCGAAACGTATGGAAGTCGACCTGATCGATGCGCCGGAGGATGAGGGAATCGACGAATCGATCTTTACCGAGGGCGCCAAGGACGCCGTCATGCAAGGCTTTGACAAGCTCGCCGCGAACGTCATGGTTACGCGTCCGGGCTCCGCCGGATCGCTGGAAGACATTGTCCGCGAGATGCTGCGGCCGATGCTGCGCGAATGGATCGACGATAACCTTCCCGACATCGTCGAACGCCTCGTCCAGAAAGAGCTCGAAAAACTCGCGCAAAAAGCTCTGGACGAGTAGATTCATCTAAAAAAACGCTTCGCATCTTCGTTCCTTCGCGGTAAAAACGGGCGTCAGTAACCGCAAAGCGAAAACATACGTCATGCTTGAAAAAACGTTTCAGCCCGAAGCTATTGAAGACAAACAGTACAAGGAATGGGAAAGCTCCGGCCAGTTTTCCTGCGCGCCGGAGAGTAATCAGGCGCCGTTTACCGTGATGATGCCGCCGCCGAACGTGACGGGCAGCCTGCATATGGGCCATGCGCTTAATACGACGCTTCAGGACGTACTGACGCGCTATTACCGCCGCAAAGGCCGCGACGCGCTCTGGCAGCCGGGCACGGACCACGCCGGGATCGCCACGCAAATGGTCGTTGAACGCCGCCTTGAAAAGGAGGGCGTTCACAGGCGCGATCTGGGGCGCGAGAAATTTCTTGAAAAAGTCTGGGAATGGAAAGAGCAGTCCGGCAATACCATTACGGTGCAACTCCGGCGCATCGGCGCGACGCCTGACTGGCCGCGCGAGCGCTTCACCATGGATGAGGGTCTGTCGCTGGCCGTGCGCAAGGTCTTCGTCCAGCTTTACAAGGAAGGTCTGATCTACCGCGACAAGCGGCTTGTGAACTGGGACCCGCATCTGCATACGGCAATTTCCGATCTGGAGGTCGAGCAGCGCGACGTCAAGGGCCATATGTGGCATATCGCCTACCCCATTGAGGGTGAGGAAGCGCGCTCGATCACGGTGGCGACGACGCGGCCTGAGACCATGCTCGGCGATACGGCTGTGGCCGTTCACCCGGGAGACCTGCGTTATCAGGACCTGATCGGCAAATACGCGATGCTGCCGCTCACAGGACGCCTGATCCCAATTATCGCGGACGAGCACGCAGACCCTGAGCAAGGCAGCGGCGCGGTCAAGATCACGCCCGCGCATGACTTCAACGACTTCGAAGTCGGCAAGCGGCATGACCTGCCGATGATCAATATTTTTGATGACAACGCCCGCATCAACGAAAACGCCCCGGAAGAATTTCAGGGCATGGACCGGTTCGAGGCGCGCAAGAAAATCGTCAAAATGCTGGATGAAGAGGACTATCTCGTATCAATCGAGGATCATGCGCTTGTCATGCCTTACGGCGACCGTTCCGGCGTCGTCATTGAACCGTATCTGACCGATCAGTGGTTCGTGGATGCGGCGACCCTCGCGAAACCGGCAATCGAAGCGGTTGAAACCGGCAAGACCGTCTTCATTCCAAAGCAATGGGAAAACACGTATTTGCAATGGATGCGCAATATCCAGCCCTGGTGTATTTCCCGGCAGCTCTGGTGGGGGCACCAGATCCCGGCATGGTTCGGGCCTGAGGGGAGCATCTTCGTTGAGGAGAGCGAAGAAGAAGCGTACGCCGCCGCGCGCGCGCAATTTGGCGAAGACGTCGAAATTACGCGCGATGAAGACGTGCTTGATACGTGGTTTTCATCGGCTCTGTGGCCATTCTCGACGCTCGGCTGGCCGGAGAAAACGCGCGAACTCGACAAATACTATCCCGGCGACGTTCTGGTCACGGGCTTTGACATCATCCCGTTCTGGGTAGCGCGGATGATGATGTTCGGCATTCATTTCATGGGCGACATCCCCTTCCGCGAAGTTTATATTCACGCCCTCGTTCGCGACTCCAAGGGCCAGAAAATGTCCAAATCAAAGGGCAACGTCATTGATCCGCTCGACCTGATCAATCGTTATGGCGCGGATTCCCTGCGCTTTACGCTGTCAGCCATGGCCGTACAGGGCCGCGACCTCAAACTCTCAGAAGAGCGCGTCGAAGGCTATCGCAACTTCGCCACAAAACTCTGGAATGCGGCGCGTTACTGTGAAATGAACCGGCGCATTTTCGATCCTGATTTTAAAGTAGAATCTACGCAATACGCGCCAAACCTTTGGATTGCTTCGGAAACCGCCAAAACAAAGGAAGCCATTGAAACGGCTCTGAGCCAGTACCGTTTTAACGACGCCGCCGAGGCGATCTACCATTTCACGTGGGGCGCGTTTTGCGACTGGTACCTCGAATTTACCAAGCCCGTTTTAACCAACGCCGCCGATGAAGACCCGATCGCGATAGAAACGCGCAAGACGATGGGCTGGGCCCTTGCGCAAATCCTGAGCCTTTTAAACCCGTTCATGCCCTACATCACGGAAGAGCTGTACGCCACGATTGCTAACGGCGATACCTCGCTGCTTAAAACCGAATGGCCGGAATATGCGCCGGAGCTTGTCAATGAACCCGCACAAACGGAAATTGGCTGGCTTATCCGCCTGATCACGGAAATCCGGTCCTTACGCGCCGATATGAATATTCCGAACAGCGCGCGCATTCGCGCGGTTCTTAAGGATTTAAACGAAGAAAATGCAGCAAGGCTTTCAAAATACAAAAAAACAATCGAAAATATGGCGCGTCTCGAATCCATAGAGCAGGCCTCTTCCGCGCCTGAAGGCTCGGTTCAGACCGTGCTGGATGAGGCCTTTATCATCCTGCCCGTGGCCGACGTCATCGACCTTGATAAAGAGCGCGCGCGCTTGAAAAAGGAAATCGAGAAACTTCAGGGCGAAGTCAAAAAACTGGAGAGCAAGCTCTCCAATGAAAGCTTTACCGCCAAGGCGCCTGAAGACGTCGTCGCCGAACAGCGCCGCCGCCTCGAGGAAACGCAAGCCACGCTCAATAAGCTTAGCAGCGCGCTGAAACAGTTAGAGGCGGCTTAAAAACCTCCCTTGTCATCCCGAACGCCGACATGCGTAGCATGGCGAAGCGAAGGGATCTGTGTAAAATGGATAAGGAATAGATCCCTCGACTACGCGCTTGCGCGCTTCGCTCGGGATGACATTTTACGAGCTTTGAGAACTATGAAACGCCTGATCGCCATATGCGCCGCTGTTTTTATTATACTCGCCGTCATCGGCGCGAGCGCCGCGGCGCTATTCGTCCCGGAAATTCTTCGGTTTCAGATCAGCGCGGCTTTCAAAGGCCTTGGCTTTCAAAACATCAGAATAGAAGCCGTCCGCGTGGCCGGAGACGCTGTGACGTTTGAGGACATTACGCTGGATGCGGACGGCTTCAGCGGCATTGATAAAATATCCGTGAATTTCAAAATCGCCGACGTCGTATCAACCGGCAAATTCAATACGCTCACGCTGGAAGGGGCGACGTTAACCGCCCTTCTCAACACGGACGGAAGCTTCGCGCTGGCAGGCTGGAGCGAGCCGGAGTTTGAGCCGTTCGAGGTCCCGGTGAAGCGCATTCTTCTGAACGACGTCATTCTGGACATCGATACGCTGCAGGGCATCTTGCGCTTTGAAACGAATGGCGAGGCTGCCGTTACCAGGGACGGGCATGTCGAGCTGCAGGCCCGCACTTCGGGAGATCAGAAACAGGCGCAGATCAACACGCTCTGGAACGGGCTTTTCCAAACCGACGGCGCGTGGTCGCTGGACGCCGAAATCCTCAAAGGGCGGATCGATTACGCCGGACTGACGGGCGCGCGCCTTGGCGGCTGGGTCAGCATGGGACAGGAGTCTCTCGACAAACCCTTTGTTTATGGCGGGCAGCTGACGGCGGGAAAACTCTCTTTTGGCCCCCTGCCCTTGCTGAACGTAACGGCCGCGATCGAGGGCGAGAACGATTATTACAACATCGTTCTTGACGCGCTGGCCGCGGGCACGCAAGGCATGAGCCTGCACGCTGATTTTGGCCAGAGAGAAACAAATTTTTTTGGAACCGCAAATATCCGGACGCTGTACCCGCAGGACCTTCCCGGTTTTCTGACCGCCGCAGGATTGATCGAAAAGGCCGGGCAAGCGGTTGCGCTCTCACTGGTTCCGCCTCTGAAACTCGACGTCACGTATTTAAGCGATCAAAGCCGCCATGCCATGCATCACCCGCTTGATATCGCGTTATCAGACAACGCGGAGAATTTCAGGCTTGAGGCGGCTGTAGAAACAGACCTGCGTAAAAAATTCGTGCGCGGGAGCCTGTCGCTTGAAGAAACGCCGCTGCAAAATCTCAACGCGCTCTTACCCGGGCAGTTACTCGCCAATCTGTCGTTCACGGACGGGACGATTGCGCTGGAGGGGAATTTCTTCAGCGACCTGCAAATCGATACGCCCGTAATCGAAGGACCTCTATCCATCAAGATAAACGGCGCAGGAATCAACGCCGATCAGGTTGCCGTAAAAGGCCTGTCCGGGGAGTTGTCTTTCGCAACGCTGAACCCGCTGGCCACGGCGGAACCGCAAACGTTAACCTATGACGGCATCGAAAGCCTGATTGCGCTTACAAACGGGCGCGCCCGGTTTAGCCTGACTCCTGAGGGCCAGATCAAACTCCATACGTTTCGTGGCGGCTTTGCAGGCGGCGCGGTCAGCCTTGCGCCCGTCACATATGACCCGGTTCAGGGCGCGCCTGACACGGTAACGCTCCGGATTTCCGAACTCGACATGGCGCAACTTGTCGAGTTGTCACAGGTCGAGGATTTAAAAGTAACCGGAAAGCTGAGCGGCAATGCCACGTTTTCAACCGACCCGGATAATTTCTCCGTCACGGACGGCAGGCTCGAAAACTCGGGCCCCGGCGTCATTCACTACAATCCGGACGACTATCCGCCTTTTCTTGAAGGGCAGGACCAGCGCATGCAAATCGTGCGAGACGCAGTCACGCGTTTTGAATATGATGAGCTGACGCTGGATTTCAGCGGCGCGGTCAATGGCGATATGGATGCGCGGCTCCATGCGAAAGGCTTTAACCGCGCGCTGTTCGGCGACCGGCCGATCCATTTGAATTTAAATATGGAGGGCGCGGTTCCGGCGCTGTTCGGGCAAGGGACTTTGACGGTCACGCCCTGATAACTATTTACGCCGACGATCTTGTTTACGGCAATGCATTTAAAGTGATGGTTTTTTCTCAGGGATTACGGCTTGACTTGCCAATCCATGGCTTTTGCGCTGATGTTGAAGCGCTCCTTTTATTTCTGAAGCCTCTATTTCTCCGCGAATAAAAGGCGCCATGAACTCCGAGTCGTCTCCTTCGGAGATAAGCTCCCCATTTTTATATCGCTTGATCTTAACTGCTTCACCCGCGCCAAGAAACCAGTTCACAGCCTCATTAATCCGGCCTTCGCTTATCAGGTTTACAAAATCTTCTGGAAAAGGATTGTCCGCTTTACTTCCAGCTCCTGTCAGAACAATCCCTTCGTGCGTTAAATCATTTTCGACAGAAGCCTGAAATTCATCAAAAGGCTTGATCTCTGTGCCTAAAAGCTCTTCTGCTCGCTTGTATTCTTCATAAAGATCATCGTCATCTAACGCTTTAACGCCCATAACCATCTCAAGAACAAAGCGAACTATCTGCGCACGCGGGCCTTTATTTTCTGAGAACTCAATCACAGTGATATCTTCGCTATTGCCTATAGCATGCGCGAGCGCGTTATGACCGCAATGTCGAAGAAAACATACAGATCCAGTATCATTCATAAATTACGCCCAAGCTCTCTTTTTTTGTCATATACATGACGATCGACATCACTTCAAAGAAAAACCTTCAAAATTGCGCTAAATTTTACGCGCAATGCGCCATTCAAATACCAAACCTTAAGATATATACGCTAAGATAGAATAGAATGCATAGATAAATTGGCGCAAAGAAATGACCAGAGCATACAACACAAGGCTACTGATGGTCACGCTTGCAGGCATAGGCATGCTGTTGGGGGCAACGGCGTGTACGCCGACTGTAAGAGTTGAACCACCCAGAGAACCAATCCAGATTAATATGAACGTTAAGATCGAACAGGAAGTCAGGATTCGCGTCGAACGCGACCTGGAAGAAGAATTCGCCGAAAATCCGGAGCTTTTCGGAATCGGCCTTTCTCCTGACGGCGTTGAATGATAAGAGTGTGGTTATAAAAAAGCAGGGCGAATTTAAAAATGACACTTGTTCATATTGTTTTGGCAACGGTATTGATGTTCGGCTCCACGCCGACTCAAGCCATTGCGTCTCAAATTGATCTCTATCAGGCCAAACAACAAGGCATCATCGGCGAGCGACCGGATGGTCTTGTCGGCATTGTCAATGCGCCCGGCGATACGGAAGAGCAGGCTCTCGTTAGCACGGTTAACGAAGGCCGCCTCGAAAGCTACAGGGAAATTGCGCAAAAACGCAGCCTTGCAATTACCGAAGTCCAGAAACTCGCAGGCAAGACGCTCATCAGCAAAACGCCCGAGGGCCAGTACGTTATGACGCCGGACGGCGCGTGGATCCAAAAATAGTTACGAGTTCGAGATACGAGTTACAAGAAGCTACTTGAAACACGCTCAAGATCATCTCGTATAGTTCCTTGCATAAATAATTGTCCGCCTTCACCCTGATTTTCTTTCCTGAAAATCTTCAAACTACAGAGAAAAGGAGGGCGAGGAGAACAGCGCGGCCGCTACAAAACTCCTTATGCTCCTCTTCTCTGTAGTTTTAAAAATGCGCTGCGCGCAAACGCATAAAAGCCTTAGCGAGTGGCGCAATAATTATTCATTCCTCTATCGGGCGCCTCTAAAAACCCCCTGACATATGAGCGCAGATTTGCGATTCTGTCCATA
>CAZCIB010000013.1:0-56473 GCA_964498755.1 uncultured Pseudobdellovibrionaceae bacterium | reverse complement strand
TACATAACTGCCTTTTTTATTCAAGAAAAAAAACAACTCATCGCAATAATTAATAACTACTCAAATTCCTATACGCCTCGGTATACTTTTGGATAGGCTGACATCAGCATTCCGCAAGTAAAGCGGGGAAGGGAAAGACGCTTCAGAACTATCCACTGAGAACATGTAAACTCGCCGCGCCAGAAAAACAGGATCAACTTTTGAATAACCCGTTTTCAGATAAAACGCCTCCGCTTTATTATCGGCGGCGAAACGCTGAGCGGCGTCGCCGATCAACACGCATCCGGCTGGCATTTTTTCAGACGCGCCCGGCCCGTCAATCGCTTCCGGCGCGCCAGCGGCCTCGCCGTCCGCCGCAAACATCTGAAAATAGTAATCGCTTCGCTTCGTCTCCAGCAGTACGGCGAGCGGAGCCCCGTTTTCCCCGGCCTCAAAATACTGACCGGCGAGCGTTTCCGTCGTCGAGGCCGCCCTTACGGGAACGTTCAGGGAGAGCCCGAGCGAACGCGCCGCCGCAAGACCAACACGCAGGCCGGTAAAACTTCCCGGGCCATTCGTCACCGCGACAAGGCCGATATCCTGCCAGCTTGTCCCGGCTTCCGATAAAACTTCCTCGACCAGAGGCAAAAGACGTTCCGCATGTCCCGTCCGCATGTCTTCCGTTTTCTGGCAGGCGGCGCCGGTTTCGCTGTCCCAAAGACCTGCGGAGCATGACCCGAGCGCCGTATCAAAAGCCAGTACCCGCATAGGTCAGAGTATCTCCCCGGCCTCATCAAAACACAGGCGCGGACTGCGTGGAAAGAGCTTGCTCGCGTCGCCGTAACCGATATTACACAGGAAATTGACCTCCACATTTTTATCCGCGAAGAAGGCATCTTTAACTCCCTTCGGATCAAACCCCGACATCGGCCCGCAATCGAGCCCCAGAGACCGGGTGGCCATGATCATGTAGGCCCCCTGCAGCGTTCCGTTTCTGAACGCCGTTTCCCGGATGAAATCCGGCTTGCCGTCAAACCAGCTTTTGGCGTCCGTATGCGGAAAGAGTTGCGGCAGCTTGTGGTGAAACTCCAGATCATGCGCAACGATCGCCGTCACCGGCGCAGACATGGTCTTCTCGACATTGCCTTCCATCAAATGCGGTTTGAGCTTCTCCTTCGCTTCGGGAGACTTAAGAAAAAGAAAACGCGCGGGCGAGCAATTCGCGCTCGTCGGCCCCCATTTCAGCAAATCATACAGGGCATGAATCATGACGTCCGAAACCTCTTTTTCCTGCCAGGCGAAATGCGTACGCGCTTCACGAAATAACGTATCGAGCGCATCGTCGGAAATTATTTCTTCGTCTTTTACCGCAAGATTTTGCATTAATCTCTCCTTTTTGATAAGTACCACACCATATAGATAGAAAGTAGAAACAGAATAGAAAGAAGCGGGACTTTTTTCCTGATCGGCTCATATGCGCTATACGGACCTCTATACGTTATTTCGAACGATTTTTACCTTCCTGATATTCTGTCAATGCAGCGTCATCGTGACGGTTACAGGAGCTCACGCATCCGGCGCCACCCCTTACGACAACAAATCGGCGGCGATTTACGTTTATCACAGAATTGGGGAAGACCCGTTCCCCGAAACCAGCATCCGCAAAAACCAGTTCGAAGTCCAGATCAGGGAAATTCTGTCCGGGGATTACAACGTTGTTGCGCTCCCGGAGCTGGTAGAAAATCTGCGTGAAGAGAAAAATCTGCCGCGAAAAACAATAGCCCTCTCATTTGACGGCGGCCATAAAAGCGTGCTCACGCATGCCGTTCCGCTGCTCACGGAACATGATCTGCCCTTCACTGTTTTCTTCTCGCCCGGCAAAGCGGATCTGGATTCGCAAAGCTTTCTGAACTGGAGAGATCTCAAGACGCTGGCGCGAAACAGGAATGTGTCCTTTGGACTGCATCCCGCAGCCTACGAAAGATTGAGCGGAGAGCCGGATCAGGAAATACGCAAGCAAATCAACAACGCCAAAGCCAGGTTTCGCGAGATGCTGGGGAGAGAGGCCCGGTTCTTCGCCTATCCCTTTGGAGAGTATGGCAATGACTATAAAGAGATCATCAGCGCAAGCGGATTTGAAGCCGCCTTTGGCCAGGAATCCGCAATTGCCTATCCGGGCTCGGATTTTTACGAACTTCCGCGCTTCACGATGACCGAAAGCTTTGCCGATCTGGGCCGCTTTACGCTCACGGCGAACGCCTTGCCATTACCAGTTACCGACGTAGAGCCGGAAGACAGCTATATCACGGAAGAAATTTCATCCGTTGGCTTCACTCTGCACCCTGCCCTGACGCCATACAAGGAGGAACTGTCCTGCTTTATATCCGAACCGGGCCAGTTGAAAATTGAATTTCTTGGAGACGGGCGCGCAGAATTGCGCGGCATGGATCATTTCGTTTCCAGCAGGGTGCGCATCAACTGCACCATGCCCGGACCGGAAACGGATGAGTTTGCAGGGCCGCGCTGGCGCTGGCACGGAATGTTTCTTACGGTATCGGATGAATATCTGAACCGGCACAACCAACCGCAGCCGCCTTTGTTCAATCAGGAAGCATCTGCGGAAAGAACGGTTACTCCGCAACCGGACGAACCTCGACAACTTCAGGAATGAAATGCTGAAGCATGCGCTCGATCCCCATTTTGAGCGTCGCCGTTGAACTCGGGCATCCTGCGCAAGCCCCGCGCATTTTCAAATATACGATGCCCTTGTCGAAGCCGTGAAACTGGATATCGCCGCCGTCCTGCGCCACCGCTGGCCGTACGCGCGTATCCAGAAGCTCCTTGATCTGTAGCACGATTTCGTCATCATCCTCATCTGCGGATGAGGCATTCAGATCCACGGTCACAGCCTGTTCGCCCGAGGCGAAATGATCCATAAGCGCAGCGATCACCGGGGCTTTTAAGTCCTGCCAGTCTGCGGCCTCGCCCTTGGTTACGGAGACGTAGTCCCGCGCAATAAAGACCCCCTCGACCTGATCTATGCCAAAAAGGCGTATTGCGAGCGGCGCATCGCCCGCCTCATCGGCGCTTTTGAATTCCTGCGGCCCGCCATTGTGCAGCTCCTGTCCCGGCAAGAATTTCAGAACGGCCGGATTTGGCGTTTGCTCGGTTTGTATAAACATGGTTTCTCCTTTCAGCTTTGAGCTACTGGCGCGACGCTCTCGGCCAGCTACGCAATCGCGTCAATCTTTTGCGGCTCCAGATGCCCCGGCACAATCAGCACCGGCGCCCGCAGCCGGGACATACCCTTGCCCGTAAAATAGCTTACGAGCGGCCCCGGTCCCGAAGCCCCCGTACCGGCCGCCAGGATCAGCATCTTGATGCTGGCGTCCCCATCGATCACGTCAATCAGTTCGTCCTTTCTGTCGCCTTCACGTAAATACAAAACCGGACGCATTCCATTCAGATCATTGATCTTTTTGGCAACGTTCCAGATCTGCATTTCGGATTGCTCGCGGAGCTCCTTTTGCATTTTATCTTCAATGCCGCCCCAGTGCTGAAAATCCTGAAGATCCGCGACATAAAGCACGGCCAGATGCGCCCGGTTGTTCTGGGCCAGACGCGCCGCATAACGCAGCGCCACGGAAAATTCTTCGGTCTCGTCAGCCACAACGATATAAACGCCGCCATCTCCGCGCCGTCCTTCGTGGTGCTTGGACGGCACGCGAAGCTCATCCATTTCCTGCTCTTTATCAAGCGTCTCCATGGTTTAATCCCTTCTTAAAAACGTATGCGCCGACCAGGCGGATACAACCGCAAGCATAACGGATAAAATGCCATAAACGATGCCATTCTGAAGCGCAAAATTATTAACATCTGCGGAAAAACCTGTTTGCGCAACCTTTAAATCCGTCTGCTCGATTTCACTTATTTGCCCGTTTTGAAAGAGGTAAGCCGTGACAGTATAATCCCCGGTCGGCACATTCGCAGGGATTGAAAAGGTTACCTTGAAGAAGCTGTTATTGAGATAAATCACGTTTCCGGGCTCCAGAGGGTAAAGACCCCGGGCAATCTTGTTCCAGACCAGCGCCTCGTGAAATGCGCTCACGTCCGTGTCGTCCTCGGCCTCGACCGGCGTGAAGCTGAGAGCGTCAAGCCCGATGCGGCTGCCTCTAAGGACCTCGGGATCAGCAAGGATTTGCTCAGGCGCGCTGACCGCGTAATCGTAATATGTCGGCACATCCAGAAACTCGACGGACTTCCTGTTCATCCACATGCCCAGAATTTGCTCCTTGCGGCGTACGACAATGCGTTTTTCCGGACCCCTGACGACAACGGCGAGGTCGCCCTCCTTTTCTTTAACGCCGAATAGAACCAGTTTCGCGCCTGTAAAACCCGTGGTGATATCAACCGTGTTATGGGCCAGATCAATCGTCAGGGCGTCTGCCCGCGCCTGTTCCGCCAAGAGCGTTATTCCTGCAATTAAAAATGCCATGTGAAAAAATCGCATCATAGCGCCGCCCCTCATCGTACCGCCGTCGAATAGATATCCCGGGGCTCGATCAGCAGCTCTCCCAGCAGTTCTATACTGACGGCGAGAACGAGGACGGCCAGAATGACGCGCGCCACGGCGCCCTTAATCTTCCGGGCCAGACGAACGCCGATCTGCGCGCCGATCACGCCGCCCGCAATCAGGATCATCGCCAGAACCAGATCCACCGTATGATTGAGCGAGGCGTGGAGTACCGTGGCCAGAGCCGTCGAAAAGATAATCTGAAACAGGGAGGTCCCCGCCACCAGTAGCGTCGGCATCCCGAGGATATAAATCATCGCGGGCACCAGTAAAAACCCGCCGCCGATCCCCATAACCGACACGAGAAGTCCGCCGATAAAACCAATGCCCGCCGGAAGCAGTGCGCTGATATATAAACGAGAACGCGGAAAACGCATTTTATAAGGCATATTGCGAATCCACCGATGCTGCTTAATCCCCTGACGTTCTTTTTTTTCATCCTTTTTCATCAGGGTCAAAACGCTCTCGACAAGCATCAGGGCGCCGATCGAGCCGAGCAAGACCACATAGAGCAATTTAATCGTGAGGTCGATATGGCCGAAATGCTGCAGCATCCGGAAAATCAGGATGCCGACGACGGAGCCAAAAACGCTTCCCGCCAGCATAACGCCGCCCATCTTCAGATCGACGTTGCCCTTGCGCCAGTGACCGAGAACCCCGGACACGCTGGAGGCGACAAGCTGGTTGGCCTGCGTTCCCACGGCAACAGCTGGCGGCAAGCCCATAAAGATAAGGAAAGGGGTCGTCATAAATCCGCCGCCCACGCCGAACAGGCCGGAGAGCAAACCAACCACGGCGCCGAGCGCCAAAATAGCCTCGGCGTCCACGGTCATTTCCGCGATGGGTAAATATACCTGCATGTTTCTATACGCGCCGCATGAAGATGAACGAACGCGTTAAACTGACTGGTTTTACAGATTTTTTCAAGCGTGGATTATATGGATCGGCGTGGTTTTTATTCCGCCAGAAAATCCCTGTAATTGCCCGTCGCCGTCTCGTGATGCGCTTTTTTGAAATCGACGGAGCCCGCGATGCTCTGGAACATGGTCAGCCAGTTTTCGAACGCGCCCGCAAGCGAGGAACACTCCAGAATGTAGGCCTTGTTAAAGTAAGGGCTTGCGAAGCCGATGGACGAACGCCGCGCCGCGTCTTCGCCAAGCGTCGTATAGGTCGAAAGCATAAAGCTCGCGAAGCCCCGGCCTAGGCCCGCCTGATCGCGCACCTTGTGAATAATCACGTCTTCGTAATTCGCGTGCAGATATTCCTTCCAGAAATCCGTGCTGTAAGCGACTTTCTGGACGGCGGCGCTGTAACGCGGCGGAAAGATCAGGAAACGGTTTTCGTCGCGCACCCGTACGCGGCACATCGCCTCGTCCGTGCTTGAGGGCGCCAGCACGGTCAGGATCGTATCCGGCGCGACGGGGCTGTGCGTTTTCCACGTATCGGGAAAGGTCAGCGTAAGCCCGCTCTCCGGGTCTTCCCAGACGAATATGTCCGCGCGGGCGGGAACGGCGAAGCAGATAAAAGCAAGAAGAAAAGTTAAAAAGCGCATGGTCAAACCTCTGCCGACAAGTTTGCCGTGAACGCGGCGAAAAAGCAAATGCGGTTTTACAGCTCAATATTCCGTTCGGCTCTCGGATTGATCCGGCTAAGGTCAAAATCATTGCCGACGTTTTCGCCCATCCAGAACGTAACCATATCAAGCACGGCTTCCATGCCTTTGTCGTCCGCGTCAAAACTAGCCAAAACGCTACCCTTAAGGGCGTCAGCATGCCGTTTTTCCGCGAATTTTTCCAGAGAAACAGGTAAATTCCAGCGCGTAACAGTTAACCTGTTTTCCTGATCAGAGCGGATCATAAAAGCGAGGTTGTACTTGTAAGGCTCCAAGACGTCGCCTTCTTCTTTTTTGAAATATAACTTTCCGTGTATAATCTGACCATCTGTCTCCAGAGACAGATGGAGTTTCCAGCCTTCCGGCAGATCAAGATTGTCCTTGGTCTCGCCGATCAGATCGAATACCGGCTTCCAGGCATTATGTGCGGCGCTGAGCGCAGCCCGCGCCTCCTCCGCACGAAGCTCGCCGACCGCGTCCGCATGTTTGCGACGCAGCGCTATAGCTTTCTGCAGTTCTCTAAATGCTTCACTTGCCATGACGCTAATTAAACATGGTGCAAAAATATGTCAATGAAAAGCGCGACTCAGCCGCCCTTCCAAAACCCCATGATCTCTTTTGTTTCGTCAATAACGGGCTGGGCGATGGCGTTCGCTTTTTCCGCGCCGCGCGATAAAATGCGGTCGAGTTCGGCCTTATCGCCCATCAGTTCATTTAAGCGGGACGTCACCGGGGCGAGCTTTTCCACGCATAAATCTGCCAGCGCGGGCTTGAACACGGAAAACTCCTTTCCGCCGAATTCACTTAAAACATCCGCGCGCGTTTTATCAGACAGCGCCGCGTAGATCGTAACAAGATTGCGCGCCTCGGGCCGCTCTTCCAGACCCTCTTCGCTTTCCGGCAGCGGCGCGGGATCGGTTTTCGCTTTTCTGATCTTCTTCGCGATCATGTCAGCATCGTCGGTCAGGTTGATCCGCGACATGTCGGACTCCGCGCTCTTGCTCATTTTCTGAGTCCCGTCGCGCAGGGACATGACGCGCGCGCCCGCGCCCTGAATAAATGGCTCGGGCGGGATGAAAAAGTCCCGCTCGTAGCGCGTGTTAAACGTCGCCGCGAGATCGCGGGCAAGCTCGAGATGCTGTTTCTGATCCTCGCCGACGGGCACGTGAGTCGCCTTGTAAACGAGGATATCTGCGGCCATAAGAACCGGATAGGCGAACAGGCCGAGCCCGGCGCGTTCCTTGTCCTTGCCGGCCTTGTCCTTGAACTGGGTCATCCTTTCAAGCTTGCCCATCTGCGCCATGGTGGCGAGCAGCCACATCAGCTCCGAATGCGCGGGAACGGCGGACTGGACGAATACGGTCGCGCGCTCCGGATCGACTCCGCCCGCGATGTAGGCCGCTGCAATTTCCCGCGTCGACTCTTTTAAATACGCGGCGTCATAGGGCAGCGTAATCGCATGCAGATCAACCACGCAGTACAGGCATTCAGACTCCGGCTCGTCCTGCAACGTCACCCAGTTCCGCAAGGCCCCAAGATAATTGCCGAGGTGTAAATGCGCGGTCGGCTGCATGCCGGAAAGAATTCGTTTGGTCATTGTTTCGCTGTTTCGCTGTTTCGCTGTTTCGCTGTTTCGCTGTTTCGCTGTTTCGCTGGGGCGGATGATAAACTAAAAAATGCGCCTACTATCAACAAAAAACGCATCAGCGCATCAGCGAATAAGCGCATCAGCGCGTTATCCCCGCCTCAAATAACTCTTCATTTCCCGGAAATTCAAAGCGCCGCTCATGAACGCGGCGGAGAAATAGACGATCAACCCCGTGGCCACGAGGGCCAGAAGCGCAAGAATTTCGGCAAAGGCGCCGAATGAGCCACCGAATACATCATCGAGAAGCCTCGCAACCATGAATAAAGAAATCCCCATTATAAAAGCGGACATTATGATCCGTGGCAAGTTCTTTTTAAAGCGCGCATCCGTCTGCGCGACGTCCAGCGATTTCAGCCCGCGCCGGAGCAAAACGAACTGCAGCCAGCCCGCCAGCCCGGTCGAAAGCGCAATTCCGACGACGCCGATGAAATTGATAAGAATGAGACTTAAGACGATATTCAAAACAGTCGCTAGGATTGAAACTTTCACTGGGCTCATCGTGTCCTGCCGCGACCAGTACGCGCTCGAGAGGACTTTCACGCAGATATAGGCGGGCATGCCGAGCGCATAGCCCATCAGCACGTATCCCGTCACTTGCGTATCTTCCGGGCCGAAGGCGCCGCGCTCGAAAAGGACGGAAATCAGCTGATGCGGAACCACGGCCAGCGCGACCGCCGCCGGGATCCCGAGCAAGAGGCACACCTCCAGCGCGCGGTTGTAAAGGTCTCTGGCTTCTTCCATTTTCTCCGCCGCCAGAGCCTTTGAGAGCATCGGCAAAAGCGCCGTGCCGACCGCGATACCGACCACGCCCAGCGGCAACTGATTCAAACGGTCCGCGTAATACAGATACGAAATCGCCCCGGCGGGCAGGAGCGAGGCAATGATTAAATCGGCGAAGAGATTGATATGCATCACGCCCGCGCCGATCACGCCCGGCCCCATCAGAACAAAGACCTTTTTAATGCGCGGCGAGAATTCGGGCTTAACCGGTTTCAGTTTGATCCCGGCGCGGCGGATATTGGCGAACAGCCAGAAAAACTGCAAAAACCCGGCGGCGAGAATGCCCAGCGCCAAGGCGTGCCCCGCCGTCTCGGCCATGCCGCTCAGCAATAGCGCGGCGATCAGGCACAGATTAAAGATCACCGGCGCGAACGCGAAGGGCATGAAACGCTCATGCGCGTTCAACACGCCGCCCAGCAGCGCCGTCAAAGACATCATAAGCAGATAGGGAAAGGTGATCCGGCTAAGCTCGACCGCGAGATCGTAGCGCAGCGACTCCCCGCCAAAACCCGGCGCGATGACCTGAACGATCCACGGCATGACCAGGATGGCGGCGATGGTAAACAGGGACAATATCGCCGCCATGACCGCAAAGGCCCGGTTCATGAACAGCGCGGCTTCTTCCCGGCCTTCCTTCTCCAGCGTCTCGGAATAAAGCGGCACGAAAGAGACGCTGAACGCGCCCTCCGCCGTAACGCGCCGGAAAAAGTTCGGTAATTTTAGCGCAACGAAAAACGCGTCCGCAACCGGCCCCGCGCCCAGAATCGCCGCCGTCATAATGTCGCGCGCGAAGCCTGCGACGCGGCTCAACGCCGTCATCCCCGCAACCGTCGCCATGGCCTTGATGAGTTTCATAGGGCTGATTATTAACCACGAATGAACGCGAATAAACACGAATATTTTTTGCAAACGAAGCGCATAATTATAGTGATTTGCATTAAGAATGAGACGCTTTAAACTTTCGTCTTCCCGGAAAATGCGTTCACGCATTTATCCGGGATTTATGCCCAAGCCTTCTGAAATTCCTTCTCTGCCTTAAGATCAGAGGCCAAAAGCAAAAACCCCTGACAACGCCTCCCGGCGCTTCCGGGGCGGCGCTTCAAGAGATTATAATTAAGCATTCATTCGCGTTAAAAAACCCGCTTGCCAATTCCTTTTTTTCGTATATCAATCGAGAGTCATTTTCATTAACCCCGAAAACAGAATAGACGCGATGGGCTTATCTGCGGTTGCCGCGAAAGACGGATTTGGCTTGGGCGCATCGTCCGGGCTGGCTGACGCGTCGGCAAGCCCGGACGCTCCCGCCCCCGCGCCCGCGCAAAACATTCTGGAATCCGAAGAGGCCGCAGCCAAAAGCATGATCAGAAAAGCCCGGCTTCTCAACGATCATTTGCTTTTGGAAAAGGGCGCGCGGGTCGCTCATCTCGGCTGCGAAAGCGAAGGCGCGCTCACATACGCGCTGGCGCAGACGTCCGCCTTGCGTCACTTCGTCGGCATTCACCAGAGCCAGTCCGTCGTTGATGCGGCGAGAAATTGCTACGCCCTGCCCAATCTGGAATATGTGCGCTCTGATTTTCTTGAAACGGACGACCTGACATTCGACGCGATTATTCTTTCGGATTATTTGCACAAGGCCTATTCAGAGACGAATTTTTCCAAAAAGGCGATCGCCGGGATACTGGAGGCCTGCCTGAAGCATTTAAAGCCGAACGGACAGCTTTTGATCAAGGATCACGCCGTCACGAACCCGGACCGCAGCGTTATTCTGGAACTGCCTTATTTTAAGGGGCGCGAGCGGGATGTTGAGTTGCTGGAGTGGTTCGCAGAAAACGTACGCACGTCGGGTAAAAAACTCGCCATTGAAGAGATCGAGGGAGAGGCGAAGCACACGCGGCTTTTTAAAATGCCCTACAAATGGGCGTATGAATTCATTATCGGCAAAGACCGTTCTGAAAACTGGGAGAATAATCCTCCAAAAGAGTTTACGCCCTACACGCCCAGGGAATATCAAAAGCTTCTTGAATACTTTGAATTCCGGGTTCTCTACGTCGCCCCGTTCCGCGATGAGCCGCACATCCGCAACTTCTTCCATGAACGGTTTCGTATTTTATCCGAAGACGGCCGCGATCTGGGTTTCCCTCCGACATGCTTTTTTATCGTGGCCCAGAAAAAGAAACCGCAAGAAAGCCTTTATCTGTACGAGGAAATGTCGCGGCGCAAGCCGTCGGAAAACCTCAACATCAAGGCCATGCAGGACGAGAAGACCGGACACGTCCTTGAGATCGTCGAAAGAAACGAAGCGAAGACCGATCTGATTCCCTACCGCATCACCAGCGAGGGCAATCTCAACGTGTTTCTGACTGAGAGCGTACCGCAGTGTCTGTCCAATACGCTGATATCGGAAAAGCACAATCTGGACGGGCGTCAGTGGTCGGGCCACATGACGCAGGCCATCGAGATCGACGATGCGGGCGCGCTTGTTTTCTCCGATCAGGGCGAGAGAGAAGTCAGGCAGTTCATATACGACCAGACGGGCCTGATGACCGCTCAGGGCGTTCGCCTTGAGAAAGGGCCTTCTAGCTACCCGGCGCCGGACTACATCGACGAACTGAAGAGCTGTTATTTCATTGAGGTCTGCAAGAACTACACCGGGTCCGACCGCAAGGCGATCGTAAAAAACGCGAAGAAGTTCCTGCGCGCCACGCCCTTAGTCAGAGAGCTGAACGCGCAGGATGTCCTTAACTCGATAAATGTCGGCCTTATACCGAATGAAACGCTTGAGCTGCAGATTACGGCGCTTATGGTCAGGCTGGGCATAAGGCCGGAAAATCAGGAAGGCGAGGCGATTCCACTCGACAACGCAAGGCCCGCGCGCGTTCTCAACAGACGGCAAATTCTGAGCTTCCTGTCGCGAAAAGAAAACCGGTTCAAAGCGACGCGCGAGCGTCCGGGAGACATCGCGGCCGTCCGCTCGAGCTTTGTCGACGAAGGTAAAATCGATAACCGTCTCGGGAGCCTCGGCTCGCAGGAAGAGGACTTTGTCGTTTTCAAAAAGCAAACCATCAATACGGCAATGGTTATCCCGCTGACGCGCGACCTCGGCGGCGAGATTCTCGCCGGGTTTGAGGCGCGCTTTTTACCGGTGCCTGAGCGCGTTTCAGGAAGCGCGAAGACGCTGGCGGCGCCGACTTTTCCTCTGCCGAAAGAAGTCTCGACGTTCGATCAGGCAAAAGAATACGTCGCGGCGCAATTCAACGTCATGCCGGATCGCGTAGGCAAGCTGGGCGAGAGCTATTTCTGCCATATAGATATGACCCCGCACAGGGTTTATCCCTTCGTCGTCGCGACGGCGGCCTACGACACGCAGGGCTGGGGCAGCGAGGAGGACGGATTTACGGGCTACGCGCCGCTCGATGAACTCTGGAAAATTATATATCTGGATAACACCGTAAGTTTTTTAAGCAAAGCGACGCGGCTTTTCACGCGGTTCGCCAAGGACTCGGAACACTCCTTGCAGGCGGGTTTTAGCAAGCAGCTCGTTGTGGAGAAAATTTCAAGCATGTCTAACCTCAGGGACGTGGGCGATCTGAAATCTTCCTCGTCCCTGTCAAGCTCAACCGTCCTTGAAAGCCCGGATACGAAATTCGAATAGACGAAGAATTATGCGTGACTTCAGCTCTTCGCGGTAATACATAAGGAACATGACTCAAAACCCCGAAAGCGAATGGTTTGGCGAAAAGCGCGTCAGCCCGGAAGAAAAGACGGGACGCGTTATCGGCGTTTTCGATTCCGTCGCCTCGAAATACGACATCATGAACGACGTCATGTCCGGCGGCGTACACCGGCTCTGGAAAGACCGCTTCGTCGCCGAAATACGCCCGCGCCCGGGCAAAGTCTATCTGGACGTCGCAGGCGGCACAGGAGATATCGCGTTCCGGATACGCAGAAAAACAGGGGCGCAGTCCCGCACCATCCTCTGCGACCTCAACGAAAACATGCTTCAAGTCGGGCGCGACCGGGCGATCGACAAAGGCTGGCTTGATCTGGAATACGTAACCGGAAACGCCGAATCCCTGCCGATCCCCGATAGCTCGATTGACATCTGCACAATCGCGTTCGGACTCAGGAACGTCACGCGCATCGACACGGCCCTTTCGGAATTTTACCGCGTCCTTAAACCCGGCGGAAAATTCTTCTGCCTCGAGTTCAGCCGGGTCAGAAACCCGGTTCTCTCGAAAGCCTATGACTTCTACTCTTTTACCGCGCTGCCGCAAATGGGCGCTGTGATCGCGCAGGACCGCGAGAGTTATCAATACCTTGCCGAGAGCATCCGCAAGTTTGCCGATCAAAAAACGCTGGCCAGGCGCATGGGTCAAGCCGGGTTCACGCGCGTATCACATACGAATCTCTCGGCCGGGATTGCCGCCATTCACCGCGGCCTGAAAACTTGAATGCGGTTATTATAAAAAAACGCTTGCATTGCGCGTCATTTATGTCTTTGATGACTTGCTTACGGGAAAACAGAAACGTTTAACCAGCTCAAAAAAATATTGTTGAGGAGAAAACACATGAACAACATTACCAAAACCGTCGCTTTCGCGGCTGTGGTGCTGATCGCCGCAACCGTCGCCGTTATGTTTGTTACGAACAACCAGCAGCCTGCGGATGAAATCGTCGACTTCAACACGATCTCGCCTGCCGCCGGCGAGCGCATCATCGATGACGCGCAACGCCGCACTGAAGAAGGCGCTGACTACCTCGAGGACGCCAGCGGAGACCTTGGTGAGGCCGCAGAGGAAGCCTGGGACGAGACCGTCGAAACGATGGAAGAAACCGGCGAGGTCATTGAGGAAGAATGGAACGAAATGACCGAAGAGTCCGCCATGGAAGAGACCACTGAGGAAATTTCCGAAGAGACCGGCGAGGTCATGGAAGAGATGGAAGAAGCCGCCAAGGAAATGACCGAAGAAGGCGAAAAAGCCGCTGATGAAATGGCTGAAGGCGCCGAGGAAACCGAAGAAGAGATGGAAGAAGCCGCCGAATAATTCGGTACGCCCTATATTTCTTTATCATTCGAGGGCCCCGTGCTAGAAATGGCGCGGGGCTTTTATTGTCCGGAGAACATGAATGACTGCGCTTCAAAATAGAAACATTCTTCTTGTGATATCCGGCGGCATTTCCGCCTATAAGTCGCTGGAACTGATCCGGCTTGTCAGGAAAGCCGGGGCGGACGTGACGTGCATTATCACGGATGGCGGACAGAAATTCATTACGCCGATGAGCGCGGCGGCCTTAAGCGAAAACCCCGTCTACACTGATCTCTGGTCTTTAAAAGACGAGAGCGAGATGGGACATATACGTCTGTCGCGGGAAAACGATTTGATCGTCGTTGCCCCGGCGAGCGCGAACACGATTGCAAAAATGGCGCACGGGCTTGCCGACGATCTTGCGTCCACCGTTCTGCTGGCCTCTGATAAACCGGTTTTAATTGCGCCCGCCATGAACCCGCAAATGTGGAAACACCCGGCCGTGCGGGACAACATTGCGCTCCTTAAAAAGCGGGGAGTCAGACAGGTCGGCCCGAACAACGGCGATACGGCTTGCGGCGAGGACGGCGTTGGCCGCATGGCGGAGCCTGAGGAGATTTTGGATGCGGCTGCCGGGCTTTTGTAAAAATTTACCCCCCTCCCGGCCTCCCCCCTCTTTGAAGGGGGAGGGGTTTAAAAGTTCTCCCCCCTTGAAAAGGGGGGAGCCAGAGGGGGGTTGAAAGTGTCAAAGCCACTAAAAAACCTCTCCGCCCTCGTCACAAGCGGCCCGACATACGAGCCCATTGACCCTGTGCGATTCATTGGCAACCGCTCATCCGGCAAGCAGGGCCACGCGATCGCCGAATCGCTGCGCGACGCCGGGGCCGAAGTCACGTTGATTACAGGTCCCGTCGCCCTGCCCGACCCGGACAACATGCATGTCATTCATGTTGAAACAGCGCAGGAAATGTATAAAGCCGCGCTGAACGCCCTGCCCGTGGACATCGCCGTCTGCGCAGCGGCTGTCGCAGACTGGACGCCCGCTTTCCCTGAAAAACATAAAATCAAGAAAACGGCGGACAGGCGCGCGCCTGTTCTGGAACTCAGACAAACGCCTGATATTCTTTATGAATTGTCGCACCATGCACAGCGTCCGAAGCTCGTCGTCGGCTTTGCGGCGGAGACGGACAACCTCATGAAAAACGCCCTTGCCAAACTAAACCGCAAAGGCTGTGATTTTCTGATCGCCAATCTGGCGGGAACCGGGGCGCAAAAGACCTTCGGCGAAAATGAGAACCATGTTCATTTTCTTTCGCATACGTCCCGAGAAGAGTGGAAAAAAGCCGACAAAAAGGTTATAGCTGAACATATCGCGATGAGAATCACGGGGGTGTTTGCAGGTGAGCAGCGAGAAGACAACTAACGATAAGGCCGTAGACGTTCAGCTTCTGCCGCATGAACACGCCGTCGGCCTTAACCTGCCTTCATACGCGTCGTCTGATTCCGCCGGAATGGATTTATCCGCAGCGCTTGAGGAAGCCATTGAACTCGGCCCTGGCGAGCGCGCGCTCGTGCCGACCGGTCTCTCCATCGCCCTGCCCTGCGGATTTGAAGCGCAGGTCCGGCCTCGCTCCGGCCTCGCCATCAAGCACGGCGTCACGGTTTTGAATACGCCGGGCACTGTAGATTCTGATTACCGCGGCGAGATCAAGGTGGTGTTAATCAACCACGGACAGGAGCCCTTTACGGTCGAGCGCGGCATGCGCATCGCACAGATGGTGATTGCCAGACATGAAACGGTGAAATGGAATGTCGTCGACACGCTGGAAGAGACCGAAAGAGGATCCGGCGGGTTTGGATCGACGGGAAGCTAGACACCCCCTCTCCCTTCAGGGAGAGGGCAGCGAAGCCCGGCTTTTCCTAAAGAAAAGCCCCGGCTGAGCGGGTGAGGGATAAGTAACAGTCTATCCCTCGCCAACTGCGGCCAGGGGCGTATCCACGCCCAGGCCTTGTATCCTCTCCCTGAAGGGAGAGGAATGAGATTTAGTTAGAATGGCTTACGAAAGAGAGAGGTGAAATGAGTAACGACAAAACAAAATCCCTGGAAATGAGCGCCGAAGAGGCCAAATACCTGGAAGACATTATGGCCCGCGTCAAGGCGGCGCAAAAGGAATACGCGAAATTCAGCCAGGAACAGGTCGACGAGATATTCAAGGCCGCTGCCCTGGCCGCGTCTTCGAAGCGGATAGATCTTTCCAAGCTCGCCGTCACGGAAACCCGCATGGGCGTCATGGAAGACAAGGTCATCAAGAACCATTTCGCCGCCGAATACATTTATAACAAGTATAAAAACGACAGGACCTGCGGCATTCTGGAAGACGACACGACCAACGGCTTTACGCGCATCGCCGAGCCGGTTGGCCTGATCGCCGCCGTGCTGCCGACGACGAACCCGACCTCGACCGCGATTTTTAAAGGCTTGCTCGCTCTCAAAACCCGCAACGGCATGATCTTCTCGCCGCACCCGCGCGCAAAGGATTGTACCGCGCTCGCCGTTGATATCCTGATGAAAGCCGCCATAGAAGCCGGATGCCCGGAGGGCCTGTTCGCATGCCTTGAAACCCCGACGCTGTCCCTTTCGAACGGCCTTATGCGCCATCCGGAAATCAATCTTATTCTCGCGACCGGCGGCCCAGGCATGGTAAAAGCCGCCTACAGTTCCGGCAAGCCGGCAATTGGCGTTGGCGCCGGCAATACGCCGGTGATTATCGACGAGACCGCTGACATTAAAATGTCCGTGTCTTCGGTCCTGATGTCCAAGACCTTTGATAACGGCGTGATCTGCGCCTCGGAACAATCCATCATAATCGCCGAACAAACTTACAAAGACGTCATGGCGGAGTTCTCCCGCCGCGGCGCGCATATCCTTTCAAAGAAGGAAAAAGAGCAGCTGCAAGGCATTCTGATCGGCAAGGACGGGCACGTAAGCTCGCAGATCGTCGGCCAGCGCGCCCATGATATCGCGAAAATGGCCGGGATTGACGTACCTTACGACACGAAGGTCCTGCTCGCGGAATGTGGCAAGGTTGGCGACGAAGAGCCCTACTCCATGGAAAAGCTCTCGCCGGTGCTTGCGGTTTACAAGTCAAAGAGCATCGACGATTCGCTCGACACCTGCGCGGCCCTCATTGAGTACGGCGGCGCGGGCCACACGGCTGTGCTCTATACGGACCCGGCGGCGGATCACGATCATATCGAGCGGTTCGAGCAGCGCGCCCGCGTTGGCCGGATCCTGATTAACATGCCCGCCTCGCAAGGCGCGATCGGCGACGTTTACAACTTCCGTCTGGCCCCGTCCCTTACGCTTGGCTGCGGCTCCTGGGGCGGCAATTCCGTATCCGAAAACATTGGAGTGAAACACCTCATGAACGTGAAATCTTCCGCGGAACGCCGCGAAAACATGCAGTGGGTGCGCATCCCGCCGAAAATCTACTTCAAGCGCGGCGCGCTCTCGCAGGCTCTGGGCGAGATGAGCGATCGCAAACGCGCATTCATCATCACCGATAAAACGATGGAACAAATCGGCTATGTGCGCATGGTCACGGACGTGCTCGACAATATGGGCATGAAGTACCGCGTCTTCAGCCAGGTCAAGCCGGACCCGGATATCAGCAACGTCAACGCGGCGCTCTCGCAGGTTATTCCGTTCGAGCCGGACCTGTTCATCGCGCTTGGCGGCGGATCGCCGATGGACGCGGCGAAATTCATCTGGCTGCTCTACGAACAGCCGGACCAGAAATTCGAGGACATCGCCATGCGCTTCATGGATATCCGCAAACGCATCTCGGTCTTCCCCGAGCTTGGCCGCAAGGCGCTGATGGTCTCCGTGCCGACGACGTCCGGCTCCGGCTCCGAAGTCACGCCGTTTACCGTCATCACCGACGACAAGACGGACATTAAATACCCGATCGCCGACTATGCGCTCACGCCCGATATGGCGATTGTCGATCCGGAACTTGTGATGACGCTGCCGAAAATGCTGGTCGCGCATACGGGGCTGGACGCAATGACGCACGCGATTGAGGCGTATACGTCGGTATTCGCGAACAACTTCACGGACGGACTCTCACTGGAATCGCTGCGGCTGATTTTCAAATACCTGCCCGACAGCTATCACCGCGGCCAGCGCGTCCCCGTCGCGCGCGAGAAAATGCACTACGCCGCGACGATCGCGGGCATGGCCTTCGCCAACGCCTTCCTCGGCGTGTGCCACTCGATGGCGCACAAGATGGGCTCGGCCTTCGACATGCCGCACGGCCTCGCCAACGCGCTGCTCATGCCTTACGTGATCCGCTATAACGCGACGGACAAGCCGACGAAACAGGGTCTGCTCCCCGTTTACCGCTATCCGTTCGTCAAGGGGCGTTACGCGAAAATCGCCGACCATCTCGGCTTTACCGAGGACATCAAGGGCGACGAGCAGGACCCGAAAGTCCGCGATAAAAAAGTGGAACGCCTGATCGAACATATCGAACAGCTGAAAGAGAAACTCGAAATTCCGAAAACGATCCGCGAGGCGGGAGTCCCGGAATCGCTGTTCCTCGAAATGCTCGACAAAATCAGCGAACAGGCTTTCGACGACCAGTGCACCGGCGGCAACGCCCGCTATCCGCTGGTTGAGGAAATCAAGGAGCTTTACGTCAAGGCCTATTACGGCCCGAACGCGACGCTCAAGGATATCGAGGGAAAACTTCAAAAGGACGAGGATGACAATGTCGTTAAAATACAGGCATGATGAACCCCTGACGGGCATTCTGGGCCAATTCGACGCCTGGCTCTTTGACCTGGACGGCGTTGTTACGGACACGGCGCGCATCCATGCCAAATCCTGGAAACAAACCTTCGACGAATACCTGAAAGCCCTCGCTGATAGAGAAGGTAAGGATTTCGTCGAATTCACCATCGAGCGTGATTACCCCGACTATGTAGACGGCAAGCCGCGTTACGAGGGCGTAGACTCTTTCCTGCGTTCACGCGGCATTGAGCTGCCCTTCGGCGATCCCGCCGACACGCCGGAGATGGACACGGTCTGCGGCGTCGGCAACAAGAAGAACGTGCTCTTCAACGATATCCTGCGCGAGGACGGAGCCGACGTGTTTGAGCAATCCGTGGAAGTCATCCGTACGCTGAAGGAAAAAGGCAAGCGCGTCGCCGTCGTTACTTCGTCCAAAAACTGTACCGCTGTGCTGCAGTCGGCGAACCTCTTGGACCTGTTCGAAAAACAGGTCGACGGGATTTACGCCGCCGAGCATAAAATTGCAGGAAAACCGAAGCCGGATACGTATCTCAAAGCCGCTGAGCTGCTTGGCGCGAGCGCTGCGCAGTCCGTTGTGATCGAAGACGCGCTCTCGGGCGTCGAGGCCGGGCGAAACGGCAATTTCGGCCTGACCATAGGCGTCGACCGGCATGGCGAAGCGGACAAGCTGATGGAGCACGGCGCGGACGTTGTGGTCAACGATCTGGGTGAATTGCTGGGTTGAAGCGGTTCACTTTATAGTTGACATATAAAGCTCTTCACATCACGGGGTCCGCAAGCCAAAAGCGGTAACGGGTTTTTAAAAACGCTGTTAATGCCTGTAATGCGCTCATCACGCAAAAGGTGTAGCAAAATCTTTTTCGACGCAACGATAAGCATTTCTTTATCTTCGTCGGAAGCCTCTGATACAATAATGCCGCCCTCTCCCGTATCTTGCCAATGATCCCTGAGTCTCGCATATTTTTTCCGCATGTCCAATATAGCTTCACCAATTGCTATGCGCTTATCTTCATCCGTTAGCGCGTACCAACGAGTGTGATATGTTTCGTTTTTATAATTCAGACGTCTTTCATACTGCTTCAGGTGATCGCTAAAGGAGAGATGCGCGCGCACCCCTAAAAGCGTTTCGGGCGCCGCCTCCGAAAAAATGGTACGATGAGGCTCATGTATTATTTTTGGTTCGACAACTCCGTAAAGCCTGTTATAAAAAGCTTTCGGAGCGACGAGTCTCTGCGTAAGTCGGAAAATTTCTGTCAGCCCTCCAAAGAGTTTCATAACAATAGATTTTCGCTAAAATATGTCATGTTCCGATTTTAAACTATACTACCCTGATCCCTCTTGCAAAACACCTTAAATCCGTGCTTAATCAGAATCATCTGATATGTTGATGTCGATGGAAGCAAGGCAAGCACAATACAGCGTAGCCGCATCCGGACAACACCGGTTCACGCCGGGCCTGTTGCAAGACACGCGTGAAAGAAAGTCGTCTTCGGCTCCAGCAAAGGGGCCGGAGATTTTTTATATCTGAACACCTGGAGAGGGGGAGTAAAATATTATGTCCGAATGGAGCCTTAGCTACGACACTTATGATCCGGCCAACGAGATGCTGCGCGAGTCGCTTAGCGCGACCGGGAACGGTTTTTTCTGTACGCGCGGCGCCGCCGAATGGACGGATTGCAGCGAAAACCACTACCCGGCGACTTACATGCATGGCGGCTTCAACCGGGCGATTACGATGATGGCGGGTCGGCCGGTGGTCAACGAGGACCTTGTAAACCTGCCGAACTGGCTTTCCTTAAAAATGAGCATCGAGGACAGCGAGCCCTTCAATCTCGATCAATGTGAAATCCTCTCTTACAAACATGAATTCGATCTCAGGCAAGCCGTCCTGATCCGCGACTTTACCTTCCGCGACAAAGACGGACGCGAAACCCGCATCCTGAGCCGCCGTTTCGTCAGCATGCAGAAAATGCATCTCGGCGCCATTGAATGGCAGGTCACGCCGCTAAACTGGTCGGGACGCATGAATATTCTCTCCGCGCTCGACGGCCGCGTCGTCAACTGGGGCGTGCCGCGCTACCGCGCGCTCGAAAGCCGCCACCTGCGCCCGGAAAAAACCGAGCTCGTCGGCGAAGACGGCATCTCCATTCTTGTCCGCACGGCGCAATCGCGCATCTATGTGGCCGAGGCCGCGCGCACGAAAATCTTTTCCGGCGACAATGAAATCAAGGGCGAACGCAGCATTCACCAGCAGGATGACTACATCCAGCAAACGATTTCGTTTGACGCCAAACAGGACCAAACCATCCGCGTTGAAAAAATGTGCGCGTTCTATACCTCGAAAGACAGCGCGATCAGCGAACCCATGGTGAATGCGCAGCAGGCGATACAGCGCTTCTGCGACTTTGAAACGGCATTGCATCGCCATGACAAGGCATGGGCGCAGCTCTGGTCGATCTGCGACTTCAAGCTCCCGAGCGACGAAGAAGCCCAGCAACTGCTCCGCTTCCACTCAACGCATGTGCTGATGTGCTGCTCGCCGTTCACGGCTGACCTTGACGCCGGCGTTCCGGCGCGGGGGCTGACGGGCGAACCTTACCGCGGCCATATTTTCTGGGACGAGCTTTATATCTTCCCGTTCCTGAACTTCCGCCTGCCGGAAGTGACGCGCGGGCTTCTTATGTACCGCTTCCGCCGCCTCGATGAAGCAAGAGAAGGCGCGCGCGAGCACGGCTATGAAGGCGCGATGTATCCCTGGCAATCGGGAAGCGACGGGCGCGAGGAAACGCAGGTCGTGCACCTCAACCCGAAAGATGGCAAATGGCACCCGGACCTTTCGCATAACCAGCGGCACGTCAACGTGGCGATCTGCTACAACATCTGGTCTTACTACCTGGCGACGGGCGATCTGGACTTCCTGTGGAACGAAGGCGCGCGGATGTTCCTTGAAATCGCCTCCTTCTGGGCGAGCATGACCAGATACAACAAGGACCGCGACCGCTACGAAATCCACGGCGTCATGGGCCCGGACGAGTACCACGAGGCCTACCCGGATTCGGACGAGCACGGTTTCCGCAACAACGCCTACACCAACGTCATGGTGGCATGGACTTACCAGACTGCGCTGCAAATCCTCGACTCGATGAACGAGCGCCGCCGCGAGCGTCTGCTGGACGCCATCGGCCTCTCGCAGGAAGAGCTCGACAAATGGAAAGACATGAGCTTCAAGATGTTCGTGCCGTTCCATGATGACGAAGGCCAGATCATCAGCCAGTTCGAGGGCTACGAGGAGCTCGAGGAATTCGACTGGGACGGCTACCGCGAGAAATACGGCAACATCCAGCGTCTCGACCGCATCCTCAAGGCCGAAGGCAAGTCGCCGGACAAATACAAGCTCGCCAAGCAGGCCGATACGCTCATGCTCTTCTTCCTGTTCAACGACAAGGAGCTGAAAGAAATGTTCGGGCGTCTGGGCTACGACTTCACGCCGGAAATGAAGCGCCGCAATATCGACTATTACCTTGCGCGCACCTCGCACGGCTCGACGCTCAGCTTTATCGTGCACGCGAATATCCTCGCCGATATTGATATCGACGCCTCATGGGATATGTTCATGAAAGCGCTCTATAGCGACGTCGGCGACATTCAGGGCGGCACGACCCGCGAGGCCATTCATATGGGCGTCATGGCGGGTACGCTTGACCTGATGCAGCGCGGCTATCTGGGCACGGAAATCAAGGACGGGGTAATTTACTTCAACCCGAAAACGGCTGATAAGCTTGAGGGCCTGTCCTTCCGCATGATGTTCCGCAACACGCCGATGAAGGTCAAAATCGAGAACGGGAAAATCCAGGTCACGGTTGAGGCCAATGAATGGGTGGACTCGGTCAAGATCGGCGTCAACGACCAGACCCGCGACGTCAAGATCGGCGAGACCTGCGAGTTTACCTTCAAGCTCCCCGACAACGTCTCCGGAGGCAAAGGCAAGGAAACGGCGGCGGCGGAGTAAATTTCTCCCTTTTCTCTCCCCTTCTCCAAGGGGAAAGATTAAGAGGGGGTTTGCTTTTAAAGAGGCGCAACATTTTGCGCCTCTTTTTTTAATGAATCCAAAGACTGTCATCCCGGCTAAAGCCGGGATCGATAGAGAGGATAATGTCGTCACAGTGGATTCCGGTTTTCACCGGAATGACGTCAGAAGCATTGGGACGGCAAGGCGCGAAGGTTATAAGCGCGAAGAAGCTAAGAGGGGAAGACATCTTCGCGCCTTCGGACCCGCGCGCGTAAAAATATCTGAGTTGACCCGCATTCATTGGTGGTAAAAATGTGGATCGCGAAGACGCCAAGGCGCAAAGTTTTTTTATCAATGGGGACACGTAAAATTCTTTGTGTCCCCTACACTCGCAATCTTTCTTCGTTCGAATTAGTCATTTTCTTCTCCTCTTGGGGGGGTGCAAGTCATTTCTATGGAATAAAAATGTTAAAAAGGCGACCGCCGCATACTGGCAAAAAAGAATGGAGTACACCGAAGCGGGAGCTAGAAAAAGTAAGCCTTGTAAGAAGCCATTGTTAACGAATGCATCGTATCCCCAACGCACACTCTCCACTCTATGCGGCGCATCGAGCAAGTTTCCGTATAAACTCAAAATGATGACTGCCAATGACAGCACAAAAAGCAAAGCGACACAGATTACAAAACTGTTTGAGGTGCTGACTTCAAAGCTACGTTGTTTCACACGCAAGCCGAGTGCTGGGCAATAACCTAACGGCACAAGGATCATTCCGTTGAATATCACGGCATAGAGATGCGCCAGCATTTCTGCCCTGAAGATATTTTCATGCATGGCAACGGCATAATGCCGTCCGATCGTCGGGTAAAAGTGCTCGGAGAAACGGTAGAAACTTCTGTTCCACTCAAACCAGGTCCACAGCGTATCCCTGATGCTTTGATTGCCCTCCGCCATTTGATAGCCAAGATAAATGCAGAGACAGTAGGCAAATAAGGGCAGCCAGACATAGCCAAACAAGCGCCCTAAAAGCCGTATATCTTCGCGCAGCTTCTTTTTTGGCACGCCTTCCGCCAGTTTTTTCATCTTTTCTTCGGCCCATGTCCGCGAAAGCATGAACTCCCGGTAACCGAAAAACGCGCATACCCATAGCGTCAGAAACGCCGCGGGCCCCAGAGTCGGCAATAGAATTACAAATACCGCAACAGAAAAGACAATAAACAGCCTGCCTGAATCAACCGAAATCTGACCGCGCATTTTCAGCCACAAAGGGCAGAGCGTATTTTTACAAGAATGTTGCAAGTGATTTGTCCTCTCTCCAATGCCAGTGCTGTAATGGCAACGCCTCCTTTTCTAATTGGCTGTTGAAAGTGTTAAATGTCTCCGCATAGGCTTGCGAAAAATTATCTTCGATCTGTGAAAGCGTCATACCTGTTTGAAAGAGAGGATCGTACAAAAGAGCCTGCAAAAGCAGGTCCAGCTTGTTGATCCTATGATTTTCAAATTGTTCTGGGTTGTGTTTTGCAAAGAGAGGCTGATGGTAATAGGGATAAGGGCTTGTCAAACCGCCTTTGAGACCTCTGCGAATGCACGAGTCTATGTCAGGGCTGTCTCTCTCAACATACAATATAACGCCATCATATTCTAAACGCGCGTTATAAGTGGAAAGCTGAACACATCGTGAGTCACCTTCAAAACTCATATCGAAGGCTTGCTCAACAAAAACCATCTTATCCTTAAAAATTCTTTTCCAAAAATTGTAATCAGAGTCATAAAAACCTTCTTTTATCGAGTCCCTAAATACGATGAAAAAGTTCACATTTTCGTCGCTAATCCTAATTCTTCCCGGAAAATAACGGTCTAATATTTCAATACTCGAGGTAATCTCCTGCGTATGCTTGCCCTGGTCGTCACCCATAATTTTAATCTGAACAGGCTTGCCCCAGCGTGCAAGACGCCATTTATCTACGTCTTCCAAATGAGATTTCGTTATCAGCCTCTTAAATTCATACCAAACGCACTCCTTCTCCTGCACACATTCGTCAACCGTTGTTGCTTTATAGGGCGCATCGGGGCGGGCGTTGACAGCGGCATTTTCGCCGGTGTCCTGAGCCTCTCCGCATCCGGGGAGGAGGAACGCAAAGGAAATCAAAAGACCGATCGTTAAAGTAACGCGCCGCATTGTTAAACCGTTTTTCATGAACTGATCTATCCTGCTATCACACATCCGCATCGTTTTTTAACTCTACTCACAGGTTGCGCTATCCGGACGCAACCCGGTCATCCCTGACCGTGCCAAGCCCCACGAATAACGGTTTTCTATTTGCCCACAATATACACAAAAAAAACATGTCAACAAGACTTGTATTTCTTTATGGTTTTTAGTAAATTGTTTTGCCTCAAGCATTTAGGACCTGCAACGAAAAGGGACATGTAAAATTCTTCAACGAAAAGGGACATGTAAAATTCTTCGTGTCCCCTTTAGGAAACCCCCTTTAGGAGAGAGTTTTTCTTCCCTTCCCGGCCTGTTTCCCCTATTCCTTTAGGGATGTCGCAAGCCGCCCAAAAATTAAAAGAGAAGACAACCGACGACTTCATCGCGGAAGGTCACACCCCGATGATGGCGCAGTATCACGCGATCAAGGAGCGTTATCCTGACGCGCTGTTGTTCTACCGGATGGGCGATTTTTACGAGCTGTTTTTCAACGACGCCGAAATCGCCGCGAAAGTCCTTGATATCACGCTCACGAAACGCGGCAAAAATCAGGGCAATGAAATCCCGATGGCGGGCGTGCCTTATCATTCCTACGAGCCCTATCTCGCCCGCCTGATCCGCGCGGGTCACCGCGTCGCCATATGCGAGCAGACAGAAAGCCCGGAAGAGGCCCGCAAAAAGCGCGGCGCCAAGGCCCTTGTTGAACGCGACGTCGTGCGCATCGTCACGGCGGGCACGCTGACCGAGGATCATCTTCTGAACGCGCGGGAGAGCAATTACCTCGCCGCCGCCAGCGTAATCGCGGGCGAATGCGCGCTCGCCTGGCTGGACCTTTCAACCGGGTCATTTGCGGTTCAGCGCGCCGCGCGGGACAGGATCGCCGCCGCGCTCGAAACCCTGAACGCCAGCGAATACGTCCTGCATGAAGAGCTGTGCGATGAAGACGTTTCGGCCCTGATGAAACGCCTGCAAAAACAATATACGGCCCAGCCGAAATCGCTTTTTGATTCATCGAACGCGCAAAGCCGCCTGCAGGAAGCGTTCAACGTCGACACGCTGGACTCTTTTGGCGATTTTTCCCGCGCGGAAATTTCCGCGGCCGGGGCGCTCATCGATTACGCATCCCGCACGCAGCTCGGCAAGTTGCCGCATATCGCGCCGCCGAGACAGGTTCTAAGCGGCGCCAGCCTTGAGATCGACCCGGCTACGCGCCGCAATCTCGAGCTGTTCAGAACGCTCGCGGGCGAGAGCAAGGGCAGCCTCCTGCACGCTATCGACAAAACCGTGAGCGCGGCGGGCGGGCGTCTGCTCGCCGAATATCTAAGCGCGCCTCTGACCGACATAAACGAAATCAACGCGCGCCTCGACAAGGTTGAAACCTTTCACCGCAACCGGAACCTGCGCGCGGAAGTTAATGAGCGTCTCGAAACCCTGCCCGATATCGAGCGCGCGCTGGCGAGGATCACGGCCGGGCGCGGGACCCCGAGGGATCTCGCAAATCTGCGCGACGGCTTTATCGCCGCGGAACAGATTGACGGGCTGCTGGAGGCTGCGCAGGAAAGCGCGCTCGCCGGACTGCAGAACGACATCAGGGGCGGGAGCGAACTTGGCGCGTTCACTGAAACGCTGTGCGAGGCTCTGGCCGATGAGCTGCCATTGCTTGCGCGCGACGGCGGCTTTATCCGCGAAGGTTATTCGCTGCCGCTCGATGAGCTGAAAAGCGCGCGCGACGATTCCCGCAAACTCATTGCCGGTTTGCAAGGCGAATACCGGGGCCGGACCGGGATCGACGCCCTCAAGATCAGCTATAACAACATGCTCGGCTATTTCATCGAGGTTCCGGCGAAGAAGGCCGACGCGCTGATGATCCGCAAGGGAGAGAACGACAACCCCTTCGTCCACCGCCAGACTCTTGCAAATGCTGTGCGGTTTACGACGCCGGACCTCAACGACCTTGAGAGCAAGATCGCCTCGGCCGCCGAACGCGCAAAAGCCATAGAGCTCGAGATTTTCGACGGGCTCATAACGCAGGCGCAAAACCTCTCCGCCGCAATCAGCCGGATCGCTAAGACTCTGGCCGTTATTGACGTCTTTTTGGGCCTCGCGGAACTCGCCGAGGACAGGAATTACACGCGCCCTGTTATTACAAACGACAGCGCCTACGAAATTATCGAAGGCCGTCACCCGGTCGTTGAAAACGCGCTTGAGGCCGAGCATACGCAGTTCACGCCCAATGACTGTAATTTAAGCGCGGATAACCGACTCTGGCTTCTGACAGGACCGAACATGGCCGGGAAATCGACGTTCTTAAGGCAAAACGCGCTCATCGCGATCATGGCCCAGATCGGCGCGTTTGTTCCGGCCGGGTCGGCGAGGATCGGCGTCATAGACAAACTTTTCAGCCGCGTCGGCGCCTCGGATGATCTCGCGCGCGGGCGCTCGACGTTCATGGTGGAAATGGTTGAAACGGCGGCGATTTTGAATCAGGCGACGGAACGCTCGCTTGTGATCCTGGACGAGATCGGGCGCGGCACGGCGACCTTTGACGGGCTCTCGATCGCATGGGCCTGCGTCGAGCATCTGCACGAGGTCAGTCAATGCCGCACGCTCTTCGCCACGCATTACCATGAACTCACCAGCCTGCAGGCGCGCCTCGATAAACTCTCCTGCCATTCGATGCAGGTGCGCGAATGGAAGGGCGAGATCGTCTTCCTGCATAAAGTCGCCGAAGGCGCGGCGGATCGCTCTTACGGCATCCATGTCGGCAAGCTCGCGGGATTGCCGGGCAGCGTCATCGCCCGCGCCGAAGAGGTTTTAAGCCTCCTGCAAAAAGGCGATCAGGGCAGCGCATTGACAAGGCTGGCCGATGATCTGCCGTTGTTTACGGCGGCAACGGCGGCGGCTGGGGCGCAAACGTCAAACGGGGACGGAGTAAAATTCGTGGACAACGCCCCCTCCCCTCTCGAAGAAAAACTCCGCGCCATCAACCCCGACGACCTTACGCCGAAAGAAGCGCTAGAGGTTTTGTATGGGTTGAAGGAGGCGTTGAAGCATAATGGTTAGTCTAAATGAAGCTAAAGGGGACAAAGTTAAAGGGGAAAGCTAAAGGAACACAAAGAATTTTACGTGCCCCTTCATTATATTGACATAAATAAAAAACCTCTATAACTTCCAAGCTGCAAATAGGAAAGAAACGCCTGTGAAGAACTATACGCCTCCGATCACCACATATTATGAAGTTCTGGGTCTGCAGGATATCTTCCCTCACAACGTTACTCAAAGAGATATAAGAACGCATTTCATAGAGCGCGCCAAATCATTACAGCAGATGAATCTTTTTGGTGACACGGAAGAGGAAAGAGTGCGCGCAGGAAATGATATGGTTTTACTTATCACTGCTTATAAGACATTGAGAGACCCGGATCAGAAAAATGAGCATGATATAAATCTCCTTGATCCGTGGAGGCGTGCCTCGCGTAAAATGTTAAATATACATACTCCTGGAGATTTTAAGCGTTACGAACAATTCCGACATATTGTGCACACTATTTTAGAGCATGAGCGTTTTGGATGCATTTCGGGGAAAGACTTCAAAAACTTTTTAGCCGGCTACATGAACGAATACATGGAAGTTTTAGGAAACGTTCATGACTGGCGCGCACGCAAAACCGCCGCCAGAAAAAATGATCTAATCGACAAATTGTGGGGGAATGCGATAAGCGGCGGTGACATCGCAACTCAAATTTTAATAAGGAGGCCGGATCTCGTTGCATGTCCAGCCACCAAAGAAGCTGCTTTTTTTGACTTACGAGAGAATATCGGGAGCGACTTACCTGAATTTTTGAGAGACGCGCACCCAGAGATTTTCACAACCGAAGAATTGGGCAGGCTTTATAAGGACATCGCAAAAAAATTGAAGCCGCTGGATAAGAGCCAAATCAGGCAACTCCATAACCGAAGATACCTTATGCGAGCCACTAGCCTGGCTGACGTTCTTAAGCGAAGTACAGCGAGAGAAGATAACAACATAAAGCAATGCGGCGCATCTCCCCCTACGCCAAGTTTTGACCATACCGCAGCTAAAGGGGACACAAAGAATTTTACGTGTCCCCATTGAAAAAACTTCGCGCCTTGGCGTCTTCGCGATCCACATTTTTACCACCAATGAATGCGGATCAACTCAGATGGGTTTTATGCGCGAAGGTCCGAAGGCGCGAAGATGTCTTCGCCTCTTCGCTATTATAAACCCGCGCGCCATGGCGTCTTGGCGGTTCAATATTTTTTACCAAAGATACTGCAACGCCGTCATTGCGAGCGACTGAAAGGAGCGCGGCAATCCATACTGAAAAATGGATTGCTTCATCGGCGTTGCCTCCTCGCAATGACGTTTCTTGTGTTTGTCATTCCGAAGCAAAGCTGAGGAATCTTTATAGAATGTACAGGCAAGGATTCCTCCATCGCTGCGCGATGTTCGGAATGACAAAACAGGTAAACTTTCGTGGTTCAAAAACCCCCGTGACTTGACGCTTGTATCCTTCTTGCCTTCCATCGCATACTCGCCTTCATGACGTATAGCGACGCGCGTGAAAATTTACTCGCCGACTTAAGAAGCGGCGTCCTGTCCGGGCGCGATTTCGTTCGCAGGCTCTCGGGCGCGATGGACGATTTCGTTCTGAATCTCGCGCGTGAGAAGCTGGGCGGTAACAGCGATATATCTCTCGTTGCGCTCGGCGGATACGGACGGCGGGAGCTGTGCCCCTTCTCGGACATTGATTTGATGTTCCTTGTCCCAACGAACGCGGACCAGAAAACCAATGAAAGAATCGAATCCTTCCTCTACGCGATCTGGGACAGCGGCCTCAAGATCGGTCATTCGATCCGCACCGTGCGCGACTGCGTCAATATGGCGCGGGACGACCTCACCGTTCAGACGACGCTGCTGGACGCGCGCCGGATCGGCGGGCCGGAGGAGTTATTCGATAAGCTTCAAAAATCCCTGCTGCGTGAACGCACGGACTCGCGCATTGCGAAATATGTCAGCGCAACGCTGGACGCGCGCGACCGGCGGCACAAACGTCTGGGCGATACGCGCTATGTGCTCGAGCCCAATATCAAGGAAGGCAAGGGCGGCCTGCGCGACGTGCAGTCGCTGTTCTGGATCGCGGAGACGGTTTACGGCGCGCGCACACCCAAAGACCTCAAAGAGCTTGATATCCTGACCGCGCGCGAAGCGGTCAAGTTTCGCAAGGCCCATGATTACCTGCTGACTGTGCGCTGTCACCTGCACGACATTGCGGGCCGCGGCGAAGAGCGTTTGCATTTCGACGCGCAGCCCGCGCTGGCGGAAAGGCTCGGCTACCGCGACCGGGACAACGCGCGCGCCGTCGAGCGCTTTATGAAGCATTATTTCCTCGTCAGCCGCGACGTGGGCGACCTGACCCGCATTATATGCGCGGCGATCGAGGCGCGGGGCGACAACGGCAAAGGCTATAAAAAAGGCCCGTCCGGCCTTTCGGTTTTAAACGGACGACTGTGCTTTCCCGAAAGCGCCGATATCCGGGAACAACCGGATATGATCCTCAAACTCTTTCACGCCGCGCAGGACAGCGGCCTTGATATTCATCCTTTCGCCTTGCGGGACGTTACGCGGAATTTACGCACGGTCAGCCGTGATTTGCGCCGCAGCAAAACCGCCCGCAAGCTCTTTCTTGATATCCTGCTTAACGACAAGGGAGCCGCGCTGACCTTGCGGCGCATGAACGAGGCCGGAGTTCTGGGCCGCCTGATCCCCGATTTCGGGCGCGTAAACGCGCTGATGCAGTTCGACCGCTATCATGTTTTCACGGTGGACGAGCATACGATCCGCGCCGTCGACATCCTCCATAAAATCGAGGACGGCGCAGTGAAGGACGAAGCCCCGCTCGCCTGCGCGCTCATCCATGAAATCGGAAACCGCCGCGCGCTGTTCGTCGCGATGTTTTTGCACGATATCTGCAAGGGTTTGGGAGGAGATCATTCCCTGCTCGGCGCGGAGTTCGCGCTCGCATTCTGCCCGCGTTTCGGCCTGTCGGACGCGGAGACGCGGCTTGTCTCCTGGCTTGTATTTGATCATCTCGTGATGTCGGACACGGCCTTCAAGCGCGATCTGGAAGATCCGAAAACCATCGACGACTTTGTATTTCGCGTCTACGCGCCGGAGCGTCTAAATCTGCTTCTGGTCCTCACGACAGCCGACATTATGGCCGTCGGCCCGGAACGCTGGACGGCGTGGAAAGCCAGACTGCTGGAAGAGCTGTATTACAAGGCCATGGAGGGCATGCGCGGGCGCACGAAAAAGAGCGAGGATATCGCCGTTCCGGAGGATTACGAACCCGGCGCGACGCATATCGAAATCGCCCCGGCGGAGGATCAGGACGCCACAAGCGTAACGGTCTGCACATCCGACCGGCCGGGCCTGTTCGCGACGCTTGCGGGCGGGCTGTCTGCGGCGGGCGCGAACATTATCGAGGCGCGGATCAATACGCTGGACGACGGCACGGCCATCGACGTTTTTACCGTTCAGAACATGGCCGGCCGTCCCATCGATAAAAAATGGCGACAGGAGGAGCTGAAAAAATCCGTTCTGGCGGCTCTGGACGGCGCGCTCGACATCAAGGAACAAATTCAAAGACATATGGATTCGGGGCCGAAGAAAGACGACGTCTTTGAAGTTGAAACCCGCATCAAAGTCAACAACAAGGCCTCGCGCACGGATACGGTTCTGGAGATCGCCGCGCGTGACCGCCCCGGCCTCTTGTACGATATCACCCGCGCCTTGAGCGAAGAAGGCCTGCAGATCCGCAGCGCGAAAATTACAACGCTCGGCCTCAAGGCTATCGACGTCTTTTACGTGCAGGACGCGGAAGGGAAAAAGCTGAAGAAAACGGACGCTTTGAAAGCCCGGCTGACTGCGACGATTTGACGCAGTTGGCCTTCTTCCTGCGCCGGCTTAAGAATAGTCTATGCATGCTTCCCTGAAAAACAAGATAAAAAGGCTTCCCCGCTACGCGCTCGCGCCCGTCCCGGCGTTTGCGCTTAATCCGCTGCTTAAAAAAATCGTGCGCCGCACAGCGCAAAACCATCCGGAGATATTCGAGCGCATAGGCGCGGGCGCAAATAAAGCCGTCCTGATCGACCCGGTTAATCTGCCATGGGTTATGGTTTTAAGCCCCTGCCCCGTCAATCCGGACCTTCGCGCGTTCCGCCGCGGCGCGCCTCCGAAGCATGACGCGAAAATTACGGGCAGTTTTTTGACTTTGCTTGCCCTGATCGACGGGGAGAGCGATAGCGACGCGCTATTTTTCTCGCGCGACCTGAAAATCGAGGGTGACACGGAATCGGTTGTGGCTCTGCGCAACGCGATCGATGATATGGATAGCTCGCTTGCGAAAAGCATTGCGGACGATGCGGGCCCGCTCAGCCCGGCCCTTCACCGTATGCTCGCGCTTTTACACGGAGTAAGAAAGGCTTCGGCATGAGCGGAGAAAACACGCTGACAAAGCCCGAGCTCGTTTGCCCGGCGGGTACACCCGCGGGACTGCGCACGGCCGTGGACGCCGGGGCGGACGCGGTTTATTGCGGGCTGCGCGGACCGACGAACGCGCGCAATTTCCCGGGCCTCAACTTCACGCCTGAAGAGCTGCGCCTCTGCGTTGCCTACGCGCATGAACGCGGCGCGAAGGCCCTGCTCGCCGTCAATTCCTTCCCGCCCGCAGGAAGAATGCAGGACTGGAAAGACGCCGTAGACGCAGGCGTCAAGGCGGGCGCAGACGCGCTTATCCTCGCCGATATCGGCCTTGCGCATTACGCCGCCACGCGCCACCCGGAGCAGCGTCTGCATCTCTCGGTACAGGCCGGGGCCTCGACGCCGGAAGCCATAATCTATTGCTGCGAGGCCTTCGGGATCAAACGCGTCGTTTTGCCGCGCATCCTGACGGTCGAGGAAATCAGCTCCATTCACAAACAGATCCCCTGCGAAATCGAGGCGTTTATCTTCGGCAATATCGGCATGATGATGGAGGGACGCTGCGCGCTCTCATCCTACGCCACCGGGCAATCGACGAATATGGACGGCGTGTGCTCGCCCGCCAGTCACGTGCGCTATGAAGAACGCAGGGACGGGAGTCTCGCGACCAAACTCGGCGGCTTTACGATCGATTGCTTCGGCTGCGAGGAAAACGCGGGCTATCCGACGATCTGCAAAGGGCGTTACCTCACGAAAGACCGAGACGCGTATTACGCTTTTGAAGAACCGGTCAGTCTTAATCTGACGCATTTACTGCCCGAGTTGATGCGCGCCGGGGTTACGGCCCTGAAAATCGAGGGACGGCAGCGCTCGCGCGCCTATGTCCGCGCGGTCGTCTCGGCCTTCCGGGCGGCGGTGGACGCCTGTATGGACGGACGCGAGCCAGACCTTGAAAGCCTGATCGCGCTTACCGAAGGCGGCCGCGAAACGCAAGGCGCCTACGCCGGAAAGAAATGGAGATAGCCATGCCTGACTTAACCCTCGGCCCCGTTCTGTTTCACTGGCCTGCGGAAAAGCTGAAGGATTTTTACTTTCAAATCGCAGACGAAGCCCCGGTTGACGCCGTCTATCTCGGTGAGACGATCTGCGCAAAGCGCGCGCCGTTCTTCGCGCCGTTTATTCCGGAAGTTGTCGCGCGCCTCGAGGCAGCGGGCAAAAAAGTCATTCTCTCAAGCCTCGCCGCGATCACCACGCCGAAGGACCGCGCGCATTTGCAAAAGACATTAAAAGAGAAGGATCGCGAGATCGAGGCCAACGATCTCGCCGCCCTCCATATTCTCTCCGGCAGCCCGCATCGCATCGGCCCGTTCGTCAATGTTTATAACGAGGATACGCTGGCGTTCCTGACGAAGAGAGGCGCGACGTACTTTACCCTGCCCCCGGAGCTTCCGCAGGATGTTCTGGCCGCGCTCGGCGGAGCCGCGCAGGATTTGGACGTCACGCTCGAAACGATTGTATTCGGGCGCGTTCCGCTCGCGCTGTCAGGGCGATGCTATCACGCCCGCGCTGCGGACCGGCGCCGCGACAACTGCCGCTACGCCTGCGAGAACGATCCGGACGGCTTAAGCCTCAAAACGCTGGACGGACAGGATTTCCTGACGATTAACGGCATCCAGACGCTCTCGCATCCCTGCCTGAACATGATCCACGAACTCAGCGCATTGCAGGCCTGCGGCATCCGTTCTTTCCGGCTCTCGCCGCATACATGCAATATGATAGAGGTCGCAAAAATTTTTCGCGCCGTTCTGGACGGCGGCGAAGATCCGGCCTGCGCCGAGACGCGCCTGCGCATGCTCTGGCCGGATACGCCGCATGCGAACGGGTTCTTTTACGGGCGGGAAGGATTCCGGCGCATGGAAAGCGTTGCTTGAAAACGCGGCGCGGCTCTATTATAACTGTTAGCTTCGAGCCGGAGGAGTGGCAGAGTGGTTGCCAAAGGACGCTGGGTTCCGTTTTTTAAAAACCATTCAACCGCTTTTCATGATAGCTTGATATAGTCCGGAGGAGTGGCAGAGTGGTTGAATGCGCTGGTCTCGAAAACCGGTATAGGGGCAACTCTATCGAGGGTTCGAATCCCTCCTCCTCCGCCATCCGCTTTCGCTCATTTTGCCTTTGGCAAAATGTAGCTACAGCGCGATTAGCGTCTGTAGCTTGCGAAACGGATGCCGCGCCTTAGTCCGTCAGGACGAAGGCGGGCCGGTTCGAACATTCTCCCCATTGCTCCGCCATTAAAAACGCATTCCGCTAATAGCGGCGGAAATTGCGACGCCGATATCCTCCGGCGTTCTCGCTTCCTGAACGGGACAGGG
The DNA here is from genome assembly GCA_964498755.1 of uncultured Pseudobdellovibrionaceae bacterium. Classification (GTDB taxonomy): domain Bacteria; phylum Pseudomonadota; class Alphaproteobacteria; order Micavibrionales; family Micavibrionaceae; genus RZZS01. The sequence continues at coordinate 21,946 of CAZCIB010000013.1, read as the reverse complement.
GCTTACGGTCAGGGGATATTCCTTTCCGCCAAAATCAACTTTGACGTTGGATTCAATATGTTCCGGCGTCGCAACGTAATGATATTCCGGCGCGGTCGTTCCAGGGGCGTGCACGGATATCGGGCAGACCCGCGCGCCAAAGTTTTCCGCCAGTTTACGCGTCAGGTCCTCAGCGTTCGTGTGGTCCCTGTAGTCAATCCAGTCGCCGATCAGCACAACCGTCCTACTCTCCGAAGCGGCCCTGTCCGCATTGGCTTTGAAAACCTTCTCGGCTTCCAACATCGCATTGTAAACGTAGGTGCCGTCTGTCAGGGTTACTACTTCATTTTCGCCATGGAGAAGACGTATCTGTTTTACAGCGTTGTAGCCCATGTCATCGTAGTCTCCTACTGGCCCCGGACTTATAACTTCCCTGTCCATATACATATCCAGGACTTTTTTACCATCGCCGCCTTTGCCCATATCAGCATTGCATGCAATCTGCGTATCGCTGACATGCCGGCCAAGAGCAAAATGCACAAACGTAAAGGCGATACAATTCCCGCTGTTGAAATCCAGCTCGGCCTCATTTTCCAGATAATCACGAAATCCCTCTCTGGCATGATCGTATTCATCTGTCAGTGAAGACGAAACATCGGCCAGAATAATAACGTGCTTGACCACCCTGTCATCATGAATCCCATCCGGCTCCGCCGCAGTTATATCGGAAGCCGAAACGAGACCAAATGCCAGCGCCCCAGCGCCCGCCGCAGTCATTTTAAAAGCGTTTTTCATTTTAACCTCCCACACATTAAAAATTACATGCCATAGCCCGCGAAGGCTTTGTTAAGACCTTGCGTTATTTCATCGACATTCAGAGCTTCGCGCAAAACGCCGGCGGGCACATAGCTTGGCGTCCCGAAAACCGTTTGCTCGGTTATTTCCCCTTCGGCCTGAATAATCGACCAGTACGACTCCGGATCATAAGTTGTCGTCGGCAGGGCGGCGACCGAAATTCTCGTCCCGTAATCCTGCACCAGATCTCGCGCGGCGTCTCTGGCTTCTTGCGCGTCCCCGTCCGGAAGTTGATCGCTTATGATCGCAAGCTTGTATTGACCCGCAACTAACCCATTTTTCCGGGACATCTCAAAAACGCGATGCGCCTCTTCCAGCGCGGATGAAGGCTGCGTTGTGCTGGCCAGTCTTTCTCCATTGTTGAGCCAGATAACTTTTTTACGCGACTGATCCGGCCCTTCAATCCGCTCAATCCAGTTATCTGCAAGCGATTTTACATCTTCGGGCGCGCAGATTTCATGGGTCAGAGAACGTTTCGCGGCGTCGCCAGCAAATGGGATGATCCTGACAAGATTGCATTCACCGCCGGAGCGAAGCGCATGCCAGTCTTCCGAACCGAAAAAAGACAAAACCGCACGGCGCATTTGCTCGCGCCCATCCGCCTGTACCGAAGGTGAAAAATCCAGCGCGACGACGTTAAAACTACGGTATAGCTGTTGATCGCCGTGTTGTTCCGCAGCGACGTCGCCGGAAAAACTTATCGCCACAGCTGCGGCGACCGCAGCTCGCGTAAATGAAGACAGCATCGTAAAACTCCCTGTATAATTTTTTTTGAAATACTAGCGCGGCAATACGGACAGAGGGAGTCTTTTTTAAAGCGTTTCCGAAGCGCGATTATGTTCCCGGCGTACGCAGAAAACTGGCCAGTCCGTCGCGCACGTCATCCGGTCCCCCGGCGCGCTGCGCCTGACAAGGGCGCACAATCACGGGGTAGCTCACGCCATCCCCTTCCACAATGACCATCTGTTCCGTCGCAAGAATTTCCAGCCGATTGGCGAGAATGCCGTTTTCCTCTAGCGGCATAGCACAGATGCGCGCGCCATGCCCGACTGTCAACTCGGCGGCTTGTTCGAGCGCGGGAATTTGATCCCATTCAAGAAATTCATCCCCGGTCAGTATCACGACCCTTTCATTCGACTCAATCTTACGCTCGCCGTCACGATCGGCGAACACGATTCCGGCGGCCCTGAGGCCCTCAGAAACCGTGGTTGTCTGGCTGTTCAGGCTGAAACCATTGCTAAGGTCTACGCCCCACCGCGCGTTATAACCCGTCCGCCGGACGAACGACTCTTCCACGCGCTTTGCGTCGTCAACGCTGCAAACAATGATCGTCGGCGCGATATAGGCCTCAGCAGCATAATAAACCATGGTCAACGCGTTGCACTGTCCGGATTGATAGCCGAATGCGGCCTCATCAGATAGAAAATGATCGACGATGCCCGGCATAACAGTTTCAACCAGCTCGAGCTCGTCCATCGTGCCGGAGACGTCGACGCCGATAACAATATCCTTATCAACATAAATCGTTCCAATTTCAGTGGCCGTTTCCTTTGCGTCAACGGCGCTGGGCATCAAAACGCCGGTCGCAAGGACAGCCGCCGCAAAGGCGCGCGCCATAACGCTTTTCATCGTAAGTCTCCCTGTATGTTTTTTCTTTGGATGCTAATACGAAAAAAGGGATTTTGGGAAGGATTTTTTTAGCGGGAGAATACGATTTTAGACGGCATAATAAATTTGCATCCTTTAAACGTAAAAGCCATGCGTCCCTTGAAATCACGCCAACGGCAAAGGCGTGCAAACGGCGGGCGGCAAGGGTTGATCATGGATGTGATGATCCTTCGGCGGCGGAACCTTGCCGTCCCATTTTTTCGCCGGGATCAGCTCCGTTTCCGCGGGAACGGAATCGTATTCAATGCCTTGCGCATTGGCGGCCTCGCGGATGATCCATTTCGTGCGCGGCGCGATCTGCTCCCGAAATTTGCTGCCCGCAAAGACGCCGTAATGCCCGGTCCCATTTTGAAGGTGGTGGCTTTTATGCGCGTCCGGAACGCCGGGAAGCATGGCATGCGCGGCGATTGTCTGACCGGGCGGCGAGATATAATCCGTCTCCCCTTCAACCGTGAAAACAAAAGGTTTCGTAATTTTTGGAAGATTGGGATCATCCGGCAATTTAGGCGCGATAAAGACATCCCCCATCGTCTGATAGACGAACTCCCACGCTAAATCCAGTGTGCTCCTGAAATCTCTGTTATGGGCAAGTTTTTTGTCGCGAGCCACATAGTCTCCGGCAACCGTGGCGTGCCACGCAGAGGATAGGTCTTTCGGCAACAATTCGGGATTAAGGGCGTAAAACCCGAACAGCTGCATAATCCCGGCATGCACCTCGCGCCCGGCCCCGGCGCGCCAGGGCGAAACCTGCATTTTATAAAAACGCTCGAAATCCTTCAAAGAAGCGTTTTCCGCAGCGTCACTCACCTTGCCGGATGCGCGGCGCACGTCGATCGGCCCGGCCTTGAGCGTCATGCTCAGCGGCTGCATATCCGGATCTTCCGCCGCCATTTTCCCGGCCGCCATCAAAACCGGAACCGTTGACTGGCAAATCGCGACGATATGCACGTCCGGCCCCGTCACATTTTTGATATAGTGGATCAGCGCATCCCGGTACGTATCGAGATCGAACCTGCCATCGCTCTCAGGAATATCCTGCGCGTCCTGCCAGTCGGGAACGAAGACTTTGCTGTCCCTGATAAATTCGCGGATTTCATCGCGGATAAAAGTCGGATGATGGCCGGAGAGCGGCGGCACGATCAGAACTTTAGGGTCATTGCGCGCGACGCCTTCACGCCTGAAATGCAGCAGCGGACCAAACGGCGCGGCGTGGTCGACATATTCCTCCATCACCTTGACCGTCTCGCCGTTGATCTTCGTCTCCGGCAGGTTATAGGGCTGGCGCGGATACGTGCTCAGAAACATTTCCGTCATTGTCAGATTGGCCGCAGCAATCCGCATTGACATGGACACCGGGTCTACGCCGTGCGTAAACTGACTAACGGATTTTTCGGCGGTGATGAAGGCGTCTGCCATAACAGACGCCATGCCGCCCCAGACGTTGCAGCTCATAAGCTGCAAGTCGAGCAGTGAATAGCGCGCCATTTTTTTACCTCACACACACTTATTCGATTTCTCGAATTTTTATATGGGCATTGTTATAAAATACGGGACCGGAAATGTCCAGTTTTTCCCGGAAAAAATGTGCATGGAGTCTGGCAGACCCTTTCGAAGGCGCATGCTTGCCTGTATTATATTTTGATAGAGCACACGTAACTGTATTTTCTGAAAGCATGGCTTTCAGCTTCTGGGGCCCTTATGCGGAACTGTACGCCGGGAATTATTGCCGTTCTCTCATGCCTCCTCCTCTCCGCCTGCGGCGGCTCCGATAAAGGCGCGCCTGCGGTCGATCCCCTGACTCCGATCCCCGGGGCCGGCGTACGGGATCTAAGCGATGACGTTTTGATTTCTTCCATGCAATCCATGATGGAGCGCGGCGCAGGACCTGCCAACAGCCGCTTCGACTACGTGCGCATTGATCTGGACGGCGACGGCCGCCGCGACGCGCTTGTCCACATGAAGGCGCCCTATCAGACGTGGTGCGAGCTGCACGGCTGCACCATGTACGTAATGCGCGCCGGCGTGGAACGCTTTGACCCTGTTTCAAAAGTCCGGCCCGTGCGTCCGCCGATGGTGGTCAGCAATGAAACGACAAACGGCTGGAAGGATATTATCATCCGCGTTGACGGTCGCTGGAGCGAGACGCGGAATGTGGCCCTGAAATTCGACGGGCGGGACTATCCCGTGAATCCCGAACGCGCGCCGAAAGCGCGCCAGACGGCGTTTAATCTGAACGGAACGAAAGTGTTTCGTTGAACCGGCTAATCCGTCTGATCGCCCTTGTTTTCTTCGTAAGATTTAATTTTTTCCCAGAAATTGAAAGAGGCGCTGCCCTGCTCTTTCAGGTCCTCGGCGACCAGAGCCGCAGATTCGCGAACGCTCTTTGAAATCAGATCCATATCGAGGCCGGAGACATGGCTGATTTTCATCTTATCGAGAATTTCCTGTTCCTGCGCGTCGAAATCCCCGTCGCACCAGGCCAGAAGCCGCGCGAAATAGAAGAACTGGCTGCGGTCGGACTGTTCGGTGATTTGCGCAAACATTTCGCCCACATTTTGCGGGTCCTTGATATCCGCGCGCAAAACGGCCTTTTGCTCGTCCGTGAAATCAACGTTGTTCAGGTATTCATCCATGAACTCCGCCTCTTCATCCGTAACGATCCCGTCGGCGTGCGCCATGGCGAATACGGCGCGCCACATGTTAAAACGGCTTTCCGTGACTTCGGCTGTGTGCATAATTGCTCTCCTCTTAACTGCATGGCCATTGTGCGAGGCTTTGGCTGTGCTGGCAAGTCCGAATCTTGGAATCTCGGAATCCCGGAATCTCGGAATCCTGGAGTCCATGAAAAGACGCTTAATGTCCATGCCGATAAAGATTGGGATCCGGAAATTCCTGAAAATCAACCGCCAGCTTCTGCAGGGATGCCCGAGCGTTCTTACACGATATTTTAAGTTTCCAGAACTCTGAGGCTCTGAGATTCCGAGATTCCGAGATTCCGGGATTTGTTCTTGCTTTGTTCTGCTCTTTTCTCCATACTCGTAACCATTCGAACGGAGAAAAACAATGACCGGAACGCTGAACTGGCTTTTTCTGGACCTCAACAGCTATTTCGCCAGCGTCGAGCAGCAGGAACGCCCGGAGCTGCGCGGCAAGCCCGTCGCCGTCGTGCCGATGGAGACCGACTATACCTGCGCGATCGCGGCGAGCTACGAGGCCAAGGCTTACGGGGTCAAGACGGGGACGAAAATTTACGAAGCAAAAAAGATGTGCCCGGGCCTGCGCTGCGTACTCGCGCGGCATCACGTCTATGTCGATTACCATTACCGCATCATGGACGAGATCGAAAACCACCTGCATATCGACCGGGTGTGGTCCATCGACGAAGTCGCCTGTTCCCTGCTGGGCCGGGAAAGGCTGCGGGAGAACGCGCTCGCGCTGGCCCGCCAGATCAAGGACGGGCTGCGCCGCAATGTCGGCGCGCATATCCGCTGTTCCATCGGCCTCGCGCCCACGGGCTTTCTCGCCAAGGTCGCCACCGAAATGCAAAAGCCCGACGGGCTTGTGGTGATCGAGGAGCAGGATCTGCCGGGACCACTGTTTGACCTCAAGCTCACGGACCTGCCCGGCATCAACGTCAACATGGAACGCCGGCTGAATAACGCCGGAATCAAAACAATCGAACAGTTCTGGAATCTCTCCCCCAAACACGCCCGCAAAATCTGGGGCGGGGTCCAGGGCGAGCGCTTCTGGATGTGGCTGCACGGGCAGGACGCGCCCGCGCCGGAAACAAAGCGCGGCATAATCGGCCATTCCCGCGTGCTTGACCCCGATTTGCGCGCGCCGGACAAGGCGAAACAGATGGCGCGCCGCCTGACCACCAAGGCCGCGACCCGTCTGCGCCGCGAGGAGTTTTACGCAACGAGCTTCACCCTGTCCGTGAAAACCGTCGACGGCCGCCGCTGGGCCGGGGAGGCCCGCCTGCCCCCGACGCAGGATAATTTTTCTTTTCTGAAGGCGCTGGAAGAACTCTGGAATCTCGGAGTTTCGGAACCCCAGAGTTTTGGAATCTCGGAATCTCAGAATCTCAGAATCTCGGAAAAAACACTTGATTCGTATCCAGATGAAATTCGGAATTCAAATGTTTTAAAAACTAAATCCCAGCTTTCACCAGGATGCACAAGCGTTTCTATGGGACATTCCAAAACTCCGAGATTCCGAGATTCTGAGATTCCGAGATTCCACCTCTCCGAGATTCTCAAAATAAAGAAACTCTCCATCACCCTCACCGGCCTTGTGAGGCGGCGCGAGATCACGCCGGATCTGTTCGATACGCGCTCGGAGGAATATCAAAAAATCCAAACGGGCTACGAAAAGCTCTCGCAGGCGATGGACAAGCTGAACGGCAAATACGGCGCGGAAACGGTTCAGCTCGGACCGGCCCCGCAGACCAGGGCCGGTTACGTCGGCACGAAAATCGCCTTCACCCGCGTCCCCGACCGCGCGGAGTTTTGGGAGTAGCTAAAATTAGCCCCCAAAACGATACGCCGCACTCGCAGGCGTATCTGTACGGGTTTCAGCAATGTCCCGATTATTTGCGGATACAACAACCTGAAAGTCTCCATACTCGGCCTTATCAAACGCATTATACAGAGAGATCGTCACTTTATCTCCCGGCATTGGAGGCTCCGCCTTGAGCCGATAATCCGGAGGAACGCGCGCTTCGCTCAAAACAGGGCTTTCAGATGCCAGCTCAGCCAGCGCCCTGTCAATTTCGGCCTTGAACAACTGTTCGCTTACTGGCCCATCCGGATTACCATCCTTCCAGTTTTGCGGATCGCCTGGCGAAATAAGATCTTTCTGCGGCACATAAAACGTCCTTTCAAAAGCAGGCTTAACCGTTTGCTCGCTCATCTTTCACACCCTTTCGTATTTAAAAGTTTAAATTACCTACGAACTAAGCCCTTAAAACATTTATGTCAACAAAATTTGCTACATGCCAGACCATTGATAAAAGCATGGAACTTTGTTATGACCACGTTTATGTCCATTACCCCCATCCATATCATCGGCGCTGGGCTCGCCGGGAGCGAGGCTGCGTGGCAGGCCGCGGAAATCATGGGCGTTCCCGTGATCCTGCACGAAATGCGCCCGCATGTCGAAACGCCCGCGCATAAAACGGGGCAGTGCGCGGAGCTGGTCTGCTCGAACTCCTTCCGCTCGGACGACGCGGAAAACAACGCGGTCGGCCTGTTGCACGAGGAAATGCGACGTTGCGGCTCGCTCGTCATGCGCGAGGGCGGCAAGGCGGCCGTTCCGGCGGGCGGGGCGCTGGCCGTCGACCGCGATATCTTTTCCGAAGGCGTAACGGCGGCGCTGGAAAGCCACCCGCTTATTACAATTGAACGCGGAGAAGTTTCGGGATTGCCGCCGGAAGAGTGGGACAGCGTTATCATCGCCACCGGCCCCTTGACGTCGGAACCGCTCGCGAACGCGATCAAAGACCTCACGGATGAAGACGCCCTCGCCTTTTTCGACGCCATCGCCCCGATCATCGAAAAAGACAGCATCGATATGAACGTCGCCTGGTTTCAATCCAGATACGACAAGGAAGGCCCGCACGGCGCGGGCAAGGATTACATCAACTGCCCGCTGAACGAGGCGCAATACGGCGCCTTTATAGCGGCCTTGCTGGAGGCCGAAAAAATTGAGTTCAAACAATGGGAAAAAGACACGCCTTATTTCGAAGGATGCATGCCGGTCGAGGTCATGGCCGAACGCGGGCCGGAAACTTTGCGCTTCGGCCCGATGAAGCCTGTCGGCCTGACCAATCCGCATACGGGCGAGCGACCTCATGCGGTGGTTCAGCTCAGGCAGGATAACGCGCTCGGAACGCTGTATAATATGGTCGGATTCCAGACCAAGATGAAATACGGCGAACAGGTCAAGGTTTTCAAGCAGATACCGGGGCTTGAGAACGCGAATTTTGTGCGGCTCGGAGGCCTGCACCGCAACACGTTTATAAACAGTCCGAAATTGCTGTCGGAGACTTTGGCATTGAAAAAAGAATACATGTCATCCCGGCGTGATCCCGACTTTCGCCGGGAGGGATCTGGCGCCATTGAAGAACGAGATCCCGTTTTGCAACGGGATGACAGACAAGTCATACGTTTCGCCGGTCAGATTACAGGATGTGAAGGTTACGTCGAAAGCGCCGCAGTCGGCATCATGGCCGCGCGCTTCGCGGCCAGCGAAAAACTCGGCCAGCCGATCTCCATGCCGCCTGCCACGACGGCCCTCGGCGCGCTTCTCAATCACATCACCGGCGGCGCGGACAGCGAGACCTATCAGCCGATGAATATCAATTTCGGCCTGTTCCCGCCGCTTGACTCCGTCATAACGGCCAATGGCAAAAAGAAGAAAATCAAGGGTAAGGATCGCAAACAAGCCATGTCCCGTCGCGCCCTGAATGACCTGGACGCGTGGCTTGCGGCTCTTAAGGAAGCGGCGTAACTCACTCTGCCGGACCGATTATTCCGCTGCCCTTCTGATTCATGATTTCCATGGCTACAGCACAGCCGCGCGTCAGCGTTTTCAAACGCAAGAGATCATCCTGTCCGCGTCCCGTCGACTCACGCACACAGCGCACGATTTCGATCTCCGCAACACCGTACTTTTTCCGCATTTCAGTCAGAAAGCCGATATACTCCCGCGCCGTCGCCTCGTCGTAGCGCACGCCGCGCTGCGCGAACAGGGCGGTGATCTCCTCCTTGATGGCCGGGTATTGCTCATGACCGATGAATTGGCTTGCGGCGTCCTGATAGAGACGCGTTTCAGAGGTGAAAGCATTATCCTGGTCCGCCGGATTTTCGCCGCCGCCAAAGAGGCAACTCACCAGCAACGCCACAAAAAAGAGGCCCAAACCGCCCGCAAGGGCCAGATTGATCACAGAGCGCCCCTTCCGGCTAGCGGACACGAACTTGTCCATGCCGCCGGAAATTTTCGAAAAGGCGTCTTTATCATCTCTGTTATCCATGAAAATCTCTCTATTGAAAACAACACTGCGTATTACTTTAACGCCAAACGGTGTAAGATAGTAGTGTGTGGTGGTTAGATAAAAATATGCGGCGGACATGACTAGAGAACTCGTAGCTCTTCTCCACGGCATTGCCCAGCCTGCGCTGGTGATGAGCCCTTTGGCGGCGTATTTAAGGCGTGAAGGATTCGAGGTCCTCAATATCGACTATCCGTCGATGAAAATGCCGATCGACAAGCTCGCGCTGATTATCCATGACGAATTAAAAAATCATAAGGCGTTCTCGGATTACGAGAGCTTACATTTCGTCACGCATTCCATGGGCGGATTAATTATCCGCTCCTATCTGACGCGGCACAGGCCGGAAAATCTCGGACGCGTCGTCATGCTCGCCCCGCCGAACAAGGGCAGCGAAGTCGCCGATTTCCTGAAAGACGTCTGGCTGTACAAAAAATTCTACGGCCCCGCCGGACAGGAACTCACCACCGAGGCGCGCAAAGCCTACGCCGATACGCCCGTGGATTTCGAGCTTGGCGTAATCGCGGGCACGAACAACATCCTGAATCCCGTCAGCGATCTCATGCTTGAAAAACCCAATGACGGGCTCGTCAGCGTTGAAAGTACCAAAATCTCCGGTATGAGAGACCATGTCGCCGTGAACAGCGCGCACGCCTTCATCATGAACGACCGCAAACCGCGTGAATACATCGTGCAATTTCTCAAAAACGGCGGCTTCGAAACTACATTGCATACCAGTAAAATTTGACACGCCGTCCTCATGCGTTTGAGCTAAAACATGGTAAAATGAAAGAAAAAACGGAGCAGGACCGGATGAGAACGTTGCGCGCATGCGCTTTTTTATTTTGCATGTTTTTCTTTCCGCCCTTTCTGGCAGCGGCGCAGGATCATCTGCCGATCGGAACGGTCGTCGCTCTCAAGGGCGATGTGCGGCTGAACGGCGGGCTGAAACTTCAAAAGGATGATCAGGTTTTTCTTTACAACGTTATCCGGACCGGCCCGGACGGACGCGTTGTTATCCTGATGATTGACGACACGGAAATTGCGCTCGGCGCGAATAGCGAGCTTGAAATCAACGAATTCGTCTTTGATCCCTATGACGCGGAAGAAAACCGCGCGCATTTCGGCTTCGTCCGCGGCGTCTTCCAGTTCGTCAGTGGCATGATCTCGAAACGCGAGGCCCCACAGGTTGATCTAGATACGCCTTACGGCACGATCGGCATCCGCGGCACGATTGTCTGGGGCGGAACTATCGAAGACAAATACGGCGTCTATGTTGGCGAAGGCGAAGCGCTCTACGCCCTTCCAGAAGCCGATATCGGCATGGCCGCCGGAACCGGCGTTATACTTGATCCGGACGATCCCGGCAGCCCGAAACCGGACATCTGGTCAGAAGAACGTCTCGCGCAGGCAAAAGAAAAACTTCGCTTTTTGAACGCCGAAGAACTCAAACGGCTTGTCGAGCAGGAAATGACCAGCAATATCGCCCGGCGCCACGAATACCGCCGCGTCATGTGGCCGTACAAGGAAATTCCCTATTATGACGGTGATGGCGAATTCCCTTATTCTGACGAATTCCTGATGCAAAAGAAACTGCACCAGCAGCGCATTCAGCAACATAACGAGCGCATGCGAGATTGGAGATAACTATTAGAAGCGAGACGCGAGTAGCGAGAAGCGAGATTTTCCCTTACCCACTACGCTAAAGCTCCGTTGCCCTCTCCCAAGGGAGAGGGAGGGACCCGCGCGAAGCGTGGGAGGGTGAGGGGTTCTTAAACTCGCTTCTCGCTTCTCGTAACTCGCTTCTAAAGCTCTTCAGCCCGCTCGCGGTCGACGCCAACGGCCTCTTCACGCTCCGCCAGAAGCTCGCGCGTTTCTTCGGACGTTTCCCGCGCTTCCTGAAGCGAGAGCGCTTCTTCGGAAATTTCCACCGTATCGCGCGGCTCACGCGCCTCGCGTGATTCCTCGGCGCGTTCGCGTCCCTGCGCTTCCTGACGCTGGGTTGCGGGGTTTGGCGGCCTTACGCCGCCGATACCTGATATATCCGTCATGACAATCTATCCCTGTTGCTTGCAAGCCCGGCGCTACAAAGCGCCAGATTCATGCTCTCATAAAATAGTTCAGGAATTATGAATATCAAGCGTTTTGAAGAATATCCGCAATTCCTTGAAGGGAACTGGTTTCAGCAGGGCCGGGTTGTCAAGGGCGCAGCCTGCCTTTTTTATGCGCCCGAGTTGCAAATCCGTCAGCGCGCCCTGCGCGCGGAACAGGGCCGTAACGGGCCTGACGGCGTTCATTTCCTGCGCACGGCTCACAACGTCCCGGACGTGATCCTGAATTCCGGACATATGCGCATTCAAACGCGCGCGCTCGTAAGGCGCGGCCATAAGAAGACTTGATAGCATATAAGCCTTTGACGTCTGCCGGATCATATTGTCGTCTTCCTGTCCGCCGTTGAGCGCGTCCGCCATTTTCATGAGCGGTAACGATATTTTTTCGAGAAACGCTTCAATGCTTTCGACGCCGTTCAACGCGTCTTCGTTTTCGATTTCTTCCTCGCGGGCGGAGATGAGGGAATGTAAATGCCGCATATGATCTCCTCCCCCCTCACCGAAAGGAGAAATGAAGGGAGATAGATCCTGTAAAATCTGGTGTCTTACCTCACCCTTTTCCAACGCCTCCAGCGCTTCGCGCCACCATTGAAGCCGGATCAGGGCCAGCATTTTCTCGCTCGCCACGTCGCGCGTCCGGGCGAGCTCCAGATTAAACGCGAACAGCGCCCAGAGCGGCGGCCGGGCTTCAGGCCTTGCGAACAGCGAAATTAAATAGCGGTTTGAATCGCCCTGCCGTAAAATATCGCCGCTGTAGCTTCGTTTTTGGGCCATTGACGCTTGCCTGTTTCCCTGATGAAAATAGTTCTTATTCGTACAGTTTAAAAATAAATCAAATCAAGCCTTAAGGAGAAAACAATGACGTTCGAACTGCCTGACCTGCCATACGCCTATGACGCGCTGGCGCCCTATATGTCGGCGGAAACGCTCGAATTCCACCACGACAAACACCACAACGCCTATGTCACGAAAGGCGCTGACCTGCTGCAGGGCTCCGGCCTGGAAGGCAAATCTCTTGAAGAGATCGTTCAGGAATCGTTCAAGGATTCCTCCAAAGCCGCACTGTTTAACAACGCCGGCCAGCACTGGAACCATATTCATTTCTGGAACTGGATGAAGCCAAATGGCGGCGGGAACATTCCCGGCAACCTTGAAACCGCGATTAAAGAAAGCTTCGAATCGTTCGACGATTTCCGCGGCCAGTTCATCGAAAACGGGGTCGGGCAATTCGGCTCGGGCTGGGTCTGGCTGATACAGGAAGACGGCGGCAAGCTGGCCATCATGAAAACGCCGAACGCGGAAAATCCGCTGGCGCACGGCAAGAAAGCTCTTTTGGGCTGCGACGTGTGGGAGCACAGCTACTACATCGACTACCGCAACGCCCGTCCGAAATATCTGGAAGCCTTCGTTGATAATCTCGTCAACTGGGAATACGTGGCGCAGATTTTTGAAAGCGACAAGCTCGCGCTGGCGTCCTGACAAAAAACTTGCGAAAAACATACGGACAAACGGGAAAGTTCTTTACTTTCCCGTTTTTTTATTTAAATGATGCGCGTAGAATTTTATTGGGTGTGTAATAGAGTAAAAGCGAGGCGTGATGGCCGGACTCGTTCATCTTGGCGTAATTACTGATCTGCATGCGCCGCGTCAGGCATTTAATCAGCATGTCCGCCGCCGCGGGGATAATGCTCTAGACATATTAGGCGAATGTTTCTGGAAGGCTTCAGAGCCTGGGAGAGAAGGCGTACAGAGATCACGGATTAGCAAAATCATTGATCTTGGCGACGCAATTTCCGGCTACGGCAAACAGGAAGACCGCGAAAACCTGGCCTTGGTCGTAGAAAAAAGCAAAGACTTCGATGGCTCAATCCGCAGACTTCCGGGGAATAACGAGCGCAAGTATCTTGAACATAAAGACTGGTTCGACGTCACGGAAGAAACACCCTTCTCGTCAAGCGAGTATTATAAAGGCCTTCACCTTGTCTACTTCCGGCCCGAGGTTAAAGTTACGAACGACCTTCTACCAAACATTGAAAAAGACCTCGCTTGGCTGGACAGTGAGCTGAAAAGCGCCGAGGCGCCGTCAATCGTATTTTCTCATGCGCCGATCTTTACGCCGGAGGCAGGGCTTGAAACTTTCCTTACCAGCCACGACGTAACGCGCGGTCACGTTTATTACCCGCAGCATAGAGAGCTTCAGGACATCCTTGACAGCGCGCCCAATCTGATCGGCGTAATAAACGGGCATCTGCACATCGATCATTTTGAGGTGAAAAGGCCCGGCTATTTCTGCATGTCGTTGCAATCCGCCACGGAGTGCGTCCCCGACGCGCATGAACCTTACGGCGCTTTTGCTTTTATCGGCGTGGATATAGACCGGCGAGTTGCGCATATTGAGAGACACGGATATGGAATGTACGAGACAACGGTACTTTTGCGTCCGCCGGAACAGACGGACACTAAGCCGGAATTAATACTGCCCCCGCACGTCGCTGCTCAGCGACGAGGACATTGTACGTCCGACATGCAGCCCCAGAGTCCATAAGATCGACAGACAGATTTTTTCCTTTAAGCCTTAAGCGATCTTCTTCTTTTAACGGGCTGAAATAGCTGCCCGTTCCAATCAACAGCAATTCCAGCTTACCCACAAGACCCAGAAACTCTTCCATCTCCCTGATTTGCAAGCCGTCTTCGGCGTTGTCCACAGATATTTCCACAACCTTGTCCGCCGTCACCAGAACGCTCTGGCGGTAAATGACGCCGTTAATGCGGAAGAAACCGGGACCGTAGCCCTGAACGACCTTAACGCTTTCATGCACCAGCGGCGTGATATCCATCACGCCTCCGAGGCTTGCGCGCTTTCGTCCGTACCCTGACCGGCGTTTTTACGGATACCCAGATAAAGCAGCGCCGGCGTCGCCACGAAGACGGACGAATACGTCCCGATCAGAATGCCGACGATCAGCGCATTGATAAAACCGCGGATCACCTCCCCGCCGAACGTCCACAGCGCGACAAGGGCCAGCAGCGTCGTCAGAGAAGTCATTATTGAGCGCGCCAGCATCTGGTTGATCGATAGGTTAAAGACCTCTGAAAGCGCTTTTTTCTTGTATTTGCGCAAGTTCTCGCGCACCCGGTCGAACACGACGACGGTATCGTTAATCGAATACCCGGCAATCATCAGCACAGCCGCAACGGTCGATAAATCAAACTGCCATTGCATAACCGAAAACAGCCCGATCGTGAAAATCGCATCGTGCGCGAGCGCAATAATCGCCGCCACGCCGAACTGCCATTCAAACCGAAACCAGATATAGGCGAGAATGCCAGCAAGAGAAAACAGGATCGCGTAGAGGCCTTTCTTCTTCAGTTCCTCCCCCACCTGCGGCCCAACGAATTCCGTGCGGCGGTATTCGACGGCGTCTTCTCCAAACTTCTCGTTTATATTTTCCCGGACCGTGTTAATGGCGGCCTGCTGAGCGTCCGGCCCGCCTTCCTGTTCCGGCATACGGAGCAAAAGGTCGGTTTCCGAGCCGAATTCCTGGATCTGGATATCGCCGAAGCCAAGGCCGTTAAGGCGGTCCCTCAGCGCGCCGATATCAGGCGCCTCGTCAAGGCGGATTTCAATCAGCGTGCCGCCGGTAAAATCAATCCCGAAATTAAGCCCTTGCGTCACAATCGCGCCAATCGATCCGGCGATCAGTAACGCTGAAAACGCGAACGCGGCAAAGCGCATGCGTATGAAATCAATCTTCGTGTCGTCGGGCACCAGTCTAAGGGGTTTCATATTATAAATCCGTTTGTTCGTTTTTCTTTTTCAACCACCAAGCACACCAGGATCACAAAGTTCTTCTAAATACGCGAAGCGCGTTTTTTTACCGCGAATAAACACAAATGAACGCAAATTTTCTTGGAGGACTATTCGCGTGGATTAGCGTCCATTCGCGGTTATTAGAATGCCTGCGGCGCGTTTTTCTTCTCGTGATCTTTGTGTTCTTTGCGTCTTTGTGACTTTGTGGTTCATAAACATCCTCCTATATCTTCAGCTCCGCCGGTTTTGTCTTGTGCAACCAGGTTACAAGGATCAGGCGCGTCACCATAATCGCCGAGAACAGCGAGGTCAAAATCCCGATCGCCAGCGTCACGGCGAAGCCCTTGATCGGGCCCGTGCCGAACGAGAACAGGATCGCCGCGGCAATCAGCGTCGTCAGGTTCGCGTCGATAATCGTGCTCATCACCTGTTTATAGCCGCTGTCTATCGCCGAAATCGGCGTCCGGCCCGCGCGGATTTCCTCGCGTATACGCTCGAAAATCAGCACGTTTGCGTCCACCGCCATGCCGACCGTCAAAACGATCCCGGCAATCCCCGGCAAAGTCAGCGTCGCCTGCAATCCAGACAGCACGGCGAAAATCAGCGCGATATTAACAAGCAGCGCCGCGTCGGCCATCATTCCGAACCGCGCATAAGCCGCCGCCATGAAGACAATCACAAGCGCAAGCCCGATCAGGCTGGCTTTTTTACCGGCCTCGACGGAATCTTCGCCGAGCGAAGGCCCAACCGTGCGCTCTTCCAGGACATTCAAAGGCGCAGGCAGCGCGCCGGCGCGCAATAAAAGCGCAACGTCATTGGCTTCCTGAACGGTGAAGTTCCCGGTAATCTGACCCTGCCCGCCGCATATCGGCTCATTGATATTCGGCGCCGTAACGACTTCACCGTCCAGAATAACGGCGAACGGCTTGTTCACGTTCTCGCGGGTAATGTCGCAGAACCTCTTCGTGCCGATCCCGTTAAAACGGAAACACACGGCCGCCTGTCCAAACTGGTCGTTACAAAACGACGCGCTGGTCAGCATATCGCCGGTGATCAGCGCGCGGCGCTTCACGGGCAAGGTCTGGTTCGGGTCCTCGGCAAAAGGGTAAAGCTTGGAGCCGGCGCTGTGGCGTCCGCCGCTTCCGCCTTCATCAACCAGATGAAAGGTCAGTTTTGCGGTCTTGCCGAGAAGCTCTTTAATGCGTTGCGGATTATCCAAACCGGGAATCTGGATCAGGATACGGTCCTCACCCTGTCTTTGAATCACGGGCTCGCGCGTTCCTGTTTCATCAACGCGGCGGCGAACAATTTCAATGGATTGCGCGATGGTCTGGTCACGGATTTGTTTTAGCATGGCATCGCTGAACACGGCCTCGACCACATCTTCATCCGTTGTGATTTCAAGCCCGCTTTCGATGTCGCGCAGAATCTCTCGCGCGCTTCCCGCCTGCTCAATATCGCGCAATTTCAAGCGAACGCCGCCGCCCGGAAGAGCCGTAATCCGGGTATAGCCGATCCGTTGTTCACGCAGTTCCGGACGTACGCCGTCAACGACCCCCTCGGAACGCTCGCGGATGACGGTGTCGATATCAACCTCAAGCAGCAGATGCGAGCCGCCGCGCAGATCAAGGCCGAGATTCACCGCCTGCGTCGGCATCCAGCCGGGAAGATTTTCCTGCATCCAGGCGCGCGTCTCGCCGCCCAGCAAATTCGGCGCGCTGTACAGCAGCCCGAACAGGCAAACCAGAATAACGGCTATCACTTTCCAGCGGGGAATATGGACCATGTGTTTTATTCTCTGACGTTATTTCGTTATTCTCTCTACGTCGTCATTGCGAGGAGGCCTTCAGGCCGACGCGGCAATCCATACTCGCTATGGATTGCTTCGGTCAAGATGTTCCCTTGCGGGTGACGATTCAGGTTATTGTTAACTTAAGAGCCCTTGCCCTTCTTCTTATCCCCGGAAGGCTCTGTTTCCTTCTTGTCTTTCTGTTCGTCTTTCTTCTTGTTATCTTCCTTCTTTTCTTCTTCCTTTTTACCCTTGTTATCGTTTTTAGCAGGGTTAAGGATCGGGTCGTTTTTCGTCTGGATGGTCGAGCGCAGCGCAGTCACTTTCACGCCGCCGCCAAGGTCGAGAACCACTTCGTTCTCATCAACGACTTTGTCGATTTTGCCAAGCAAACCGCCGCCGGTGATGACTTTATCACCCTTGCGCAGCGAATCCAGCATAGCCTTGTGCTCTTTAAATCGCTTTTGCTGCGGCATGATCAGCAGAAAATAAAACAGCGCGACCAGAATAACGATCAGCCCCATATTCCAGATAAACACCTCCGCGCCGCCCGGCGTTTCTGCAGCGGTCTGTCCAGCGGCGTAGGCGGTTGAAATCAGCATTTCTCACTCACTCCTTTAACAATTTACATTTTTCTGATTAACTGCGGACTATAACGCATATGCGTTCAAAGGCAATCAGACAGTTTTGAAAATAACGTTTTTTTTAACCACGAATGAACACGAATAAGCTCAAATTCAACGCCGAAGGCGTAGTCTCTTCACAACACAGAGCGCACTGAGGACACAGAGTGTTTTAAGCTATATAAACTCTGTGCGCTCTGTGATCTCTCTGCGTTGAATACAGCGCTTCGCGCTATACATTAGCGTTCATTCGCGGTTAAAAACCTGTAAAGCAGAAGACCGAAAATTCATGGCGCAAAGAGAAATTTCTAAAGGCCTTATCAGCAAAGCCCTTGCGCTGCTGGAGCGCATGGCGCTGGCGCTGGAGCGGCAGAACAACATCCTGCGCCCTGGCGCGCCCGACTGGCGCAACGCCAATGCCTGGCTGTGGCAACCGCGGCGGCAGGCGCTGAAACCCGTTAGCAAAACCGGCGCTCTGCCGCTTGATCTTTTGGTCGGCCTTGAGCAGCAAACCGAAATCCTGATTCAGAACACGCGGCAATTCGCCTACGGCTACAGCGCCAATAACGCCCTGCTCTGGGGTTCGCGCGGCATGGGCAAAAGCTCGCTCGTCAAGGCCGTTCACGCCCGCGTGATCAAGGAGGTCAAAACGCCGCTGATCCTGATCGAAATTTTTCGCGAGGATCTTGATACGCTGCCGGACCTGCTTGATGTTCTGCGCACTGCGGATGACAAGAAATTTATCCTGTTCTGCGACGATCTTTCGTTTGATGCGCACGACTCGCGCTATAAGTCCCTGAAAGTCGTGCTTGAAGGCGGGATCGAGGCAAGGCCGGATAACGTCTTGTTTTACGCGACATCGAACCGCCGCCATCTCATGCCGCGCGAGATGATCGAGAATGAGCGCAGCTCCGGCATTCAGTCGGGCGAGTCGCTTGAGGAAAAAGTGTCTCTCTCAGACAGGTTCGGGCTCTGGCTAGGCTTTTATCCCTGCTCGCAGGACGAATACCTCGCCATGGTCGGCAATTACGCGGACAACTACAAAATCCCCCTGCGCGAGGATTTGCTGCATGCGCAGGCTCTCGAATGGGCAAAAACCCGCGGCGGGCGCTCGGGCCGCGTCGCCTGGCAATTCATCCAGCATTTGGCGGGACGGTATGAGATCAGAATTTAGTTTCCGAGTAAAAAAGAGGGCGCGATAATCGTCGCGCCCTCTGCCTGTGGTCTCCTTCAACCGCCGACTTCTAGAAGAAGTAATACGCGCCGAACTGCAGGCGGGTGCCGTCGCCTTCGAGGCCGGATTCGGTCTCACGCGCGCCGTGGATTACCTCGCCGCCGACGCGGACTTTCTTGGTAACGTCCCAGAGCAGGTTGCCGTGGACAGAGTAAACCTCCTCGTTCACGGCGTCCGGGTCCAGGAAGGATTCGTTATCCTGCGAGACGTAGCCGAAATAAACGTTGGAACGCAGAACGTCCGTCCACCAGTGGCGGTAACCGACGTAACCGCCCCAGGCTTCCTGCGTTTCCAGAACGCCGGGCGTATCGTCAAACGCGGCGGCCTTGCCGTTAAGGCCGACGTCAAAGATATAGCGGCCGATGCCGTCCCCGTATTTCACGTCAAAGCGGATATCGTCCTTTGCGCCGACCTTGATCTTGCCGGACAGGCCAACGCCGTAGCCGAATTCCTCCTCTTCATCCCCGCTTGATACGTCCCGGACCTGAATCTGTCTGGCCATACCACGCAGTGACAGGCTGCCGAAGTCTCCGGATTTGGTGAGACGCGCTGTGAAATCAGGCAGATCGTCAAGCTCCTGCTGGGAATTGCCTACGTCCTCCGAGACGTCCGCAGCCGGGTTTTCAATCGCAAGAGCCAGATCAAGCGTATCGCTGAAATCATGCGTGTAACGCAACTGCCCCTGTCTTATAAATGTCCGGCCCACGGTCGCGCCGAAATCAATTGTCTCGGGATAAGCCGCCATGTCCATAAAGTTCGACCAGGTCTGTCCGGCCAGGAACCCGCCGATCTCGCCATAGGCGTGACGCAAGCGAAAACCCGAGCTGTTTGAAAACGTCTCGGTTCCTTCGCCATTGAAAAAGTCGCCTTCGATATAAGTCTTGACCGTGCCGTATTCGCTCGGCGTGTATGTCGCCAGATTAATCCGGCTTTGCTTGGCGTGAAAGCGGAAGTTCTGCTCGTTCGAATCCGCGCCGCCATCAAGAGGAATTGCGGCAAAACGGGTCAGATCCTGCAACGCGCCGCTCCGGCTGGCGTTATCAACGTCATAAATCACGTCCGTCTTCACATAGCCGCCGATTTTCACGGAGGTATTCGTCCCCGGAAGCTTGAACGAGCCCGGAACCTCGCCGCCGGTTACTGCGTTTTCGGCGGGCTCGTACTGCGGCGCGGGCAGCGCGCCTGACGCGACTTTCGTTTCCAGCTTATTCTGGCGCTCGGCTTGCATCTCGTTGGCTTTCTCAAGCTGCTCAACCTTTTCCATGAGCATTTGAATCTGCGCCTTCAACTCGGCGACCTCCTCGTCGCTCGCGGCATGCGCGGCGCCTAGAGGCGCGAATGTCAAAGCGACAAAAGCCGCGCCAAGCATAAGAGCTTTTCTTTTACCACCATAGCGATAATTATTCTCAACAATTAGCCCGTTTTTTTTCATGTACTTTCTCCTGCCAGTTTTTTATTTGTTTCCACAGAATTCTCTCAGCGATGAATACTTAGATCAAGGCTTTTTATTTTTCGCCGCGCATTGTACGATGCACGTCAGATTCTAAAAAAGCACTCAAACAAAACACGAGGGAAAAGAAATGCGCCTTATCACATTATCCTTAGCGCTCGTCATGCTGGCTTTACCCGCCAGCGCGCAAGACATCAGGGCCGTGACCGCGGAACTGCCGCCTTATACGATCGGGGCCGGTTAAACGCAGCCCGGCATTAATCATGAACTGGTCGAGGAAATCGCCAAACGCTCCGGGGTGAATATCACGATTGAATACATGCCCTGGAAGCGCGCGCAAAGCGTCGCGCAGGACACGCCGAATACGCTCGTATTCGGCCTGACCCGCACGGAAGCGCGCGAGCCGAATTACAGCTGGATCACAAAACTCGTCGATTCCAGTGACGTTTTTGTGACGACGGGCGACCCGGTAAACACCTACGAGGAAGCCGAAAGCCTTACAAAAATCGCTGTCCTTGACGGCACCCCGCGCAAGCGCGCGCTTGATTCCAGGGAATTCGGCAACCAGCAGGTCGTTCCGAAAGTCGAGCTGGGAGCCAGAATGCTGAAAGCCGGGCGCGTTGACGGCTGGTACACGGTTGACCACCGCGCCGCTTATGTCTGGAAAAGCGAGGGCAACGCCCTATCCGAACTGACCTTCGGCGACGCCGTCAAAACGTCCGAAATCTGGCTGGCCGGAAACAAGGACATGGACGCCGAAGCCGTCGAGAAGATCAAGGCCGCCATGGAAGAAATCCGGGCAGACGGCGCCTACGAAGCCATTTTCAACAAATATGTCGGCGAATAAGGCTTTAATCACTTCTGAGTAAAACGAGTAAACGGAAAAGGGTAAAGACTTGATAAAAAACATTAAAAACAAACTGCAATCATCCATTCTCTACCCTTTCCTCATTTCGGCGACGCTTTTGCTCCTGACCATTATCGCCATCAGCGTCGCGGCGTTGTCGTACAATTCCGAACAGCGTGGCCGCGCTTCTCTTGAAGAAAAAATCAATCAGGTCGGCACAATCGTCTCCAAAAGCCTGGCGACGCCGCTCTGGAACTTCGATTATGAACTCGCAAAAACCTATCTGCAGGCTTTGGAGTCGGATCCTGATTTTGTCAGCGCCGAAATATACGACGCCGAAGGCGAGCTGATTGTCTCGCACCCTGACGGCGAAGAAGAAAACCCGGACATCAACAGGACGTATGAGATATCCTCTCCCGATAAAAGTCAGGTTATTGGCCGGATCAAAGTTGGATATTCCAGTGAGAGAATACAATACCATTTAGGGTTCATTGGATGATATTATCCATGGGAAGGCGGTGATGGATC
>CAZCIB010000012.1:28757-61316 GCA_964498755.1 uncultured Pseudobdellovibrionaceae bacterium | reverse complement strand
CCTCCTTCAAAGCTAGCATAACATGGATTGTCATTTAATGAAGCCTAATTGGTATAAAATTTCTCATCACCGCTCCGCCACGACCGTGTAGAATGCGAAAATTCTGCCCGCATTATTCTGAACACAAAGTGAGCCATAACCTTCACAATCCGGGCAGCCCCCCGTGCTTGCATTGGTCAGATCGACATTACCGCTACCTCCATGACTCCCCGTATTCGAGTCAAGATGAGCGGGCGTTGTCGCATCCTCTTTAATCAGGTAATTCCTTAACTTACCGTCAACCTGAGGAATAGCCGTGCTTCCTGTAATTTTGTCATTAATTTGCTCGCAAACATTTTGGGAAATTTTGTAAGCAACCAGGATGATGTCATGCGACGCACTTGGTGTCCATTCTACATTATTGAAACGTCCGATATACCAGCCCGGGGGCGGATCTGACTCATCGCTGTGATCTGCCTGAATCGCCTCCGGGATATTTTTCTCGCTCAAGCCGCCGCCGTTGGGATGATAGAGCATATGGATCTGGCGGTAATTCGCGCCGTTGTCGTATTCGGTATCTCCGGGTTTAAAAAACGTGATTTTCCGTGACTCAAGCGTCGTCGCTGGCGCAACCGGATCGTCTACCAGCGAGCCGGAAAACAGCATCTGGTCAATCGAGCTTTTAACCTGCCCGGCATAGGAGATCATTTGCGTCGCCTGCAACTTGGTCTGCTCTTCCGAAACGACGTTCGCTTCAGAGCTATCCGTTTGCCGCCCGAGGATAAAAGACAGCGCGGCGAACAGCGCAATCGCTATGAGAACGTAAATCAGCGCGTTGCCGGATTCACCTGCCCTTCTCTCTTCTGTTTTGTTGTTATGCGCGTTTAAGCCCTGCATTCCGTTTACCTTCTGTTCTCTCGCTGTTACACTTTCATTGTATCACAGACAGGAAAGAACCAAAGATCATGAATCTCGATATTGAAATCGTTTCTTTATGCATTGGCCTTGGGATCGGCGTTGCGTTTGGCGGCATGATAGCGCTGATCCGCAGTTCCATTTTGAAAGCCCGGCTGGACCACGTGACCGGCGACCGGGAAAAGCTGGAGAACGAATTCAAGGTCCTGGCGCAGCAGGCGTTAAGCCAGAGCAGCGAATCCTTCTTGCAACTGGCGCAGGAAAAATTAAGGTCCGCGCAGAGCGATAACGCGCATGACCTCGAAAAACGCCAGAAGGCTATTGCCGAGCTTGTCGACCCGATCTCAAAAACGCTCAAAGAGATGGAAAACAAGATCGAGCATCTCGGCAAGGCGGGCGCGGGAATCGAATCGCAACTCAGGACCTTCGCCGAAGACCAGAGATTATTGCGGCAGGAAACGCAAAATCTCGTTCGAACGCTCCGCAATCCGGCGGCGCGCGGGCGCTGGGGCGAGATGCAGTTCCAGAGAACCCTTGAGATGATCGGCCTCGTCGAAGGCACGCATTACGTCCAGCAGCAGTCCATCACCAACGAGGGAACGCGCGGGCGGCCCGATTTTATCGTCAAGCTGCCCGGCGGGATGAATATCGTCATTGACGTCAAGGCCCCGATCGAGCCGTACTGGGAGGCGATGGAAAGCGCCAGCGGCGAGGCCGAGCGCGATCAGGCGATGAACGCCTTCCGCGCGCATATCCGGGGTCACCTGAAAGCCTTAAGCGGCAAGGAATACTGGCGGAGTTTCGACACGCCGGATTTCGTCGTTATGTTCCTGCCGACGGAGGGGCTGTATTCGCTCGCGGTGAGTTCCGACCCGCGCTTGCTGGAAGACGCGGCGGCGCAGAATATCATTCTCGCCTCGCCGACGACGATCATGGGCCTGCTGCGCGTGGCGATGTATGGCTGGCAGCAACAAGCCCTTGCGGAAGAGGCCAAAACCATCTCCGCCATGGCCGCCGACCTTTATAAACGCATCGGCACGTTCGGCGAGCATATGCAGAAAGTCGGGCGCAATCTTTCCACCGCCATGGGCGCGTATAACCAGGCCGTCGGATCGCTCGAGAGTTCCGTCCTGCCCGGCGCGCGCAAGTTCAAGGACATGCACGTCCAGACCGGCGGAAAGGAAATCGGCGCGCTTGAACCGCTCGAAGACGGCGTCCGCAGCGTCGCCGCTCCGGAATTGCTGCAGAAAACGGGGACGGAGTAGTAAAGCCCTCTGATACCTAATGAATATTTAACTGCCTGGCTCGGGGTTTGGGCCCAAAACTGGAATCAATATATCGCTGGGGACAACGCAAAGATGATCAGGGTTCCCTTCCAATTTAAATCTGTAATGGTTGTTATCAGGTCCAGGTACACCTTTATCCATGACAGTCTGTGGATTTTGCACAGCATAGTCCTCACAGGCATCGTTGAATGGTTTTTTTACGGCGTCATCGCGAGAAGTGACAGCCGCAACGCCAACCCCCATAATCGCCAAACACCCAACAGCAAGATTCGTAGCATAACCCATTAATTCATTCCTCTTTATATGTAATTTCATAAAAACTACACATTTTCTCGATTATATGTCAAGTGCTTTTAAATCTGAGAAAACTCACTTGCTCTCTTTTGCTTAAACCCACATAAAGTGTATAATTTATGTATGTTTTATGGAGGCTAGCAATGCATGTGAATTTAGGTCCGGAAATCGAAAAATACATTCAGTCCAAAATCGACACGGGTTTTTACGCCAACGCGACCGAAGTGCTCCGCGACGCCCTGAGGCAGATGCGCGAGCGCGACGAACCACGCTACAACCCGCGCCTGCATGCGCTCCTGCAGCAAGGGATTGACTCGCTTGAACGCGATGGCGGCATCCCTCATACGCCTGAGTTGATGGACAAGCTAATGGAAGAAGGGTTTGCCGCCGCAAAGGCTGGCGTTAAACCGCGCCCCGAGGTCTGCCCGGAAGATTAAGATGGACGAACGTGAAATCATATTCTCGGAAGAGGCAAGCGAAGACTTCAGCGATATTATGAGCCACTCATGGACCATGTGGGGCGAAGAGCAGGCAAGGCGCTACCGGGAAAAATTTGACGGCGCGTTCGCGAATATCTCCCGCTTTCCGGAAATGGGAAAAAGGTAGGACCATTTCCAAGAAGGCTTGCGCAGCGTTCAGGTAGGCCGCCACACGATCTTCTACCGCCTTGACTGTACACGTATCGAGATTATCCGTATATTGCATGACCGGATGAACTACGGCGATTACGTATAGACTATGACCACACTCGACATCATCACCGTCCCACACCCGACGCTCAAGGCCGTTGCCAATCCGGTTGAGAGCATCGATGAGGCGATCAAACAACAGATGCGCGACATGCTGGAGACCATGTACGCGGCCAAGGGCATCGGCCTTGCCGCCAATCAGGTCGACAAGCTGAACCGAATTTTCGTCATGGATATCTCGTCCAAAGAAGAAGAGCCGAACCCGATCTGCTTCGCCAACCCGGAAATCGTCTGGCGCTCGGAAGAGATGAGTTCTATGGAAGAAGGCTGCCTGTCGATCCCGCAGCAATACGCGCTGGTCGAACGCCCGGCCTCCGTCAAGGTCGAGTATATCGACGAGAACGGCGAAAGGCGGGTTTTTGAAGGCGAAGGCCTCGCCTCCCATTGCGTGCAGCACGAGATCGACCATCTGAACGGGATTTTGTGCATCGATTATCTCTCGAAAATGAAGCGCGATATGATCGTGCGCAAGGTCGAGAAAATGAAACGCGCGGGGGAGTTGTAATGCCCCTCCGCATCGCCTTTATGGGTACGCCGGATTTTGCGGTTCCGGCGCTGGAAGCCGTTATCCGGGCGGGGCATAACGTCGCGTGTATTTACACCCAGCCGCCGCGCCCCAAAGGCCGGGGCCAACAGGTACAAAAATCCCCCGTGCATGTAACCTCAGAAAAACACGGCATTGAGGTCCGCACGCCCAAAGGCCTCAAAAAAACGGAAGCGCAGGAAGAATTCGCCGCGCTTGAACTCGATGTTGCCATCGTCGCGGCTTACGGGCTGATTTTGCCCAAAGCGGTTCTGGACGCGCCGAAACACGGCTGCCTCAATATCCATGCCTCGCTCCTGCCGCGCTGGCGCGGGGCCTCGCCTATTCAGCATGCAATTTGGTATGGAGATCAAGAGTCCGGCGTCAGCATCATGCAAATGGACGAGGGCCTGGACACGGGCCCGGTGATAGACAAAAAAGCTATACCCATTACGGACCGCATGACGGCCCCGGAACTTCACGACGCGCTGGCGACGCTCGGCGGCGAGATGATTGTTCAGGCATTGAATGAACTCTGCGCAAACGGCAACCTTCCCTCAACGCCGCAGCCTGAGGAAGGCATGACCTATGCGCCGCTGCTCCATAAGGACCATGGCCGAATCGATTGGTCAAAAACGGCTGTAGAGATCGACCGTCAGGTCCGGGCGCTTAATCCCAGGCCCGGCACGTGGACGGGAATAAACGGCAACCGATTGAAAATTCTGGATGTTGAGCTTTGCGAAAAAAAATCCGGGCAGGAAGCGGGAACAATACTGGACAGGCAGGGGTATGTAGTCTGCGGACATGACAGCGTTCTTAAACTGATACGCGTTCAGCCGCAGGGCAAAAAGCCAATGGACGCCGGCGCCGCGATAAACGGAAGTTATCTGATAGCTGGTGAACGTTTTTAAACAGGCGACAAATAACCATTATATTTTTAAGAATAAATATCTGGATTTTATAAAAAAACAGGCGTATTGTTATAATTGGGTTTGTTTAGAAAATTTTTACCTTCATTGCGTAAAAAACGGGGCTAAAGCAGAAAGGCCCGCATCATGAACGGAATTGGACAGGCGCATATAGAAATGGACGGCAAAACCTATAATCTGCCGGAAATCTCTTCCCACAATGCTCTTCAAAGACTTGCAGGGCAAAAAGTGACAGGAATCGAATCAATCGAAGAGGAGCGATTCGTACTGCGTTTCTCAAATGGCGCTATTCTGGCTTTCGTTTTTGAGCCCGATAATGGCGAGTGGCGCCCTGTGTGGCAAAACGGCTCCGCCTGAAAACTTATTCTTCCGGCTTCATGTCAACGATCTCTGTCGGCATAGGAGGCGGCAAGGTCAGGTCCGGCGGGTATTTAACAATCGTTAAAACGCCTTCATTAAAGTCGTCTACAATTTCCGCCGGCAATTCTTCACGATTAAGCAAGACGCTCTCTAAGGCCATTCCCATGACCGGATCATGACGGAATGTGCACTCGAGCATTTCCGTCTTATATTGCCCAAACCCGTCCGTATGATGATATTCAATACGCACGCCCATCTGGTATTGCTCGACGAAAGTCACTCCCATAGTCGTCGGATATTGAACGAGTCTCTCGGCGAACACCTTGCAAACGCCATACATAGGCGTACCCTTTCGCGGCTGGCAAGCAGCGACGACCATAAGAATAAACAAAATAACGCCCCCAAAAATCATGGCCTTTTTTCGTCTTTGGAGCGTGAGCCAGCTCGGGTAATAAATCTCTGGAAGACCAAACCTTGTCAGGATCGTAATTGAATCCGGTCCTTCAGTTGTTTTTGTCTTGTGCCGCACATTTTGCCGCGTATTCATACGGGCCTGCTTTCGGCGCTCCTTGACTGGATCTTTCTCGCTCATTTTTCCGGATCTTCTGGCGACTTTTCATTTTCACCGGCCCGGTCAGCCACTTCTCCAGACCGATCGGCCTCTTCATCTTCCTTGATCGACGTCTCTTCTTCTGATTCTTCTTTATGTATCATCAGCTCTTCAATATTTTCAGAACTCTCGGCGTCAAATGCTTCAGGCGCGACATTAAGCTTCTTGAGGCTGGCGGTGACCAGTTCGTCAACCATTTCCTCAATTACTGATTTGAGCGTTGCTTTCTCGGTATCTCCTCTTTCCGCATAAATATGAATACGTTTTTTTATCTCGCTTCGGGCGCTGCCTCCGGGAAAATTCACGGCCAGCATCTGCCGCGCGCGCGACGCTCCAAGCTTTGCGTACAGTCTGTTCCGCATCGCCACATCTTCCGCAGAGGTGGAAAGGGCCCAAAGCTCAATCGGACCGAGCGTATTGATCAAATGCTGCTCGTAACGGCCCGATGTCGTTCCCAGAACAAACAAGGCAGGCGCGCCGCCTGCTTTCGGACCCGTGAGGCGATAACGAATGATGTTCCGCGCTGTGTCTGAAAGTCCGAATTTTTCACGGATTTTTTCAACGGACTGATCAGAAATGCCAGATCCACAAACCCAGATACCTGTTGCCAGATCGACCATGTCATCTTCGAAATCGTCAAGAAGCTGAGATGACAACAAGATCTGAACGCCGCGTTTCCGGCCTTCCCTCACATCCCGGATTACCTGCGCGCGAACTGAATAGGATTTGTTTGTGCGATGGAACTCGTCGTAGCAAAGACGCTTGGGCGTTTCAGCGATATCGCGCAAAAGGTTCTCATGATAATAGCGGTATTTCTCCGGAACGCTGGTCAGAGCGTCAGGGCCGGACCACCAGTTGCGCACCATCACATGGCGCGCCAGCATGTACATGATCGCCGTCTGGCGATCGGCAATCTCATCACCTTGCGGTGAGACGTCCATCAAATCGAGCGAAGCCACGCGGGCGTTCTTGATCTCGAACTGAGTCACGGACGCCAATATAGGAAATTCCCGGATCGCGGAGGTAACCATCCGTTCAAAGGCATTTATGACGGTTTCAAAGCTCAGGCCGATCGCCGTCTCTTCGAGAAGCCCGCGAATCTGGGGCCTGCGTGAAGCGGTAATCGCGTCACTCAATGTCGGTACGGCATGCCTTTGCGCCAGGTTAGCCAGTTCATACTGGCCAATATCAAACATGCGGTCTACAACATCCCACCAGTACGGGTCCGTCGGCAAATGTATATTGAATTTCTGCAGGGCTTCATCAACTTCCGGCTCAAGCCTGGGCAGAAATGGCCTGGGTTCGGCATTAGCTGATTTATCATCGCGCCATCGGTACATTTCATCGACGACCAGCCCCGACAATTGCTGAATTCCGTCATAGGGCCGTTCATGACCGGGCGGCGTACATAGCAACGTCAAAAGCTCAACAAGGTAACTGCGCTCGTCAATCAACGGAAAGCGGAGGCCAAGCTGCGTATCGAACGGATTAACCGCATACTGGTGCGACATTTGAAGCCTGTAATATACGGCTTCATAGGTTCTTTCAGGTGGCAAAGCCTCCTGAATGAGCGAAATAAGTCCTGACGAGGACGGTCCGATGTCAATAACAGCGATAAAAGGCAATTGCGCCAAACCCGGAGAAAGGCAGGTTCCAAGGTTTAGCGTATTCAAAAGAACGGATTTACCGGCGCCGGGCTGCGCAAAGACAAGATCAAACCACGTTGTCGTAATATTAGTGCCCGTCGCGTAGGGCCAAACCTTCCCATCTGGAGTGCGCAATAAAATTGCGCCTTTCTCAAACGGGCTGGAGGGACGTTGCCATGGAAGCAGCTTCATCACCTCAAACATCGGGGCTATCGCCGTTGGCGCTGTACCGGCGCAATGGATTCCCATCGCCGATGACATCACGCAGTCAAGGGGATCTCCCGAAAACTCGCTTACCTGACAGTATCCCCAGCTTTCCACAGCCTGCACGATATTTGAAAGCCTGTCCTGCGCCAGCGGCAAATCATTCGCCGGGGCCCACGTCGCCACAGAAACACGAAGCCTTACCACGGGCTCGCTTCTTGCCAGCGCCTGAAGCCCTTCAAGCGAATACTTAATCTGCTTGTTCATTGCGTTTGTCACGCCAAGAATAGTGGCGACGAAAGCCCGTAACGTGGAGGAATAAGCGCCGCCGCCTTCTATCAAAAAAGAAATACGGTAGGGAACGCCCGCATCAAAAAGCCTGTTGAGCAGCATGGGAAATGGGCTGGCATCCATCGGACCAAGCGTCATATCCGCTCCGCCCCAATACAAATCACCTATACGAACGATTGAATCACCAATAACTCTCGCGTCAGCGCTCGCAAGTTGCTGTGAAACCGGAGGCCAGACAATATCTGACAAATCCGTTTTGCTCATTGGCGCACGCGGCGGTATCGGATCTCCGGGCAGGCACGGGCGCCAATCTTCATGCGCTTTGTTTGGATACATGTTATCCCGCATGGAACGAAGCGCCTCGTGCACTTCTACAATCTCGCTTTGTATGCCGAGCTCATCAAGTGACGCTATCATAGCCGAACAATAACTTTTGTGCCGGGTTCTCAAAGCGTCAAGCGCCGACAGAGGATACTGGCCATAAGGCGCATTCACCCATTGTTTGGCGCGCACTTCCTTAACCGCTCTTTTGCGCTCATTCTCCGTCAAAACAGACGGGCGCGTCCAGAGCACAAAAAAACATTCCTCATAAGAAAGAAAATCCGAGAGGTGCGAAACACGTTCGTCAAAAAGATCATCCAGATCAAGGCCCACGGCCCTGGAAGTTAAGAAACTCGGGCGCAAGAGAGATTTTAGATGCGCCCTGATCCGCTCAGGATCCCGGATGAAGTAGACCTGTAGCGCGTGACCCATTCGGTCAAATCGCGCACCGATCTTGATTGTCGAGCCTTCCACAAGGTATTCGTATTCTTCGTCACCAATGACCTGACGACTGCCATCAACCTTTAAAACACTCAGCAGCGACCCGTCTTTGGCGACAAGCGTCGTTTCATCATCCGCAGTTTCAATACGAACAAAACTGTCTAAGGTGTGCTTCATCGCCGACTGTACAGGCGACATTAGTTTGGCGATAGTGCGTTGCATGCGGTTACAGTGTTACCCGTCTTCTATAGAAATTTCTAGGACTTGCTACTAACATATCCACGCATAGCATACCCGTTTTTCTCAGCAAATATTAGAAATTAATGAGTTCCGAGCACTAAAAACTGTAGAGATACGCTCAAGCGGCCTTTGATAGCTCTTTATAGACTGCAACCCAGTTTTGAGGCATGCGTCCGGAAAAAGCTCCATCCTTGGAGCGCCAATAAGCTAGAATTTGAGGGAACTGGTTGAATTCAAGATCGGCCTCTTTAATGATCCGCCGGTCAAGAGGGAATAAACGAACTCCTGTCAGCTTTTCCTTGCGGCGTTCGTAATGTCGGTCCGTTAAATAGTCCCGCATTACGCTGGCAAGTATATAGGGATCGTCAGTGCCTATCCTGTTCACCACTTCTTCTCGCCGCTTCATAATTATCTCCAGGGCTTTTCTTGACGCGTCAGCAACAGGCCCTTGGCTAATACGAGCGACATAAATTGCGCGGGCAATATTATGTATATCTGCTTGCGGCATTTCAGGAAGCCAGACCAACACGCCTGAACGCATTTGATACACATGATCAAGATTGAAACATTGCTGACAAAAAATACACGCCGTTACCAGGTTATCAATTCGGGTATCGGCTGGGTTCATGTTTAAGAAATGTACTTCCTGATACTTAAGAGATTTGAATTCACAGAAATGGCACGTATTATCGTCACGCTCGAAAACCTTTTGTCGTATCACGGACGACAAGGGCGGCAGTTTTTGACCAGATTCAGAAACTACGCTGGCGCCACTTCTTGAAATGCTGAGAACAATTGGCTGTTTTTTCATGGAGACCCAGGAGATCCATCATAGGAATATCAAACCGTATGGTGCAATACCAAGAGTCGTTTGTATAGCATTTAATAACGGCCCGAGGTTTACAGCCAGCGCGCCGCCAAATATGTGCGTCACAGCAGCCATCATTGAAGCCTGCTGATCGCCTTCGGCGACGGAGCGCAGAATGAAAATCCCCCTGACGAAACTAACGAACCCCAGAATAATCATGAACGCAATAACGGCGCTGAATACTGCGTGCGCGTGTCCAATCTCTGCGGCCGTCATGCCTGCGGTATATTGAAGCTCTGGAATTGTCGTCGTTACGTTGGAACCGAACATAGAGGTATTCCACGCCCCCATCAGGGCATCGAGAGCAAAGAGCGCGGCGCCAGCAATAAAAGTCATGATTGTACCAATACCGCCCGGCCCTTTGACTCCATCCTGCATGCCTTTCAGCATGCGCATAATGCCGATCATAATCAAAACAATCCCGGCCAGATAGCCGAAACCCGAAATCAACAACAGCATGGGCTGCCAGATATCTCCGATAAGCGCAACAAGCATTGCGTCAAGCCCGCCCGCCGACGTAACGCCTGCAAAGCCTGTCTGCGAGGCATCAGCCAGATTGCCGGGGTCCAGCGTCGTTTCAGCGGCTTCAAGCACAATTGGCAGCGCAAAAAAAGCGCCGCCTGCGAGCATCCTCTTTAAACCATCCCATATGGGCACCTGCTGCGGACTTTGCACATGCTCGTAAATTTTACCGATGCCAAGAACGCCAAGAACTATACCGAAAAGATAAGAAAAGCCCGAAAAAAGACCGGGTACATCGCTGGAACTGGCGATCGTATTAATTATCGCATCGCCTAAAGTCGCGTGCGCCGCGCCAGGCGCAGCGATTACGGCAACGAAAAGAGCTAGAGCTGAAAAAAAACTTACACGAAGCTGCTTCAAGGACACAAACTCCTACTATTTAACCACTTATACCCCTTATAAAATTAAAGCATGTTTGAAAAGGAAAAAGCAAATTTCAACGCGCTGCGCAAAACGTAATCTAGCGGAAGAGGCGCACAGCACGCATAAAATCTAAAGAAAATGAATAGTTACTGGGACACTTTACCTTGAGTCCCGTTAATAACCCATATTCCATTCTTGTAAGAAATTTCCGTAATTCTCCCAAGCCCTTCGACGGAGTCGCCGACATCAACCTGGCGCATTTCACTGCTCCCTGAGAGCGCGATCCAGGCCCTTCCAGGCTGGGCGGCGCGCAGTTCCCATTTTGGCGCAGGCTTCCTGACAACTTCTCGTGGCGCCGGGGCTGCCACTGGTTTCGAACGCTCCGTATTTGCAGCACCTCGCGCCGCCGCCCCGGAAGCTGAAGAGCGCGGGCTATTCCCCAACCGATCCACTTTCTTCTCCAGGGCGGAAACAGTTTTCTGCAATGACCGCATCTCGTTTTCCGTAGCAGCATTACGGCTTGTCTCTGTTACCTTCTCCTCAAGCGTATCCAGCCTGTTAAGAATCTCGGACAGGCGCGAGCTGATTTCAGCATTCATACCCGCCTGAAGCTGGGGCGCGGATGTGTCTTGCTGCGTTTGCGTATGTTTTGAACTTTCCCGGCTCGGGGCTGAAGATGGAGCTGCCCCACTGCGTCCCTGATTTTCAGGCGGCCGTGCGGCTGCTTCTTCCGTGGACGCTTGGCCCATTTCCTGCGGCAATATGGACGCCAGACCAGTATCGCTGCCAGAATTAACAGCCTGCCTGGAGACTTCTTCTTGGTCCGGTAAAGGTAGAAGCGGCTGCCCACCTTCCGGTCTTGCGTCCTGTTCTTGAAGCGCCTGATTTTCGACGCCCTGCCTTTGCTCCACAGGAGCATTGTTGACCGGGTTATTAAACGCCGAAGGCATTTGCGGCGCATCTTCTATAACAGTAGGCGCCTGCGTACGCGCCGGAGCTCTGCCCTGGATATCACTTAATTCCGTGGAGTTGCCAAACAAACCAACATTCTCTTCCTCCTCCTTAGGCTGCTCATCGCCCCGCTCTGATTTGCCATAAACCATTGAGTGTTTCCCCTGCATTGGTACGCCACGCGCCGGCGGATCTTCAACCCTAACAGTTGTAGCTTTTTCGGAGGAGGACATGACGGTAAACACAAGCGCCGCCACGGCAACCAGCGCCCCTCCAGCCATAATCATCGCGTTTGCGCTGATCGGAAACTTCTTTTTGTCCTGAACCGCAAATTCGCCTTCTTCTTCATCACCAAACTCATCGACGTTGTCATCCCATTCATCTTCATAATCTTCTTCCGACAGCGCGTCTGGCTCCGCGCCTTGCTCGTCAAAATCCTCTTCAGAAAAGGGATCGTCTTCGGTGATCGCGCCCTCATCAAACTCGTCTTCGAAATCCTCCTCGAAGCTTTCAAAGTCTTCCAGCTCTTCGTTCTCGTGGTCTTTTTTGTCGTCACTCATAGCTAAGATCCCTCTCTAAAAAGAGCTAGTTTGTTTCCACAACAGGTTCAATAAACAGAACGCCGATCGGGGTCCCGGCTTCCACTCTTATAAGCGGCTGGGCCTGATCCGCTTTTTCATCCAGAATGTCTCGCAATTCCTGTCCTGCTTCGGCTATGCCACTGGCAACTTCCTGCTCACTATCCAGATCCCTGTTCGTTTCCTCGGTGGTGCTCGTGTTCGAGACCGTTACCGTAGTCGTTCCGGATTCTGAAATAGCCTCGGCGAGTCCCTCTACGAAAGCCCCCGCCATGGGCAAAATCACTCTTTTGAAATAGCGCCTGTCTATGTCGGTAGCAAGCCCGGTCAGTGAAGTGGATGGATCAACGGCAACCGCTTGTGTTTCATAACCTATGCCGTCAATGACTATGCTGTTGAACGAAATAACCAGGTGATTTTCCGTTGCCTGAAACTCTCCAATCATCCGGCTGCCCGCGTATTCACCAGTGACAACCTGCGCCAGAACAGGACCAGGAACATCGGAGTTCGCCTCGATCAGAAGCTGCCCATAAATAATGCTAGCGCTCGGAATAAGGATTTCCTGCGCGCCTTCCTCTCCCTCTGGATCAAGGCCGCCGCCTGTCAGAGTGCCTTGTAACTGTTCTTCCTGTGACGCATCATAAATATCCTCCAGCCAGGAAGGCTCTGTAATCACCGTATAGGCATTTTGCTGCTCTTCCTGCGCTTCCAGCACGGATTGCATTTGAGAAGCCATCAACTCTGCAAGCTCGGTGACTATTGCGCCGGAATTATCCGGAGGAGGACTCTCTGGCAAAGGACCGGACTCTGAAACAGCAACATTTTTGTTGCGCTCTTCCTGTAGGCGCTTCCACTTTTCAAGAGGATCTTCGGGCGGCGGCTCATCTTCCTGCGTTAACACCTCGCTAACAGGCGGATCTATCGGCACAGGCATCGCGCTTTTTCCTTCCCGAAGCGCTTTCTCCCGGTCCTGAATGTTTTTCTCTTCCAGCGCCTTTCTCTGCACTTCGGTCAGCCCCCCCCCTCCTGGCGGCTCGCTGATATCGGCCGTTGGGCGCATCTTTGAAATGTTTTGCCTCTCTTTCCCGCCGCCAAAAATAATGATCGCTCCAACGATTAGCACAAACCCCCCGACAAGCGCGCCAATCTTTACAAGAGGGTTGTTGCGCCACATATCCGCAAGCGTAGTTTGCTGAGGCCCAAAATCGTCAAAGCCGCCATCATCGTCTTCGCCAAAACTCTCAAAATCATCTTCAAAGTCGCCGTTCTTGTCACTCATCCCCGTTCTCCCCGGCAGCTTCTTCTCTGGAAAGATAAGCGCGCATCATCCTTCCCTCATCCGACAACAACAAAACAGGCGTTTCAGACATTGCATAAACTTTCATGCCATCCGCCGAGCTCACTGACTGGTCCCAGGCAGGAGATAAAAGAGTCAAAGGCGTACGCACATAAGTCATCTCATTAAAAAGATACGCCGTCGTTCGTCCGTCCACCCCTGACACAACAAGCTTCTCAGCGCCTCCGGGCGGAACGCCGTCCAGAATGGACGTAATATCCGGATCGCCGGCCGCAAGAGACATGCCCGCGTCAATCAAAGGCGCGTTTGCAAAAGGTCCGTATTCGGGTACGCGCGCATCCACGCGATAATGAACGACATCCCGGTGCGTCCTTAATGTAAAGGTAATCGGCGTTTTAAGCGTCAGCAACCGTACGGAGATATTGCCGTACGCGAACTCGGACAAGGGAATAATCCGGATAACATGCGAGCCCTCTTCCGGTTCGTCAATCTGGAAATTTCCAGCCCAGCTGATATCATGTATTGGCCATGGCGCGCCCGTCACGTCAAGCACATTGAGAGTTGTCACGTGCCCCGAAGCAACGCGGAGCGCGGGGGGGGCAATTCCGGGATCAAGGGAAACATTGATTACGCTCACCTCCGGCCGGGGGTAGGGATGCACCGGCACTTCCACCGCCTGCTGGGTGCGATCGTAGTATTCTAGCAATTTACGGATTTCTTCCGGCCTCAGAGGCATGAGACTTTGAAGAGCGGCCTCAAAGGCCTCCTCGCGGATTTCAGCCTCTATCTCCTCAGGCGTTTTTCTCGGGCCTTGCAGCGTCCCCAACTCATCCATGCCTATTCCGGCCTGCCCCATGCCGCCGGGCAGCCCTAGACTTTCCCCCAGCTCTGGCAATCCCTCAGCTTCCGGTAATCCCGTTTCCTGACGGGGCCGTCCTTCACCATCCGGGCGCCCCTGCCCCTCACGCCCCTGGCCTATTCCCTGCTCCGCCAGAAAGTCTTGAAAACCTTGCGGCCGCGCCTGCCCGGGAAGATTATCCTGCGCGTGAGCGACCGTCACAAGAGCCACACCCCCAAGCACAAACACAAAAAAGAAGAGAATGTGGACGCAACGCTTTTTCATACCTGCGGCAATCTTTATTGTTAATTTTTGACCTGAACAGTATCAGCCTGACCGGGAAAGTTAGTCAAGAAGCCTTAGTTTTTCAGAAACCCCGAACCACATAAAGCTCTTTTTACTATCGCGGAACAGCAATCCACTGCTCAATGCCAATTCCATTCGGACTCTCGAGCCGGGGAACACGAACGATAACGATCGTGATCATCAACCCATCCGAACGCCGCTTTGTACCAGCCTGATATGTCACGATCAAGGGCAACTGAACAGTCCATTGATAACGTCCGTTAAATTCCCCCTCAGATACAAGAATAGGCGCGCCGCTAGGCGCTGCGGTAACAACCTGCTGATTCTCAACAACCATTTCAATAATTTTTGACTGCTGCAAGGCTTGCGTAAAACTTTCCCATCCGCGCCGCGTGAAGTTGCGGGAAGCTTCCTGTAACCTGCGCTGGTAATCGCTGAAGTTGAACGTCATGACTTCCGTTGCGGACTGAGCTACCCAGGACAATAACGCCGACGTACTTAGGTTTGGCTCTGATAGCGCAATCATGGGAACAAGCCGACCATCCTCCGTGGTCGCAAAATAACGGTTTTCGGGCTGATGCACGTGAACAACATAAAGCATAACGCCAATAAGGCCGACAATGATCACCCCTTGGAGTATCGCGATTCTGAGAAGGCTTCGGTAACCATCCCGGTAAAACTCATTGCGAACGATAACCGTCCCCAGGCCTTTTTGCATTTCGGATGTGGTTTTTTTGGCCGAGCGCGGTCGCGCCGCCTTCTTCCTGACGCCAGCTCCAGCAGAAGCGCCGGCGGGGGTCGGGCCGCCTCCATCCTGACCGCTTTCCTCAGACTGGGCTGGTCGAAAGCGCCTTGGATTAACTTTTCCGTCTTTTGACACGGGACGTTTTGGCTTGTCTTCTTCGGACATCAATCACGCTATCTGGTTTATTAACGAACTGTTCTTTCAAACTTTCCCCAGTATAGTCACGTTTGCGCCGGGAACACAGATTTTTTTAAAAAAAGATTATTTTCCGCCTGTTTGTTCACCGCCAATAAACATGCCCTAATATACCCAGCCTTTGAACAAATGAGTAAAGGATTTTACACGCGCAAGCCTTCCAGACTATAATAATGTAATAATTGGTGAGGCTTGGTGTGGATTATCGACCATCCCCGAAACACAGAAAATTTCATTGGGGCTGTTTGCCCGGCGTGAAGTTGAATTTCAGGCGCTATGCGCTTGTGTTCGCCATGGTTCTTTGCGCGGTTACATTTCCAAGCCAGTCAAACGCATCGGGGCTTTTGCCTGATGGCGCGACAAGCGAGGACACTGCCGATCTCACTGAAAGCCCGGAAGATGGAATCGCCGATCTCTCTGGCGAAGACGTTGATAACGCCCTGTCCTTCGCGGGAGCTGATCCTGGCGCCGGCGAGGCCATCGTCAATCAGGCTCAGGTTCAGCAAACCATAAGCGCGCTGGAGGCCGCCGGTTACTCGGTTTCCGAAATCGCCAACCTGTCTCCCGAGCAGATCGCAACCGAATTGGGAGATCAGGGCATACAATTCGCAGTTGGCCTTGCCGGCGACGCTTTACAGGGTCTCGCCGATCGCGTCAGCCAGAACGCCACTTATCAAGCGTTGCAGGATACGCTCGGCACCTCGGCGGCTGACTTTTTAAATTACGCTCCCGAAGAATTACAGCTAGCTGCGGCGGAGCTCGGCATCACTCTCGACAGCGACCAGATTGCGGCCCTTGCCGATATTGCAGGCTCTGAAGCGGCGTTCCAGCTTGTAGGGGGATTAGACCTGGCGCCGGATCGGTTGGCCGGCCTGACCGAAACAGAATTAGCGTCGCTACTTTCCGGCGGCGGGATTACCGGCCTTTCCGCAGATGCTCTTACCGCAGATGCTCTTAGCTCCATTCTTGGGGTTCTAAACACGATAGGCGAGCTGGGAACTCTACCTGTGGACACCGAGATCCTTGGGATTTCCGCCATAGAGTTCGGGGAAATAATCAGCTCTCTTTTCGGCTTTGGTCCTTGCACCTGCGATATTTGCGAAGGCGTCATTTGCGCCTGCACTATTCCGTTGCACGAACTTTTTCGTCAGGTGCATGCGCCCATCGAATACGAAGAGCACCGCAGGCTTCTCATAGAGGATTTGTGGTATGGAAACATCCTGCCCGCAATGATGCGTATGACAGAGCAAATCTCTGTCATGGCGTTGATGCAAATGCAGATGGTTGGGGCAATGCTGGATGCGAAGCACCAACTTGAAACGCAACAGCTTTTCCGTGAACTTCACGCGCAGGCTCACAAGGATTATCGTCCCAGTACAGGCATGTGCGAAATTGGCACGGTCATGAAAAGCGTACACGCATCTTTCAGGCGAAGTGACTGGTCAAAGATTGTTCTCATTGACCGGGCTATCAAACGACACTTGGGAACCGTTGGCACGGCTGCCGCAGAAGGAAGGGAATCTGATATTCCCGCCCGTCTAGACCAGTACATAAACACTCATTGCAGTCCGCGCGATTTTAACAGGGGAACGCGCGCGCTTTGCGCGGACACGGGCACGCCCACATGGCGCAGAAACAGGGATATAGACTGGCCGCGCACTGTTTCGGAAGCGAACACTCTGGACATCGACTTTACGGTTCAGGGCGCCGCAACCCCGGATGAAGCCGATGTCTTTGCCCTGTCTGCGTATCTTTATGGCCATGAAGTTTTTACGCGCATACCTCGGACATACATTGAAAGAACGGCGAATGAAGAAAACAACAGAGCAAACTTGCAACAACTCTACATGGATATGCGCGCGATAATCGCAAAAAGGCAGGTCGCGGAAAACAGCTTTGCTAATATAGTCGCGAACAAGGCGTCTGGAACCGGCGGATCAATCGATTATATTTATGCACTCATAGAAGAGCTTGGTATAGCGGCTGAAGAAATTCCCGGGATTATTGGTGAGAATCCCAGCTACGACGCGCAACTTAAAATGTTAACCGAAATCATGAACTATAACCCCGATGTTTATGTGAATCTTTATGACTCTCCCAATAACATCCTGCGTAAACGCGTCTCTACGCAGGCGATCGGCATCCTGCAGAAATGGGAAACCCTCGAAACAATGTGGCGCACGGAAATGGTTTCAGCCGTTGCGGCTGAAATGTTGCTGGAGGACCTTCAGGAGGATGTCCAAGATGAGTTGAACACAGCTGAAGGGACAGATTAATTTTCGGGAATGAAAAGAATAATGCTAAGATTAAAGAGAACAAAAAAATCTAATTCGCAACTTCACGGGGGCAAGATTATGAATTTTTCAGAAAAACCGGTTTCCTGCCTGAAGTTTTTCTGCTGCGCTGCGCTGCCTCTGGCGGTCGCGTTCTTTATTGCTTTTTCTTTTTTAACCCCTTCGAAGGCCAGAGCGTGTCCCTGCCCCGTGTGCGTTCCTTTGCAACATGATTTGACAAGGGAACACATAACTGATGAATTTCTTCTGCACCGGGAATGGATTTTGGAAGAATTCTTTCCTTTTCATATTCTGCGCGCCATGATGATGATGACCGAGCAGCTTACTGTTGTGGCCATGCAGCAAATGGCTATAATCGGGTCCTTTCTCGACGCCAAGCATCAACTCGAAACGCAGCGGCTTTTCCAGCAGTTACAGGCCGAGGCTCATAAAGAATATCACCCTAGCGAACAGGTCTGCATGGTCGGCACGAACGTACGCGCCATGGCGCCCTCGCAAAGACGCTCGGAATTTGTGGCCAGAGCCTTGTCCGAACAAGGCCTCTCACGCCAGCTATTAAGTAATGGGAGAAGTTCGGGCGTCGGTTACCCCGGCGATATTCAGGACCGGCTTGAACAATACATCGCAACCTATTGTGATTTTGAGGATAATGCTGGCGCAAACGATCTTCTATGTGAAGGCGGAGGAGGCCCGCCTGCGCGTCGTAACAATGACATCAACTATACCAGGACGGTGGATGACGCCGTTACGCTCGACGTCAATTTTCAGGACGGGGCGCCTACGGCTGATGAAGAAGATGTTATCGCTCTTCAAAATTACCTGTTTGCGCACAAGACGTTTGAAGCCGTTCAAAGAGACTATCTGGACATCCCGGAAAACCAGCAGATGTATCTTGATGCGCGCGCAGTTATCGCAAAACGAAGCGTTCTGATGAACGCATACAATTACCAGGTCGGTTTGCGTGCGAGAGGCGCAGGCGGAAACGATGCTTTTTTACGTAGGACATTGGAAGAGCTTGGCGCGGATGAATTCGAGCTCGGACGGCTTGGCGGCGAGAATATCAGCTACTACGGCCAGTTAAAAACCATGGTCGACGCGCTTAAAAATCCGCAGTTTTACACGCACCTGTACGACACGGAAAATAACATCGCGCGGATGGGCGTCGCATTGCAGGCGCTTGAGCTTCAGCTTGACTATCAAATTCTGAAAAGCAGCTGGCGCCTTGAAATGATTAACGCCATTGCCGGAGAGATTGCCGTAGCCGACCTTCAGGAAGATGTCGAAAACGAGCTCGGGCGCATCCGTGGCGACCAGCCTTCGGAGTAATGCCATGCGTGTATGGCCCGTTAAATTCCTGACCGCTCTCAAAACGGCAAGCCTCTGGCTTTCCATAGCAATTATTTCCGTTGTGCTGGCCAGCGGGCTGCATCAGGCTTTGGCCTTTTTTTCCGGAACGCACGTTCATAACATGAACCTCAGCCCCGATAACACAACAGTCCGCGGTCACGTCACTGCCACAGGACTTCCTGGCGGAGCCAGAGTTCAAGCTCTTGTGAATACGGGAGACGGCGAAGCGCACGATATATGGACGAGAACGGATAAAAGCGGCTTTCTGTCGCTTTCGGATCTGGATCTGATTGATCCAAAAGCTGAAAAACTGGTTTTAAGACTGAATATTTTTTCAGATAATCAAGATCACGAATTTATGAATTTCGCCATCAGTTTTGACGCGGCGAGCGGCGCGGTGGATATCAGTGGTTCCGGATTGCGGCAAAGCGACCGGATAGAAGTCAGCTTTGATGATAAAAGCGTTTCCTCATCATATGTTGACTGGGCGGGACAGTTTAAAACGGGTCCGATTGCTGGCGCGCCATTTGCGAATCTGAAAGGCCAGATATGCACAAAGGCAAGCTCCAGGAAACCTTCGAAACCCGGCAGTTCTTTTGAAATTTGTTTTTCGAAAGAACTGGCCAGCAAAGGAAAATTCTCCCTTGTTCAGTTTACCTCCGGGCCTTTCAGTTCGCCTTTTTCGACATGGACGTTTCCAGGCGACTGCGCGCCCGCAGGAACCGTATTAAGCGTGTGCTATCCCGATCATATTAGCGCATGGCAGAATTCAGTGGTGTTAAATTTTGTTCGCGCCTTTATGGCCATGACCCAGCAATTGACAACAGTCATGGTCCAGCAGGCTCAGATTTTCGGGGCCTTTCTTGATGCGAAACACCAGCTTGAGCGCCAGAGATGGATACAGGAAAAAGCAGCCGAAGCGCACCGGGACTATCACCCGAGTCAGCAAATCTGTTTTTATGCGACTTTTTCGCAGGAATTCACGAACCTGATGCGCAGAACGCGCTATAATGCGCGCGCATTAAACAGCTATTTCCTCAACAGAGATTTGGGA
Source organism: uncultured Pseudobdellovibrionaceae bacterium (assembly GCA_964498755.1). GTDB lineage: Bacteria > Pseudomonadota > Alphaproteobacteria > Micavibrionales > Micavibrionaceae > RZZS01. Next base: position 41,170 of record CAZCIB010000012.1, on the reverse strand, counting down.
CCTTCCGTTGCGGGCGATCAATCTCTGGGCGCAGGCGCGCCAGCTGGGCCGTCACAGGATTTCAGAACGCGCTTGGAGCAATACAGGAGCACGTATTGCGACGTTGATTTCAACAGCGCCGAAGGACAGGATTTTATGTGCGATGGCGGCCCCGCCGGATTAATCAACAATGACGTTGATTATACCCGGCTTGACACAATATATACGCTGGACCTGAATTTCGAAGAAGCGGCCAATACGCAGGACGAAACCGACGTTCTCGCTATGGGAAAAAATCTATTCGCCCATGAGCTAATGCCGCGCCCAAGTCCCTCGGATGTTCTCGACGAACCTAACGATATCCAGGTAGAAGGCGCCCGGGCCCTGCTTGATATGCGTTCCATATACGCTATGAGGTCCGTCCTGCGCGACAGCTTTGCGCAAATTCAGGCCATGCGAGGTAACAGCGCTGGTCTTACTACTGCATATATTACATCCTACCTGGAAGACATGGGCATGGATGCTTTCGCCATTGCAGACATGATTGGCCCCAATCCAAGCGAGCGCGGCCTTTTGAGCGTCATGATGAACACAATGTACCAGCATCCTGATTTTTATACGCAAACATATGACACCGGCGCGAATGTTGAGCGTGTGCGTACAGCCATGCAGATGATAGAAAACATAGGCGCGCGCAAGCAGTTCGAAACCGCGCGACGGAACGAAATGGTCTGGACCATGATCCTCGAAGCCCGCCTGCGCAAGGCTCAGAACGATCTTGACGCGGAAGTTCAAAAAGCGGTCGATTAAGCGCATTTCACATCTGGCATTGTTTTTGCAGAACCTCTTTCGGGAAAATTTTGAAAGAGGAAGCAAATGTCCTTAGGCACGGCTCTAAGCGGGGCTCTTTCCGGCCTTCAGATCCATCAGCAGCAAATTGACGTGATCGCGAATAACGTCAGTAACGTCGGCACGCCAGGATTCACGCGGAAGATTTTGCCGCAATCCACGGACGTTATTTCCGGTCGATCCATCGGCGTGAGGGCGGAAACAATCATCCGGAAAGTCGACTTTAACGTTGTCAGGGACATCTTCACGCAGGTTTCAACGACAAATTATTATGAAACGCGCGTTCGTTATCTCGACTCCATACAGGCTTTTCACGGCGCTCCGGACCGGGAGGTGTCAATCGCTGCGGAAATCTCACAACTTAAAGATTCTTTTTCCGCTCTCGCGGATGCGCCTGAAGACACGATCCTTTTAAGCAGCGCGGCGGAACAGGCGAATACAACCGCTACCCGAATCAATGAACTGGCCGACCTTTTGCAAACTTTGCGCAACGATACGCAGTCCGATATCGATCTTGCCGTCAGCCGGATGAACGACCTTCTCGAACAAATCGCCAATGTGAATGGCGAAATACGCACCAACAATAACATCGGGCGGACTGTGGCCGGGCTCGAGGATAAGCGTGATCAGGCCGTTAAGGAGCTTTCGCAAGAGATCGACATCAGCTTTTTTATTCGCGGCGACGGGGTCATGGTCGTACAAACCGCCAGCGGCGTTGAACTCGTAAGCGACAGAGCCGAAGAGCTTGGCTTTGCCGCAGTCCCGATCAGCTCGCAAAATTATTACGGTGACAGCCGCACCGCCGGTCTTGTTGTTAATCCCGACAGCGAAAACCCGATAGATATTACTTCACAAATAGAAAACGGAAATGTCGGAGCTCTTCTGGAGCTGCGCGACCAGACACTGCCAACCTTCGCTGCACAACTGGATGAACTTGCGCACAAACTGGCGTTACGCTTTCAGGCGCAAGGCCTCAGGCTATTTACGGACGAGACCGGCAGCATTCCGCTCGACACGCCGCCTGACCCGAATTCCACTCCTCCTCTTGCTGTCGCCTATGTTGGCTTCTCACAGGAAATACAGGTCAATCCACTGATTGTGGAGAATAATGAGTTATTAAGAACAGGCACGTATACAGGTGACGAGCCTGTACAGAAAGGATCCAATGAAGTCATTCGGCGTATATTGGAATTCACGTTTACGGACGTGTCCTATCAGGAGGCTCAGGGAATCCGAAATCTGGACACCGATGCGATAGTTGGGACGGACAACCTGCAAGACCTGCTCGGGCTGGCTTCAGAAAACGAAATACGCGGGACGCGGGACTTGAATGGATTCACTGAGGTCAACACCCTGATTGCCGCGGCCAATGGTCAGCTGGACCCGCCAAATGATACGTTCACAATAGAGTTCAGCGACCCTGACCTCGGTCTTGGCACGGACACGGTAACAATCGACCTGTCCGTCGCCGCCGGGATTGCGCTGGGGCCGGGAGACAATGCCGCAGATCAGCTTTTAACGCACATCACTGCCCAGCTTGGAGGCGTTGACGCCGGCTACAACGCCACTGCCGCCATTGGATCGAATGGCCAGCTGATTATCCGCTCGCGCGGAGATATCGCAATTGACGGCGCAGGAGGCATTGAACAAACCGGGCTTGAATTTCTTGGTCTCACAACCGTTTCCCAGGAAGCCACTGATCCATGGTTTGAAGTTCAGGTAGGCAATGATCCGGTTCAGCGCATTACGATCGAACCAGGAGATGATGAGGATGCGCTGCTTGAAAAACTACGTCTGGACGCGATCGCTACGCCGGGCGACACAGACGGCGTTGCGGGTCTGGGGGTAAATCAAACCACGCTGCTGGGCGCCACAGGGGAGCTCATTATACGTCCGGGCAATGGTAATGCCGCAACCTATGACGGGTTTAGCTTTGGCGGGGATCTCAAGATATTCGGAGGCCCCTTTGAAACAGACGGCACAGGTACGCACCCCGATGCGATCCCGGGAGGCGTAGGCGTCATCGAAGCCCTATTCGGCACGGGCTCTCCCATCGCAGAAGTGAATTACGGATCTGAAACATCACAGAACCAGGCGCTTTCAACGAGCTCAGGCGTTTTTGTCTCCTTTCGGGAAAATTTTCTTGGGCCTTCGGCCTCCATGAGCACCGAGATTTTGGGGGCCACGTCTCTCATAGATTACAGCCAGAGAATGATTAACAAGCAAAGCGAGAAAAGCGTTCTCGCCGATGCGCGGCTCGAAGACGAGCGCACGTTCCAGCAAATCATTGAACGGCAGTTTCTGGATCAGTCGGGCGTCAATGTTGACGAGGAACTTTCCCAGCTCATTCTTGTGCAAAACGCCTATGCCTCGTCTGCGCGGGTACTGAACGCCGTAGATGAAATGTTCCGCGACTTATTGAATTCCTTATAAAATCAGGAGCTGAAAAATGACTCAAGTATCAACCCTGGGACAAACGCAAGACAACGTCTTCCGCTTAAATCAACTTCAAAGCCAGCTTGGCGAACTGCAAGTTCAGCTCGCGTCCGGCAAGAAGACGCAGCGCTTCAAAGGGCTTGGGGAAGACGCCGTCAGGTCACAGCGCGCACGCGCAGACTTTAAGGCTCTGGATACCTATACGAATAACATCAAAATCGCAGACCAGCGCCTGAAGCAGATGCTGAACACACTGGAAGAGTTTCAGTCCCAGGCCTCTAATCTGGCAGACGCGCTCAGCGGCTTTGTCAGAAAAGGCATCCCGCAGGAAGGCGACGTCGTTTTGTATGACGATCCGCTTACGCCGCAAGATGATCGTACGCCTGTCGGCATGGACTCTTCAGAGCCGACCCTTGAGTTGAAAACATTGCAACGTACCGCCGACGAGCTTTTCAAGCTTTTGGAAGACTTTATCAACGTTAAGGAAGGAGACCGCTTTTTGCTGGCCGGAGCGCAGTCTACGACCAAGCCACTGCTGAACTCCAGCCTGCTGACCAATGCGAACACCAGTCTTATCAATGACTGGAAAAACGGCGCGCTAAGTTCGGAGGAACTTAACACGGCCCTCATAACGAACGACGCCAGCGTCAGTCCCCGCGCCATTACGGATTCGGCTGTCGGTTATTCCCCGGAGCTCAGCGCCGGAAACGCAAAGGGCGTTTTTATAAGGGTGGATGAATTCTCGGAGGTTGAATACACCGTTCTGGCGAATAATCCGGCTTTCCGCGATATTCTCGTCGCCCTTGATTTTTTGCGTAACGACAATTTTGTGCCCGCGCTTGATGAAGTCGACCCCGACAATCCCTTGAACGTCATTACGCAAGGCGCGCCCGGAGCTACAATTGATGAACAAAAGAACAACTTTTACGCCGTCCTGGGGAACATAGAGAAAATGGTCGTTGGCGCGATCGATTCGCTTCGTGAAGAGGAATTCAAGCTGGAACAAGTCCGAGCGACAATCTCTAGCGTAAGGAAAGATCACGAAATCTCGCAAGACACGCTTCTGAGCGCCATTGACGATATAGAGAACGCGGATATGAACGAAGTCGCGCTGCAGCTGAATTTTTTACAAATCCAGCTCGAGGCCTCTTACCGTGTTACGGCAAGTTTAAGCGAACTTAATCTCGTAAATTTCATTTGAGGCCGACAAACCGCAGAGGGAAAAATTTATTAAGAAACGCCGCCTTTTATTTACATATTGCCATATCTCCTTAAGCCTCTGTTAATCCTTTGAAATTTTTTTCTGTTGAAAATGGAAAAAATCGCTTTCTGCTAGGAAAGCGTTAAGAACTCGGGCGCATAATAAACACATAAGCTTGAAATGTCAGGGTTTCAGGCGCGCCACAAAAAAAACGGGTTCTTAAGGGTCATGGGCAAAAAAACGGGCAACAAATCTCATCAAAACGCACAGGACAATCTGCGCGTCTGCAGAGTCTCCTACAGCCTCAACAACGATCAGCCGGTCCGGTCCACGATCATAGGCGATCAGCCGCTGTTCTACATGGATTTCGAGGACGCTCTGGAAGAGGAGCTGCGTGAAGCGGAACTGCTCGACGATCTTGATCTTGGCTTGTCCGCGCATGCCCTGCCCACGTATGAAGATTTCCGGAGCGAATACGAAGAGACGGCGGCGATTCTGGAGAGCTTTTTTGAAAATGCGCAGCATCTGACGCAAGCAAAATCAAAGCCCGGGCATAAAGATATGTCTATATTAAGCGATATTCTGGCGCAAAGTCGCTTTGGCGCTGCGCTTCTTGCGCTTTGCCATGAGCACGGGATTTCGTTTGTTTATTGCGGCCAGTGCGAGGGCGCGGCGTATTTGCGCGACGCGAAGATGGTTATGATGAATCCCGCGCTGCCGGAAGAAGAGCAGGTTTTGCTTCTGGCCCGTGAACTGCGCCGCGTCTGGCAACATAAAAATGGCGTCCTGCTGCATCCGCTGACCTTCCACCCGGATCAGGCCATTCTGGTGAACCGGGCGCAGGCGGCCGACCTTACGGTATCCATGATCCGGACCGCCTGGGAATTACAGCTCAGCGGCTATCACGCCGCATGGGAGCGCATTGAAAAGTCGCCGATGTCTGATCTGACCCGCGTTTTCGCGCGCGAGGCATATCTCGACTTCCGCACGCTGAACAACGGCCTTGCCATGGCCTCGACATTTGAAATGTGGTTCCTGTCCGAGCGTTGCCGCGTTTACGACAAGGCATTGATCCAGCAGATGCTGGCCGATTATCAGGGATACATGTTCGAGGCGGAGGAAAGCTCCCGCACGGTCACCAATGATCTGATAGCCGCGCTCGGCAGCGTGCCGTTCGGCAAGAATTACCTGGCACAATATGCCGCCACGATCATCGCCGACCCCGTATTCGCCGACGTGCGCGACCGCGCGAACGCCAATTTCCTCTGGTTTATCAAGTTTGAAAAGTCGTTCCGCGAAACGGAACAGGAATTGCAACATGGAACCGGTCCTCACGATCATGCGTTCTTACATGATCATCCCGAAAGAAAAAAGGAAACCGGTCATGGCTCTGTCCAGAAAATCATCGCCTTCCCGCGTCCATCCCAAGCGCATGGCGAGAATACAGACGAAACAACAACAGGCGCAGCTTGCAAAGCCCGGAACGCCTCAAGCGGCGGCAACGCCAACATTATTGCGTTCCCCTGCCTTGCGGGCCGGGAGACATGTTAATCAATCCCCTTCGGGCAGAACGGCCATGAGAAGCGACCATACGAGAAAATCCAGTTTGAAGAAGGCGCTACAGCCTTCGTCAGAACTGGTTGCGGCGCAGGCTCTAAGCATTGACATCCGTGAGGAAGACGATCTGGCGCTGCACAGTCTCGCACTGGACGCTGCGGGACAAAGTCCCGACCGGATTACAAAATTCAAAAATGACCGTGAAGTTCTTGTCTGGTGCGCCGCCATGGCTCTCAAAAGCCCGTGCGGCTCCGCGCTGATCCACGCCGTCATGCATAAAGGATGGACGGTTGAGCTCGATGATCTTTGCGGCGGCGGATTTCACCTGAACACGGAAACCAAAAACTGCGTCATCGACCATCACACGCTTTCCCCGGCAGCCCTCTCGAATTCCGTGTACTTCCGGCATGCGGTTCTGCTCGGCTTTGTCCGCGCGCTGCGCGACATCTGGCATGAGGAAAGTCTGGGCAGGATTGAAGACGCCTATAATCCGGAAGATCTGGTGATGTTGGAACGCTTCCGCAGCGCCGACGGCGACTGCGTCGCTATTCATGTTGGCTGGGAACTGCGCGGCGCGGGCTATGGCGACGTCTGGCGCTATATTCTCGGCTCCGAGGAAAGCGATATCGCCCAGGCCTATAGCAGGGAACTTGAAAGAAACCCCGCGCGGCATTTCAAAGGCGGCGTGCTGGCCGCAGCCTTCCGGCAATGGCACGCCGATGAAACGCGGGTCAACGCCAGCGACCATGACGCGCTCGAAATTCTCGACGATATCCTGAGCGTCTCCAGGGCCAAAAACCCGTTCGGATCAGAAAGATTGAACGGCCGGGACATCGAAGCCCTAAGCGCCCTGCCCGGCGGCGGCGCTTATCTGGAAGGCCTCGGACAGAGCATGCTGCGCGACCCGTTTTACGCCGGACTTAAAGACCCCGTGAACCAGACGCATCTCCTCCACATTATCTACGACCTCGAAGTCGTCATGACCGCGGGCGTCCCCTTCCGCGACGAAACCCTCGCCCGGAAAATGTTTCCGGGCAAAGAAATAGTCGCTGAAACAAGCTCACTCAACCAACATAACAATTGACGTAAAAAAAATAATCTGATAAGAGACCCTTGGTTAATTTTTTCATAACAACCAAGGCTCGCCGATGACTGATTCAAAAGCCGGAAAAAGCTCCAAAAGATACCTCCCTAAACTCCTCTCTTTAGATGATAGACAAAGAGAAGAGGAATTCAGGGCTTTTATCCTCTCTTGCTATAAGAAAGAAATTTTTCCTGTCTTCGGGGAAAGTCCCGCTGATTTTTCAGAAAGTGATCTTAATCGTTTGCTTGACCCCAAATTATCAGCCTTGTGCGGCGTCTCATGGACGGGCCCCAGAGATGCAAAGAAAAAGCACGCTGGCGAAATGACTTTTGGAGGACCTTATCTTGGCTGCGGATATGTGGATTTTCATGGCAGAGCGGCTTTATGCTCTCCTTCTCAGGCTCTTGTGATCCCTGCAGAAAAACTTTCTTTCTTCACATCGCATAACACGCGCAGCCTTGCGAGCCAGGGAGCAGTCTCTTTTGAGCGGCTTACAAGCCTCTCTCCAGCCACGATGGAGAGATTGCTGTTTTGTCCCCGTCTGGAAGAGGAATATGGTTTTGACACAACCTCAACTTCGCTTATGACCGGAGAGGATGCAGGCACAATCGTTGCTGCGGTCACACTTGTCCGTGCGAGAGCAGAAAACAGAAAACTGGATTCCTTTGCCTCTGGACGCGCCTATGGTGACAAGCTTGCTGGCTTTTTCAATTCCATCCCTCATCACCGTCAAGTGCCCGAAGGCCTCTTTGCGCGTCGTGATTATTACGAATTCAGTCAGGAAGAATTAAACAGCCTGGCAACCTTTGATGATAATCAGTGGGATGCCTTCATGCCTTTTGCTTCTGAGGTTTATTCCCCAATAATGAATCTCTTTAAGCCCATGCTAACACCTCAGGGCGCCGAGTTGCGCGGCCCAGTTACGACCATCTCTGAGCTTGGCGACTTTGAACCGGAAAAAATTCAAAAAGTATGCACTGCGGCAAATGCGCTCTCCTTTGGGTTCATAAGCATGGCAGATATAGACTCCATGTCCATCGAAAGGTTAGAAGTCGCAGAGCACATCAGCCACCTGTGCAGCCGCACATGGTCAAAAGACAAGTTTCCTTGCTCGTGGCAGACAGACCTTACAGTCTCAATGAAAGTTCAACCATTGCTGCAGGAGTTAACCCCTAGGGAGGCTAGATACTTTACTTACTTCTCAGAACTTTTGGAAGATGGGTGCCTGAATCTCACCGAGGTCAAGAATATTGCCAACAGTCCAGGTTCGGACGCGCTATTTACAAGACCAGTGAGAATGGTTTCCTTGATTGACTGGCGCGGAAAGGAAATCCTTGAAAGGATCGACATCGAACGATACGGCCCGCTTTTTGAAAAATACGACGATGCGCTTTACAGCCTAATGGACCGAGTAGGCCCAGAGGTTCTTGACAGGCTCAACGACGAGGAAATTAACTCTGCGCTCAGCTATATTTGGAACCATCCGGGAAGAAGGGCAGAGGAAACTTTTGCAGATGCAATTATTTACGGACTAAATCATGAAAAGGAGAGAAAGGAAAATTTGACGGGACCTGCGAGAAATTTTGCCGCTGCATTTTCCAGAGCTGCGGGAGGCCAAAATGTTCCGTTAGATTACGACATTGCCGTGAGTCGCATACATCATAATGATAAGATTGAAGCTCTAACTATTTCCGGCCCTTTCCCTGCGGGGTTGGGAAAGTTACTCGATAAGCTGAACATAGCTACACATGGGAATAGTCGGGTGACCGGGAGAGATGCTTTCCTCTCGGTATCAAGAGAAATCAACCCGGGAACTAAAGGACCTGCAGCTATTATGGTCCGTCCAGACAAACTTGAAGAGCTACAGCAAGCGCTTGAAACCCTGGAACATTCATAGAGCTATTGCTCCACGACGAAACCCTCGCCCGGAAAATGTTTCCGGAAGGGGCTCTACACCCCTCCAGCGTCTAGCCGTAATTCAATACGCGCTCATTGAGAGCTTGTGGCAAAAGCAAACGATTTCCCGTTAGTGTGGCGGATTCCCAGAAACGCGGCCCTGAAATGGCTTCCAATGGCCGACTTATGCCTAGGCCTTTGCTCAAAGCGACAAGCCCCTCTAGAAGATTTATTCTCCCAAGCTTGGTCGCAGTAAAATATTCAAGAGGAATATGCGCTTGTTTTTGCTCGAAATAATCGAGCAGGACAGGAAGGGCTTCCATTGCCCATTTGCGCGTATCTTTATTCAAGCCTCGCGTGGTTTCTTCATCGTGACAGTAGTAAAACAAAGTTCCCAGCGGACCGTTTTCATCGGCAAGATCGGATAGTTTCAGACCATCACAATGTTTGTCCAGAAAATTCAACCATTTTGGGGCAGCCAAGGACACCGGCCCGTCCATCTCCAGCAGCGCCAGCACATAATCTTCCCTGTCACGACGATTTAACGTTGGACGAACAAAGGGCACATCCGGCGCATTAACTGCGAGCTGCTTTTGATCTGAACTTTTTTTGTTCGCAAACGTAACCGCAAGCTGATTTTTGTTGGCTAAGCCAGGGTGAACAGGGCGCCTATCAGGCATTGCTTCCCGCCCGCCAAGCGGTGCTTTTTCGTACGGCTTTTGCACATAAACCGGTTTAGGCTTTTCCTGCCCGAGCATATATTGTCTTGCATATTCCCACTCTTGTGGGTCAAGTTCCGTTTCCGGCCTTGGATCAAAACCGTTACGCATGAGTTGTTGAATGTCATATATGCGGGACGTCACTTCGATATTGCGCGGCAAACTCGCGATTAGGCCTTCGGCAATTATATAATCTCGCACATAAAACGTCCCGAGAACTTCGCGCTCTTTAGCCCGCAAGCTTTCAGGCAAGGGGAAAATTCTCTCGTTCACATCAAAATAACTGACTGTTCGCAAATTATCATCCGCGGCCAGAACGTCTTGCAGCATCTGCCTGAAACCAACCAGTTGTTCGGGCTTTGGATTTGGGTATATAAAACGGCTGTCTATTTCCGTTCTTGCATCCGGTGCGGCGGGCTTAAGTGCAGAACGGGGCAAATCCTCATAGCCATGGGCTTTGATGATATCGATATCTTCCGTGGTTAGAGGATGAAAGACGCGCCTGTGCTCATAAGTGCCGTTATCGGGGTTGTAGTTCGCAACATGGAACATGAGCGCATTGCTCTGCGGGGCAATCCCGGACAGCGTTCTGAAAGCAAGGCCGCTGCCGATTGTCATGGTTCCGGAGACATCGACTGGCAACTGATTACGGGCGGCTTCATGAAATGGCGCAAGATCCATGGCGGCCTCACCGGTCCAGATCAAGATACAGGCGATCAAGCCCTTTTACCTGCCTGTTATTATTTTTGGTTTTTTTCCAGGCTCTGGGAACCTGGGGCGCAACGCCTAACGCCGCAATCATCATCCCAAAAGTCATCGCTACATTGCCAAGCCAGTTCTTGCCCAGCCATGCGTCATCCCACTCGCCATCCTCAGTCCTTTGCCAGATACCCGGCTCACCTTGCAGGATTGCGGAAGGGTTATATGCGCCATTATCCGGAGAATTCAACGCATCGTCCCATAGAGATGTAATCCGGGAAACTTCGGACTGCGGATACATACTCGACGAAAGCGGTATCAGGCGGTCATCATTATTTTTAAAAAAAAATCCTTTTACATAAAATTTTGGCTCTTTGATAATCATTTCAAAACCATGCGGGCTTTCAGACTGCAAAGGTTCGGAAACTCGCAGGTCTGAGTAGGCGTACACCAAGCGTGATTGGATCTCTTTGATACGATCTTCGAGCGGGGGCTGATCCGCCGCTTCATTCTCACTGGACTGCCCTGAAAACCATCCCGAACTCATCTCATCTTCGGCAACCTCGCGTAGCAGCTCTTCTACATTTAACCGGGTATTCCTGACAGCATCGGCTGTGAGAGGCATTTCGCAGCCGATATGATTTTTATAACTAGAAGAGGGTCGATCCCAGCATTCGGAGATAGCATAGTGGCCTGTTTCCTCATCACGCATAACAAGGAACGTGCCGAACGGGGAGCTACCATCCTCACCGCCAAATTTACGAACATCCTCAATTCTGTCATTTATCGTAATTAGAGAAGCGCTAATACCGTCTTCCGGGCCATAATAGTGGCTAACATCCAGATCGGGACGGTCGTTAAATCGCCCATGCTCGAACATTTGAGCAAAGCCGTATGCCAGGCTACCGACCATAGCAGATGCGCAAACCATGCCAAACCAAATGCGCCGATCTGTCGTGCGGGTATCTTCCCAGCTGGCAGCGGCAAGGTTGTTCAAAAATGCGATCGGAAAGCTATGCCCCGCTGCATTTACACCGAATGTTTTCTGCAAGAATGTCGGACGCTTTTGCAATGTAGACATAACCACCTCTCTGCCAAATGTATGTTTCCGTAACATATAAATTTTGCGATTTCAATAAAAAAAAACAAGCTTCGCATATTTTTCGCAGCGCGTTACACTGTCGCCTATGTCTGATGAAGCGCAAGCGCCCGAACCCATTCGTTTTACCCTGCACCTCGTGTCCGACGCCACGGGGCATACGCTGCAGAGCCTGACGCAGGCCTGTCTTGCGCAGTTTGAAGGCATCGCCCCGGATCAGAAATACTGGCCGCTGATCCGCAATGAAAAACAGATGAACCAGGTCTGCGCGCGCATAAAGGAAAACCCGGGCCCTGTGCTGTATACAATGGTCTCGCCGGATATGCGCGCGATTTTGCAGCGTTTCTGCCACGAGGAGGACCTGGCCTGCATGCCGGTGATGGACCCGGTCATAAAAGGGCTGTCGTCTTACCTCGGCATGACGCCGAAAGGCGTGCCGGGCTTACAGTATACGCTGGACGAGGCGTATTTCCGCCGCGTCGAGGCGCTCGACTTCGCGCTCACTTTCGATGACGGGCAAATGCTGAAGGGGATCGAGGAAGCCGAGGTGATTCTGGTTGGGGTTTCACGCACGTCGAAAACGCCGACCTGCGTGTTTTTGGCGCGGCGCGGGATTCGCGCGGCCAACATACCGCTTGTCCCCGGCGTCGCCCCGCCCGAGCATGTGTTTAAATTCGACGGGCCGCTCTACGTCGGATTAACGGAGAGGTCCTCGCATCTCGCCAATATCCGCCGCTCGCGCCTCAAGGTCGATATGAATGACAAAAACTACGCGCACAACGCCTATATCGACCCGGACGCGATCAGCGAGGAAGTGCGGCAGGCAAGACGCCTGTTCAGCAAACACGGCTGGCCGGTGATCGACGTGACGCGCCGCTCCGTCGAGGAAACCGC
>CAZCIB010000012.1:0-28657 GCA_964498755.1 uncultured Pseudobdellovibrionaceae bacterium | reverse complement strand
GCAAACACGGCTGGCCGGTGATCGACGTGACGCGCCGCTCCGTCGAGGAAACCGCGGCGGAGATCGTCTCGCTCCTTCAGGCGCATAAGGAAAAAGGAGGGCTCTGAGGCGCTGTGCGCACTGTGGTTCAAAATGAGTAAGGCAAAAAACCATGATCATTCTCGCATCGAAAAGCAGGGCGCGCAGGGAAATGCTGGAAAAGGCCGGCGTCGCTTTTGACTGCATCCCTGCGGATATAGATGAAGAGCGCGTTCAGAATTCCGGCCTTTCGCCTGCGGACGTTGCCGCGACTCTGGCGCGTGAAAAAACACTGGCCGTATCAGGAAAACATCTCGGCAGGCTCGTCATCGGCGCGGATCAGGTCCTGGAATTTGAGGGGTGCTGCCTTTCAAAGCCGAAAGATAAAGACGAAGCCTTTCAACGCCTCCAAAAGTTGCGCGGCAAAACGCACAGCCTGATCACCTCTGTCTATGTGGCGCAAAACGCGGCTCCCCTTTTTGAGCATCAGGAGACCGCAAACCTGACCATGCTGAATTTAACGGACGCAGAAATAGAAGATTACTGCGCCCGCGCCGGAGACGCGTTGACCGCAACAGTCGGCGGCTATGAAATCGAGGGGCGCGGCATAAGGCTGTTTGAAAAAGTCGAAGGCGATTATTTCGCCATCCTTGGCATGCCGCTTTTGCCGCTCTTGCAATTCCTGCGCAATCATGCCGATATGGCTTGATGACGGAAACGGTTCAAACAGGCGTCATCGGCCACCCGATTGGCCACTCCAAATCTCCGCTGATTCATCATCACTGGATTTCGGCGCACGGATTGAACGCCTCTTATGAAGCCATCGACATTATGCCGCAAGACCTCGAAAGCCGCGTCCGCGAACTTGTTACTAAAGGATATAAAGGCTTCAACGTTACCGTCCCGCACAAGCAGCGCATGATGGATTTGTGCGACGAACTGGACGACACGGCGCGGGCCATCGGCGCCGTAAATACGGTTACGATCCGCGAAGACGATAGCCTTTACGGGCAAAACACGGACGCGTTCGGCTTTACCGAGAACTTGAAACAAGGCGGCGGCGCGGTTCCCGCAGACAAACCCGCCATAGTCCTTGGCGCGGGCGGCGCGGCGCGGGCGATTGTTTACGCGCTTTTAAACGAAGGCGTGCCGGAAATCGTCCTGCTTAACCGCACGCGCGAGAACGCCGAGGAACTGGCGGCGCATTTCAGCGCGTCCGTTACTGTCCGCGACTGGAATGCGCGGGGATCCGCGCTTGAAAACGCCGGTCTTCTGGTCAATACGACGTCTCTGGGCATGACGGGCAAACCGCCGCTTGAGATTGATCTTGAAAAACTCCCCGGTGACGCGCTTGTCACGGATATTATCTATGCGCCCCTGATGACGGATTTACTGAAACAGGCGCGGACGCGCGGCCATAAAACCGTCACCGGCATCGGTATGCTGCTGCATCAGGCGCGGCCGGGCTTTCAGGCATGGCACGGCGTCTGGCCTGAAGTTACGGAAGAACTTGAACGGAAGGTCCTGGCATGATCGTCATAGGCCTCACGGGCTCCATCGGCATGGGCAAAACGACGGCAGCGAATATGCTGCGCACGATGGGCCTGCCTGTGCATGAAGCCGACGCATGCGTTCACGCTTTGCTCGGGCCCGGCGGCAAGGCCGTAGCGGAGGTCGCGAAGGCGTTTCCCAAAGCCTACGATAAAAAAACGAACGCCATGAGCCGCTATCAGCTCGGCCTGATCGTCTTTAAAGACCCGCAAAAGCGCCGCCTGCTCGAGAGCATCCTTCACCCGCATGTCCGCCGCGCGCAAAGCCGCTTCGTCCGCGAATGCCGCCGCAAGGGATTTAAAATGGCCGTGCTGGACGTGCCGTTACTCTTCGAATACGGCGTTGCCAAAAAATGCGACGTGACGATCTGCGTCAGCGCGCCTTACTTTCTGCAAAAACAGCGCGTCCTTAAACGCCCGCATATGACGGAAGAACGGTTCAAACAGCGCCTCGCCAACCAGATCCCCAGCCGCAAAAAAGAGCGCCTGGCCGATTACGTCGTGAAAACCGGCGGCGGCAAGGCGTGTACGTTCCGGCAGCTTAGAAAAATTGTGAGGAAAATACAGGAGGAAAACCACTGAAATGAGCCTACCTTACCACCTGACCGAAGCGTTTAACTATCTGGATATCTGGTTAAAACATCAGCATTTGCAAAATCCGCTCACCCCGGGACTTGTTGTTGCCATATCCCATGAAGGTAAAATCGTTTATCAAAAGGCGCTCGGCCTTGCGAACCGGGAAACCGGGGAAGAAATGACAACGGAGCATTTGTTCCGTATCGCTTCGCAATCCAAAAGCTTTACAGCCACAGCCGTGATGCAACTTGCCGAAGCAGGAAAGTTGCGTCTCGACGATCCTGTTTCTGAGCATTTGCCGTTCCTGAAAGAAAACCCGGACAAGCGCATGTCAAAAATCACGGTGCGGCAGGTCCTCAGTCATTCCGCCGGAATCATTCGTGATGGTGATGCGCGTTACTGGAGCCTTAAATGCGATTTTCCCGATAAAAACACGCTTATCACTCTTCTAAAAACCGAGCCGCTTGTCATTGAGCACAATACGCGCTTCAAATACTCAAATGTCGGCTATGCGCTCCTCGGACTGTTAATAGAGGCGGTAAGTGGACATGGTTACGATGACTACATTCAAGAGCATATCTTTAAACCTTTGCGGCTCGAAAATATTGGGACCGATTATGATCCACAGGCTGGCGCTTATGCCCATGGCCATTCAAATATCGCCCCGCAAGCGCGTCAAATCGTCGTAAAGCCCGACCTTAAAGCCGATGCACTTCGGCCAGCGGCAGGCTTTTTTGCAAACGCGCACGATTTATGCATGTTCTTCTCAGCGCTGATTCCGGGAACAGAAAAACTCTTATCTGACGAATCTAAAAAAGAAATGATTCGCCGCCAGTGGTCTATACCCGCTGCCGCCTCTCCGCGCGCAATGGGTTCAGGCCTCATGACAACAGAACATGAGGGAAAAGCCAAACAGACTGGCCACGGCGGCGTCATGCCATGTCATATGACGAACACGCTTTTTAGTTCTGAAAAAGGCGTTTGTGTGAGCGTCATGACAAACGGATATATGGGGCTGAGCGATCCTCTAACGCGCGGCATATGGCATATCATTGATTTCTTTTTTGAAAATGCGCGCGAGGATAACACTAGCAACCTATACGCAGGTTGCTATTACGATCTGTCCGGTGGCTGGTATTTTGTACCACTTAAGGACGCGCTGGTTGTTTCCAATCCCGAAAACCCGTTCCCTTTTACCACATTTGACAGGCTCGAAAAAACAGGAGAAGACACTTTCTATCTTGCGGAGACCCCCGGCACCGGCCCGCACGGCGAGAAAGTTCGATTTCGCAGAGCGGGCAGTATGATAGAGCGCGTGTTTTGGGGCAATCTCGAGCTTCTGCCGCTGGAACAGTATCTGGAGCATTTTAATAAGCTGGAAAGGAAATCTCATGCGTGAAATCGTCATGGACACGGAGACGACGGGACTGGACCCGCTTGAGGGGCACAGGATTCTCGAGATCGGCTGCGTGGAGCTTGTCAACCACTTGCCGAGCGGACGGCATTTACATCTCTATATTAATCCCGAGCGCGACGTGCCCGCCGAGGTCGTCGCCGTGCACGGCCTGACCGAAGCGTTTCTCGCCGACAAGCCCGTCTTCGCCGAAGTCTATATGAAGTTCATCGAATTTATCGGCAACGCGAAGCTTGTGATTCACAACGCCGAGTTCGATATGAAGTTTCTCAACCACGAACTGAAAAACGTCGGTCATCCCGAACTGCCGATGTCCCGCGTTGTCGATACCATACAGATCGCCCGCAAGAAATTCCCCGGCTCGCCCGCCAATCTCGACGCCTTGTGCCGCCGGTTCAACATCGACAACTCGGCGCGCGAGTTGCACGGCGCTTTGCTGGACTCGGAAATACTGGCGGAAGTATATCTGGAGCTTCTCGGAGGCCGCCAGCACGGGCTCGAACTCGCCGCTGACGCGAGCGGATCGGGGCCCGCGCTGATCCAGTCCAAAATCGAACGCCCGTACCGTGAGCCGCGCAGCTTCCCCGTTCCGGAAGATGAAAAAACGCTTCATGAGCAAATGCTTGGGCAAATCAGCGAGCCGATCTGGAGAAAATCGCAAGGCTAGTCCGCGTAATTTCAGTTCAATGATTCAAGCCGCAGCTTATACAACTCCAGAAAATATGAAAATTTTTATAAAAAATACTTGACAGACCCTCGTGGTTTGTTTTATATGAACTTATACTTGTTATTTTATGAAGTTTGCAGAGTTGGAGCCATGGGACAGGGCAAACGGCGGATAACTCAGGGCAAAATCTGGCGCAGGAATGTCAGGGATCTGGAAGACGAAGAGCTTTACGAGATCATGGATTTTCTGAACCGGGAACGCTGCAAGCTTTTTGAAAGTCTCCTTTCCAGAGAGGGTGTTCTGGACGAAGAGTTTTCTGTTTTACCCCACACACAAACTCGGAGGGATGCGGCCTAGGCCGTATCTCTCCGCTCTTTCTTTTTCTCATGTTCTTGTCATCTCGACTGAAGCTATGCAAAGCATAGCGAAACGGAGAGATCCGTGTAGATTAAGCAGATAAACGGATTTCTCCACGCCGCGCCTGGCGGCGCTCTGGTCGAAATGACAAACAGTATGAGAGTTGCGTCTATGACCCGCCTTGCCGTATTTGACTGGAACGGAACGCTGTTCGACGACGTGGAAGCCAGCGTCACCGGCTCCAACGCCGTGCTGGCCCTTCACGGCAAACCGCAACTTGATCTTGAAACTTATCAGGGCCGTTTCACCTTCCCGATCCTGCATTTTTACGTGGCCAACGGCGTCAGCACGGATCAGGCCCTGGCGCGCCATGACGAAGCCTCGCGGATTTTTCTGGAGACTTACGAAGAAGAGTCCAGAAAATGCGCCTTGCGCGAAGGCGCCGTTGAACTCCTCGAATGGCTCAATGAAAGCGGCGTTCACTGCATGATCCTGACCAATCATTTAAGGGAAAATGTCGGACAGGCTCTGGCGCGATTTCATATCCGCCATTACTTTCAGGGCCTCTCATGCAACGAGATTTACGACGCCGCCTTTATTTCGCGGATGAACAAATACGAACGCCTGAAAGCCTATATGGAAGAGCATAGCTTCAGGGCCGAAGACGCGGTCATTATCGGGGATTCGTTCGAAGAGCCCGAAATCGCCGGCCGCCTCGGCCTTAAATCCGTGAATATCACCGGCGGCTATATCAGCGAAGCGCGCCTTAAAACCGCAGGCAGCGATCTCATCGTCGATGACCTGAAAAGTTTTGCGGATTACGTGGCGGAGATTTGGGGTATTGCGCCTCTTCCGCCTTCCTGATATTCAAAATCCATGAACGATATCGCAAAATTAAAAGACGAACTGACCGGCATGGTCGAGGCCGCGAACGATCTGGAGAGCCTCGAAAGCGCCCGCGTGTCCGCGCTCGGCAAGAAAGGCGCGATCACCGCGCAGATGAAAACGCTTGGCGCAATGGACCCGGAAGAGCGCAAGACAAAGGGGCAGGAGCTCAACGCGCTCAAGGACGAGATTGCCGAGTCGATCCGGCAGCGCGAAGACGCCCTCAAACGGCAGGCTCTGGACGCCCGCCTGATCAACGAGACGATCGATATCACGCTCGCCCCGCGCGAGGATATCCGCGGGCATATCCACCCGATCAGCCAGACGATGGAAGAGCTGACCGCGATTTTCGCCGCCATGGGCTTTATCGTCGCGGAAGGCCCGGACATTGAGGATGACTGGCATAACTTCACCGCGCTCAACTTTCCGCCCGGTCACCCGGCGCGCGAAATGCAGGATACGTTTTTCCTGCCCGAAGACCCGGACGAAGAGGGCGAGCACGCGAAAAAGCTATTGCGCACGCATACATCGCCCGTGCAGATCCGGCACATGCAGGAAAACAGGCCGCCGATCAAAATGGTGTGCATGGGGCGCACGTTCCGCTCCGACTACGACATGACGCACACGCCGATGTTCCACCAGATGGAATGCCTGTATGTCGACAAGGGCGTGCATATGGGACATCTGAAAGGCTGTTTAACAGACTTTGTTCGCGCGTTTTTTGAAATCGACGATCTGCCCGTGCGTTTCCGCCCGTCCTTCTTCCCGTTCGTCGAGCCGGGGGCGGAGGTTGATATCGGCTGCACGCGCGAGGGCGGCGAGCTGCGCATCGCCAAGGCCGACAACCCGGCGGATCAGGACTGGCTGGAGATTCTCGGCTCCGGCATGGTACATCCCAATGTTTTAAGGAATTGCGGCATTGATCCGGATGAATATCAGGGCTTCGCCTTTGGCCTCGGCGTCGAGCGCATCGCCATGCTGAAATACGGCATTCCCGATTTGCGCACGTTTTTCGAAAGCGACGTACGCTGGCTGAAACATTACGGCTTTGATCCGCTGAAAAGACCGAATATGGCAAGTCGTGGGTGATATTTCCCCTCACCCGAACCGTAGCTATCGCCCGGATCACCCTCTCCCCGGGGAGAGGGAAGAGACGCCGAAGACGTCGAGGGGTGAGGGGTAATCGGTTCTTTTGTTTCTGCCTTTTCTTGGTTATTCTTTTGAAAAGATTTAATGACTGGAAAGCCTATCATGACCCTTAACGCCCCCCTCACCGACAGCCAGTTCAACATGTGGCGGGCCGTGTTCGCCTATGCGCATCTCGATCACAAGGTCGATGACGAGGAAATCGCGTTCATGGCGCGCGCGCTGGAAATCCTGCCGCTGAACAGCGAGCAAAAAGAGCAGCTCGAGCGCGATATCCACGTGCCGCGCAACATTGAAAATCTGTTCGAAAAGATCACGGACCAGAACGACCGCGCGGATTTTTTTCATTACGCAAGAATGATTTCATGGTGCGACGGCGATTATAGCAAACAGGAACAGGAAATCACGGAAAAGCTGCGCGCCATTCACGCCGATACGCTTGACTGGGACAAGATGGTGGGAGAGGTGCAGTTGCAGCTCGAAGACGAAGAAGGCCCCACCCTTGAGGACCAGTACGCCGAACTCAGCGAACGCGGCCGCAAGGGAATCATGGAATCCATCGCCGATCACTACCAGACCATGCATAAGAAGAAGCGGGTTTGATGACGTCCGTCAGGCTTCTGAAAGCAAAGGACTTCCCCGACTGGCTGCCGCTCTGGGACGCCAATAATATGGGCCAGCGAAACGAAGCCGTCACAACCGAGACATGGGCGCGGCTGACAACGGCGGATTTTCCCGTTCACGGACTTGGCGCATGGAAGAATGACCGGCTCGCCGGGATATTGCATTACATCGTCCATCCCGTGACGGGCAGCGTCAACCCGGTGTGCTATATGCAGGATTTGTTCGTCGATCCGTCCTGCAGGAATCAGGGCTTTGCGAAGGCCCTGCTCAAGGAACTCGAGCGCACGGGCAAGCGCGAACAATGGAACCGCATTTACTGGCTTGCGGAGAACGGCAACGAAGCGGCGCAGGGCCTCTATAAATCCATCGGCGTGAAACTGGATTTCAGCTTGCATGTTTTGCCGGTCTCATAACCATTTACTTTTCATATTTTATTGTGTTAGTCTCGCTTTTTTTGCGGTGAATTATGACGCTGGTATACGAAACAGCAGTTGATAAAGAGGTTTTCCGTGCCTTGCATCAGGAAGCGCGCCTGCGCGCCTATGAGGCCGTTAATAAAACCCTCTCTTCAACATTAAGCGCATTGAGAAATGAGTGGGCCGATGCGGCGAAAAATGTTCGAGTCGGTCCGATCGATGATAATGCGTGCAGAAAAATACGGGAAGACTGGGGGCCGGTAAGAAACGCGTTTCAATGGACGCCCTCTGCCTCGAACGAAGATTACCGAAATATTCTCTCTTACTTTGACGCTGCGGTATGGGATGGAGACCAACTACTATCCGTTGCGATCGGCGGCCGGGAAGACTGGGAAAGAGGCTTTAGAGAAGTTGGAGATTACGACACCTCGGTTGTTTGCGTTGATGCCATTGAGATGACCCCTCTTCGAGGTCTTGCCCCGGCAATTCCCCTCATTGCGACAGCCGAAACAGCCATATACTACGGCGACCAGCTCGGCAGGGATTTTTTTGGCATAGCGGGGTCTGTTGCTCCGAAAATGCGTAATCTTGCGGCAAGATGCGGCCTCGAACCTGATCAGGATGGCGTATATCTTTTGGGGCTGAAAGAAATAAGGGACTTGTATCCCAAGATGGCGAACAAACGTCGTGACAGGCCCGCCAAGCCGCCCGCCTATGACCCGTGGGGCTAGCCACAAAACCCCCTTGGCAAGACTGCCTTATTCGCGTTAAGTCTATTGTCACGCCCGCGCAGGCGGGCAACCTGATACAAAAAAAACAGAGGACATTGGATTCCCGCCTTAGCGGGAATGACATATGAGAAAAAACAATGAAATTCACTTATGGCTGGCTGAAAGAATATCTGGACACGGACAAAACTACGGAAGAGATCGCCGATAAGCTCACGGCAATCGGGCTGGAACTGGAGAGCCTTGAGGATCCGTCCAAAGTCTTTGCGCCATTCAAAACCGCCTATGTCGAGAAAGCCGAACAGCACCCGGACGCTGACCGGCTCAAGGTCTGCACGGTCGATACGGGCGAGGGGAAACTTCAGGTCGTCTGCGGCGCGCCGAACGCGAAAACGGGGATGGTCGGCGTTTTCGCCCCGGAAGGCAGCTATATCCCGGGCACGGATATGACGCTTAAGAAAGGCGTCATCCGCGGCGTGGAATCATGTGGCATGCTGGTCTCCGAGCGTGAAATGGGCCTTAGCGACGATCATGAGGGCATTATAGAACTGCCCGAAGGCACGGAAATCGGCGTTCCCTTCGCCGAGATTTTCGGGCTGAACGATCCTGTGATCGACATATCCGTGACGCCAAACCGCGCCGACTGCGCGGGCGTGTACGGCGTTGCGCGCGATCTCGCGGCGGCGGGCATGGGCAGGCTCAAGCCGCTTGAAAAAGAGCCGGTAAAAGGCAAGTTCCCCTCTCCCGTATCCGTCGCAATTCAAACGGAGAACAACCCGCTTTTCCTTGGCCGTTATATAAAAGGCGTGAAAAACGGCCCCTCGCCGGACTGGCTGCAAAGACGTTTGAAAGCCTCCGGCCTGCGCCCCATATCAACGCTTGTCGATATTACGAATTTCATGACGCTCGCCTACGGGCGGCCTTTGCACGTTTATGACGCGGACAAGCTGAGCGGGAATATCCATGTGCGCGCCTCCAAAGACGGAGAAAGCTTCGACGCGCTCAACGACAAATCCTATACCCTGCCCGAGGGCCATACAGTCATCTGCGACGACAGCGGGGTTCTGGGCCTTGGCGGCATCGTCGGCGGCGTGTCCACGGGGGTAACCGAAGACACGGTTAACGTCTATGTCGAGGCCGCTTACTTTACGCCGGAATCGATCGCCCGCACGGGCCGCGATTTACAAATTGAGAGCGACGCGCGTTACCGTTTCGAGCGCGGCGTCGACCCGGAATTCACAGCGACCGGCATGGAAATCGCCACGCGCCTGATTCAGGAGCTGTGCGGCGGCGAGGCGAGCGAAGTCGTGAAGGCGGGCGAAACCCTGGACTGGCGCCGCGTCATCGAATACGACCCGGGTTATTGCCTGAAGCTCGGCGGCGTTGACGTCGCGCGCGATGAGCAGGAAAGCGTTCTTGAATCGCTCGGCTTTAAAATCACCGGCGCGGACAAGGAAAGCTGGGCCGTGGAGCCGCCGCCCTGGCGCGGGGATATCTGCGGCAAGGCGGACCTGGTGGAGGAAGTCCTGCGCATTCACGGCTTCGAGGATATCCCCTTTACCTCCGTGCGCAACGAGGCCGCCGTCACGCGGCCGGCCGAAACGCTGGCCGGATCACGGGCGCGGGCCGCGCGCGCCGCGCTCGCCAGCCGGGGCCTCGAGGAATGCGTGACATGGGCGTTCATGCAGGGCGCGTATACGTCCCTCTTTGGCGTGAACGACAACAGGCGCAAGGCTCTGACGCTCCTTAACCCGATCAACGCGGAGCTTGACGTGATGCGCCCTTCGCCGCTCGCCAATCTGATCGCGGCCAGTGGACGCAACACCGACAAGGGCTTTCCGAATAATGCGCTGTTCGAAGTCGGCGCAGGCTATGAGAACAGCAAGCCGGACGGCCAGCTTCTGATCGCCGCGGGCGTGCGCGCCGGTCATGCGGGACGGCGCCACTGGGACGGCCCGCACGCGAGCCGCGACGTCGACGCCTATGACGCCAAGGCCGACGCGTTTTTCGCGCTCGAGGCCTGCGGCGCGCCGGTGCAGAGTTTGCAGATCGGGCGCGACGCGCCGGACTGGTACCACCCGGGGCGCAGCGGCGCGTTAAAGCTCGGCCCCAATACGATCGCCTGCTTCGGCGAAATTCATCCGCTCGTGCTGGAGGAAATGGACGTCAAAGGCCCGATGGCGGGCTTTGAGCTTTTCCTCGACCGCATCCCCGAGCCGCGCAAAAAAGGCACGGGCAAGCCGAAACTGGACCTCTCGCCCTTCATGCCGGTGCGGCGCGACTTCGCCTTCATCGTCGACCGCAACGTCGAGGCCGACAGCCTGATCCGCGCGATCCGCGCCACCGATAAAAAGCTGATCGCCGACGTGAACGTGTTCGACGTCTATAGCGGCAAAGGCGTGGACGAGGGCAAGAAATCTCTGGCCCTGTCCGTGACGCTGCAGCCGAAAGACAAGACATTGACGGAAACGGAACTCGACTCCCTCTCGCAAAAAATCACCGACTCCGTGGCGGCGAAAACGGGCGGGGTTTTGAGGGGGTAGAGGAATTTTATGAGCAGGGATATATATGCTTCTTTTCTCGAAGGAACCTGCACGGCGGAACGCCTTCTCAGGCATATTGGCGTTGAAGAAAGCCCTCTTATGCTCTGGGCAACAGGTCAGTACATTAGCAGCTCGCGAGACGCCAGTATTCGGAGTCAAAAAAGCCGCGATGAATGGTGGAACAATCTGAGTGAAGAGGAACGTTCGCAATCACGGTATCCGAAGGAGCTTCGGCACAAATGGGCGGCGAGCGATTTGGCTGCCCTTGAAACCAATGCGCTGTCAGTCCCTTATTTCCTGCAGGACTTTATCGATGAAAATGATCCCGGACATGAACAGGTTCTGGCCGTTGTACTTTTCGGTCATAAAATAGCGGAAGTTGAGAATAAGGACGTTCCCGCAGAAGAAGCGTTTAGAGAAACTGTACAGCTCGCAAAAATAGATTCGGGCTTTTATAAGAAAGAAAGCGATTTCAAGTTAGCGAACATACATGAATTCAATGATGTTCGCCTCAGGTTTCTGCTGCTTTTCCGGACGTTGCAAAATGTGAGCATGAGCGAAATTTTCATTGATATGATTAATCACTTTGATCCTGACAACGAGCAGGGCGCGCGCCAAGAATACGCAAAAGATCTTGCCGAAATGCGCCGCCTTGTCACCGGGGATACAAAGCTGGAGCAGACAATCCGGGAAAAAATTTCTGAAGTTGAAAAGAAGCATGGCCTCAGCCGGCATAGAATGACGCCTGTTCGAACAGGACCGGACGCCCCTGAGATTTAGGAAATGCAACAATTTTTGCGCTGGCATGGCGGCAGCAGGCGGGGTTTTGAGGGGCAGTTTTTAATTTCTCCCCCTCTCCTCCTCTAACAAATCCTTGCGCGATAGCTTGCCAATCATGGTTTTGGGCAAAGGTTGATCGCGGAATTCGATATGCCTGGGGATTTCCATCGGCGAGAGTTTGTCCTTGAGAAATTCTTTCAGATCGTCAGCGCTCATCTGGCGGTTGTCCTTGCACTTGATCCACGCCTTGACGATCTCGCCGCGGTTTTTGTCGGGCAGGCCGGCGACGATGCATTCCTCGACGTTCGGGTGCAGGTAGATCGCTTCCTCGACGTTGCGCGGATAGACGTTATAGCCGTTGGTGATGATCATGTCCTTGATTCGGTCGACGATAAAGACGTAGCCCTGCGCGTCCATGATCGCGACGTCGCCCGTATGCAGGCAGCCACCCTTGAGCGCGGCGGCGCTGTCTTTCTCGCGGTTCCAGTACCCGGCCATGACCTGCGGGCCACGCACGCATAATTCCCCGCGCTCGCCGACGCCGAGCTTATCGCCCTTGTCGGGATCGATGATTTCAACGACCGTGCCGGGCAGGGGCAGGCCGATCGAGCCCGCCTTGTTCTCGCTCTCCGCAGGATTGACGCAAACGACCGGAGAGGCCTCCGTTAATCCATAGCCTTCAACGACTGTGCAGCCGGTCATTTCTTCGAACTGCTTTTTCACCTCGACCGGGAGCGGCGCGCCGCCCGACACGCAGAACCTTAAGGACGACAGATCGTATTTCCCGCGTTTGGGGCAGTTGATGATCGCGTTATAAATCGCGGGCACGGCCGGGAAGTAATGCGGCTTTTGCTTCTGGATAATTTTAAGCGTCTGGTTCAGGTCGAAACGCGGCGTGGCGATAATCTCGAAGCCCTTGCGCACGCTCATATTCATGATCGCGGTCATGGCGAAGACATGGAAGAAAGGTAAGACTCCGAGCATGCGCTCCTCCCCGTCATTGCTCATCGGGAACCAGAGATCGCATTGCCGCGCGTTGGCCGTGATATTCGTATGGGTGAGCATCGCGCCCTTGGGCAGGCCGGTCGTCCCGCCCGTGTATTGAAACACGGCGACGTCCTTGTCCGGATCGATTTCTACCGGGTAAGGCTTGCCGTCATTGTTCAGCAGGTCATCCCACCAGACAAAGCGCGATTCATGCTCCGGCTTTGCGATGTCCTTGCCCTTGAAGAGCTTGAACAACGCGTTCTTCGGAAACGGCAAAGCGTCCGCGAACGGGCAGAGAACAAGCTTTTCCAAAGCGCTGGCGTGCAGCATGGCGTGCATTTTATCGTAGGTGAGCTTCAGATCCGCCGTGACGATCAGGCGGCAGTCGGAATCCTCAATAAGCTTCGAAAGCTCGCGCTCGGCGTAAAGCGGATTGAGATTGACGATAACCGCCCCAGCGCGCGCAAGGCCGTAATAAGCGACGAGATAATACGGCGAGTTCGGCAGGAACAGCCCGACCCTCTGGCCTTTTTTAACGCCCAGCCTGTCCTGAACGCCTTTGGCGAATTTCAGGGCCAACGCGTCGATCTCGCCCCAAGTCCATTTCTTGCCCATAAAATCGAATGCGGGCCTGTCCGGGAATTTTACTGCCGTTTCGGCCAGCATCTCGTAAACGGGCGCGCCCTCAAGATCGGCGTTCCAGTCAATATTTTCCGGGTAATGCGCGCGCCAGGGATAATCGGTTTCTGCGGTCATGGGCTGTATCCTTATTCTGTCCAGCGCCATGATCGCACGAATTTTTTGCGCGACCAAGACGGCAAACGTGAAGATAGCGAGCGCGGCGCTTTTCCGCTCTGCATGTGGGGGCTGGCCATAAAACAGCTTGCAACATTATTGAAACTTGTTTAATGACTCAACGGGATATTCAAGGAGGTTTATAATGCCATTATTCAAAGAAGAAAACGGAGTAATATGGACACTTAAAAGAAGCTTCCTTGGCCTTGAATGGTGCAACGCCTCAGGCGGACGCCATAACTTTACTCCAATAGAATTGAAATCGCGCTCCCTTTTCGAAGCAGAAAGTTTTTCTGATTTTCGGGACGAAATTATCGCGCGTTACTTGCTGAACGAAGTGCTATTGCCGAACTTAGATTATGGATGGATAAGCCGTTCGGGTGATTTTTATAGTTGCGTCTATAGCAAACATGATGACTTAATGGAGCTGGGCTTGGGTGTTTCACCCTATCAACAAGAAGCAGATGGTTGGTTAAAGGTTACTTTTAGTTGGCAAGAAAATAAAGGAAACAGGCACTGGCTCAAATGGTGTTTCACAAAATCCATATTCGATGTAGACGTCACCAAGCAGCAAAAAAGGATGCTCTCAAAACTAGGCCTTAGTTACGAAGAACCTGCCATGAGAGTTGAAGATATATCTTATGATCAAGTTTTTCCTAAGGGAAATCAGCCCTTTGAAAAGCTGCGAACAAAACACAGAACAATTATCGAAGAAGAGCAGAAAAAAAGAAAGCCAGTGCGCATTTCCTCGCCCAAAGAACTTGCCCCTTTTCTTGAAGAGCCTTCATAAAAACCCCCTTACCCGCTCAACCGTGTCGGCTTCGCGGGCGGGCTTGTCCCGGCGGATGCGGCTGATACGCGGGAAACGCAGCGCCAGGCCGGATTTATGCCGCGGGCTTTCATGGGCACTGTCGAAGGCGATTTCGAGGACAAGCTCTTTTTTCACCTCGCGCACCGGGCCGAAGCGCGCTGTCGTGTTATTGCGCACGAATTTATCCAGTTCGCGCAGTTCGTCATCGGTAAAGCCGAAATAGGCCTTGCCGACCGGGACGATCTCATCGCCGCTCCAGACGCCAAACGTATAGTCGGAATAAAAGGACGAGCGTTTTCCGTGTCCGCGCTGCGCATACATCAGCACCGCATCGATGAGCTTCGGATCGCGCTTCCATTTATACCACAGGCCTTTCGGGCGGCCCGGG
This sequence comes from uncultured Pseudobdellovibrionaceae bacterium, assembly GCA_964498755.1. Taxonomy (GTDB): domain Bacteria; phylum Pseudomonadota; class Alphaproteobacteria; order Micavibrionales; family Micavibrionaceae; genus RZZS01. Next base: position 13,972 of record CAZCIB010000012.1, on the reverse strand, counting down.
ACGTAAACCGAATCCCTGCGTTTGATCATCACGCCTTCATGGCCGTAATCGTCCGCGCCCGCCGCGCGGATTTCGCCGAGCTCCTCCCAGTCCGCAAAAGCGAGCAGCGCGGAAAGATCGAGGCGTTCCTGCGGATATTTCCCGAACCAGCTTTCAAGGCGCGCGCGTCTCCCGGACAAAGGAAGCCTGCGCAGGTCTTCGGCTTCGTCAAAGAGAATATCGTATACGCGCACAAAGGCCGGGTATTGCACGAGGCTTTTTTTGCTGACCGTTTTACGATTCAGTCTTTGCTGTAAATCGTTGAACGTGGACGGCGAAAAATCCCGGCCGGCCAGCAACTCCCCGTCCAGAACGCCCCGCCCTTGCGCCGCTTCCATCACATCGGGAAAACTTTGTGAAATATCGTCGCCCGTACGCGAATACATCGCCTTGCGCGCGCCATCCAGAACAAGCTGAACCCGGATGCCGTCCCATTTCCATTCGGCCTGATAATCCGCAGGGTTCATGTCCGGAAAGTCTTTATCCGCATCCACGGGATTGGAAAGCATGAGCGGATGAAAAAGATCGCTGTGGCGAATTTCGGGCTTTTCCTCGCGGCCCTCCAGCCACGCGAATAAGGCTTCGTAGGGCGGGCGCAGGCCGTGCCAGATTTCCTCGATCTCCTGTAAATCCTGACCGCTCATAAACGCCAGCGCGGTCTTCGCCAGACGGGCCGAAACGCCGATGCGCAAACCGCCGGTCGCCAGCTTGACGATCGCCCAGCGTTCATGCGGCTGCGCGTTCGAAAGAAGCCCGGCCACATAATCCGGCAGGGCGGATTTTTGAATTTCGTCAAGTTGCGTAATAAGTCCGGTTAACGACGGCAGGTCTTCAGAGCTCTCATGATACGGCCAGATCAGCGCAATCGTCTCGGCCAGATCGCCAACGTAATCATAGGACAAATCAAACAGATACGGATCAACGTGTTCGCGCGCCAGATGTTTCAGATGCGCGGCTTTCAGGTTTTGAAACGAGAGATTATCCGTCAAAATCGCGAGCGCATAACCCCGGTCCGGATCGTTCGTCCGGCGGAAATATCCAGCCAGCAACTCGATTTTCCGGTTACGCGACGGGGTCAAGGCGAGCTTTTCGAGAAGACGCGAGAAGTCTTTCATTCCTCTTCCTCTCCTCTTCCCTGTAGCGACAGCGGCTCGGCCTCCAGCCCTTTGCCGCGGCAGTAATGTACAAGCGCGTCGTCCCGCCCGTGAGTCACCCGGATTTTCGATGCGCCGGTTTCATGTATCGTCTGGCAAAGTTCGTTCCAGTCGGCGTGATCGGAAATGACCAGCGGCAATTCAACGCCGCTCTGCCGCGCGCGCTGCTTGATTTGCATCCAGCCCGAAGCCGCGCATATGACCGGATCATGAAAGCGCCGCGACCACTGATCCTTAAGCGCGGATGGCGGGCCGATCACGAGCGCGCCTTTGAAGTTCTCTTTTTCCCGGACCGTCGCGTCTCGCAATTCGCCCAGATCAATGCCGTGTTCACGGAAAAGATCGCAAAGTTTTTTCATCGCGCCGTGCAGGTAAACCGGCGCGTCGTAGCCGCTCTCGCGCAAAAGCCTGATCACGCGCTGCGCCTTGCCCAGGGCGTATGCGCCGATCAGATGCGCGCGGTCCGGGAATTCCTGCATGGACTGAAACAGCTTGGCGATTTCGGCCTTCGGGTCCGGATGCTGAAAAACCGGCATGCCGAACGTCGCCTCGGTCACGAGTATATCGCAGGGCACGACTTCAAAATCCGCGCATGTGGAATCCTGACCGCGCTTGTAATCGCCGGTCACGACAATTCTTTCGCCATTATATTCCAGCAACGCCTGCGCGCTGCCCAGCACGTGGCCCGCCGGGTAAAGCGTAATGCGAACGCCGCCCATATCGATCGTTTCACGATAGGGCAAGGGCCGGAAATCCTTTGCGGCGTTCTCGCCGTATCGGGCTTTCATGATGGCGATTGTTTCGGGCGTGGCAATGACCCTGTCATGACCGGCGCGCGCGTGATCGGCGTGGCCGTGCGTGACGATGGCGGTCCGAACGGGCCTCGCGGGATCGATAAACGCATCGGCGCGCTCTATATAAAGCTGATGGTTCAGGATACTCATGGGAAGATAACTAGGCCGATACGCAACCAGGTCACGCCCGGCTTCCCGGCCCCGTTTCTCTCTTGCGGGGGAAAGTAATCATGTCCGCCCTTCCCCCCGCGCTTTCAAACCACCCTCTCACCGGCTGGATCCGAAAGAAAGGCTGGGACTGGTTTACGCATCAGATCGACGCGATAAGAGCGGCGGAATCAGGACAGGATTTCATCGTCTTCGCCCCGACCGGCGCAGGCAAAACCCTGTCCGGTTTCCTGCCGTCTCTTGTGGATTTGCATGAAAACGGATCGAACGGCAAACTGCATACGCTTTATATCTCGCCGCTCAAGGCGCTGGCCGTGGACGTGCACAGGAATATCGGCAGGCCCGCGCAGGAGCTCGGTTTAAATTTCACTTACGAAACCCGCACAGGCGATACGCCGCAATCGCGCCGCCAGCGTCAGAAAAACAAGCCGCCGGATATTTTGATGACGACGCCGGAATCGCTGGCCCTGCTGCTGTCTTACGCCGACGCGCAGACATATTTCAAGCATCTGAAATATGTGATCGTTGATGAACTTCACGCGTTTTTGCATACGAAGCGCGCTGATTTGCTCAGTCTGAATCTGGAGCGATTGAGCGCGCATGCGCCGTCCGCGCGGCGGATCGGCCTGTCGGCGACGCTTGCGGATAAGGATACGGCGAAAGACTGGCTCTGCCGCAAGAACGGCAAGATCATCGAAGTCCCGCGGGCTGTCCGGCCAGAAGTCGAAATCCTGCATCCCGAAGGCCGCATGCCGTGGTCGGGCCATTCGGCAAGTTATGCGGTTGAGCGTATTTACGCCCTTGTCCAATCCGCGCGGATGACGGTTATTTTCGTGAACACCCGCGCGCAGGCGGAGTTCATGTTCCAGAGTCTGTGGGAATATAATGAGGACAATCTCGGGATCGGCATTCATCACGGCTCGCTCGAGAAGGAATTGCGCCGCAAGGTCGAGGCGCATATGGCCTCGGGCCAGCTGAATTGCGTCGTCGCCACCGGCTCGCTGGATCTTGGTCTCGACTGGGCGGAAGTTGATCTTGTCATCCAGATCGGCGCGCCCAAAGGCGTGAGCCGTTTGCTGCAAAGGATCGGGCGCTCGAATCACCGCCTGAACGAGCCCAGCCGCGCCGTGCTCGTCCCCACGAACAGGCTCGAATACGTCGAATGCCTTGCCGCCATCGGCGAAATCGGGAAAGGCGCGCTGGACGGGCTCGCCGTCAGGGATGGCGGGCTTGACGTCCTGGCGCAGCATATCTTCGCAACCGCCTGCAGCGGGCCTTTTTACGCAGACCTGCTTTACGGCGAAGTTTGCCGCGCGTGGCCCTACCGGCGTTTAACGCGCAAGGATTTCGACGACGTTTTGCATTTCGTCAAAGACGGCGGCTATGCGCTGCAATCTTATGAACGCTTCAGCCGTTTGATCGAGGACGCGCACAATCCCGGTCATTACGCCTTGCGGAACAAAGCCGATGCGCGGCGTTACCGCATGAATATCGGTACGATCGTCGAAGCGCCGCTTTTGAAAGTGATGGTGCGCGCGCGCACGCTCGGCAAGATCGAGGAGAGCTTTGTTCAAAACCTCTCGCCGGGCGATACCTTTTTATTCGGCGGGCGCGTGCTCGAATTCGAGAGCGCGCATAACGCCATCGTCAAAGCCAGACCTTCCAAAGACAAACACGCGCAGATCCCGAGTTACGCGGGCGGGCGCATGCCGCTGTCGACGCATTTGGCCGAGGCCGTGCGCGGCGTGATCGGCGATCCGGAAATCCGGGCGCAGCTGCCGGAACAGGTCGGCGACTGGCTAAAGCTCCAGAGCGAAAAATCCCTTCTGCCGGGCCGGGACAAACTCGTCATCGAGACATTCCCGCGCAAGCGCAAGCATTACATGGCGGCTTACACGTTTGCGGGGTGGAACGCCAACCAGACGCTCGGGTTTTTGGTCATGCGGCGCATGAAGCGCATGGATTTAAAACCGCTCGGATTTGTGATGACGGATTACGCGCTGACCGTCTGGTCCTTTAAAAAGCCGGAGAACCCGGCAGAGATATTCAATCCCGGACTGATGTACGAGGAGTTCGAGGAATGGCTGTTCGAAACGCCTTTGATAAAGCGCCTGTTTCGCGACGGCGCATTAATTTCTGGGCTGATCGAGCGGCGCTTTCCGGGGCGGGAGAAAACCGGGCGGCAGATCCTTGCCAGCACGGATCTGATTTATGACGCGCTGATGAAGTACGAGCCGGATCACGTCCTGTTAAGGGCGGCTTATCAGGACGCGCAGCACGCGCTCGTGGATGCGGATCGGGTACGGGAGCTGCTGCACGCTTTCGACGGTAAAATCGAACACCGCGCGCTGAAAAAAATCTCGCCTTTCGCCGTGCCGTCCGTTCTGCAAATCAACCGGGAAACGCTAAATAAAAAAGATGCGGAAGACTATGCGCTCGAAGATATGGAAGCCGAAATTCTAAGAGAGGCGGGGCTCGATGAAACGCATTGAATTCGCCGGTGAAACGGTCTCTCTCTGCCCGGAAGGCGCGCTTTTCTGGCCCGCGCAAAGCATGCTGGCCGTTTCCGACCTGCATCTCGAAAAGGGCTCAAGCTATGCGGCCAGAGGCTCTTTTCTGCCGCCCTATGATACGGCGGAAACGCTGAAAAGGCTGGAACGTCTATGCGCCGCATACGCTCCGCAAAAACTGCTTTTTCTGGGAGATGTTTTTCATGACCGCGACTCTTGCGCGCGGTTAAGCTCTGAAAACCGGGAAGCCATATCCAGGCTGCGCCGTGAATACGAAACCCTGTGGATCGAAGGCAATCACGATCCGGATACCGCGCCGGAAGGCGTCACAACCCATAAAGAAATCAGAATCGGCGCCATTACGTTCCGGCATATGGCCTTTGAAAACAGCGCCCCGGAGATCAGCGGCCATTATCACCCCTGCGTCAATTTGCGGCATAAGGGGCAGACAATCCGCCGTCCGTGTTTTGTTGTCACCGGGAGCAAAATCATTCTGCCCGCTTTTGGAGCCTATACGGGGGGAATGGATATCAAGACCCCGGAATTCCAGTCCGCCATAAACCACAAAAAAATTGATATATTTGTCTCAGGTCAAGGAAATGTCATGCGGATCAAGACAGAGTTGCTTCAATGAATGTTCAGCTTGTGACAAAAAACCATGAAAAAATTAAACTAAAGCTGGAAAAACCCTACAAAAAAAGGTATATTTAATATATGCATATAATTCGTGGGGTTATTATTACCTGACGTATACTGATGAGTAACGATCGTGAGCGACTACATATACACCAACGGCGCTAATGGCGCGGCGGAAGAAGACAAGCCTGTCACAGCAAAACTGAAATGGTTTAATGCGACGAAAGGGTTTGGTTTTCTTGTACTGGAGGAAAGTCAGGCCGATGCGTTTCTTCATATTACGGTTATGCAGAATGCCGGGGTTCAGGCTCTGGGCGAGGATGCGCTTCTGAAATGCCAGGTCAAGAACGGACCGAAAGGCTATCTCGTGACAAAAGTGCTTGAAGTCATTGATCACGGCAATCTGGACATGATCCCCGAAGACAGCGAAGAAAACCTGAAAATGACGGGCATCGTCAAATGGTACAAGCCGGACAAAGGGTTTGGCTTTATCGTGCCGGAAGACGGCCGCAAGGACGTTTTCGTGCACAAAACCTGTCTTGACCGCGCTGGTATCAGCGGCCTGGAGCCGGGACAGCGCGTCTCCATGTCCGTTCAGGAAGTGGATAAAGGGCGGGAGGCCCTGAAAATCACGCTTTCCGAGGGCGCTGTCGCCCGGGTTTAAAGGTTTTTATCATCCACCCCCATATCCGGCCCAGAAAACGGGCCGCGTTTTCGCGGAACATCAGCGCCGCGGGCGTGACAATCAGCGTCAATACGGTCGAAAAACTCAGGCCGAAAACAACCGCCGTTGACAGCTGCACCCACCACTGCGTCGACGGCGCGCCGTAACTGACTTCGCGCGAGATAAAATCAATATTGAGCTGTAAAACCATCGGCATCAGGCCGACGACGGTCGTGATCGTCGTCAGAAGCACAGGGCGCAGCCTCTGCGCGCCCGTGCGCAAAATGGCTTCCCGCGTATCGTAACCGTGCTTTTGCCTTAAATAATCAAACGTGTCGATCAGAACGATATTATTGTTCACGATAATTCCTGCAAGCGCGATCACGCCGACGCCGCTCATGATAATGCCGAAAGGCTGCTGGGTAATCATCAGCCCGATCATCACCCCGATCGTGGACATGATCACGGCGGTCAGAATAAGAAACGCGCTGTAAAAGCTGTTGAACTGCGTGACCAGGATAATCGCCATGATGAATATGGCGACGATAAAGGCTTTCATCAAAAACATTTGCGCTTCGCGCTGGTCCTCGTCCTGTCCGCGGAAAGAGACCTCCACCATCGGGGCAAGCCGGTCCCTGTTCGCCCGCATCCAGTCTTTCAGCTGGTTGACTTTCGTGGTGACGTTTTCGCCGGGCAGAACATCAGCCTGAACGGTCATGACGCGCCGCTGGTCCGAGCGGTTGATCTGTCCCTGCGCAGGCTCGGGAACGCGCTTCACGAAATTACTGATCGGCACGGAGCCGTCATTGGTCTCGATGCGCACCCGGTCCAGCTGGTCAAGCGTGCGCTGTTCAAGACTGTGCCGGATAACGATGTCGATTTCTTCGTCCGAGTCGTCCGGCCTGTATTCTGCGACCTCAAGACCGTTTGTAATCATCCGGATGTAAAAGCCGAGCAAGGTGATATCGATGCCGAATTTGGCGGCCTGCGCCCTGTCGACCTTCAGGGACCAGTCGATTCCGGGCAGGGGACGGCTGTCCTCGATATCGCGGAAACCGCCGACCTCGTCCAGAGCCTCCCGCGCAAGCATAACCATCGGCTCAAGCCGTTCCGGATTGCGCGAAGCAAGCTGTATCTGCACGTCTTTACCCGTAGGCGGTCCGGCTTCCTGTTCGCGCGGCTCGACCATGATGCCTGCGATGTCGTCGGTCCTCTCGCGGATTTCGGCGAGAATTTCATCGGCGGGGCGGCGTTCCGACCAGTCCATAAACTGGATCTGCACCTGTCCGATGACATCAGCCGCCAGATCATTGCCGCTTTGCGGCGATTTGCCCGACCGAGCGTAGACGGATTCAATGCCCTCCACCTCGAGAATTTCATTTTCGACTTCGCGCACAAGCTGATCCTGCTCATAGACCGAAAGATTGCCGCGCGCGTGGACGAGAATGGACGCCAGCTCCGGTTCGATCGCAGGGAAGAATTCAACGCCCTTGCCAAACATGGCGTAGGACGTCTGAACTATAATTAAAAGCGCCACCGCCCCGGCCAAAATCAGGCCCGGAATTTTGAGGGCCTTATTCAAAAGCCTGACATACCAGCCCGTAAACCCTTTAATCTCGTCAATGCTGCCACGCTCGGCGGCGGCGAGCATGCGCAAGGTCTCCGGTTTGCTGACCGCGCCGGGCTTGCCGATGAGCGCGCCGATTGTCGGCACGAAAATCAGGGCCATTAAAAGGGAGGCGCCCAGAACCGCGATCAGCGTCAAGGGCATATAGCGCATAAACTCGCCGACGATATCCGGCCAGAACAAAAGCGGCGCGAAGGCGGCCAGAGTCGTCGCCGTCGAGGCCGTGATCGGCCAGGCCATGCGTTTCGCGGCGGCGGCGAAGGCTTCTCTTTTATGCAGGCCCTCGGCCATTTTACGGTCGGCGTATTCAGTCACGACAATCGCCCCGTCCACCAGCATGCCAACGGATAAAATCAGCGCGAACAGCACCACGACGTTGACGGTCAGGCCCATCAGGAACAACAGCAAAATCCCGGTCATGAACGCGCCGGGAATGGCGATGCCGACGAGCCCGGCGGCGCGCACGCCAAGCGCAGACAGGATCACGATCATGACCAGCAGGATGGCGCTGATCATATTGTTTTCGAGATCCTTGAGCATGGTCTTGATATTCTCGGATTCGTCCTGCGTATAGGTCACCTCTACAACATCCGGCCAGTATTGCCGTTCTTGTTCAACGGCTTCCTTGACGTCGGCGATGGTGTCTATAATGTTTTCGCCGCTGCGCTTGACGATCTCCAGCGCAATCGCGCGCTCGCCGTTCAGGCGCGCAAAATTGTCCGGGTCCTTGAACGTACGGCGGATTTCAGAGATATCGCGCACCTTGATCGAGGAATCGCCAACCGTGCGGATTGGCATATCGAGCACGTCATTGACCGTTTCAAACAACCCCGGCACTTCAATGGCGAAACGGCCCGCCCCCGTATCGAGATTGCCCGCTGCGACAAGCCGGTTGGAACGATCAAAGAAGGCGAGAATTTCATCGCCGCGCAGGCCGTAACTCTCAATCAGTTCCGGATCGACGACAATCTCGACAAGCTCCTCGCGGTCGCCAGCGATATTGGCTTCTAAAACCGAAGGGATCGCCTCGATGCTGTCCTGTAAATTCCGCGCCAGTCTGAGCAACGTGCGCTCGGGCAGGTCCCCCGAAACCGTAACCACCAGAACGGGGAAAAGGGAAAAATTGACTTCCGTGACTTTCGGCTCGTTGTCGAGAGAGTCCGGAAGCTCGGGCCTGACCTGATCGACGGCTTTTTGCACGTCGTCTATGGCGCGGTCCTTGTCGAAACCGGCGTTAAACTCCAGAAGCACAAAGCCGCCGCCCTGATAGGCCGTGGCTTTCATCTCGTCAACGCCCTCGACGGTGGCCAGTTCCTGCTCCAGCGGACGAAGCAGGAGCCTTTCCGCATCATCCGGCGATATGCCTTCCAGAGCCGTCGAGACGTAGACTATCGGCACGTCTATGTCCGGCGAGGACTCTTTTGGTATGTTTACGTAGGCATAGGTTCCCGCAATGAGCAGCAGGACAAGAACCGACAGCACGGTCCGGCTGTGCGATACGGCGGCGTCGATAACCGGCTTGATCATAACAGGCCGCTCCCTTCGGCAGGCACGGGCTTGACTTTCTCGCCGTCTATGACGAATTCCTGACCGACCGTGATAACCCGGACGCGCTCCGGCAACCCGTCAACAAGCATTTCACCGGGCTGATCGGCCAGAATCCTTACCGGCATGAATTTCACAATATTGTTTCCATCGACGGTGCGCACGCCCACCTGCCCGGCGTCGTTCAGAGTCAGAATGGAAGGAGAAATCCTGTGCGCGTCCTTTTGTTGCAGCGGTATGCGCAGTTCGGCCGTCATTCCTTCCAGAATGTGATGCGTGCCGTTCTCCATGGTGGCGATAACTCTGAACGTGCGCGTTTGCGGGTCCGCAGCTGGCGCGATGAAAGAAATTGTCCCTTCGAACGTTTTCCCGTCGAGCAATGTCGCTTTTGCGCGCTGGCCCTCTTCAATGTCCGCGATATAACGTTCCGTAACGAAGCCGATGATTTCGACCGGATCGAGTTTCACGATGGAAAAAAGCCCGGTCCCGACGGACACGTAATCGCCCGCCTCGATATGCTGTCTTGAAATCACGCCGTCGATAGGCGCCTTGATCCCGGTTTTTTCAAGATCAATTTCAGCCTGCCGCAAAAAGGCCTTCGCCGTCTCCAGCGCCGCCTGCGCCTCGGCGAGACGGATGCGCGAGTTGAAGCCCTGATCCTCCAGAGATTTCGCCGCCCTGTATTCGATCGTTCTCTGTTCAACCAGCTTTTGCGCTTCCTGCACACGCACGTCGCGGTCACGCACTTCGATACGGGCGAGCTCCGTGCCTTTGGCAACCTCCGCGCCTTCTTCATAGAGCACGGCTTCAATCTGCCCTGCCGTCTCCGCGCGCAGTTCGACAGTCCGCGAAGCCTGAGAACGGCCGGTCACAGTAACGTCATTTACAAAAATCTCGGCCTGTAATTCGCGAACGCGCACGTCTTGCAGTTTTTCGTCCGCCTGCTCCTGATTTGCTTCGGAAATTTCGGGACGCGTTTCGTCGGCCCCGGCATCAAACAGTACGCCCGAGCCAATCCAGGCCGCGGCAAGAACGGCCACGATAACGGCTATCAGAATGGAAGAGCGCATGAGTGGATCCCGATACTTTATTAGAATAATTAAATATAACCCTTGAAACGGGCGCTTCAAGAAAGCTTCCTGTGGATATAATCTTACAGCCAGAAGCTCTTCCTGTCACAAGCAATATTGATGCCAACTTACCAACGAAGAAAGGCGCATAAAAATGCGCCTTTCCTGTTCCCCCCGGAATATCAAAAAATCTTACCCGGCCGCGCGAACGTCCATTTCCTCGGCGCCGTCATCCTTGTCCTTGTTGTCTTCGAAATCCTCGGCGTTCAGCGTGCGCAAGCGTCCGGGAACCTGATAGGCCATACGTGCGTGCTCCTGGCAATACGGCATGCCGGGAATTGAACTGTCGCCGCAAAAACGGAAATCCGGATCTTTCGGATCGCCAATCGGCCAGCGGCACATCTTGTCCTTGAGATCGGCCATTTTCACGCCGCCGCCAGCCGGTTTCGCCGCAACTTTCTCGACGACCACAGGCTTTTTCTCGGGCGCAGGCGCCGGTTTCTGGTTATCATTCTGCTGGATCGGAGAGACGCGGTTGGAAAGCTTCAGGCGGTGCGCTTTGCCTATGACTGCGTTTCTGGTCACGCCCCCCAGCGTTTCAGCGATTTCCGCAGCCGTTTTTCCTTCGCCCCATAATTGTTTCAGAAGCGCCACGCGCTCGTCTGTCCAGCTCATTGCCCGTCCTTTCGCTCTTGTTAACCCGCGAAAAACTTCAGCCTGATCCGGCCCACACACTTTGTCCAAAGCCCCCCGGCTCCAAACCTATTATGTCTTTCGCTTTGTAATATATTCACCATAGCAGCCCCGGATTCGGGGGACCAGCCAGCACAACAAAAAGAAAACCCTTATCCACATTTTCTCTCAAAAAGAGCGCCAAAAAGCAAGAAAAATATATATTTTACAATTACTTAAACTAATACGGCGTTAAAGTTTATTTTTTCTCAAACGTCCGGGTTCAAGCCCATCATGCGATAGCGTTCCGGATCGTCCATCCAGTTTTCCCTGACCTTGACAAAGAGTTTAAGATGAACCGTCTCGTCAAGCTGAAGGCCGATTTCCTGCCGCGCAGCCTGCCCGATCGCCTTGATCGTTGCGCCGTTTTTACCCAGAACGATCCCCTTGTGCGTAGCGCGCGATACATAAATGACTTGGCGCATATCGATGCTGCCATCCCTGCGCCGCTCCAGATGCTCCGTCTCAACGGCAATGGAGTAGGGCAGTTCCTGATGCAGGCGGTTAAAAATCTGCTCGCGCGTCATTTCTGCGGCCAGCAGCCGGGCGGGCATATCGGTGATCACGTCCTCCGGGTAATGCCAGAGACCTTCCGGCATGCGCGCGGACATATCGTCCAGCAGCGCGTCCAGACCTTTTCGCTGCAACGCCGAAATCATGAACGTCGCCGCGAACGGGCGTATTTCATTTAGAGCTTTGGCCATCGCCAGAAGGTCCGCCTTGGCGACCAGATCCACTTTGTTCAGAACCAGCAGACAGGGCGTTTTGTGACCGGCGAGAGAGGCCAGTATGTCCCGTACGTCCTGAACAGGATCTTTACGCGAAGCGTCAACGACCAGCGCAATGCAATCAGCGTCCGCCGCCCCTTCCCAGGCCGCCGCGACCATGGCGCGGTCAAGGCGTTTTTTCGGCGCGAAAATCCCGGGCGTGTCGACGAAGATGATTTGCGCGTCTTTGTGGACGGCGATGCCTGTGATCCGGCTACGCGTCGTCTGCACTTTCCGGGACACGATGCTGATTTTGGTTCCGACCAGCGCGTTCATCAGCGTAGACTTTCCGGCGTTCGGCGCGCCGATCACCGCAACAAAACCGCAGCTTGTCTCGCAGGTCCCGCTCATGCTTCTTTTTTCAACGCCTCCAGCATCAGGCTGGCGGCATTTTTTTCCGCCGAGCGGCGCGAGCCGCCTTTTGCCCGCACGGGCTCAAAGCCGTCGACGCTTACCTCAATGTCGAAAAGCGGGGCGTGATCGGGGCCTTCGCGGTCAACCAGCTCATAGACGGGCAGGCCAAGACCGCGCCCTTGCGTCCATTCCTGAAGCTCGGTTTTCGGATCGACGGGCGGGCGCACGGTTTCGAAGAGATGCCCGCCCCATAGCGTGATGACGGTATCACGGCATTTCTCCAGCCCCGCTTCGAGGTAGAGCGCCGCCAGAACGGCTTCCATTACGTCCGATAGAATATTGTCATTCGAAGCGCCGCCTGCGGCTTTTTCGCCTTCCGACATCTGAATGCTTTCGCCAAGAGAGATTTCCGTGGCAATCGTCACAAGCATTGACCGATCGACGAGAGCTGAAAAACGCCGCGCCATATCGCCCTCGTTTTCATCGGGGAAATTCTGAATCAAAAATTCCGCGATAATGAGCCCGAGAACGCGGTCGCCGAGGAACTCCAGCCTTTGATAATTCCGCGCGCGCGGAACGCTCGAATGCGTCAAAGCCTCCTCGAGAAGATCAGCATTCTGAAAGCTGTGACCCAGAACAGCCTGCAGATCTTTCAAGTGAGAGCTCATGAAGGCTCCTCGCCGGGAGATTGCGCCTCGATATCGCCGCCGCTTTTTATGCCGCTGAGCAATCTGTCATACCGAATGGCCCAGGGCCATTTCCAGACTTCGAATAACCCGGCTTCCCCGTTGACGGAAAAGAAAATCAGATCGGCGCGGCCCACGATATTCTCGAACGGAACAAACCCGACCAGTTCCTGAACGCGGCTGTCCTGGGAATTGTCCCGGTTGTCGCCCATCACGAAATAATGATTTTCAGGCACGACGTATTTGCGCGTGTTATCAAGCGGCATCTGGTCGCTTTCCTCATATATGCTGTGCTGAAATCCGCCCGGCAGCGTCTCGGTATATTCCATCATGCTCCGCGTTACGCCGTTATCCTCGACGCGGCGCATGCCCACGGGCGCGCGCGGGACGAGCTTGTCATTGATGTAGAGGCGCCCGCTGCGGACCTGCACGGTTTCTCCCGGAAAAGCGACAATCCGCTTGATATAGTCAATGCCGGTATTTTTCGGCAGCTTGAAAACGACGACGTCGCCGCGTTCAGGTTCTTTAGCGGAGACGCGGCCTTCGATCGGCGCAAGCCCGAAGGGAAAAGAATAACGGCTAAATCCGTAAGCCGGTTTATAAACAAAGAGATAATCGCCCACAAGCAAAGTCGGCTTCATTGAGCCGGAAGGAATATTAAAAGGTTCGAACAACAGGCTTCGGATAATCATCGCCAGCAGAACGGCGAAGAACGCCGTCTTCAGAAAGTCATACCATTCCTCGCGCGCGTTCATCGGCGGGTCGCGCGGTTTTTCACGCCCGCCCGGCGGGTCTTCGGTTTCGTGGTTTTCGGTTTTCTGTTCGGAGCTCATTAATGGCTTTTACCTGACATCCGGCCAAGATGCAAAAAGAAACCCGTGACGGGCTGGCGCTTAACGTTATGTCAAAACCAACGGGCCCGTTAAACGGACTAAGTCCGGTTTTTTTCACGTTTTTGTGCGGACGCGGTTCGGGCGTTGATGGGAGCAGTATAACAGAAAATCCGGTTTCGCGGTACGCGGCATGGAATTTTTAACCACAAGGTCATGAAGATTACGAGAAGAAAGCCGGGCGAAACGCGCGCTTTATGCGCGTAAATTTTTCACCACAGAGCCACAGAGGGCACAGAGATCACAAAGGGATCTGTGAGCTTTGCAAACCGCGCAGACTCCTTGTATGTTTCTTTTGCTCTGTTAGCCGGTAGAGGTAGTATGGAGCCCGATGCG
>CAZCIB010000011.1:0-62192 GCA_964498755.1 uncultured Pseudobdellovibrionaceae bacterium | reverse complement strand
GTGAATCATAAATCTCATCGCCTATCAGATATTTCTCACGCGATTACCCTGGCGCCGCTTACCACCCCGTCACCGCGCCGGGCAGGGCGACGACGAGGCCGTCCAGTTCATCGCTCATGATAATCTGACAAGACAGGCGCGAGGTTTTGCGCAGGTCAAAGGCGAGGTCAAGCATATCCTCTTCCTCCTCGCTCACCGCCTCTTCATCCTCGGGCAGGCATTTGTCCCACCAGTCGGGATGCACATAGACGTGACAGGTCGCGCAGGCTAGGCTTCCGCCGCACGCGCCCTCGACTTCGTCGATATCGTATTTCTGGGCGATTTCCATGACGGACAGGCCTTTGGGCGCGTCGATATCGATAGTCTCGCCGGATTTGCGGATGTAGGTGATTTTGGGCATTTCGGCTGGCAGTTGGCAGTTGGCAGTTGGTAGTTGGTAGTTGGTAGTTGGTAGTTGGTAGTTGGCAATAACTTCTCTTCTTGTCTTGAAACTGTCAACCGCTAACTGCCAGCTTATCATGCATGCGCGCGCGCATTTTCCCCCACGCCGCGACAAAAGCCTCAATATCGCCGTCCTTCGTGTTCCATCCCATGGACACGCGCAGCGCGCTGTTGGCCGCGTTTTCGTCATAGCCCATCGCGCGGGTCACGTGGCTCGCGTGAACTTTGCCGCTGGAGCAGGCGGAGCCGTTACTGACCGCAATCCCTTCCAGATCCATATGCATGAGCTGCGTTTTGGAGGGTATGCCGGGAAGGGCAATCAGGAACGTATTCGCGGCGCGCGGCGCGCCCTGTCCGAATATGACCGCCTCGGGCGCGATGTCTTTCAGGCGCGCTTCCATAGAGTCGCGTAACGCCGCCAGCTTTTGATATTTGTCCATATCCGCCAGCGCCAGTTCCACCGCAACGCCGAAACCCGCAATGCCCGCAACGTTTTCCGTTCCGGCGCGCGCGCGCTTTTCCTGCCCGCCGCCGTGAAGCAAAACGGGCGCCTGCGCGCATGGCCCGACGATCAGCGCGCCTACGCCCTGCGGCCCGCCCGTTTTATGCGCGGACAGAGTCAGAAAATCGATGCCGCGTCTGTTCATTTCGATGGGGGTGCGGCCCGCCGCCTGCACAGCGTCGACATGAAACTGCGCCCCCGCTGCATGGACGCGTTTTGAAATTTCCTCAACAGGCTGGATCACGCCGGTTTCGTTATTGACGAACATGACGGAAACCAGCGCGGGCGCGGGCGTTTGTTCCAGCATCACTTCTAAGGCGTTCAAATCAATCACGCCGTCGCGCGTGACGGGTATGCGCTCCGCTTCGGAAGCGGCGTCAAGAACGGCCGGGTGTTCGATAGCGGAAACGAGAACGCGCTGCCCGGTGAAAGACTTCAGGACGGTATTATTGCCCTCAGTCGCGCCACTGTTAAAAATGACTTGCGTGTTTTTACACCCGGCGAGCGCGGCGATCTGGTCCCGCGCCTTTTCAACGCGCATGCGCGCCCTGCGGCCAAAGCCGTGAACTGAAGACGCGTTGGACGGCTCCTTTAACAACGCTGAAACCGCCTCGGCCACTTCAGGCCGGGCGGGCGCGGTTGAGTTATAATCGAGATAAATCTGTTCTTTCATCAGCCTTTAATTTTGAAAGGCCATAACAATGCGTCTTTATTTCAGGCTGTCAAACAGTTTAACGACGTAAGGGTTTTTGCTGAGCTGCCGGTTCAGAACATCCGCAAGCGAGACCTTGGACAGGCTGGCGTACAAAATAGAGCCGATATGCGACCACAATTCCTTCGTCTGCGAATTGATGCTGTTCGCGCTGGAAGACTGCCGTTTCGCCGGAACGCTGTCTTCGGCGGCGTTCAGAATATCCGAAATCGGAATCTCGTTCGGCTTTTTCGCCAGCATATAGCCGCCGCCCGGGCCGCGGTGACTGACGACAAGACCGTGCCGCCGGAGCGCGGCGATCAGTTGTTCCAGATATGACAGCGAAATATTGCTTCTGTTGGCGATTTCCGAGAGCGGCATTGGCTTGCTGACGCCATAATTCGACAACTCGACCATAGCCATTACCGCATAACGGCCACGCGTGGTGAGTTTGAGTTCACTCATTTTTTCATCCTCTTGAGCACATAGGCCGACCCCATGCCGGCAGAGTCTACACAGTATACAAGCATATTTATATATTATAATAAAATAGTATACTACAAGTCCTCTTTGCAAAACCTGCTAAAAACGTCATGATTTATTAGCAAACTTAATATGAATTCCGCGCCTTGCAAGCCGCCGCGAAAATTTTTAACGTTGAATATCCACAGCCTTGACAAGCGCTTAAAAGAAATTCGTAGACATGAGGCCATCGATTCGTATACTCAAGGTTATATAAATGCTGATTAATAAAATGTGTGCTAGGTATTTATAGCTGTGTAAACAGCATATAATGCCCATGGGAAAACAGGAGAACAGATGCCTGAAATAATCTTTAACGGCCCGGCGGGACGCCTTGAGGGCCGCTACTCTCACGCCAAACAACCGAACGCGCCTCTGGCCCTGATCCTGCATCCGCATCCGGAGCAGGGCGGGACGATGAACAACAAGATCACGTTCTCGTTGTTCCAGACATTCGCCGCGCGCGGGTTTTCGACCATGCGCTTCAATTTCCGCGGCGTCGGACGTTCGCAGGGCTATTTCGACAAGGGCGAGGGCGAGCTGAGCGACGCCGCCTGCGCGCTCGACTGGATGCAGGACCTCAACAAGAACGCGCCTTATGTCTGGGTTGCCGGATTTTCCTTCGGCGCGTGGATCGGGATGCAGCTGCTGATGCGCCGCCCGGAAATCCAGGGCTTTATTTCCGTCGCGCCGCCCGCGAACCAGTATGATTTTACGTTTCTGGCGCCCTGCCCGTCTTCGGGCCTGATTATTCAAGGACGCCGCGACGAAGTCGTGCCCGAGCCTTCGGTCGAGAAACTGGTGCAGAAGCTCCAGATGCAAAAAGGCATCGAGATTGATTACCGGGTCATGGAAGGCGCGAACCACTTCTTCCATAATCAGACGGACGATCTTTGCGCCCACGTCCACGACCATCTGAACAACGCAGGCGGCGGTAAGTGGACGGAGACGGAAGTTTCAAAAGCGGCTTGATTTTCGGCCCGCTTCGCACGCCTTCGCGCTAGCGAAGGCGCGGCTTCGATCGAGATGACATTCTCGTGGATATTCATTTACGCAAGCGACTAATACGCAAGCGACTATACAGGGTTTTTGTGTTTGCGCGGAAAGGGCACGGCTCAAGCGGCCTGCGCCTGCTCGCTCAGGAGCTTGATAACGTCCCGCACATGGTCCTTCACCTTGACCTTGTTCCAGACGCGTTCGATCCTTCCGTCCTCGCCGATCAGGAACGTCGTACGCTCGATGCCCATATAGGTTTTGCCGTACATGCTTTTTTCTTTCCAGACGCCGTAGCGTTCGCACACGTCCCCTTCGGCGTCGGAGGCCAGCGGAAAGTTAAGCCCGTGCTTGGCCTTGAACTTGTCATGGCTTTGCGGAGAGTCTTTGGAAACGCCGATTACCGCGGCGTTAAGATCGTTGAGCGCGCTTAAGTTATCGCGGAAATCACATGATTCCGTTGTGCATCCGGGCGTGTCGTCCTTGGGATAGAAGTACAGGACAACCTTTTGCCCCTTGAAATCCGACAGGGAAATTTGCGCGCCGCCATCGCCGGGCAGCGTAAAATCCGGGGCGACTGCGCCCGTTTCAAGATTTTCCATGGTCTGAACTCTCCTTATCAGCTAATGATTATAAGGTAGGAAATGTATTGAAACGCGCGGAATTCAAGCATGCGGTTTTTAAAAGCCTGTGTTCCTTTTCTCGGCAAGAGCGTCAAGACCTGTCTGCTCGAGCTTGTGGCATTGATCGTTATGATCGCGCTGCTTGCGTGCGGGCTGGCTCTCTGGCGGCTTGCGTCCGGACCTGTGCCGCTGGATTTCGCGCAAGCCCATATTGAGGAGGCGATCAACAGCCGCACGGATAATATTCAAATCACGCTCGAAAAAGCCGTACTCGAATGGCCGGACGTGACGAAGCCCGTTATTTTCGGGCTTCAGGACGTGCGCGTAACGGACAGGCAGGGGCAGGATATTGTCTCCGCCGAACAGCTCGGCTTTTCCTTTTCCCTGCGTGATCTAGTCAAGGCCGAGCTTGGCGTTCGAGCTATTTACATTAAAAAGCCCCGGCTTTCCCTGATCCGCGATGAAAACGGCATTCGTCTGCAGCAGATGGAAAACAGTAACCTGCCGGGAGGCAAGGACCTGAATATGCCCGCCATCGTCAAAGAGTGGGCAAGCGGCGCTATTAAAGACGGTCCGCCCGGTTTGTCGAGCTTGTCTTTGCTGGAAATCGAAGACGCGTCTCTTGCGGTGAACGACGAGGTGATGGAATTGTCATGGTTTCTGCCCGGAACGAATATCACGATTGCCCGCGATGAAAACGGCGCACACGCCAAAATCAACACGCAGATCCCGGACGCCGCCCAAAGCTCTGATATCAATGCTGCGTTGGAATATCGTCTTGCGGATTCGCAGTTTCATTTCTATTTCGAAGGACGCGAAATAGACCCGCAGTTCTTAGGTCAGAAGATTGAACGGCTTGCCTTCATGAACGACCATAAACTCTCCTTCGATATGGATGTGCACGCGGTTGTGTCGGAAGAGCTACAACTTAAAGAGCTCTCACTCTCGCTCGGCTCGGGCAGGGGTTTTTTGCGCTTGCCGGATTTTTACGAAGAAGACCGCTCTTTCGACTCGTTCCACGCGCATGCGACTTATGACGCCGAAAAACAGCTCGCATCGATACGTGATATGTCGCTTGTGATCGAAGGCCTGGAGATCAAGGCGGTCTCGTCTTTTACCTTCGACCCGGACGCGGAGAAACTTTTTGTGCCCATTAATATTATGGTCGAAGAGGCTGAGGCCGATAAGGTCGGCGCGCTCTTTCCGCCTAAGCTTTCTGATACCGATGCGCATGAATGGCTGACTGAGAAAATCAGCGGCGGGCGATACAAGGACGTCGCTGTTGATATTGATCTCAACGTCGCGCCTGAAAGCCGCGCGGTGGAACTCGACAATATAGTCGCAAGCTTTGCCTTTGAAGACGCGGACATCACCTATAAATGGGGCATGCATCCGGTTGAAAACGCCTACGGGCACGGGCGCTTCGACTACCGCACGGATACGCTCGAGATTACCGGGGACAGCCTCCTTCTAAACGGGCTGAAGTCCGAAAATACGAAAGTGGTTCTGGACGCCCTGATTGAAGAGGGCAAAGGCCACGCCGATATCAAAACCACCCTCTCCGGCCCGCTTGGAAACGCCTTTGCCTATATCGCGCGAGAGCCGATCGGCTACGGTAAGGAACTCGGCATAAATCCGGAAGAGATCAAGGGCGAGGCGGATCTGGACGTTCACGTCCGTTTCCCTGCGCTCCCGGACGTGCCCAAGGAAGACGTTGAAGTGAAGGTAACGGGAACGCTCAAAGACGTCGTCATGCCCGGCCTTGTTGAGGGGCTTGACCTGACCGGCGGTCCTTATGATCTCGAGGTCGCCGACAATGAATACGTCGTCAAGGGCGAGGGCATGCTCTCGGGGCGGAACATCAAGCTGGAATGGCGGCAGTATTTTGAAAGCGAGGGCAAGCCGTGGTCCGGGCGCGCGCTTGTGGAGATAGGAGCGGACAGGGCTTTGCGCGAACATTTCGGCGTTAATCTCGACGACTATGTCAGCGGCACGTTGCCTGTAAAAATCGATTACAGGATGCGTCTTAAGGGCCAGCGGGATACGCTTGACATCGAAGCGGACCTGACCCCTGTTCTTCTGACCTTTGCGCCTCTGGAATACGCAAAGGCCGCGCAGGCGCCCGCCAGCGGATCGGCGCAAATTATCCTGGACGATGACCGCCTGATCGAAGTGAAAAGCCTGAACCTCGAAGGGCAGGATCTTCTGCTGCAAAACGGACGTTTTATTTTCGGCCAGGTCAAGGGCGAGCGCGACGTCGTGCGCGCGCAGATTGATCGCCTCAAAATGAACGACAACGATTTTGCGCTTGAGTTCGAACAGGAAAATACAGGCCTGCTCAAAATGTCCCTGACCGGGAAAACGCTCGATGCAAGGCCATTCCTGCGCGGCGACGGAAATACGGAAGACGCGCAGTCCGAACCGCCCATGATTGTCTCCGCAGACATATTGCGCATGATTACCGGTGACAACGATTTCGTGCGCAATGCGAAACTCTATGTCGCAATTGATAAGGAAGGCGACCCGACGCAGCTTGAAATGGACGCCAACGCGGGCGACGGGGATATCTATATCCGTTACAAGCCCGACCAAAAAACCGGGCGCAAGGATCTGCAGATGGAGGCGAGCGACGCGGGCGCGGCTCTGAAAGCTTTCGGCGTTAACGACAACGTGCGCGGCGGCAGGCTCGTCGTCGTGGGCGAGCCGACCCGAAGCGCCGGACGCGGCGGCGATCTGGCGGGGCAGGCCGTTCTTTCCGATTTCCGCGTCGTTGAAGCGCCCGCGCTTGCCCGGCTTCTGAGCGCGATGAGTCTGCCCGGCCTGACCCAGCTTTTAAATAACGAAGGCCTCGTCTTTGCTAAACTTGAGGCTGATTTCGACTGGCTGTCGCGGCCGCAGGGCGCGGTCCTTGTCCTGCGTAACGGGCGTACGTCGGGAAATTCGCTTGGCCTGACGTTCGACGGCGTCGTCGACCGCGAAACGGGAAAGATCGATCTCTCCGGGACAATCGTCCCATTGTCGATGTTCAACAAGATGGTCGGCGGAATTCCTTTAATCGGGGATATCCTGGCGGGCGGCGCGGGCGGTTCAATTTTTGCGGCGACTTACGCCGTCAGAGGGCCGCTCGGCGAGCCGCGCATAACGGTCAATCCGCTCGCCGTCCTCGCGCCGGGCATTCTGCGCAAGATATTGTTTGAGGGAGGGTAGGTCGTTTCATATGCAGCCATCTCTGGAAGAACGTATGGAGCTTGCGCAGCAGGGCGACGCAAAGGCCTATGAAAGCGTGATCCGGGACATCGCGCCGATCATTGAATCCGCAATACGCCCGAAAATCAACCGACAGGAAGACGCGGACGACATTATCCAGGAGACGCTGGTTTCCGTGCACAGGGCGAGCCATACCTGGCAGCCGGGCCGTCCTTTAAAGCCATGGATTTACGCGATTGCCGACCGCCGGTTAAAAGATTATCTTCGCAAGCGTTACCGCCGGGGCGCGGAGGTCAGTCACGAGCATGAAGACATCGACCGCATGGCGGCGCATTCGGGCGCGCAGGACGTAACTCCGGACCATGAACTGGGCGAATACGTTCATGAGGCTTTGGAGGAACTGCCGGAAAAACAGCGGATCGCGGTGACCATGATGAAGCTCGAAGGCTATTCGGCGAAGGATGTGGCCAGCAAACTCGATATGAGCGAGAGCGCGGTCAAGGTCATGGTCCACCGTATTTACAAACAACTGGCCGACGCGATTCGGGCGAAGCAAAGACAGGGCGAGGCATGAGTAACGCGGACAATAAAAATCTGGATCATCTTATCAGCAAGCTCTCGGGAGAAGGGCCGCGCAAGCCTCTTGCCGCGCCCGCGATTCGCATTCTGCCCTGGCTTGGCGTTGCGCTCGCCTATTTGCTGATCGCCAGCGTCATGAAAGGGTTTCGTTACGATCTTGATGACAAGCTCGTAAACCCGTTCTTCTGGACCGAGATCGCGCTGCTGGCCGCGACGGGTATTTCGGCGGCGTTTGCGGCGGCCTACCTGTCCGAACCCGACGTTCACGGCAAGCCGAATATGCGCTTTCTGCCCCTGTTCTTTTTTATACCGCTCACGGCTTACATCGTTTTCCAGCAATGGATGCCGGAATTTACAGGGGCGAATTTGATGCATGCGATCAATCACGCCGCCTGGCATTGCGCCGGGTTTATCTTCGTGTTCAGCGTTCCGCCGGGCGTGTTGCTGTTCTGGATGATGCGCAAGGCCGCGACAGTGCGGGTTTACTGGGCCGCCGGGATGGCAACGTTATCGGTGACCAGCTTCGCCTATCTCGTCATGCGTTTCGTTGAGCCAACGGACGACGCCATGCATCTCCTGCTCTGGCACGCCCTGCCCGCGCTTCTCGTCGCCCTGACCGGGATTGCGCTCGGGCGTTTGGCGTTGCGGTGGTAGGTATCAACGTTTTACGATTTAACTGGACGCGAGTTTGTGCGCGATAACGGATTTTTCGCTGTAATCGTTATGTACGCCGCGGTTCAAAGCGTGATACGTTACAAACCATGACCGAACGCAGCGCAGATAACGAGCTTTTAAGAGGCAGGAACTTTACGGACGATTACTGGATGTCCTTGCGCATCTGGCGGGAATTCCGGCGGGGCTTCCGGCATCTCGCGCATGTCGAAAACTGCGTCAGCGTTTTCGGCTCGGCGCGCTTTGACCCGGAGAACGGCTATTACAAGCTCGCCTATGAGACGTCGAAAATGCTGGGCGAGAGCGGCTTTGCGATCATGACCGGCGGCGGGCCCGGCATCATGCAGGCCGCCAACAAGGGCGCAAAGGAAGCGGGCGCGCTCTCGATCGGCTGCAGCATTGAACTCCCGTTCGAGGAAGAGCCCAATCCTTACCTCGACATCGATCTCGATTTCAAATACTTCTTCGTGCGTAAAGTGATGCTGGTGAAATACGCGACCGCCTTTCTGTTATTCCCCGGCGGTTTCGGCACGATGGACGAGACCTTTGAAATCGCGACGCTGATCCAGACGGGCAAGGTTGAAAACTTCCCGGTCGTCGCTATGGGCCGCGATTACTGGGAGCCGCTCGGCCCGTTCATCACTGAAACCATGATCAATCACGGCACAATCAATCCCGAGGATATCAATTTCCTGCGCATCACCGACGACCCGGAAGAGGCCGTCGACATCATCAAAAAAGACAGGACAATCGAGCGAAGCAATATTTAAAACACGCAAATACCCGCGAATAATTTACCTTGAGAATTCGGGTTCATTGGCGTTCATGCGTGGTTAATAATGCGAAGCGGCAGCCTTTTTTCGGCTTCAAGAAAGCCCCGGGCGATGAACAGCGCTCAATACATCACGTTACATCCGTAAGGCTCGGTGGCGGCCGGGTCGGGAGTTTCATTGTCCGATAGCTTTTCCAAAGCGGCAAGGACATGGTTTTCCGCCATAGGCGTTTCCTCGTTCGTGGCGTTGGGCATGTTATCAATTGCGCCTTTATAGGCGAGCATGCCTTGCGCGTCGATCACGAAAATATGCGGCGTTTTTTCCGCGCCGTACATAAAGCCGAGCTTTCCGGCTTCATCCAGAATGGTTATCGTATTTTCGGCTCCAACCTGTTTTGCCTGTTCCTGCGCTTCCTGCGCGTTCATATGGCCGGGCATGCCGGGAGCGGAGGAATTCACGCGGATCCAGACTGCGCCGCTTTGAAGCGCGTCTTTTTGAACCTCTTGCATGTTGCCGGTGTCATAGTGACGTGAAACGCATGGACATTCCGGGTTGGTCCATTCGATTACTACGGGCTTGCCCTTAAAGTCAGAAAGCCTGACCGCGTCGCCGTTAATGTCCTTTACCGCGAACGCCGGCGCGGGCGCGCCGACCTTGATATCGGCCAGGTTAATGCGGGCATTAGCCGCGCCTGCGACAAGCAGAACGGTCAGGGTCAGAAACGGAATGATGCGTCTGCGCATTAATCACCTCTTGTTTAAACGCTAAAATCCACCGCCATTAAAACGCTCAGGGCCATGATGTTGAGGATGGAGAGGCCGAAAACTTTTTTCGCCCATTTGCGCGCGTCGCCGTCCGCGTTCCGGCGCAGGGCCGTGAGCATCCACCAGCCGCCGAGCGCGGTCATCACGGCGAGCGTCACATACCCGGTATAGCCCGTAAAGGTCAGCATCGAGACAGAAACGATGAACGCGGCGATATAGACGATGATCTGAAGCCGCGTGACGTCCATGCCTCTTAAGGACGGCAGGACCGGAATGGCGGCGGCCTCGTAATCGTCCTTTCTAAAAATCGCAATCGCGAACCAGTGCGGCATCTGCCAGATGCAGAAGATCACGAACAACAGCAGCGCAGCCATATCCAACTGGCCCGTGACGGCGCAGTACCCGGCGACCGGCGGCGCGGCCCCGGACAGGCTGCCGACAAGCGCGCTGTGAACGCTGTGGCGTTTCATGCCTATGGTATAAACCGCCACATAGATAAAAAAACCGCCCATCGTCACGGCGAAAGCAAGCGGATTTGTATAGACGAGCAGCAAAGCCGCGCCGGTTAATAAAAGCAACCCGGCGTAGGTAATCGCAACCGGCATCGGGATCAGACGGCGCACCATCACGCGTCTTCTTGTCCGGGCCATCAGCGCGTCGATATCCCTGTCGATGCAGTTATTCAGTACACAGGCCGCAGCGATGACGAGCGCGATCCCGCCGAGCGCGGCGAAGAGCGTGATCAAATCCGGCTGTCCCTGCGCGGCCAGCAACGCGCCGCCCGCCGCAGCGACGAGATTGCCGAATATAATGCCCGGCTTCGTGACGCTGAGATAAGGCCTTACGGCTTGTCTCACATCAACCGCCCGTGCAGATGATGCATGATCCACATCGAACCTCCGATAATCAGCGCCATAATCAATATAGCGTAGAGCAGCGCGATGACGTTCCAGCGCTGTTCCGAACTTGTATCCAGATGCAGGAAGTAATGCAGCTGCACGATGAGCTGAACCAGTGCCGCCGTGATAACCCCGCCAATCGTCACGGTCTTGGAAAACGCCCCTGTCATCACCAGCGCGAACGGGATAATCGTCAAGATGATACAGAGCGTCGTGCCGATAATATAGCTCTTCACGCTGCCGTGACTTGCGCCGCTTGTGTCGGTGTCATGATGCGCCATTTACAATACTCCCAGAAGATAGACGATCGAGAAGACGAAAATCCAGACCACGTCCAGAAAGTGCCAGAACATGCCAAGCCGCACGAGCCGCGAATTCACCGCCGGGTTCAGGCCTTTCCTTAAAATCTGGACGATCATCACGATAATCCAGATCAGGCCCGCCGAGACGTGCGCGCCGTGCGTGCCGACAAGGCCGAAGAACGCCGACCAGTAGGCGCTCGCGCCCGGTCCAGCTCCGTGGTCGATCAGGTGTTTGAACTCGTACGCCTCGAGCGCGATGAAACCGCCGCCAAGCAGAAAGGTGATCACAAGGCCGATCAGAACTTTTTTGACGTGGCCCGCATACATGGACAACAGCGCCATGCCGTAGGAAAAGCTCGATATCAAAAGCAGCATCGTTGCGATAAAGATGAGCTTGAGATCGAACATCTCCGCGCCCGTCGGCGCGCCCGCGTAGCTCTGGCTCAGGACCGCGAACGTCGCGAACAATGAGGCGAACAATACGAGGTCGCTGACGATATAGAGCCAGAACCCGAACGCCGCGTTATCATACGGGTCATGATGATGATCGTCGTGATGATCAACGTGATCGTGCGCGGCGTCGGCGCTATTTGTTGAACTTGTAGCCATAGACCGTATTCTCCCTTTGCGCCTGCTCCAGAAGCGCGTAACGTTCATCCTCGATGCGTTTGATTTCTTCGACCGGAACCATATAGCCCGGATCGTCTTCAAACGAGCGGTAAATGATCATCGCTGCAATCGCAAGCAAACTGGCGATTACCATCCACCAGATATGCCAGACCAGCCCGAAGCCGAGCGCAAACGCCGCCGCGCCGGAAAACAGGCCGAGCGGCGTGTTCTTGGGCATGTGGATCGGCTGATACTCTTTTGGCCGCGCATAGGCCGTGCCGCGGTCTTTTTCTTCGTGGAAAGCGTCGACTTCTTTCACATGCGGGATAACGGCGAAGTTGTAGAAGGGCGGCGGCGAGGCCGTAGCCCATTCCAGCGTGCGCCCGTCCCAGTAATCCCCGGAGGGATCGCGGGTTTTCTCGCGGTTTTTGACGCTGACGATCAGCTGAATAATCTGGGCGAGCACCCCGGCAGTGATCAGCATCGTGCCCGCAGCGGCGATGATCAGGTACGGCTGCCATTCCGGATCCGTATAAAACTGCAGGCGGCGCGGCATGCCCATCATGCCGAGCTTATAAAGCGGCATGAACGCCATAAAGAAACCGATAAACCAGCACCAGAAAGCGCGCTTGCCCCATTTCTCGTCGAGCGCAAACCCGAAGGCTTTCGGGAACCAGAAGGAATAACCCGCGAACAGGCCGAACAACGCGCCGGGGATCAGCATGTTGTGGAAGTGCGCGATCAAAAATAAACTGTTATGCATGACATAGTTCGCAGGCGGGACCGACAGCAGGACGCCCGTCGTTCCGCCGATGACGAACGCGATCATAAATCCGATCGTCCAGAGCATGGGCGTCGTATATTCCACGCGGCCCTTATACATGGTGAACAGCCAGTTGAAGAGCTTCACGCCCGTCGGAATGCCGATCAGCATCGTCGCGATCCCGAAAAAGGCGTTGACCGACGGCCCCGCGCCCATCGTGAAGAAATGGTGCAGCCACACGGTAAAGGACAGGACCGCAATCGCAATCGTCGCCCAGACGAGCGAGGTATAGCCGAACAGCTTTTTACGTGAAAACGTCGGCACGACTTCCGAGAAAATGCCGAAGGCCGGGAGGATAACGATATACACCTCCGGATGGCCCCAGATCCAGAACAGGTTGACGAACATCATCATGTTGCCGCCGCCGTCATTGGTGTAGAAATGCGTGTCGACATAGCGGTCGAGGCTCGTCAGGCCCAGCGCGATCGTCAGAACGGGGAAGGCGAAGACGATCAGCACGCTGGTCAGGAGCGCGTTCCACGTAAAGAGCGGCATTTTAAAGAATGTCATGCCGGGACAGCGCATCTTGATAATGGTGACGATAAAGTTAATCCCGGTCATCAGCGTCCCGGCGCCCGATATCTGGAACGCCCAGACCCAGTAATCCACGCCCACGCCTGGGCTGTATTCGCTGTCGGTCAGCGGCGGATAGCCGGACCATCCGGCGTTTGAAAACTCGCCAATGGCCAGCGAAACCATGACGAGCGCCGCGCCGAACGCCGTCAGCCAGAAGCTGACCGAGTTCAGAAGCGGAAACGCCACGTCGCGCGCGCCGATCTGTAAGGGCACGATCAGGTTCATCAAACCGGACAAAAACGGCATGGCGACGAAAATGATCATGATCATGCCGTGTGCGCTGTATATCTGGCTCCAGTGGTCGGCGTCGAGATAGCCGATTTTTTCGCCGCTCGCAGCAAGCTCCGGATCGGCGTAGGCCATGGCCTGGTGCGTGCGCATCATGATCGCGTCGGCGAAGCCGCGCACCAGCATGATCAGCGCAAGCATCACGTACATGATGCCGATGCGCTTGTGATCGACCGTGGTTAGCCACTCGTTGTAAAGCCATTTCCACTTTTTAAAATAGGTGAGCAGCGCGACGACGATAACGCCGCCGATCACCATGCCGGCGACTGCGCCCCCGACAATCGGATCATGCGGAATAAAATCGTCCAGCGTCAGCCTGCCGGTAAGCCAGTGCGTTTCAAAATCCTGATTCTGGGTGTAGTCGCTTTTCATGCCGGTTAATGTTCCTCTTCATTATGGCCGAAGCCAACGCCTTCATGCGCGTGACCGCCCTCAAACTGCTCGATTACGTATTCAAACATAAGCCCGTCAACGGCGGAGAACAGCATCTGCGGGTGTCCCATGCTAGGCTTCGACAGCGCCTCGAAGCGGGGAATATCGAGTATCCGCGGGCTTTGCCGCGCCTCGTCGACCCATGCGTCGAACTCCTCCTGCGTGACGGAATGAACGGGGAAATGCATATGGCTGTAACCCAGTCCGCTCAAATTATTGTTCTGGCCGCGCATTTCCCCGGTTTCAGTTGCGATCAGATGCAGGACGGATCTGTGTCTTGGCATCGCGTAAATCTGCGAGCCCAGCTGCGGCACGAAGAACGACGTCATTACCGTATCTGACGTGATATCAAAGCGCAGCGGCACATTGACCGGGATTACCATTTTATTGACCGAGGCGATATTCTGTTCCGGGTAGATGAACAGCCATTTCCAGTCGAGCGAGACCACGTGAATGTTCAGGTGCTCTTCAGCCTCCGCGAGCGGCTTGAACGGATCAAGCTTGAACGTTTTGTAAAAAGCCAGGCCGCTCAGGCCCAGCACGACAAGCAAGGGCACAATCCACGTCGCCAGCTCGATTTTCAGCGAAAAATCCCATTTCGGCTCGTACGCGGCTTTTTTATTTGAAGCCCGGTAATGCCATGCGAACCAGAAAATCATCGCGAAGACCGGGATGATGATGATCAGCATCAGCGCCCAGGCGATAATGATCGTCCACATTTCCGCCTCGCCGACGGGTCCCTTGGAATTGAAAAGCGCGACGTTTTCGCAGCCCGAGAGCGCGAAGACGGAGAAAATCGCAACAAGCCATGTAAAGGCGCTGGAGACCTGTTTGTTCATCATTTGTTTATACGAGATCTATAAGCGTCCGGTTCATATTCAAGTCCGCCATAATAGGTACTGAAACTGCATGCGTGTCAAGAGCAAGCAAGGCAACCTGCCTATGCATTTTCCTACACCCGGAGACACAATTAACTTATTGCGTCCCCGTGCGGCCAACGCCGCCCGTATCAAGCATTTCGCCCTGTTTTTTCTTTGAAAGGATTTCGCGCGCTTTGGCGTATTGCGGGTCGTTCCAGAAAATCAAACAGCCATTACAGCCCTTGCCGCAGCAGCCTCCCGCGCCGAGGCGCGGCGAACGCGGCGTGCGCTCCATCAGGTCTTCTTCGAGCGCGTGCTTAAGCTTCTTTTTATTGTCCTCGAACGCCGCGACGTTGCCCTGATCCTGATCGAGTCTCAGGGCGGCGCGATCCTGTTTGATGCGGATCCATTCGACCTTTGTCAGGCTGCGCTCTTTGCGGATCAGGGTTAGCGGCGGCAAAAACTCCCTGACCTTCTCCGGGTCTTCCCGGTCGAAGGCGCTGAAGGGGATGCGCAGGGCCTGTTGCTGGCCCGCGTGGATGGCGTCGACAATCTTGCCGTGTTCCGTTTCGAATTCATACAGGCGCAGGAGAACCGGTTCGCGTCCCTTCGGCGGGACGAATTCCAGCACGTCCCCGGCCTCGAACTTGTTCTTCACCGTCATGATCAGCGCGTCGCCTGTGTGTTCTCTTACGAACCCGCCATACTCCCATTCCGCCAGCATGGCCGTGTGGTCGTAGCCGTGCGCGTAGTTGGTCAGGCGTCCTTCATGAAAGGCAAGCGTATAGCCGCGGCTGCCGACGGTTTCCAGCTCGCGCAAATAGGGCTTCGGGTTCCATTGATCTGGATTTTCATGCCAGTCGTCGATGGCCTGCCGGTAGGCGCGCGCGGTAATGCCGACATAGTAAGGGCTGCGGTTGCGGCCCTCGACTTTCAGCGTGTCCACGCCGATGCGCATATAATCGTCTAATTTGGGCATAAGACACAAATCTTTGGAGTTCAGGATATAAGAGCCGCGCTCATCCTCAATGATTGGGAGAAGCTCTCCGGGCCGATAACCTTCCTCCAAAAAGAACTCGAAAAGATCGCCGTTGCTTTCATCAATCCGTAAGTCGTGCACGGACCCGTCCTTGAGCTTCAGGTGCACCTTGTATTCCCAGCGGCAGGCATTGGCGCAGTTCCCCTGGTTCGCGCCGCGCTCGGCCATGAAGTTGGATAAAAGACACCGCCCGGAATAGGTCATGCACATCGCCCCGTGCACGAAGGCCTCGAGCTTGATATCCGGGCATTTTTCGCGGATTTCGGAAAGCTCTTCAAAGCTAACCTCGCGGCCAAGCACCACAAGCTTTGCGCCCTGTCTTTGCCAGAAATTCACGGTAAGCCATGAACAGGCGTTTGCCTGCGTTGAGACATGCAGGTCGATATCCGGCGCATGTTCGCGCACATATTGGAACACGCCCGGATCTGCAACGATAAGCCCGTCCGGATTTACCGCGCGCACCGTCTCAATATATTCCCCGAGCTTTGGAATATCGCGGTTGTGCGAGATCAGGTTCAGCGTCAGATAAACTTTTACGCCATGGTCATGCGCGAATTTCGTCCCTTCCACGACGTCTTCCAAAGACAGTTTGGATTTCGTGCGCATCGACATGTCCGGCGTGCCCATATAAATCGCGTCCGCGCCATACAGTACGGCCGTGCGGATCGTCTCCATAGAACCGGCGGGGAGAAGAAGCTCAGGTTTTCGTAAATTAAAATCCATGATGCGCACTCATATCACACTCGGGCGTTTTGTTGCACTCTGTTTTACAAGGTTATTTCAATCGCTGTTTCAGGCGATTTACCAAATCCATCCTTTCATGCAGTACGGCGATAATGACGATACTGAAATCCTCACTGCGCGCGTAAAAAACAACATGTTTTTGTACGCGCTGATAAAATATGCCGGGCAAAGCGTCGGATACGGATTTCTCACTTATTCTCTTATTCACAATGTCATCAAAACATTTGTCTATTAAACCGGCATATCTCATTGCCTGATCCTTGCCCCATCGATCCCGGGTATATCTTGCGATATCACGAATGTCGTTTTGCGCGGATTTTGTTAAAGAATATGAGGGCATGGCCTAAAGGCAAGGCGCGGTTTATCGAAGCGTTTCAGAAAATATGTCCTGCGCGGTGGATTGAACGATTTCTCCGCGTTCAATTTCTTTTTTTCTCTCCGCGAGAAATTGCTCGAGGTTGCTCAGGGCGATTAATTCCTCTTCCGGAGCCTCCGCCAGAGACCGCTCTAAAACGTAATCTTTTATGCTCCGCCCGCTCAACGCGGCGATTGCTTTAAGCTTTTGATGCTGTTCAGGCGTAACGTCAATGGAAAGGCGCGGCATTTTTTTTAACTCCTGTCTTTACGTTAATCATAGCACAACATTCGCACAAAACAACATTTTGCACATTTGTTGCGCCTCATGCCGTCATGCAACGCAGCTCTCGAGATTGACCAGAATATGCTCGGCGAGGACGCGTACGGCCTCGCTTGCGTTCTCTTCATCGCGGAGCATGGCGATTTCAATGTTGTCCAGCGGCGGCAGGTTGTCGCCTTCATCAAGTACGTAAAGCCCGGGAGAGAGCATTTCCCGCGGGATTGCCGTAATGCCGAGCCCGGCTTTCGCTGCGGCGATGCGACCCGTCATGCTGTGGCTGGTCAGGACGCCGTGCCATTTAACGTCTTTTTCCTCGAGCGTGTCCGTCATCTTCGCGCGGTAAACGCAAGGGAAAGGCGACAGGATAAGCGGAACGGAGCCGTTGCGGCGCGCCACTTCCTTGTCGGAAGCCACCCATATCAGGCTTTCATGCCAGATGCGCGTGCCGAAAGTTCTGGTCTTGGCAGTACGTTTGAACAGCGCAATGTCGAACTGCCCGCGCTCGAACCCCTCCAGCAGCTTGTCGCTCAACTCGCATTGCACCTCAAGACCAACAGTCGGATAGGACTTCAAAAACTGCGCCAGAACATGGGGCAGATGCGTGGCCGTGAACGCTTCGGGCGCGCCGAGACGAACCTGCCCCTCGATCTGCGGCGAGACCATTTGCTGGAAGAGCTCGTCATTGACGCTCAGCATCTTGCGCGCGTAAGGCAGGAGAACCATGCCCTGCGCCGAGATGGCCACCGACCTGTTATTGCGGTCGAGAACCGTATGCCCGAGAACGTCTTCCAGCTTTTTGATCTGCTGGCTGATGGTCGACTGCGTACGGCCCAGTCTTTCCGCGGCGGCGCTGAAGCTGCCGGTTTCATAAATTGTCAGGAAAGCCCTTAAAAGATCGATATCCAGATTTCTAATCATTATAAACCCTTTTATTTAACCTCCTTATATATTAATAAAAGCGATCAATGCAAGGGGCGTAATTTTATAATCAGATAAATCCTTAGGGTTATTTCGTTTATGACTGACTCTGTCCGGCGAACCAGAGTCCAGCATAGACTTTGGGCTCGATATATTTGCCCTCCGCCATCTGCGCCTTGAGCCATTCCCGCGCGCTGGCGAGCGGCACGACATGCACGGTGATATTTTCCGTTTCATCGCCGCCGCCTTGACCGGATTTAAAGGCGTTGCGGGCGAGGAAAAAATGCCCGATCTCGCTCGTAATGCCGGGCGACAGGGGCCCGCGCATCAGGAATTCAAGCTCGGCTTCGTAACCCGTTTCCTCGTGGAGCTCACGGAGCGCTGCCGTTTCAAAGCTTTCTTTTGAATCGACGTCCCCGGCCAGTCCGGCGGGCAGCTCAACCACGACGCTTTTTACGGCGGGGCGGTATTGCTCGACAAGGATAATCTCGCCGTCGCCGGTCACCGGCACGATCACGACGATTCCGTCGGCCACATGGCCCCTGTCCGCGTATTCCCAGCCATTATCGTCGATCAGCCGCGCCCACTTGCCTTCATAGAGAATTTTCATGTTTATTCCTTTTGGGTCCACCCCAAAACCACGTCGCCAGAACAAGCGCGCCAAACGCCGTATAGGCAAGCGCGAAAAGCCATGGCGGGGCTTCATAATAAATAAGGCTTTGAACGTGATGGGCAATGAAGCCGCCGCCGTAAAACTCTTCTCCCGCCGCTCGGCGCAGATTTCCCTCCCAGATCGTAAGCGGGCATAATTCGCCCAGTAACGTATTGATGACGACAAATCCTATGGACATCAGGTGGATCAGTCGAAACTTGAAATTCCGTACCCAGCGCCATTTGAGCGCCAGCCCCGCTAAAATTAAAACCTGC
This sequence comes from uncultured Pseudobdellovibrionaceae bacterium, assembly GCA_964498755.1. Taxonomy (GTDB): domain Bacteria; phylum Pseudomonadota; class Alphaproteobacteria; order Micavibrionales; family Micavibrionaceae; genus RZZS01. The sequence continues at coordinate 43,371 of CAZCIB010000011.1, read as the reverse complement.
CCGCCGACCACGAACACGATGAAGGCGGCGTGGAGCACGAGAATAATATCGGCGAGGAGGAGAGAAGACATGCCGGCGGCTCAAAGATGAAGCTGACGCGCCGTTTCGTCCAGCTCTTTCCGGTCCGGCGCAGGCAACATATACCAGTCAGGTACGATTTTACCGTCGCGGACGTCCAGCATCTTCAGGGATGTGATATCGTTCTCGTCATGCTGCGGAACGATAACGAGATGCGCATGCGCAATGCCGTAACCGTGAACCACATAGCCGGTGCGCTCCGGTTTTGGGCTGAGCTTTTCCAGCATGTTCCTGCCGATCTTTTGCGCAACGACCATCATATGCGCCGCCAGATCGTCGGGAATGTCAGTGAAGTGGTCGATGTGCTCTTTGGGAATGACCATGCACTGGCCAGTATTTACGGGTCTGATATCCATGAAAGCCAAACAGCTATCATCTTCATAGATCACGCTGGCCTCTTCCTTACCGGCCACAATTCGGCAAAACGCGCATGAGATGTTTTCAGGCTTTTCCTTCATGTCTAATGTCTCCAGTTACAATTTCCGTCTTTTTTGGTTCACGCAGAGAGCACCATGAAGACGCGAAGCGCCGCAAAGAAGAAAATCATGGCGTCCATGGCGTCTTCCTTGCGGTCATGGCGTGAACAAACAGGGTCACTTTTTTAGCCCAGAGGGGCAAGAACAGTTTTTTCACCATCCTGAAATACAAGCGTAAAATGCCATAAGACGTTCGGCAACGCCGGGTTACCCCACACATGGAGGACACACACTTTTGCGCATTAAAAGTGTGTGTCCCCGGTTATGGAATCACCCCGCCAGCGCGCCTTCTATCGCCTGAACGGCGTCGTTCGCAGCCGCCGCATCAGGGCCGCCGGCCTGGGCCATGTCGGGGCGGCCGCCGCCGCCTTTGCCGCCAAGCGCTTCCGCGCCGATTTTCACAAGGTCCACCGCGCTGATTTTGCCGGTGAGGTCTTCGGTTACGCCAACGACCAGAGAGGCCTTGCCCTCATTCGTCGCCACAAGCGCGATGACGCCGGATCCGAGCTTTTTCTTCAAATCGTCGGCCATGGGTTTCAGGTCTTTGGCCGGGAAGCCGTCGAGGACTTTGGCGGTGAACTTCACGCCCGCGATGTCTTTGACGTCAGGTCCGGCGCTTTCCCCGCCGCCGCCTGTCGCCAACTGACGGCGCAGTTCGGCGACCTGTTTTTCGAGTTTGCGTTTTTCCTCCGATAGAGATTTAACCCGCTCGGGGATATCGGCGGGCGGCGCGTTTAGAAGCTGCGCGGTTTTATGCAGCAGCGCGTCTTCCTCGTTCAGGAGCGCGAGCGCCCCGCCGCGCGTCACGCCCTCGACGCGGCGCACGCCTGCGGACAGCGCGGAATCGCCGACGAGCTTAAACAGGCCGATATCCCCCGTGCGCCGCACATGCGTCCCGCCGCAGAGTTCGATAGAGAAGGGGCGCGTTTTTCCCTCACCCACTGCGCTAACGCCGCTTTGCGGCGAAGCTTCGTTGCCCTCTCCCTGAAGGGAGAGGGGGGTGTCTTTCCCTCTCCCTTCAGGGAGAGGGAGGGGCCCGTGCGAAGCGCGGGAGGGTGAGGGACGCCCCATCGTCAGCACGCGCACTTCTTCGTCATACTTCTCGCCGAACAGCGCCATTGCGCCTGCCTCCATGGCTTCTTCTATCGGCATCAGGCGCGTGACGACCGGGGTATTCGCCCAGATTTCCTCGTTTACCGTCTGCTCGATCGCGGCGATTTGTTCATCGGTGAGGGCCGTGTTGAGCGAGATATCAAAGCGTAGGCGCTTGTCATCCACAAGCGAGCCCTTCTGCGTCACGTGTTTGCCGATATGTTTGTGCAGCGCGGCATGCAAAAGGTGCGTGGCCGAGTGGTTCGCGCGAATGGCGGCGCGGCGTTCGGCGTCGACGCGCATTTCGACAACCTCGCCCGTTTTGATTGTTCCACTTTCAACCCTTGCTGAATGAACCCAGAGCTTGCCGACCTGCTTTTTAACGTCGCTTACGGAGAGGTCCGCGCTGTCCGGCGTTTTCATGCGTCCACTGTCCCCAACCTGTCCGCCGCTTTCGGCGTAGAACGGGCTTTGGTTGGTGATGATGAAACCTTCTTCTCCCGCGTTGAGGGCGTCGGCGCGCGCGCCGTCTTTCACGATCGCCTTGACGATCCCTTCCGCCTGTTCGGTTTCGTAGCCCAGAAAATCCGTCGGGCCGACCTCGTCGAGGATTTCGAACCAGAGCTTGTCCGTGCCGGTTTCGCCCGAGCCCGCCCAGCTCGCGCGCGCGGCTTTTTTCTGCTCTTCCATGCAGGCGTTAAAGCCCTCCATATCGACGGCGATATTCTGGCTTTTAAGCGCGTCCGCCGTGAGATCCACAGGGAAGCCGTAAGTGTCGTAAAGCTTGAAGGCGACCTCGCCCGAAAGCTTGCCGCCCGAGACTTTGTCGGTTTCCTCGTCGAGCATTTTGAGGCCGCGTTCCAGCGTATTTTTAAAGCGCGTTTCCTCGATTTTCAGAGTTTCCGATACAAGCGCCTCCGCGCGGCGGAGTTCCGGGTAAGCCTCGCCCATCATGCCGGTGAGCGTCGGCAGCAGACGGTACATCAGCGGCTCTTTCGCGCCCAGCAAATGCGCATGACGCATGGCGCGGCGCATGATGCGGCGCAAGACATAGCCGCGCCCTTCGTTCGAGGGCATCACGCCATCTGCCATCAGGAACGCGCTCGCGCGCAAATGATCGGCGATAACGCGGTGACTTGCGGCCTGATCGCCGTCCGGAGAGACGCCCGTCATATCCGCGCTGTGCTCGATGATCGAGCGCAGGAGATCGATATCGTAATTCGAAAACTTGCCCTGCATGATCGCGGCCGTGCGCTCAAGGCCCATGCCGGTATCAATGCATGGGTTCGGCAGCGGCGTTCGGTTATAGCCGCCTTCGCCGTCCGGCTCCTGCTCGAACTGCATGAAGACGAGGTTCCAGAATTCTAGGAAACGGTCACCGTCTTCGTCCGGGCTTCCGGGCGGGCCGCCCCATAAGGACTCGCCCTGATCAATGAAAATCTCCGAGCACGGCCCGCACGGGCCCGTATCGCCCATCATCCAGAAATTGTCGCTTGTCGGGATGCGGATGATTTTATCGTCCGCGAACCCTGCGATTTTCTTCCAGAGATCGGCGGCCTGTTCATCCTCATGATAAACCGTGACAAGCAGCTTTTCCCTCGGCAGCTCAAAATGTTTCGTGACCAGCTCCCACGCGTAGGAAATCGCCTCTTCCTTGAAATAATCGCCAAAGGAAAAATTCCCCATCATCTCGAAAAACGTATGGTGACGCGCCGTATAGCCGACATTGTCGAGGTCGTTGTGCTTGCCGCCCGCGCGCACGCTCTTTTGCGCCGTGGTCGCGCGGGTATAGGGCCGCGTTTCCGCGCCCGTGAAGACGTTCTTGAACTGCACCATGCCGGAATTGACGAACATAAGCGTCGGATCGTTCTGCGGCACGAGCGGGCTGGAGGGTACGATCTCGTGACCCTTTCCGGCGAAGAAACTCAGAAATTCACTGCGGATGTCGTTAACGGTTTTCATTGCTTGCCCTGCATGGTCTTTTGAAATGAGGTTAACTTATTCAAAAGCCGCGCATTTGCATAGGGGGAAATTGCGGGGGCAAGGGATGAGTCTTTAACAAACGCAAGGAAAGCGGGCCGCCTCTGGGACGCTGCCGGAAATGTTCCGGTTTTTGCGCAGAAAACCCGCAATGCGTTACGAACATTTTCCACGCCCGGAGCGCGTCAGGAATCCCGGCGCGGCGCAAAATCCTCAACAGGCGCCAGCGCGCCCAGCCCGGTCTCCGCGTCCGTTTTCTTCAAAACGCTGAGCTGGCCGTCGGTCTCCATTAATACGGCGCGCGCCTGCGCGGGATCGCTCAGGCCGCTGTAACGCATGGCTGCGAATATCTCGACCCTGGTTATGCGCTCCTCGCGCATGGCGCGTTCCTGAAAGGCGCCATCCATATACAGGATCGTCGGCCGCGCCTTAACGAGTTTCTGGAAGGCGTTCGAGCGCACCTCCAGCCACGCGATGATGAACTGGATGGATATAATGACCGCCAGAGCCGTAAGGCCTTCCGATACCGTGACGCTGTCAGAGGTAATCGTGGTAGCCATTGTGGACCCGATTGTGAACGTCATAATAAAATCGAATGCGTTCATCTTTGTCAGGGTCCTTTTCCCGGCCACGCGCAGAAAAATTATCAGGCTGATGAAGGTAACGAGGCCGGTAATAGCGACATTCAGAATTGATTCCCATGATTCAAACCACATGCTTGTTGTTCCAATAGCAGGCGGGAACGCGCCATTAAGACGCATTCCCGTTAACTTTTATCAAGCCGCTTTTTTAAGCGCATGCTCGTTAATGCCGTCTTGTTCGGCGAGGCGCGAGAGTTTCTCGTCGGTTTCTTTCTCCTCGGCGAGCGTTTCCTGCAGCAGGTCCGTTGCTTCCTGCGGAAATTCGAGACATTTCGCAAGCGCGCAAAGTGAGCCGTAAGAGGCGATTTCATAGTGCTCGACCTTCTGGGCCGCTGTGATAAGCGCCGCGTCAAGAACGTTCTTATCCTCTATTTCGGCGATCATTTCCTCGCCTTCCTTGATGAGGCCCTGCATTGCGTTGCAGGTCTCATCCGGCAGATCAAGACCGCAGATATCGATGATTTTTTCGATGCGTTCGATATGACCTTTCGTTTCTTCCAGATGGGTGCGGAATCCTTCGGCGAGTTTTTCATCGCTGGCGTTTTCCGCCATTTTCGGCAAAGCTTCCTCAAGCTGCCTTTCCGCATTCAGGACGTCCGCGAGTTCGTCTTTGAACAGGTCTTCAAGAGTCTGGATAGGCATGGTATTTCTCCTTCTTGGCTGCGTGTTGGCTATGTGAATGACTACCTTGCAAATGATTGCCGAAGACGGGAGTTCCAGCGCGCTATTTATTCGCTGGCCTCTCCGGGAGCGTTTGCCGGACTATTCGGTAACTTTTTTTCTGGCTTTTTGTTTCAAGCTGGATTATGAACATGGTGTTCCCTTCAAACAATTCGCACTAAAAAATACTCGCAAGGCATGCGAAGACGCGAACCTGTTACCAAAAGGGGAAAAGGAACGAGGTAAGAGAAATGGCCAGAACAAACCCGGTTGAATATTACAAGCAGGTCCGCAGCGAAATGAAAAAGGTCACATGGCCGACGCGGAAAGAAACGACCGTCAGTACGATTGCGGTCTTCATCATGGTGACGATTGCGGCCATCTTTCTGTTTTTCGCGGACCAGGTTCTTTCGTTCCTGGTCAGGACGCTTCTGGGTTTAGGCGCTTAACATACTCAAATTAAAAGGATCAAGACGATGGCGATGCGCTGGTACGTTCTGCATGTTTATTCCGGTTTCGAAGGCAAGGTTGCCGAGGACCTTAAGAAAAAAGCCGTAACGCAGGGACTCGGCGACAAGGTCGAGGAAATTCTCGTGCCGACCGAGGAAGTGGTCGAGGTCAAGCGCGGCCAGCGCGTCAATACCGAGCGCAAGTTTTTCCCGGGCTACGTGCTTGCGAAAATCGATCTCGACGACGAAGTCTGGCACCTGGTTAAAAACACGCCGAAGGTTACGGGCTTTCTCGGCGCCGGCAACAAGCCCGCGCCGATCAGCGAGAAAGAGGCCCAGCAGATTCTACAGGCCGTTCAGGAAGGCGTCGAGCGTCCGCGCCCGTCCATCACTTACGACATCGGCGAGGAAGTCAAGGTCACCGACGGCCCGTTCGCCAGCTTCAACGGCCATGTCGAGGAAGTCGACGAGGAAAAGGGCAAGCTGAAAGTTTCCGTTTCGATCTTTGGCCGCTCCACGCCTGTCGAGCTGGAGTACGGGCAAGTGGATAAGATTTAGAAACGAGTAGCGAGTTACGAGAAGCGAGATCTTTCCCAATCTATATTTCTCGCTTCTCGCTTCTCAAAAGAACCCTTGCATTCCACTAAGGCTTTCTGTTAAAACCCATGCGACTTGCGGGAGGTTTTCCGTCAAAGACCTGACTGGAACCGTAACCGCGGGCCCTTCTTGCCGTTTACAAAAAGGAGGTAAAAATGGCGCCGAAGAAAAAAGAAATCACAGGTTATATTAACCTGACCGTGACGGGCGGCTCCGCCAACCCGTCGCCGCCGATCGGCCCGGCTCTGGGCCAGCACGGCGTAAACATTATGGAGTTCTGCAAGCAGTTCAACGAACGCACGGAAGATATGAAGGGGATTCCCATTCCCGTCATTATCTCCGTTTACAAGGACAAGAGCTTCGACTTTATCACCAAAACCCCGCCTGCGAGCTATTTTATCAAACAGGCCGCCAACGTTCAGAAAGGTTCCGGCGCCGCCGGCAAGGAAACGGCCGGCAAGATTACGCTCAAGCAGGTCAAGGAAATCGCCGAGAAGAAAATGCCGGATCTGAACGCGAACGACATTGACGCGGCGATTAAAATCATCGAAGGCTCGGCCCGGTCCATGGGCGTCGAAGTGGCGGAGGGTTAGAACCATGACGAAAATTGCAAAAAAAGTGAGAGCAGCGCGAGAGCTTGTCGACCGCAAGAAAAACTATTCGATCGACGAGGCCGTTAAAATTCTTAAGCAGGCCGCAGGCGATCGGAAATTTGACGAAACGATCGAGATCTCGATGAATCTCGGCATCGACCCGCGTCACGCCGACCAGACCGTGCGCGGCATGGTGGAGCTGCCGAACGGCACGGGCGCGACCGTGCGCGTCGCCGTCTTCGCCAAGGACGCCAAAGCTGAAGAGGCCAAAAAGGCGGGGGCCGATATCGTCGGCGCCGAAGACCTGATGGAGAAAATCCAGAACGGCGAAATGGATTTCGACCGCTGCATCGCGACGCCGGACATGATGCCGCTCGTCGGGCGCGTCGGTAAAATCCTGGGTCCGCGCGGCCTGATGCCGAACCCGAAACTGGGCACGGTAACGCCCGACGTCGCCAAGGCCGTTGAATCCGCCAAAGGCGGCGCGGTTGAATTCCGGGCGGAAAAGGCCGGCATCGTTCATGCGGGCGTGGGCAAGGCGTCTTTCGACGAGAAGAAAATCGCCGAGAACGTCCGTGCCTTCATCGGCGCGATCCAGAAAGCCAAGCCGTCCGGCGCCAAAGGCACCTATATGAAGAAGATCACGCTGTCTTCGACCATGGGGCCCGGCGTCAAGATTGACGTGGCCGATCTGGCTTTCGGCGAGGCGAAGACAAAGGCGGCTTAGAAAGTTACGAGTTGCGAGTGGCGAGTTGGGAGAGCCCCTCACCCTCCCACGCTTCGCGTGGGCCCCTCCCTCTCTCCGGGGAGAGGGTCGCGAGGCTCAGCTTTTCTTTAAGAAAAGCGATAGCCGAGATTGGGTGAGGGGAAAGTTCTCGTAACTCGTCCCTCGCTTCTTAAATAAAAACTTGACGCGCCTCTTTGAGTTATGGTTAATGGCTTTTGAATATTGAAAGAAATTTGGGAGAGAAGAGATGTTTAAAAAAATTAGAGACGCCTTCAAAGAGCGCGCTGATCGGAAATTCGCGGAGAGGCTTGCAGAGTACGAGCGTCTTACCCCTGCAGAACGGCTAAAAAGAGATGATGATCGGAGCGCATTGAAAGTCGGAGCGGTTTATGCTGCGGCGATGGCAGGTTTGTTCATTTTAAGTGTAGTTGATCCGTTTGGTTGGAATAACGGGAACTCTGAGAATTCTCATGCTGATGGAGGACCGGGGGCGGAAGGAGTTACAGAAGCCGATTGCGCGGAAAATCAGGTGCAAATATGCGTCCCGAGAAGCGCGCTTAAACACGAAATTCCTAATTTGGATTTAAAATAAACTTGACGCGCTGCATTAAACTATGGTTTAACGCGTCAGAATTTTCCTTGTCCGAGACTGTGGGGGCGCGATACCAAGCGTTTAAACAGCCCGCATAGATGGGGATAAACGAAAAGCGAATGCCACTTTTGATCAGGGCATTCCCGTTTGTCTTTGTCACAGGATTAAGGAGATGGTGTCACGGGACATCATCTTTTTTTATGGCCGAAGCTGACTGCCAGCTAAGCCTAAAATCGTCACCCCCGCGGCGCATGCACAGCATGCTGGCACGGCGGGGGTCTGGGAAAGCCTTCAAGCTTTGCTTGAACACGTTTTAATTTGCCGGATGCCCGCATGAAGCGGGCATGACAGGTAAACAGGAATAACAAACGAAGGAGCAAACGCGATGGGAATGAGCCGCGCGCAAAAAGAAAGCGAAGTGACCGACCTCAAAAAACGCTTTGAGGACGGCGAAGTTGTAATCGTCACGCATTATTCCGGCCTCAGCGTTTCTGAAGTCACCGATTTGCGCGCGAAGCTCCGCGCGGAAGGGGCCAGCTTCAAGGTCACGAAAAACACGCTCGCCAAGCGCGCCCTCGAAGGCACCCGCTACGAACAGATCGCCGACATGTTTACCGGCCCGACGGGCGTGGCGACGTCGAACGACCCCGTAGCCGCCGCCAAGGCGACGCAGGCCTACGCGAAGGAAAATAACAAGCTGGTCATTCTCGGCGGCGCGATGGGCGAGAAAAAGCTCAGCGCGGCGGAAGTCGAGCAGCTTTCGAAACTGCCGTCGCTCGACGAGCTGCGCGGCACGATCGTCGGCCTGATTGTGGCTCCTGCGACGAAAGTCGCCCGCGTGCTTCAGGCCCCGGCCCAGCAGATGGTGAACGTCACCAAGGCGTATGGGGAAAAAGGAGAGTAAACCATGGCGCGCCTGAGTGGATTGCCGATTTTCGCTAGCGCTTCAGGTAAGCCCCCCGAGGCTGTGCCAGGGCCGAGTAATGCGGTTTTTTTGTTAAGACCTGATGATTTGTCAAAGTTTCTAGAGAGATTTAAAGAGATATCAGGTTCAAATCCGGATAACTATCGTGTATCGCTTCGGACAGTAGAACGTCAATTTGGGAGTAGTAGTATTGATTGCATAGCTCTGGAAGTCAGGGATATGAATTTTACCAATGATCAATTTGAACGCTTTATGGACACAAAATATACGCCAATGCTTGGGGCATATTCTGTTCTTTCCAACGGGGAAGTGGCTGTTTACGGAAACACTCGTACCTTGACCCGTCAGGAGATCGAAGCTGAGGTGCGTCTGGAGCCTGGCTAGCAATAAGTTTCAAGTGGTGAGTAGCGAGGAGCGGGGAAATGAACATGAACGCTCACCACTTTTTGGGAAAACCCGCAACTCGCGACTCACAACTCGCAACTGAAAAGGAGAAAGAAAATGGCTGATCTTGCGAAAATTGTCGAGGACCTCTCGGCGCTTACGGTTCTGGAAGCTGCGGAACTGTCTAAAATGCTGGAGGACAAGTGGGGCGTCAGCGCCGCCGCCGCTCCTGTAGCCGTTGCCGCTGCGCCGGGCGCAGCCGGTGGCGAAGAGGCCGCTGAAGAGAAAGACGAGTTCAACGTCGTTCTCAAGGCCGCGGGCGGCAACAAAATCGCCGTCATTAAAGAAGTCCGCGCCATCACCGGACTTGGCCTGAAAGAAGCCAAGGATCTCGTTGAAGGCGCGCCGAAGCCTCTGAAAGAAGGCGTCAAGAAAGAAGAAGCTGAAGAAATGGCCGCCAAGCTCAAGGAAGCTGGCGCGGAAGTCGAGCTTCAGTAGCGTTCTTTCCCTCTCCCTTTAGGGAGAGGACAGCGAAGCCTGGATTTTCTTGAAAAGAAAATCCCCGGCTGAGCGGGTGAGGGATGAAACCGTAAAAAAAAGATCCCTCACCACTGCGGCTAAAACCGCTTGTCGCGGCTTAAGCCTCGTTCCTCTCCCTGAAGGGAGAGGCGTTGGGAAACTGGACATCCCAAAAAACGGACTTACCTTTTTCTAAATTAATTCTGGACAAGAGGTAGAAGTTTCGTTACAACGCACACACAATTGGCGATGGGCGCGTATGCCCTTCGCCTTCTGTCTTTTGAAGAATTCCAGGGTGCCCGGGATTCTCAATGGGATAAAATGGCAAGGCGATCGGATTTATTTCTAAGTTAAAGCAATAACTTATGGCGGCATGTGTGCGCTTGCCGCCCGTTTCCGTACGTCTTGCTTTTATACAGGTTACACCTGCAGGTTGGCCCTGAAAACTGTAAGCAAAACGGTTAACGGGAGTCATTAACAGATCCGATTATGAGGACATGGCGACAATGAGTGCAGCAAAATCCAGCGCTTCCGCGAAAAAAAGCAAAAATGAACAAATGATTGGCTACACGGAGCGCAAACGCGCCCGGCGGTCTTTCGGGCGAATCCCGGAAGTCGCGGAGATGCCGAACCTGATCGAGGTGCAGCGCAATTCCTACGAGCAGTTTTTGCAGCTTGGTCTTGGCGCCGAGGAGCGCAAGCTTCAGGGGCTCGAAGAGGTGTTCTCCTCCGTCTTCCCGATCAAGGATTTTTCCGACCGCGCGGAAATCGATTTCGTGAAATATGAACTGGAAGAGCCGAAATACGACGTCGAGGAGTGCATTCAGCGCGGCATGACCTTTGCCGCGCCGCTGCGCGTCACGTTGCGCCTGTCCGTTTTCGACGTGGACGAGGAAACCGGCCTCAAGTCGATCCGCGATATTAAAGAGCAGGACGTCTACATGGTGGACATGCCGCTCATGACCAAAAACGGCACGTTTATCGTGAACGGCACGGAGCGGGTCATCGTCTCGCAGATGCACCGCTCGCCGGGCGTCTTCTTTGATCACGATGGCGGTAAAACCCATGCCAGCGGCAAATATCTATTTGCGGCGCGCGTCATTCCATACCGCGGGTCATGGCTCGATTTTGAATTCGACGCCAAGGACCATATGTATGTCCGGATCGACCGCCGCCGGAAACTGCCGGTTACGACGATGCTGCGCGCGCTTGACAGCGCCGCAACGCTAGCGCACCGCGAGGAAGCGGACGCCAACGACGAAGCGCCGAACCCGCTACTGATTCAGGGCATGTCGAACGAAGAGATCCTGCAGTCTTTCTACGGCGTCGTGACCTACGCAAAAAGCGACAAGGGCTGGAAAACGCCTTTCAACGGCGAGTCCATGCGCGGCGCAAAACTGGGCCACGACCTTGTGAACGCCGAGACGGGCGACGTCGCGGCGGAAGCCGGAACGAAAATGACCCCGCGCCAGATCAAGAAACTTGAAGAGGCGGGGCTGAAAGATGTTCTGGTGCAGGATGAAGAACTGATCGGCCGTTATCTGGGCGAAGACATTTTTGACCCGGGAACAGGACAGGTTATTCTTGAGGCCGGACACGAAATCACGGGAGATGACCTGAACGCGCTTGCCGAGGCGAGCGTCAATGAACTGCCAGTGCTGGCGATTGATCACCTCAATGTCGGCGCCTATGTCCGCAATACCATGATGATTGACAAATGCGACACGCGCGAGGAAGCGCTCATCGACATTTACCGCGTCATGCGTCCGGGCGAGCCGCCGACGGTCGACAGCGCCGAGGCCCTGTTCAATTCGCTGTTCTTCGATCCCGAGCGTTATGACCTCTCGCCGGTTGGCCGCGTGAAGATGAACATGCGCCTTGATCTCGAGTGCGACGATCAGTATCGCGTTCTGCGAAAGGACGACATTCTGGCGATCCTGCGTTATCTCCACGGCCTGAAAGACGGCACGGGCGAGGTCGACGATATCGACAACCTTGGCAACCGCCGGGTGCGTTCCGTGGGCGAGCTCATGGAAAACCAGATCCGCATTGGCCTGCTGCGCATGGAGCGCGCGATCCGCGAGCGCATGTCTTCGGTCGACGTTGACACGTATATGCCGCACGATCTGATCAACTCGAAGCCGGCGCAGGCGAGCGTCCGCGAGTTCTTTGGCTCGTCCCAGCTCAGCCAGTTCATGGACCAGACGAACCCGCTTTCCGAGATTACGCACAAACGCCGCCTGTCCGCGCTTGGTCCGGGCGGTCTGACGCGTGAGCGCGCGGGCTTCGAGGTCCGCGACGTGCACCCGACGCATTACGGCCGGATTTGCCCGATTGAAACGCCGGAAGGCCCGAATATCGGTCTGATAAACTCGCTTTCCACGTTTGCCCGCGTCAACCAGTACGGCTTTATCGAAAGCCCTTACCGCCGCGTCGTTGACGGCCAGGTGACGGACGAAGTCGTTTATGTTTCCGCGATGGAAGAGGCGAAATACACGATTGCGCAGGCGAACGCCGAGCTCGACGACAAGGGCCGTTTCATTAACGAGCTCGTTCCCTGCCGTCAGGCTGGCGAAAACCTTATGGCGCCGCGCGAGTCCATTACCATGATCGACGTATCGCCGAAGCAGATCGTCTCGGTCGCCGCTTCGCTTATTCCTTTCCTTGAGAACGACGACGCGAACCGCGCGCTTATGGGCTCGAACATGCAGCGTCAGGCTGTGCCGCTTTTGAAAAGCGACGCCCCGCTGGTCGGCACGGGCATGGAAAGCACGGTTGCGAAAGATTCCGGCGCAGCCGTCGCGGCGCGCCGTTCCGGCATCGTCGACCAGGTGGACGCAACCCGGATCGTGATCCGGGCGACGGAAGACCTGACATCCGATCAGGCGACGGTCGATATCTACCGCATGTCGAAGTTCCAGCGTTCCAACCAGAACACCTGCATCAACCAGACGCCTCTGGTAAAAGTGGGCGACGTTATCAAAAAGGGCGATATCATCGCGGACGGCCCGTCGACGCAGTTCGGTGAGCTGGCGCTGGGCCGCAACGTGCTGGTCGCGTTCATGCCCTGGAACGGTTACAACTTCGAGGATTCGATCCTGATTTCCGAGCGCGTTGTGCGCGACGACGTCTTTACGTCGATCCACCTCGAAGAGTTCGAGGTCATGGCCCGCGATACCAAACTCGGCACGGAAGAGATCACCCGCGATATCCCGAATGTCGGCGAGGAAGCGCTCAAGCACCTTGACGAGGCCGGTATCGTGCATATCGGCGCCGAGGTCGCGCCGGGCGATATTCTCGTCGGCAAGGTCACGCCGAAAGGCGAGTCGCCCATGACGCCGGAGGAAAAACTTCTGCGCGCGATCTTCGGTGAAAAGGCCGCTGACGTGAAAGACACCTCCCTGCGCCTGCCGCCGGGCGTTACGGGGACGATTGTCGAAGTGCGCGTCTTCAACCGCCGCGGCGTTGACAAGGACGCTCGCGCGCTGTCGATCGAGCAGGAAGAAATCGAACGCCTCGCCAAGGACCGCGATGACGAGCGCAAGATACTTGAGGATGGCTTCTATGGCCGTCTGGCCGAGCTCCTGACCGGGCAGCAGGTCGCAAGCGCGCCAAAAGAGGTCAAGCTCAAGAAGGGCGAGCAGATCACCGCTGATACGCTGGAAGGCATGAAGCGCGGTCTGTGGCGCCAGATCGCCGTGGCGGACGAGTCGGTCATGGAAGAGATCGAGGCTATGTCGAAAACTTTCGACGAGGCGATTGATCTCCTGAAAGAGCGTTTCGAAAACAAGGTAGAAAAGCTCCAGCGCGGCGACGAACTGCCGCCCGGCGTGATGAAAATGGTCAAGGTCTTTGTCGCCGTGAAACGCAAGATGCAGCCCGGCGATAAAATGGCCGGTCGTCACGGAAACAAGGGCGTGGTCTCAAGGATTATGCCGGTCGAGGATATGCCCTACCTTGAGGACGGCACCCCGGTTGATATCGTGCTCAACCCGCTGGGCGTTCCGTCCCGGATGAATGTGGGGCAAATTCTTGAAACGCATCTCGGCTGGGCTTCGGCCAATCTCGGTCGTCAGATCGGCGAGGTCGTTAACGGCTTCCAGAACCGGAAAGAGCCGGACAAGAAGGAAATCGAGACGCTCAGGACGAAACTGAAAGACGTCTATGGCGAGCGTGAATACGAAGCCAAGGTTTCGCCGCTCGAAGACGCTCAGGTTCTTGAAATGGCGAACAACCTGCGCGGCGGCGTGCCGATGGCCACGCCCGTCTTTGATGGCGCGGTTGAGGACGACATCAACGCGCTGCTTGAGAAAGCGGGTCTTGATACGTCCGGTCAAATGACGCTGATCGACGGGCGCACGGGCGAAACGTTCAAGCGCAAGGTGACGGTGGGCTATATTTACATGCTTAAATTGCACCACCTCGTCGATGACAAGATCCACGCGCGTTCCATCGGACCTTACTCGCTCGTCACGCAGCAGCCGCTCGGCGGTAAAGCCCAGTTCGGCGGCCAGCGTTTCGGAGAGATGGAGGTCTGGGCGCTGCAGGCTTATGGCGCGGCCTATACCTTGCAGGAAATGCTCACCGTCAAGTCCGACGACGTCGCGGGCCGCTCGAAAGTGTACGAGTCCATCGTCCGCGGCGAAGACAATTTCGAAGTCGGCATACCGGAAAGCTTTAACGTTCTTGTGAAAGAACTCAAGGCGCTCGGCCTGAACGTGGATATGAAACAGACGGGAAGTTAATAGATGGTCGGATACACGGATGAGCGGATTATCAGAATTTCCGGTCATCTGACGATCTGATCATCCGATCATCTTAAACGGAGTGAAGGAAACATGAACGAACTGATGAACCTCTTCGGCCAGCCGACTGGCCCGCAAAGCTTCGACACGATCCGGATCGCGATTGCGAGTCCCGAGCAGGTGCGCTCATGGTCGTTCGGCGAGGTCAAAAAGCCGGAAACGATCAACTACCGGACGTTCAAGCCGGAAAAAGACGGCCTGTTCTGCGCCCGCATCTTCGGTCCGATCAAGGATTACGAGTGCATTTGCGGCAAGTACAAGCGCATGAAGTACAAAGGGATCATCTGCGAGAAATGCGGCGTCGAGGTTACGCTCACGAAGGTGCGCCGCGAGCGCATGGGTCATATCGATCTGGCCGCGCCGGTCGCGCATATCTGGTTCCTCAAATCGCTGCCGTCCCGCATCGGCCTGATGATGGACATGACCTTGAAGGACCTTGAAAAAGTCCTGTATTTCGAGGCCTATATTGTTACCGAGCCCGGCATGACGCCGCTCAAGAAAAACCAGATCCTGGCTGAAGACGAATTCTATAACGCGCAGGACGAATACGGCGAGGAAAGCTTCGAGGCTATGATCGGCGCAGAAGCCCTCAAAAAACTGCTCTCCGAAATCGATCTCGAGGAAGAGTGCGTCCGCGTCGAGGAAGATCTGCGCGAGACCTCTTCTGAAGCCAAGCGCAAAAAACTCGTCAAGCGCTTGAAGCTGATCGAGGCGTTTATCGAATCCGGCACGCGCCCCGAGTGGATGATCATGGATATCGTCCCCGTTCTGCCGCCGGAACTGCGTCCGCTGGTGCCGCTTGATGGCGGACGCTTTGCAACAAGTGACCTGAACGATCTTTACCGCCGCGTCATCAACAGAAATAACAGGCTTCGCCGCCTGATCGAACTGCGCGCGCCGGATATTATCGTTCGGAACGAAAAGCGCATGCTGCAGGAAGCCGTTGACGCGCTGTTCGATAACGGTCGCCGCGGCCGCGTCATCACGGGCGCGAACAAGCGCCCGCTGAAATCACTGTCCGACATGCTGAAAGGCAAGCAGGGCCGCTTCCGTCAAAACCTTCTTGGAAAGCGCGTGGACTACTCGGGCCGTTCCGTTATCGTGGTCGGGCCGGAACTGAAACTCCATCAGTGCGGTATCCCGAAAAAAATGGCGCTCGAGCTCTTCAAGCCGTTTATTTACCACAAGCTTGAAATCTACGGCATGGCGAACACCGTCAAGGCCGCCAAGCGCATGGTCGAGAAAGAGCGCCCGGAAGTCTGGGATATTCTCGAAGAGGTTATCCGCGAGCATCCGGTCATGCTGAACCGCGCGCCGACGCTGCACCGTCTTGGCATTCAGGCGTTCGAGCCTGTCCTGATCGAGGGGAAAGCCATTCAGCTGCACCCGCTTGTCTGTACCGCCTTTAACGCCGACTTCGATGGCGACCAGATGGCCGTGCACGTGCCGCTGTCGATTGAATCGCAGCTCGAAGCGCGCTGCCTGATGATGAGCACGAACAACATCCTCTCGCCCGCGAACGGAAAACCGATCATCGTGCCGACGCAGGATATTATTCTGGGTCTATATTACCTCTCGATCGCCCTTGACGGCGAGCAGGGCGAAGGCATGATCTTCCGCGGCGTCGGCGAGATTCAGCATGCGCTCACCGAGGGCATCGTCTCGCTGCACGCGAAAATCAAATGCCGCTATCACACGGTCGACGAGAATGGCGAGCCGCTGACGAAAATCGTCGACTCGACGCCGGGCCGGATGATTATTTCGGAACTGCTGCCGCGGCATCCGGAAGTCTCTTTTGACGCGATCAACAAGATTCTGACCAAGAAAGAGGTTACGAACCTCATCGATACGGTCTACCGTCACTGCGGCCAGAAGGATACGGTGATCTTCTGCGACCGGATTATGAAGCTTGGTTTCCGCCATGCCTGTATCGCGGGGATTTCGTTCGGCAAGGACGATCTGGTTATTCCGGCGGAAAAACAGCCGCTTGTCGACGACG
Organism: uncultured Pseudobdellovibrionaceae bacterium; assembly: GCA_964498755.1. Taxonomy (GTDB): domain Bacteria; phylum Pseudomonadota; class Alphaproteobacteria; order Micavibrionales; family Micavibrionaceae; genus RZZS01. Next base: position 26,854 of record CAZCIB010000011.1, on the reverse strand, counting down.
CCAAGGAACGCGCCAAAGAGTTCGAACAGCAATATCTTGAAGGTCTGATTACCCAGGGCGAGAAGTACAACAAGGTTGTCGATATCTGGTCGAAATGCACGGACGACGTCGCTGACGAGATGATGAAGGAAATATCCGACGTCACGGGCGGTACGCTGAACTCGGTTTACATGATGGCGCATTCGGGCGCGCGGGGCTCCGCCGCCCAGATCCGCCAGCTGGCCGGGATGCGCGGCCTGATGGCCAAGCCTTCGGGCGAGATTATCGAGACGCCGATTATCTCGAACTTTAAAGAAGGTCTGACCGTTCTTGAATACTTCAACTCGACCCACGGGGCGCGGAAAGGTCTGGCCGATACGGCGCTCAAGACCGCGAACTCCGGTTACCTGACCCGCCGCCTTGTCGACGTGGCGCAGGACGCCGTTATTACGATGGACGATTGCGGCACGGAAAACGGCATTACCATGCGCGCGGTCATGAACGGCGCCGACGTCGTCGTGTCTCTGGCCGAGCGTATTCTCGGCCGCTGCCCGGCGCATGACATCAAGCATCCGCTGAGCGGCGAAGTGATCGTTCCGGCGGGCGAGATTATCGATGAGCAAACCTCTGAAGCGATCGAAACCGCCGGGATTAACGAGATCCTTGTGCGCTCCGTTCTGACCTGCGAGGCTGCGGCCGGTATTTGCGCGCGCTGCTACGGCCGCGATCTTGCGCGCGGAACGCCCGTCAATATGGGCGAGGCCGTGGGCGTTATGGCGGCGCAGTCGATCGGCGAGCCCGGCACGCAGCTCACGATGCGGACCTTCCACATCGGCGGCGCGGCGCAACGGGGCGCGGAGCGTTCCTCCGTTGAGGCCAATCTCGATGGCGCGGTTGAAATCCGCAACCAGAACGTCGTGAAGAACTCCGACGGCATCGCCATCGTGATGAGCCGGAACACCGAGGTCGTCCTGAAAGACAAGAACGGCACGGAAAAGGCGGCGCACCGCCTTCCCTATGGCGCGCGTTTGTTGGTCGGCGAAGGGGAAAAGGTCAAGGCCGGACACAAAATGGCCGAATGGGACCCGTATACAGTGCCGATCATTACGGAAAAAGACGGCGTCGCGCATTACTTCGATCTCGTCGAAGGCGTCTCCGTCACCGATCAGGTCGACGAATCCACGGGTCTTTCGTACAAGAAAGTCATCGACTGGCGCAGCCAGCCGAAAGGTTCGGACCTCAAGCCACGGATTTCCCTGCTTGACAAGAAAGGCAACGTCATCAACCTGCCCAACGGTCTGCCCGCGAATTACTATATGTCGGCGGATGCGCTGCTGTCCGTCGAGGACGGGCAGGACGTCAAGGCCGGCGACATTATCGCGCGTATCCCTCGCGAAACCTCGAAAACGCGGGATATTACCGGTGGTCTGCCGCGCGTGGCCGAGCTGTTTGAGGCGCGCCGCCCGAAGGATTTCTCGATCATTTCCGAGATCGACGGCTACGTCGAATTCGGCAAGGATTACAAGTCCAAGCGCCGGATCATCGTCAAGCCGTCCAACCCGGAAGAGGAGTCCCGCGAGTACCTTATTCCGAAGGGCCGTCACATGGCCGTGCAGGAAGGAGATTACGTCGCGAAGGGCGATGCCCTTGTTGACGGCTCGCTCGTGCCGCACGATATTCTCGACGTCATGGGCGTTGAGGCGCTGGCCGCTTATCTCGTCAACGAAATCCAGGACGTTTACCGTCTGCAGGGCGTGAAGATCAATGACAAGCATATCGAGGTGATCGTTCGCCAGATGCTTCAGAAGATCGAAATCCACGCCGCAGGCGATACGACCTTCCTGGTTGGCGAGCATGTCGACCGCGATGAATTCGAGCTCGTGAACCAGAGATTTATCGAGGACGGCAAGCGTCCTGCGGAGGGCAAGCCGGTTCTGCAGGGTATTACGAAGGCCTCCCTGCAGACGCGCTCGTTCATTTCTGCGGCCTCCTTCCAGGAAACGACGCGCGTGCTGACCGAGGCCGCTACGCAGGGCAAGGTTGACAAGCTCTTTGGCCTGAAGGAAAATGTGATTGTCGGGCGCTTGATTCCGGCCGGAACGGGTTCTTACATCAACAAGGTGCGCAAGATCGCCGCCGACCGCGACCAGCTGGCCATTGCCTCGCAGCAGCAGTCTATGGCGCTGGAGCCGGAAGAGAGCGGCGAGATGCCCGAAGAACCCGAAGCCGAAGAAGACAACCGCGAGGCGGCAGCGGGTTAATATTTAACCTCCGACGACTGTTCTCAATAGCTCCCGCCTTGTGCGGGAGCTATGCGTTCAGGTCATGCCTTTCAGGAGCGACCTTCCGATTTCTCTCTTTCATTTTCCCTTGCAAATCCTGTACTATTAGCCGTTTCCGAAAGTCCGAGAGTAACAATTAAGGCGCATGCGTGGTTGAAGAATGTTTGCGCCTTGGAGGGAGAGTCGCCTTTGAGCGGTAAAATGCAGGGGTTCATAACCAGAGACAAACATATGCCGGACAAGCGCGCGCCGGACGCGCGGCGCGCCGATTTCGGCGAGATTTACGCCGAGTACGACGCGCGGAACGGCGCGGCGCAGGCGGATCGCTGCGCGCAGTGCGGCGTGCCGTTCTGTCAGGCGCACTGCCCGCTTCAAAACAACATTCCCGACTGGCTGCGGCTCGTCGCGCAGGGCCGCATGGAAGAGGCCTATGCGGTTTCGTCTTCGACCAATACGTTCCCGGAAATCTGCGGGCGGATTTGTCCGCAGGACCGGCTGTGCGAGGGCAGCTGCGTTATCGAGCAGTCCGGCCACGGCACGGTCACGATCGGCGCAATCGAGAAATACATCACCGAAACGGCCTTTGACAACGGCTGGGTCAAGCCGCGCCTGCCTGAATGTGAAAGACCGGAGAGCGCCGGGATTATCGGCGCGGGTCCGGGCGGGCTGGCGGCGGCGGAGATGCTGCGCGCTTACGGCTATCAGGTCACGGTTTACGACCGCTATGACCGCGTCGGCGGCTTGATGGTCTATGGCATTCCCAATTTCAAGCTCGACAAAAGCGTCGTAGCGCGGCGCGAGGCGCAATTACGCGCGCAAGGCGTAAATTTCGAACTCAATACGAATATCGACGATCTGAACGCTTTGAGAGAGAAACACGACGCGGTCCTGATCACCACCGGCGTTTACAAGGCACGCGACTTGACGATTAAAGGCTATGACCTCCCCGGCGTGGCTCCCGCGCTGCAATACCTTGTCACCAGCAACCGCAGTAATCTGGGCGACGCCGTGCCGGACTATGACAGCGGGCTTTTGAATGCGCGCGGCAGGAACGTCGCCGTCATCGGCGGCGGCGATACGGCGATGGACTGCGTCCGTACCGCGATACGGCAGGGCGCGAAATCCGTCAAATGCCTCTACCGCCGCGACCGTAAAAACATGCCGGGCAGCGCGCGCGAAGTCGCCCATGCCGAGGAAGAGGGCGTAGAGTTTCTCTGGCTGACATCGCCCGTGGAAATCAAGGATGGTGCGCAAGGCGGCGTAACGGCGATAACCGCGCGGCGGATGGAACTGGGCGCGCCGGATAAAACGGGCCGCAGACGCCCGCAGGAAATCACGGCCTCGGACTTTGACGTTGAGGCCGATCTGGTGATCAAGGCGCTCGGCTTCGAGCCCGAAGAGCTGCCCGTCCTGTTCGGCGCGCCGGATTTGCGCACGACTCCGTGGGGCACGATCATTGCCGACTACCACACTAAAATGACGAGCATCGACGGCGTCTTCGCCGCCGGCGATATCGTGCGCGGCGCCTCGCTCGTGGTCTGGGCAATCAAGGACGGCCGCGACGCGGCGGAAGCGATGCATTTTTACATGCGGGACAAGGCTGCGGCTATGGTAGAAGCGGCGGAGTAGGTTTATTCATTTGCCCTTATCATGTACAATATATGCATATATTTTGATTAAAACAGGAGCATGATATGAACATAAACTTTGCCCCGGCTGATGACGCCTTTTTAGAGGAGCAAGTCAAAAACGGCATTTACAGTAACAAAACAGAGGCTGTACGCGATGCGGTACGGCGTTTGCGCGAGCAGCAGGAGATGAAACTGGAACGTTTTCTGTCCGCAGTCCGAAAGGGTGAGGAGGATCTTGCCGCCGGACGAATTGTGTCCTATACGCCCGATTACCTCAGGCGGAAAACGGAAGAAGCCATAGCGAGAGCTGATCGCGGAGAGGTCTCTCCACTTAATCCGGAGGTGACCGGTGAAGGAATATGACCTCGTATTTTCATCCGAAGCGGATACGGATATAGAACATATTCTTGATTACACGCTACTTAAATGGGGATCTGATCAGCTGAAGAGATACCAGAAAAAACTGGAGGATGCGTTTCTAAGTCTCAGGTCAGCTCCGCATACCGGGTTTCGGCATGATCATCTCTCACCGGAAACAAGGATCAAAATTTCCGGCAAACATTACGTCGTATATAAGATCAGGGACGAAACTGTTTTTATTCTGCGTATTCTTCATCAATCGATGGATATCGGCGACGCTATGAACAAGGATCACTAATGCTGGACGGACAATATCTAAAAGGCCTCTACGACCCCGCCGACGAGCACGACGCCTGCGGCGTCGGCTTCGTCGCGAGCATAGACGGAACGCCGCGGCGCGAAGTCGTCTGGGCGGCGATTAACGCGCTGGAGAACGTCTGGCACCGCGGCGCGGTCGACGCCGACGGCAAGACAGGAGACGGCGCAGGCCTGATGGTGCAGGTCCCGCAGGAGTTCTTCCACGATCACGCCGTGCGCACGGGCCACCGCGCGAAAAAGGACATTATCGGCGCCGGGCAGATTTTCCTGCCCCGCCATAATCTCGAGGCGCAGGAAGCCGCGCGCGCGATAACCGAAACGGAAATCCTGAAATTCGGCTATATCATCTATGGCTGGCGGCAGGTCCCGGTCGACGTGTCCGTGATCGGCGAGAAGGCCGCGCGCACGCGCCCCGAGATCGAGCAGATCATGATCGGCAATAACGGCCGGGACGAGGAGACCTTCGAGCGCGAGCTTTATATCATCCGCCGCCGCATTGAGAAGAAAATCCGCGAGGCCGGGATCGCCGATTATTATATCTGCTCGCTCTCCTGCCGCCTGATCGTTTACAAGGGGTTGTTTCTCGCCGAGCAGATTTCGCAGTTCTACCCGGATTTGCGCGACAACCGCTTTGAATCGAACGTCGCGATTTTTCACCAGCGCTATTCCACCAACACGTTTCCCGCGTGGCCGCTGGCGCAGCCGTTCCGCTGCCTTGCCCATAACGGCGAGATCAACACCCTGCCCGGCAATATCAACTGGATGAAAGTGCACGAGACAAAGCTCGCGCATCCGCTGTTCGGGGAGGCGATCGAGGATCTGAAGCCCGTGATCACGCCCGGCGGATCGGATTCGGCGGCGCTGGATAACGTCTTTGAGTTGATGTGCCGCGCGGGCCGCGCCGCGCCGATGGTCAAAAGTCTGCTCGTGCCGGAAGCCCATCTCAATGACGCGACCATGCCCGACGCGCACAAGGCGTTTTACACGTATTGCAACGCTATCATGGAGCCGTGGGACGGGCCGGCTGCGCTGGCCGTGACGGACGGGCGCTGGGTGTTGGGCGGCATGGACCGCAACGGTTTAAGACCGTTCCGCTATACGGTCACGCAGGACGGGCTGATCGTCGCGGGCTCGGAAGCCGGGATGGTCGCGCTCGACGAATCGCGCCTGATCGAAAAGGGGCGCATCGGCCCGGGCCAGATGATCGCCATCGATTTGAAAGAGGGCAAACTCTACAAGGACCGCGAGATCAAAGACAGACTTGCGGCGAAACAGCCTTTCGCCGACTGGGTCAAGCACGGAACATGGCTGCGCGATACGATGAAGGAAGCCGCCGAACGCGAAGAAGCGGGCCTGACGCGCGATGAACGCACACGCGTGCAAATGGCCGTCGGTCATACGATTGAGGACGTTGACCTGATCCTCCGGCCCATGGTGATGGACGGCAAGGAAGCCACCGGGTCAATGGGCGACGACACGCCGCTGGCCGTGCTCTCGCATCAATACCGCGGCATGCATCATTTCTTCCGCCAGAATTTCAGCCAGGTCACGAACCCGCCGATCGACTCTTTACGCGAAAAACGCGTGATGAGCCTTTATACCCGGCTCGGCAATCTCGGCAATATTCTGGACGAGAGCAAGGAGCAGTGCCAGATGCTCGCCGTACGCAGCCCCGTCATTACGAACGGCGAGTTTCACGCGCTTAAAACTTATCTCGGCGACAGGATAACGGAAATCGATACGACGTTCCCCGCCAACGGCGAAGCTGACGCGCTGAAAAATGAACTGGCGCGCATACGCGCGGAAGCCGAAGAAGCGGCGCGGAACGGCAAGGGTCACCTGATATTAACCGACACGGCCCTCTCTAAAAGCCGCGCGCCGATCCCGGCGATCCTGGCGGCGGGGGCCATTCATACGCACCTGATCCGGCTCGGTTTGCGCGCGGACGCGACGATTACGGTGCGCACGGCGGAGTGCATGGACGCGCATCACTTCGCCGTGCTGATCGGCGTGGGCGCGACGCTGGTCAACGCATGGCTGACGCAGGAAGCCATCGAAGCCGAGCGCCAGCGCGGGCTTTACGGCGAGAAAAGCCTGTCCGAGTGCATGGCGGGTTACAAGAACGCCATCGGCGAGGCGCTGCTCAAGATCATGTCCAAAATGGGCATATCGGTGATCAGCTCCTACCGGGGCGGCAGCTGTTTCGAAGCCATAGGCCTGTCGCGCTCGCTGGTCGCCGAATACCTGCCCACGATCCCGAGCCGGATTTCCGGCATCGGCTTAAACGGCCTGCAGGAAAAGGTTTTAAAGCTTCATAATCAGGCCTTCGCGCATGAAAGCGCAGAACTCCTGCCCGTCGGGGGTTTTTACAGATACCGCAAGGACGGCGAGCGCCACGCATGGGAAGCGCAGGCGATTCACCTCCTGCAGACCGCCTGCACGAAAGGCGACTACAAGCTCTTCAAGCGTTATTCCGGTATGATCCATACGCGGGTTCCCATGCAGCTGCGTGATCTGCTGGACTTCCAGTCGAACCGGTTGCAGACGGCCCTGCCGGATATCGAGCCTGCGGAAGAGATCCGGAAACGTTTCGTCACGCCCGCGATGTCTCTCGGGGCGTTATCGCCGGAAGCGCACGGGACTTTATCGGTCGCCATGAACCGTATCGGCGCGAAGGCCGATTCCGGCGAAGGCGGCGAGGACCCGGAGCGCTACACGCCGGATAGCAACGGCGATAACTGGAACTCGAAGATTAAACAGGTCGCCTCGGCGCGCTTTGGCGTGACGGCGGAATACTTAAACCAGTGCGAAGAAATCGAGATCAAGGTCGCGCAAGGGGCCAAGCCCGGCGAGGGCGGCCAGCTCCCCGGTTTCAAGGTCACGGAGATGATCGCGCGTTTCCGCTACGCAACGCCCGGCGTGACGCTGATTTCCCCGCCGCCGCACCACGATATTTATTCCATCGAGGACCTGGCGCAGTTGATCTACGACCTCAAGCAGATCAACCCGGCGGCCAAAGTCTGCGTCAAGCTCGTCTCGCGGAACGGCATCGGCACGATCCGGCGGGCGTCGCCAAGGCCAACGCCGACGTAATCCTCGTCTCCGGCCATAGCGGCGGCACGGGCGCGAGCCCGCAAACCTCGATCAAGTTTGCGGGGCTTCCTTGGGAGATCGGCCTGTCCGAAGTGCATCAGGTGCTGACGATGAACGGGCTTAGACACCGCGTGAAACTGCGCACGGACGGCGGCATCAAGACCGGGCGCGATATCGTCATCGCCGCGATTCTGGGCGCGGAGGAGTACGGCATCGGCACGGCGTCGCTCATCGCTATGGGCTGCCTGATGGTGCGGCAGTGTCATTCAAACACCTGCCCCGTCGGGGTTTGCACACAGGACGACGAGCTGCGCAAGCGCTTTATGGGCACGCCGGAAAAGGTCGTGAATCTTATGACCTTCATCGCTGAAGACGCGCGCGATTATCTCGCGAAGCTCGGTTACAGCTCGCTTGAAGAGATTATCGGTCATACCGAACTTTTGCATCAGGTCAGCCACGGCGCAGCGAACCTTGACGACCTCGATCTTAATCCGCTGCTCGTGCAGGCCGACCCGATGAGCAAGCGGATGACGTGCTCTCTCGGGGACACGCGTAACGAGGTTCCGGATACGCTGGATGCGGAGGTTCTGAAGGATCTATCCCTCACCCTCCCGCTTCGCGGGTCCCTCCCTCTCCCTGAAGGGAGAGGGCAACGAAGCTCAGCTTCGGGCGAAGACCGAAGCGTTAGCGGAGTGGGTGAGGGGCATATTCTCTCCTACCCCGTTCGCAACACGCACCGCGCCGTCGGAACGCGCCTGTCATCTTATATAACCCGCGAGATCGGCCAGAACGTTCTCCCCGACGGACATATTACGCTGAGGCTCACAGGCAGCGCGGGCCAGTCGCTGGGCGCGTTTTTGTGCAAAGGTCTCCGGATCGAGGTTTATGGCGACGCCAACGACTATGTCGGCAAGGGCCTGTCGGGCGGAACGATCATCGTGCGCCCGGCGGAGGACTCGCCGCTCAAGAGCCATGAAAACACGATCATCGGCAACACGGTTCTTTACGGCGCGACGTCCGGAAAGCTCTTCGCCGCCGGGCAGGCGGGCGAGCGCTTCGCCGTGCGCAATTCCGGCGCGCAGGTCGTCGTGGAAGGCTGCGGCTCGAACGGCTGCGAATACATGACGGGCGGCGTTGCGGTCATTCTCGGGAATATCGGCCCGAACTTCGCCGCCGGAATGACGGGCGGCATGGCTTACGTCTATGATCAGGAAGACAAAATGCCGGTCAACATCAATCCGGACAGCGTCGTATATGGCCGGATCAGCGCGCCGCATTACGCGGAACAGCTGAAATCTCTGATCGATGAACACGCCCGGGAAACAGGATCGGCATGGGCCGCGCAAATCCTTGAAAACTGGGCGCAAACGCGCGGGCAGTTTTATCAGATCGCGCCGAAGGAAATGCTGGATAAACTGGCCGTGCCGCCCTTTGAAGCACGGGATAACGTCGCGCACGGGTAAATATGATCTTCCGGGTTCTTTCTTAAAAAAAGGAACGGCAGTTAACCGTAATAAGTTGGCCCAGACGAACGGACAGGGAAAAACTATGGATGAAGAAAGCTTAAAAGAGGAAATCATAAACTACTGGATGCATCATTCTCTTGCCAGTCCGGACGAAAACACGGACGAGCTGATGGAGCGCATAGCGCGGGAACATGACGTGCCCAAAACGATCGTTGAGCAGACCATTGCGGAATGGGAGGCCCGGGGCGCTGATTAGGTCAGGCGCCATTAATTTTGCCTATTGTGCGGACCGAATTTTCTTGCCGCTTTGCTCTTATTCTGTATTTTGTTCAGGCCAACAAGCTGAGGAATGACTGCGTGAAAGACGAACTGCCTTATTCAATTTCCGTGATTGCGGATTACGGCCCTCTCTCCGACATGGCCTTTGCGGAAGTGACCCAGTCCATCTACCGCGAAATGGGTCATTTGAAGTTGCGGCTGAAAGAATATTCCGTGCCGCCGTTCGATACGCACGCGACCGGGTTTTTCCTCGCAGAAACCGCGATCAATTCCCATCTCGGCGCACGGCATTTTTTCTATGTGAACACGGCGCCGCGCCATGACGACGAGAACCCCAAGGCCGATTCCGAAGGCGAGAAACTTGTTTACGTGAAGCTGTTTAACGGCGTCCGGATTGTCGCGGTCAATAGCGGCTATTCGCTGTCTTTTATCAAGCCCGCCATTGAAGAGGCGCGCGTCGTCGAGGTTGAAAACAAGGGCTCGCAGTTCCGCTCCCGCGATTTTTATCCGCGCGTGCTCGGCGAGGTGGCGCGCGACAATTACGAGCGCCTGACAAGCGAAGAGCCTGTGATCCCGGACATGCCGGAAAACGTGGTCTGTATTACCGACGGCTATGGCAACCTGAAAACCTCGGTCGACCCGGAGGAATTAAAAGCCCTCGCCGGGCAGTTCCTGAGCGTTTCCGTCAACGGCCAGAAGCACTACGTCAAGGCCGGACAGAGCATTTTCGACGTGCCGGACGGGCATCTGTGCATGGCCAAAGGCAGCTCCGGCTGGACATTGCCGGACGGGACGCGCAAAAACTTCACTGAAATCGTGCGCCGGTCGGGGAGCGCATTCCTCCTGTTCCGCAAGCCCAAAGGCGGCGCGAAAGTGGAATGGCGTGCGGCTTAAGCCGAACTTGCATTTTCAGTCCGAAACGGCTATGTCTAAAAATATCTCGACGCGGGTGTAGCTTAATGGTAAAGCTCCAGCCTTCCAAGCTGGCTACGTGGGTTCGATTCCCATCACCCGCTCCAGTAATTTCAATGAGTTAGCGCTAAAATCCAGCCTAAGAAATCAAGTTTGAGAATTCCAGGTAGCAAATAGGTAGCAGAAGAAATCTGGTTTAAGCGTAATTGAGAGATTCGCTTCTTCATGTTTTATCCTCGGGTTTTTCGAGTAGAGAAAGACCAGATTGCCCAAAAAGAGGCAAGCGACCAGAGGTAATCGTGGGGGATATTCCTCTGGCCGCTGCTCCGTGAGGTCAGCCTGCGGGGTCAGATCAGGCCGCCTTTGCGCTGTTTGATTTGTTGTCTTCTGCGGTCTCCTCCCGGTTTTGCATTTTGTTGACCGCGCGCATCAGGCTGTAAAATCCCTGACGGACGTCGAAGGTAAGCTCATGGACCTCCGCCGCCACGGTTACGACCGCCTTGTCGAAGCGCCGATGCGAACAGCCCTCGCCCTCTCCGAAGAAATATCCGACCGGCACGCCGAACATCCGGGCGCATGCCGCCAGTCGCGCGGGCGGCATGCGGCTCTCCCCGATCTCGTATTTGTGGATCTGCTGTCCGCAGACGCCGATGCAGGCGCCCAGATTGTCCATCGACATTCTTCGGCTATGGCGCAACAACTTAAGCCGTTTGCCAAGTTCCTCGTCGAACTCCCGTCCCGGAAAATTATTCATCGATATTACCCCATCGTGATTGTTGTTTTTTGTTTGAAGCATTTTTTGTCTCTCACCCCGCCATCCCAATTTTCCGGGCCTTTTCCTGCTCACGGGATTTCTCGTAGCAGGGCAGGCCGTATTTTTGATCGCTTTTCTGTACATCCGATACAACGCCCGCTGCGACAGAAGATACAAGCCCAGCAGTCGCTCGCATTCTTTTCGTAGTCTTGCCTCCTCAAAATTTACGAGCCTGTGGTTGTCGTTTGCGGCCTTCACCGCATTATCGGCTTGCCTTAGCTTGCGAAGCGACTCGCGCGCCTCGCCGCGAAAAAGCTCCAGAACTTCCGAAGCGCCCTTGACGGCCATATAGTCCGGAACGAAATCCGCGTCTTCGGTTCTTCGTATCTGATCAACGATATCCTGAGCCAGGGCGGGGCCGTAGCGCCGCTCCAACTCGTCCTGCAGAGCCTGATAGTCAGGCTTTGCAATATTTAATGGTCTGGTTTTCATCTAGTTTGGTTCCTTTCAATCGGTGTTGCCATAACATTATACGTGAGAGTTTTACGTTATATTTATTAACGAAAGGTTAAATAATTCCTTGAGTATATATTTTATATCCATTAAGATAGGAAAAGTTTTATACGACGAGAGCCTTATTCATGATCGAGCCATGGCAAATACGCAGTGCGCGCGAAGCTCTCAGGTGGTCGCAAGGCCAACTGGCGAAGCTGGCGGGAACCACGCAATCCTATGTTTCAAAACTTGAAAAGGACGAAGTGGAAAGGCCCAGCACTAAGATCCTTCATGATCTGGAGAAGGTTTTTGAGGCGGAGGGCATTTTTTTTACGGCCAGCGGGATCGAATGGCGGAAATCTAATACCTATACAATAGAAGGGAGAGACTGGTGGCTAAGAGTTATTGATGACGTTTTTCGCTCCCTTGCGGGCCAAAAAGATCCTGAATGTATTTTTATCTGCGCCGATGACAGCAAATCTCCTCCGGCTGTTAATGCGAAATACCGGGAACTGCGTAACTCGGGAATTCGCTTCCGCCAGCTTGTGGAGGAAGGAAACACGTATCTCATGGGGCCGTTGGAGGAATACAGGTATGTCCCGAAAGGGCATTTTCTGAATAATGTAACGCTCATATACGGAGATAAAGTTGCCATTTGCGCCGAGGACAATACAAAGGCTCTAATTGTAAAGGATATGGCGACATCTAAGAGCTGGCTGAACCTGATCGAACTGCTGTGGCCGAAACTCGAAATGCCTGCGGAAAGTACGGCTGATGAAAAATTTTAAAAAGAACAGGCAGTATCCGCCGCCGACCGGTCCATATAAAATTTGTCCGAAGAATTCGATCCCCTGGAGCGAACATGACCATGTCCGAATCCAGATAAGTGTCGGACAGCCGAATTATGAAGGCGACAAATTTTATGCGTTCCTCGAATGGGCCAATGCCAGATTTGAAACGGTTACGCTCGTCGTTTCCGATACGCTTCAACGATGGAACATGCTCTTCGAGCAGGAAACCACAGTAGAAAATGCCTGGGGCCAGAGCAGGCAGGCGGGAGACGAGTGGCTTCTACGAAACGGACGCATGATAGAGACCATCAGCGGCCTGCGTATTCTACGCTGGGACGATTGTCTGCATGCAGAAAGTTATTCCCTCGCTCGTGAAAAACTGGAAACGCTGAACAACGATTGCCTCCCTTTCCAGTTTGCCATGCAGGAAACCAGAAACGCTTTCTGGACCCGCAATATGTCTGGCGCAGGACATTCTCTGGAACGGCGATACAGTTTCGAGCGTCTCTCGGATCAGTTTCTTCTGGAGGAGCTTGCCGTCTTTTCGGACATCTGCGCTCGACCCGGTGTTGACGCTTACGCAGGCTCATGGTTGGAAAAACTGTTCAACACGCTCAGGGAACAGGAGGGTACATTCTTTGACGCCTTCCGTAAAGATTGGCTTCAGGTGGATTTCATGCGCAATCGTGGATACATCGTTTCCGATACGAGTAGCTTTCAGGATACGAGTGAATTCAAAAAAGTTGCGTGACGGTCTGCGCGCACAGCATTTATCTCCGAATAAACGCGAAATCCTGCTCAGTTTTACAACCAAAATCCCATAATACAGTTTGATCACCGCCTGTAGAAATGAGCGGATAGTAGAAATATCCGTGTCTTTTCAGCATTTTGCTTGATGGGCGGGCTGTTTTTCACCCATCCTTGTTTCATGAACAGCGCACAAAAATACGACGAACTGGCGACGGATGTTTCGGGCGATCCCGAAATCAGGCAACTCAACCTGTTTCTGGACAGGCTTGAGATGCTTGAAAAAGAACTTGGCCAGATCATCATCGGTATCGACCGGATGCGCATGGAAAAAGAACACGCCCTGCGCCAGCGCAAGGCGGGCAAGCGGACCTGACGCGGCGCTGGCGTGAGCCTGCCGTCTGTGAAGAGAGCCGGGCGATTTTTCCGATAATAAAACTGGGCATTTCTTGTAACTTACACTGTCGCTGCGTGTCGGCGTCCGGAGGATGCCGATGTCTGGCGGCATCGTTTCTCGTTTCAGCCGCCCGGGGGCAAATGAATGGCTTCATCAGAAGACCTACGCCTCTCTGTCAGGCCGCGATGATGTCGCCTGGGCGGAGGAATGGCTGCGCCGCAGCGCTGATTTCCGGCGCGCCCTGAAAACTCTCCCCTGCCGCTCGCGCAGGGACGTCTCCGTCATAAAAGACGATATTCTCCATACGCGCTGCAATGAGAGCTGCCCGCTACCCGCCTTGGGCGTCGGCTGCTGCAGGGTCGAAAAGGAAGAGCCCACGGTTCTCTGGCTACCCGGGAGCAACCCGCATGTCCTGAGCGTCAACGCGAAAGCCGCCGCTCGTAAAAACGGCGGGCAGGATTTGCGTGAATGCGCTTTTCTCAAAGGCGTCTTCCAGCGAAAGGACAAGGAGTTGCACCTGTTGTACAGGGCGCGCAGACAGACCTTTCCCCGATACTGCTCGAAGCCTACGAAACCGACGACATGACGCTCGAACAGCTCATGGCGTTCACGATCACGGACGACCATGCGCGTCAGGAGCAGGTCTGGGAGACGGTCGCGCAAGGTTACAGCAAACATCCGGTGACGATCCGCCGTCTGCTCACGGAAAACAGTATCGCGGCGGACGACGGGCGCGTGCTCTTTGTCGGGCTTGACGCTTACGAAGCCGCAGGCGGAACCATTTTGCGCGACCTGTTTTCGGAAGAAAACGAAGGCTGGATAGAGGATCCGGCCTTGCTGGAGCGCCTGTTCACGGAAAAACTCGCCCGCGAGGCGGAAGCCATCAGCGCCGAGGGTTGGAAATGGATCGAGGTCTCGACAAGTTTCCCTTACGGTAACACGCGCGGCCTTGGCCATATCAAAGGCGAGGACGTGCCGATGAACGCCGACGAGGCGGCGGAATACGAAGCGCTTCTGTCCGAGCGCGAAGAAATCGAGCAGCGCTATTTTCAGGAAGACAGCGAGGACATGCCGGATGAAATCCGGCAACACTTCGTCCGGATCAATGAGCGTATCGACGAACTGGAAGAGCATCCTGTCACGTATGATCCCTCCGACATCGCCCGCGCCGGGGCCTTTGTCAGTATCGATGATGATGGGGCATTGATCGTGCAGCGCGGATATGTCCGGCGAAACGACGAGGAACAGGCCGGAGGCGATGCGTTCGAGGGGTCTTCTCATTCCGGCTCTGAATCGCAAGTACAGGATTCAGGGAATGAATCTCCGCCATCCGAACCCGAGGACGAAGGCCTGAAACCGCTCTCGGAACGCCTCGTGATGGAACTGACCGCGCACCGGACGCTTGCCATGCGGGACGCTCTCGGGGCCGATCCGGACACGGCGTTTTTAGCCGCGCTCCATGCGATCGCTTTGCAGAGTTTCTATCATTTTTCGTTCGAATCCTGCCTTGAGATCACGGCGACGAGTTCCGGTTTTTCCGTGCAGGGACCGGACTTGAAAACCTGCCCTTCAGCGCTTTCCATTGAAGAGCGTCACGAAGCCTGACGCAAACAGCTTCCCGGCGAAGCCAGAGAACTGTGGAACGCCTTGCAAGCCTTCGACGAGGCCCGCCGCAAGGCGCTCTTTGCGCACTGCGTGGGTTTGAGCGTCAATGCCGTGCGGGGGCCTCTGAACCGCGCCGAAAGCCGGTTGCGCCATGCAGACCAGCTCGCGCAGGCTCTCCCCCTCGATATGGCCGAAGCCGGGTGGAAGCCCACGGCGGCTAATTATCTCGGCCGGGTCTCGAAGGCGCATATCCTCGAAGCCGTTACCGAAGCCAAAGGCCCATCATCGGCCACGCTGATCGAGCATATGCGCAAAACCGATATGGCCGCACAGGCCGAGCGGATGCTGGAAAGCGCGAACTGGCTTCCGGAACCTTTGCGCACACCGGACCTCGAACCGGTGGACGAACATCCCGCAGAAGAATCGGATTCCCCGCCGCAGGACGAACCGTCCGCCGATCTACCCGCGTTCCTGTGCGACGCCGCATAAAAGCGGCTTCGCCTTTCTTCACCCTTCAATCCACAAGGCCCGGCCCTCGCGCCGGGTCTTTGCTGTTTATGGAGATTTTACGATGAACTGGTATATCCCTTGCGCCTATAACAATGTGCAAAAATGCTCTTTCCACGTCACCGGCATGAAGCGTCTGCGGGCGCTGGCCAAAGCCCTCGGCTTTCGGGCCGGAACGTTTGACGTTCGCTCGAACTGCGGCGGCATCGCCGTCTCGGGCGAGGTTACGCTCCACCACGAGCGGCTTTACGTCCAGATCAGCCAGCCCTGCGCTGGCGCCGATTCCGGCATCCTGATCCGCACCTGTCAGGGGCGGAGAGACTACACCGGCGGGCGCAATCACTTCGCCCCGCTGTCCCTGCTGGACGATATCGATGCGCTCGCGGACCGGTGCCGCTCTGTCCTGCAACAGGGAGGGTAACGCCATGGCCATCCCTAAACACATCCGCGAGAACTTCGAAACCCTGCTGCGCGCCGCGCAAAACGGCGACCTTGCTGTCATGGAATGCAAGGACGCAAGTAGCGGCATTCCCCGCTACGTCATCTGCGCGGTCGGCCGCCATGAGGGCGACTACGTCTTCACCCCCTTCGGCCATCTGGCGGAAGGAAACCCGTTCGAGGCTTACGTTCCGCCGGATTAGGAGACAGGCGGGCGCTGGTGAAGAAGGTGTTCGCGCGGCTGAACAACGACCTGAACGTCCACGTTCTGGTCGAGACGGTCGAGAATGGTCATGAGCCGGTCGATCGTGAAACGATCCAGCTTTGCTTTACGAATCCGGGAAAAATCTGCGGCGGCAATGCCGGTCAGCTCTTCCGCGCGCCGGACAGTCAGTTCGCGATTTTTCAGGGCGCCGATAATCTCCGCCGCAAGAACAGCCTTGAGCTGTTCCGCGCTCGCGTTCGTATATCCGAGATCCGAAAAAACGTTCCCGGTTCCCCGGACGATTTCGATGGGTTCGTCTGTCATTTTAAGGCCTCCTTCAAACGCTTGAGCCTGTCCCGGACAAGCTCGATTTCATGTTTCGGTGTCTTGATCCCCTGCGTCGATTTCTTCTGGAACGCATGAAGAACCCAGATGTCATCCCCGATCTGCACGGCGTAAACGACCCTGAACGCATCCCCTCGGTGGCGGAGGACGATCTCCATAACGCCGCTGTCCAGCCCCTGGAGCGGTTTTACATGGTCGGCTTTTTGGCCTTCCGCAGCGATGGTCAGCGCCCTTAAGGCATCCGTCCGAACAACTTCAGGGAATTTCTGAAAGTCCTTACGAGCGGCCTTGATCCATGAAACGGGTCTTGTCTTGTGGGTCATTTCTTTCCTCTTCTTTTAATGTAGTCAAATATAACAACATTTGCAAGAAAAATCGTTTCGGATGCGGGTGGGCTGATCCCTTCGGCCATCTGGCGGAAGGAAACCCGTTTGAGGCTTACCTACCGCCAGAGTGAGAGGAAAGCCGGGATTGAAGTGAGCCGGGAGGGGGGAAGAGAGAGTTTTTCTTCCCTTCCGGCGCGTTTCAACCTTCAAACCGGAGATAATCCTCATGACACCGATCTTTCCCGAAACGGCAGCTGTTCAGCCGACCGTCACTTTCCGCACGTCAGAACAAACGGCTTCCTGCCTGCTTCAAGCCGGTCAGCAACTCTGCGCGGCCATAACCAAAGGCACGGCTATTGATGCGAGAGCCTTGCGCGAAGCTATGGAAAGCGCCTTTGGCGGCAGTGACGCCGAAGGCGCATGGAACTGGAAAACCGCTTATGAAGCCTGCGAAGTCGCGCAAATCCTGTTCCTGCGCGCCTACGGCCCGGCCATGCTGGCCCACGCCAAAACTCCGCAGACGCTGCTTTCGATGATAGAGCGTGTAGCCGGCCTTCTGCCCACACACACCCGCAGGTCCCAGGAATCCGATGCGCTGCAGCAATTCTCGACGCCTGCGCCGCTGGCTCTGGTCGCCAGCCTTGCGGCCGGCCTGACATCAAAAGACGTTGTTCTCGAACCTTCGGCAGGTACGGGCATGCTCGCCATCTTCGCGGAAAACCTTGGCGCAAAGCTCGCTTTGAACGAAATCGCCGAAAATCGCGGGGCGCTTCTCAAAAGTCTGTTCCCGAACGCCGTCCATGCAAAAATCGACGCCGCCAGCATTCACGACCGTCTGGTTTCAGACATCCGGCCTTCCGTCATTCTCATGAACCCGCCGTTTTCGGCAACGCTCCATGTCGCGCAGCGCAGTACGGAAACTACGTTTCGCCATATCGCCTCGGCCTTCGCCCGCCTGGAACAAAGCGGACGGCTGGTTGCGATCACCGGGGCCAGTTTTGCGCCGGACAATCCGTCATGGCGCGAAGCGTTCGATAACTTAAAGCAAAAAGGCGCGAGCGTGCGCTTTTCCTGCGCCATAGACGGATCCGTCTATGCAAAGCACGGCACGAACTTCGCCACGCGCCTGACCATCATCGACAAAGTCCCGCTTGGGCAGGCAGGCTCGTTGTCTGCTTCCCCCGAACCGGCAGCAAGCGCCGCCGATCTTCTGGAGCGCGTTCTTGAAACCATTCCGGAACGCGGCGTTGCATCGCCAGCCGCGAGTTTGCCTGCGGCATCTTCAAAGGCAGCACGTCCGCAGGCGATTGTTCCCAGACCTGCGGCACGGACAATATCGCAGCCGCAGGCCTCCGATATTACTGAACTGGCTTACGAGCCCGTAACCGCCGCTGGCTCCGAAAGCGCAGACGAACTGAGCGATGCCATCTACGAAGGCTACGCCCTCGGCGCGATCCGCATTACGGGCGCAAACCTGCACCCGACAAAACTCGTACAATCGGCGGCCATGGCGTCTGTCGCGCCGCCCGTTCCCACGTACCGCCCGCATTTGCCGGAAGCCGTAATCAAAGACGGCCTTCTGTCCGACGCCCAGCTTGAAAGTATCATCTACGCTGGCGAAGCCCATGCCGGGCATCTGGCCGGATCGTGGGTGGCTGACAAGAGCTTCGACAATCTGCGCGCCGCGCGTGAAGATGATGCAAGCGCATCTCAGTTCCGGCGCGGCTGGTTTCTGGGAGACGGCACCGGTTGCGGCAAGGGACGGCAGGTTGCTGGCGTTATTCTTGACAACTGGCTCAAAGGCCGCCGCAAGGCCGTGTGGATCTCCAAATCAGACAAGCTGATCGAGGACGCCCAGCGCGACTGGTCGGCGCTCGGGCAGGAAAAACTTCTGATCCAGCCGCTCTCGCGTTTCAAGCAGGGCGCGCCGATCAACCTTCCCGAAGGCATCCTGTTCTGCACGTATGCGACGCTGCGCTCCGGCGAGCGCGAGGGCAAAATCTCTCGTCTGCAGCAGGTCGTGGATTGGCTCGGGGCAAATTTTGACGGAGTGATTGTCTTCGATGAAGCCCATGCCATGGCAAACGCGGCTTCCGGTAAAGGCAATCGCGGCAATACCGCGCCCTCGCAACAGGGCCGCGCGGGCCTTCGCCTGCAACGCATGCTGCCCGGCGCCCGGATCGTCTATGTCTCGGCCACAGGCGCGACGGACGTGCGCAATCTCGCTTATGCCGAGCGGCTGGGGCTATGGGGCGCGGAGGATTTTCCCTTCGCCAACCGGGCAGAGTTCATTCAGGCCGTGGAAGCTGGAGGAGTGGCCGCCATGGAAGTTCTGGCGCGCGACCTCAAAGCCCTTGGCCTTTATATGGCGCGCTCATTGTCTTACGAGGGCGTCGAGGTCGAGATTATCGAGCATCCGCTTAACAATGCGCAGAAGGAAGTTTATGACGCTTATGCGGGAGCCTTTGCCGTCATTCACCAGAATTTGGAGAAGGTGTTCGAGACGACCAACATCACAAGCTCATCCGGAACGCTGAACGGTCAGGCCAAATCCGCCGCCCGCTCGGCCTTTGAATCCACGAAGCAGCGTTTCTTCGCGCATCTGCTCACCTCGATGAAAACGACAAAGCTGATCAAAAACGTCGAAGCGGATATCGAAGCCGGTCACGCCGCGATCATCCAGCTTGTCTCGACGGGCGAGGCGGTGATGGAGCGCAAGCTCGCGGACATTCCGGCAGAAGAATGGAGCGACCTGACGATCGATCTCTCGCCGCGCGAGATTGTCGGCGGCTATCTTGAAACCGCATTCCCGACGCAGCTCTACGAGCCCTTCACGGACGAGGACGGCAATCTGCACTCCCGCCCGGCGGTCGATGAAAACGGCAAGCCCGTTTATTCCCGCGAGGCTCTGGAAGCACGGGACGCCATGATCGAGCATCTGGCCATGCTCGATCCTGTGCCGGGCGCGCTTGGTGACGGGTCTCTTGCTCCCGATCTGGCGGAGGTTTCCGGAAGGCTCGGCGCGCGTTTACCGCCTGCAAACAGACGAAGGCGAGCGCATTATCGGGCGCATGCTTACAAGCATCGAGGTCGAGCGCTTCTACGAGAATCTCGGCATGGACGCCCCGAAACTCTCGGCTGACGACGCCTGGGGCTTGCTCTCGGAAGGACGGGCGGCGGCGCATCTCGCGGACGGTCTCTCGCTACGCCGGGTTCTGGTGATGAACGAGCGCCGGATCGAGCTGTCCGGCTTCACCTCCGGCATGGTCGAGTCCTTAAAAGCCCGCGGGCTGTTCGGGGAAATCATTCAATGGAAACTGCGCCTGTTCGTGCCCACAGGCGAAGCAGGCAAAGCCATCTTCGAAAAGCTGCTGGATCGCTGGCCACTCACAAGATTGAGCGAGCGGGCTTGAGCTATGACCTGTATCGCCGATCTGGCAAGCCGCCTCGCGCGTGACGCGGAGGCGGTCTGCCGCGCCTATTTGCCCGATGGCAAACGAAACGGTCATTACTGGAGCTGCGGCAATGTGCGGGGTGACCATGGACAAAGCCTCTACGTTCATCTCTCCGGACCGAGGGCCGGAAAGTGGACGGATGCCGCGACGGGCGAACACGGGGATTTGCTGGACCTGATCATGGAAACCCGCGGGCTTGACGTCAAGGGCGCCATGGCCGAGGCAAGGACTTTTCTCTTGATGCCGGTATCATATCCGGAAAAGGCAAAGTCCGCTCCAAGGCCGCCGGCCAACACGGCACACTCCGCCCGGCGTTTGTTTGCGGCCTCAAAGCCGATTAAGAGCACTCTCGCGGAAGACTACTTGCGATCTCGCGGCCTTGTCCTGCCCGAAGATTGCAGCGCTTTGCGCTTCCATCCGCGCTGTTTTTACCGGAGCGACAAAGCCTGTGAATCCTGGCCCGCGCTGATCGCCGCCGTTACGGACAATGCCGGGGCAATCACAGGCGTACATCGCACATGGCTTGGCCCCAAAGGCGGAAAGGCGTCCCTCGAACAGCCGCGCCGCGCTCTGGGCTACCTTCTCGGGAACGGCGTGCGTTTCGGCGTAATCGATAACGCGCTTGCCGCGACCGAAGGCATCGAAACCGCTCTCGCTCTCAAGAGGGTTTTGCCTGAGTTGCCCGTGGTCGCCGCGCTCTCGGCTGCGCATCTCGCGGCTTTCATCCCTCCGGCCACGGCGCGCCGCCTCTACGTCGCACACGACAACGACCATGCTGGACGCATGGCTCTGGATCGTTTACGGGGACGCCTCGAAGGTACGCTCGAAATTCATGCGCTTGCGCCGGAAGGTAAGGATTTCAACGACGATCTTCTAGCCTTAGGCCCGCAGTTTTTGCGGCAACGGATCGCTATAGAACATGCTCATTTTATTTAAGCCTGAACCGAAATCAGCCCGTTAGCGCATCTGATACGGCATCGGCATTTTCTCTGATCGCCGCGACAAAGGCCGGGCCGTATTTGCGCACTTTCGACTGGCCGACTCCCGGAATAAAGGAGAGATCCTCGAGGTTGGCGGGTTTGCGCAAGGCCATTTCGATCAGCGTACGGTCGTGAAAGATAACGTAAGGCGGCAGGCTGTTCGCTTTCGCAATCTCAAGCCGCAATGTCTTCAGGCGCCCAAAAAGCTCGCGGTCGCCTTCGTCCTTGAGCGCTTCGAGCGTCTGGCGCCTTTCGGTGGCCTTTGCCGCCTTTCCGGGATCAAGGCGCAGTTGGAGCGACTGCTTTTCCTTTAGAAAGGCGCGGCCGGATGCCGTAATCTTCAAAGCCCCATGCGCCTCCATATCCGCCATCAGCAATCCTTGCGCAACCAGCTGGCGCAAGAAGCTTTGCCACTCTTTCATCGAACGGTCACTGCCAATGCCGTATGTGCTCAGGGCCGCATGGCCGTTGGCGCGAATGCGTTCATTATCCTCTCCGCGCAAAACGTCAATAACATAACCTGCGCCGAACCTCTGTCCCGTGCGGTAGACGCATGAAAGGAGCTTTTGCGCCTCGACCGTGCCGTCCATGGTTTTCGGCGGATCAAGGCAGGCGTCACAATTGCCGCACGGCTCTGAACGGTCGCCGAAATAGGCCAGCAGAATCTGGCGGCGGCACGAGCTTGCCTCGCAATAACCGACAAAGGCGTTGAGCTTTTGCGCCGCGATACGCTTTTGCTCTTCGGGCGCATCTGATTCATCAATCATCCGCCTTTGCAGAACGACATCCTGCATGCCGTAAACCATCCACGCGTCCGACGGCAGCCCGTCACGCCCGGCCCTTCCTGTCTCCTGATAGTAGGATTCTATATTCTTCGGCAAGTCCATATGAGCGACAAAACGCACGTCGGGCTTGTTGATCCCCATGCCGAAGGCGATCGTCGCCACAATGATGATGCCTTCCTCTTTCAAAAAGCGGTCCTGATGGTTGTTGCGCGTCCCGGCGGGCATACCGGCATGATAGGGCAGCGCTGTGTACCCTTGCCCCGAAAGCCAGGACGCGGTCTCTTCCGTTTTGCGCCGCGAGAGACAGTAAACGATGCCGCTCTCGTCGCGCGGACGTCCCTGCAGAAAAGACAGAAGCTGGCGGCGCGGGTTGCTTTTCGGTTGCACGATATAGCGGATGTTAGGCCGGTCGAAACCGCCTGTGAAAATTTCCGGAAGCGCAAGGCGCTCCATAATGTCCTTGCGGGTCGGCTCGTCCGCCGTGGCCGTTACGGCAATGCAGGGCGCATCGGGATATCGCGAGCGAAGGAGCGCGAGATGACGGTATTCGGGACGAAAATCATGCCCCCACTGGGAAATGCAGTGCGCTTCGTCAATCGCAAAGAGCGCAATCCTGCATTCATCCAGCAAATCAAGAAAACCATCCGTCACGAGACGCTCCGGCGCGACATAGACCAGATCCAGCTCTCCTTCCCGCATCGCGCGCAGCAAGGCGTTAATCTCTCCGCTCGCAAGGCCTGAATGGATGGCGGCGGCGCGCACGCCGGCCTCTTTCAATGCCGCAACCTGATCCTGCATCAGCGCGATCAGCGGCGAGATCACAATCCCCACACCCTCGCGGCAAATAGCCGGAATCTGGTAGCAAAGAGATTTTCCGCTCCCCGTCGGCATCAGAACGCAACAGCTTTTACCTTCTATGACGCGGCTGATGATAGCTTCCTGATCCCCGCGAAAGGAGTCATAGCCGAATACGTCGCGCAGGACGCTGTATGGTTGTTTCTCGCGAAAAGACATGCGTCTTCGTATAGCAGACACGCCCGCGCGTTTCCAGCGCGGAGCCGTATTCAGGCACAGTCTGTCCTGTTTGCCCCGGCGCAGCTCCATTTGTTCCCCGGCCCCCGCCGTCGGCCTTTCCTTTAAGGGGGGATCTGCCAGCGTCAAGCGGTTTTGCAACGGCCCTTGCAGGGCCGTCCTCCACTGACGTTTCGGCCCTGAAGGGTGCAAAACCGCTTTTTGCCGCTGGCGGAGCGATCCCCGGAAAGGCCGCGAACGGCGCGGCCCTTAAAACATCTGAAGGAGACCGCCATGACATACGAACCAGCACATTCCGCTTCCGACGAGCACGAACCCCGGCATGCCGCCTCACAAACGGCCCATCTATTGGACGAGCTTCAGCTTTACGGCTATCGCCAGCTGGGTGACGAGCCTGATCCGCGCCCGATGCCGGACGTCATCGACGCCGAGCACTGTATTTCCACTTGCGCTGAAACCCTGGCCGCGCTTCTGGAGGGTACCAGGCTTGAGGACGATACAGACGAACTGCTATGGTCGTTCACGCATATTTTTCATCGCAAGCTTGGCCTTCTTGACCGCGCGCTCGACGATAACGAGCAGGCGCAGCGCCGCTCGGCGGACGAGCAGGACGGCTCCGAAATCAAATCCGTCGAACTGGAGAAACTGACCGCGCAGGGGATTTCCCTCATCGAGCGACGCAACGCTTTCGAGGCCTTCCGCGACATCGCCGCAGGGCAGTACGAAGCCCTGAGCGGTTCCGTCTGGCGGCCGCGCAGCGGGTCGATGACCAACCGCCGGACCATGACGGCCTCGATGATCGACGCCCGCGATTTTATCGCCGCCAAACGCCGGGCCGAGATTGAGCCGCTCCTGCCCACGGGCCCGTGTATCGCCTTCACCGGCGGCATGGACTGCAACGATCACAGGCGCATCTGGGACGCGCTCGACAAGGCGCATGCCCGCCACGCCGACATGGTTCTGATCCACGGCGGCTCGCCCAAAGGAGCCGAGCGCATCGCCGCCTGCTGGGCCGACAATCGCAAAGTCCCGCAGATCGTCTTCAGGCCCGACTGGAACCGGCACAAAAACGCCGCGCCCTTCAAGCGCAACGACGCGATGCTGGACGCCGCGCCCATCGGCGTCATCGTCTTCCCCGGCTCCGGCATCTCCGGCAACCTCGAAGACAAAGCCCGCAAAGCCGGCATCCCCGTCTGGCGCTTCGATACGGAGGACGGCGCGTAAGCGCCGTTTACTCTATTCTTTTCAATATCAATGTAATAACCTTATCCTGTAAAGAGGAGGCGTCGTTTGCATAGTGCCGACTATAAAATACAGAACGTGCGCGGCCCACAAAACTCTGGGTTCTCCCGCTATGTCGGCATCGATTATTCCGGCGCGGAAACGGCGGAGTCGAGTCTGAAGGGATTGCGCGTTTATGTGGCCGAAGGCGATGCGCCGCCGGTCGAACAGTTGCCGCAACCTTCTCAGCGAAAGTACTGGACGCGGCAGGGCCTTGCCGAATGGCTGGTCGGTTTTTTGGCCGAAGATGTGCCAGCGATCGTCGGCATCGATCATGGTTTTTCCTTTCCGCTGCGCTATTTCGAAACGCATGGACTTTTGCCGGAATGGCCTCGTTTTCTGGATGACTTCCAGCGCCATTGGCCTACCGATGAAAGGTACACATATGTTGATTTTGTCAGATACGGCTCTGTTGGAAACGGTGCGGCGCGCTGGGGAGATTCCCGCTGGCGGAGACTGACGGAAGAACGGGCTCGCGGCGCGAAGTCGGTCTTTCATTTCGACGTGCCGGGATCAGTGGCAAAATCCACGCATGCCGGTATTCCGTGGCTGCGATTTATCCGGAATAATCTGGGGGAGCGTGTGCATTTTTGGCCGTTCGACGGATGGGAAATTCCGGTCGGGCGCTCGGTGATCGCTGAGGTCTATCCGGCGCTTTATAACAGAAGCTTTCCCAAAGACGGACGCACGCCGGACCAACACGACGCGTTCAGTACGGCGGCATGGCTTTCACGTTCCGACCGTGACGGCAGTCTTGCCGTTTTCTTCGCTCCGGATCTGCATCCAGGCATGCGCGTTGAAGCGCAAGTTGAAGGCTGGATTCTGGGCGTTTTGTAACCGGTTCGCCGAGTGTATTCGCCCTGTCCGGCATGTGCATCTTCATATCATTTTGAGCGTTTCCACTTTGTAAAACGCCATCGGCGCGTAAGCGCCGTCTTTACTGAATTTGCTACGAAAGATCGATCGTTAAGGGGAAGGATTGCGCCGAAAAGACTTGATAAATGTACATATAATATGTAAGATATGTATAATACGTATTAAATCTTCGCAGGAGTTGTCGATGCACACCGTGACCATATCAGAATTACAGAGAAAACTTGGAGAGGTTGAGGATCTGGCCGTGAAAGGGCCGGTATCCGTATCCAGAAACGGCCGTGAAAAATTCGTCTTCATGACAGCCGAGGAATATCACCGCCTCAAGCGCCGGGACCGGGAAGTTCTGGGAGTGGAGCAACTCAGCGAGGAGGATATCCGGGACATTGCCGCAGCCAGCGTTCCGGACGAATACGCCTATCTGGACGATTTGATGAAAGACTGAGACTGTTAAATGAACAATATCCCGGAACCATTCCCCGGCCTTTTGATCAGCTATGCCTATCTTTGGCGCAGAGAATTCGAAGCCGGCCGGGAGGAAGGCGTGAAAGATCGACCTTGTGCGGTCGTTCTGGCGAAAAAGACCGAAGGGATCGAAACCATCGTAACCGTTGCGCCAGTCACGCATACGGAACCTGAACTTCCCGATATGGCTGTGGAAATTCCCCGCGCTGTCAAAGAGTATCTGAAGCTCGATAGTGAAAGGTCCTGGATCGTATGTTCGGAGGTCAACCGGTTTGTCTGGCCGGGGCCTGATTTACGACGAATTCCCGGCAGTGATCCTGTGAGCTGGAGTTACGGCGTTCTGCCCCCGAAATTGCTGAAGATGACGACTCAGACGCTTGTCAGGAGCCTTGCCAGAATCGTCAGACGGACCGCGTGAAACAGCTTCAATTCAGGATCAGTATTCCGAAGCTTTCGTAACCGGTTTGCCGAGTGTATTCGCCCTGTCCGGCATGCGCCGTTTCATATCACTTTGAGCGTTCCGGCAACCCGAAATTCTGCGCGGACGTTTCAATCATTTCCATCTGCGGCGAACTATTGAACAAGCGATTATCGTCATGGGGCAAACGTTCCAACAACGCCGCTCTTACCTGTCCAAAACGCCAACAGAATGCGCGCCCTCTCTCTCCTTTTTTCACGGTTCGCTCTGGCGGGAGCATCCCTGCTTTTCCCCTTAATCGCGTAAATCCCGCGCCGGTCTGTTCAACCCTTCAGGTCCGAAAAATTTCCCCTGCGCGCGAAGGCGCGCGCATTCCTCGCGGGAACAAATTTTTCGTCTCTTCCGGGCGCTCCGCCTTGCTTCGCCCCTTCGCTGCGCTGCGGTTGAACAGGCCCGCCTATGCGGCCTTTTCGGAAGGGGGTATCGCAGGGATGGTCCCTGCTGACAAACACTTTGATAAGGAGAAAGACTATGGCGCTTGCTCGTGTTTTATACCGAAGCTGGTGCGACCGGCAGACTCATACCAATTAGGCTTCATTAAATGACAATCCATGTTATGCTAGCTTTGAAGGAGG
>CAZCIB010000010.1:26081-62198 GCA_964498755.1 uncultured Pseudobdellovibrionaceae bacterium | reverse complement strand
ATCTGAAAGTATGAATCAATTCACCGCCTTATCCCAAATGTGTCCGGTAGTGTGAGAATGATTTGGCCGGGATACTTTTCTTTATTTGGATGCTCCAAAACCCTGACCAGATGACCGTTCTCGATTGATGCTATAATCTGCTCGAAGCTAACGCCTCGCTCGCTGGCGAGCCACGCATTCTTATCAGGATTAAAAGCGAAATCGAACTCTTCCATAAACAATACTATGACAATGTGTGCCTATTGTCAATAATTCCGCTAATCCTCATGCCCGCTGTAATTCCGGTCGAGATCGCCGAAGCGGGTGAAGTTGCCGTCAAAGAAGAGCTGAACATTTCCTATCGGTCCATGGCGTTGCTTGGCGACGATAACTTCAGAAATGTTATGGGCGCGCTCCATGCGCTCCTGCCATTTCATATGCTTTTCCGTGTCCTCGATATCCGGCTCGCCGCGCGAGAGATAATATTCCTCGCGGTAGATGAACATGACGACGTCGGCGTCCTGCTCGATCGAGCCCGATTCCCGCAGGTCCGCAAGCTGCGGGCGCTTGTCTTCGCGCTGCTCGACGGCGCGTGAGAGCTGCGAAAGGGCGATGACGGGAATTTGAAGCTCCTTCGCAATGGCCTTGAGACCGCGCGTAATTTCGGAAACTTCCAGAACGCGGTTGGTTTCGGACTGGCGCGAACCCGTGCCGCGCAGAAGCTGCAGATAGTCAACGATGATCAGGCCCAGCCCGTGCTGGCGTTTCAGGCGCCGCGCGCGCGTTCTTACCGCGCTGATGGTCAGGGCCGGCGTATCGTCGATATAGAGCGGCACCTGGCTGAGCTTTTGCGAAGCCTCGACGAAGCTGCGGAAATCGCGCTCCTGAATATTGCCCTTCCGTAATGCGTCGCCGGAGATATTCGCCTGATCGGCCAGAATACGCGTGGCCAGCTGGTCAGACGACATTTCAAGCGAGAAAAATCCTGTGATCGCGCCTTCCTGTCCGCCGGTATTGGCGAAACGCTCGGCAGCCTTGAAAGCGATATTGGTGGCCAGCGCCGTCTTCCCCATTGAGGGCCGCGCGGCGATAATCAGAAGGTCGGAGTTGTGCAGCCCGCCAAGCTTCTGGTCGAGATCGCGCAGACCCGTTGGAACCCCTGTCACCGCGCTGTCGGATTTATAGGCTTTTTCCGCATGCTCGATCGCAACCAGAACCGAATCGCGCAGCGTTGTGAATCCTGAGCGAATCTCGCCCGATTCGGCGAGCGTATAAAGCTGGCCTTCGGCGCTTTCGATGATTTCATTGGCCTGCCGGTCAACGTTTTGCTCGTACGAATCGTTGACGACCGTCTCCCCGAACGTGATCAGTTCCCGGCGCAAAAAGAGATCGTAAACCGTGCGGGCATAGTCTTCCGTGTTGACGACCGAAATAATGCTGGCGGCAAGTTCGGCGAGATATTCCGCCCCGCCCACATGCGAAAGCTCTTCATCCGATTCGAAATAG
Source organism: uncultured Pseudobdellovibrionaceae bacterium (assembly GCA_964498755.1). Lineage (GTDB taxonomy): Bacteria > Pseudomonadota > Alphaproteobacteria > Micavibrionales > Micavibrionaceae > RZZS01. The sequence continues at coordinate 60,713 of CAZCIB010000010.1, read as the reverse complement.
CCCTTAAGCGTCACGGGCGAAGCGTTGTGCCCGCGATCGGATAATTTTTGAATAGCCGTAAAAATTCGCTGATGCGCGGGCGCGAAGAAATGCTCGGCTTTCAGAAAATCGCCGACCTTTTCAAGGCCGCGGTTATCCACCATCAGCGCGCCCAGCAAGCCCTGCTCCGCCTCCATATTGTGCGGCAGCAGCCGGTAACGCGGCGTCTGTTCTTCTTCTTTTGGACTGAGGCCGTATTTTTCAAGTTCTGCGATCTGCGTCATTCCTGCAGATTAGCAAGCCGGGTAGGATAAAGAGGAGAAGTTTCGAATTAGGGCCTGTGAATAACGGGGATGGAAAGATTAAATCCGTGAACCGCTAAGCCATAACGCCGCTAAGGCCATTGGATTTCCTGCCTGTAAAAGCTAGCCCCGATAATGCGGGAAATAATTTCACCGGGCTCTGTTACTGGCCTCCTAGAGGCAAAGCCCTCAAATTTGGCTGCCGGAAGTCGGCGTCCCGGCGCACTTGAGACGTCCTTCAGCAGATTAGCATATAGAAAGGGCGTTTGCGCCGAGAGAGTTTCACGGCTGTCCGCCAGAAAGGCGGTCATTTCCTGAAGCGTGGTAGCTTCGTTTTTTAACATGCTTGCGTAAACGATAGCCGAAACAACGTCTCCAGCCTCGCCTTTTTCAAGCGTGTCCATAATCAGATCGCGCGGCGAGTGTTCCGCGCAGTACCGGAATACGCGCCTTACCGTGTCCGGTAGCGTATCCTGAATTAGCTCCATATCCTGCGGTTCTATTCTCGCGGATCGCTTATTCCCATGCACATTTGATTTAAGCCTTTCCGGATCAAGAGTTTTGCTATTTAAAACAGGCTTCGCCGGGAGTTTGTAGTAAGCGCCATGAATAAAAATGTCCGGGCGGGTCATACTGGCTAACCCTCCCCAGGCAACAGTCATTACTGCGCGAATTGTCGGCGCATAAAATTCCCCGCCTGATGATATTTGCCGTGGCGACAGACATTCCTGGATCACGATATGGCCGTTATGCGGAACCGGCTTGCGCCAGCCGCCTGTCAGAATAGAGCCCCAGCTTTTACCGCTGCCGATAAAGCCTCGCATATGCTTTCTGGCATGGTTTTTTAGAGGTCCACGAAAATCAAATTTTTGCTGGTCCAGAAAAAACACGCCATGTCCATTCGAAGCGTACGGTATTTTGACGACGAGCGTCTGGTCTTCGGGGAAACATGCTTTTATGTCTTCCTGCGCGCTTCGTTCGGGACAATAAGCAAAAGTTTTTTGACGCGGCGTATGATCGCTACACAATGAATGCGCAAAACTCGAGGCCAGAGCCTTATTGCTTGAGATACCGGAAAATAGTACTGGCGGCTCCGCCCTTGAAATCTCTCTTGAAGTCCAGTCTATCCAAATCTTGAAATTGAGTCCCCTGCCATAAGCTTTTTGGTAACCGTAATAGGCGCCGCCATTCTGGAACTCAACAATTTTAGGAATGCCGTCTTCGGTCACAATCAGATCAAGAACCAACTCTGTGCCGTTCACAATAACCTCCCTAGCTGCGCAGGGATCATTATCTAACAACGTAATTTATATATGTCAAATGAAATTATAAAAGAACCGCCTCCGCCGCCCAGTACGTCGCGCCCGCCGCGATATAGGCCAGCGCAAAGAGATAGCCGAACATGAACAGCGCCCATTTCCATGAGTTTGTCTCGCGCCGCGCGACGGCGAGCGTCGAGAGGCACTGCGGCGCGAAGATGAACCACGCCAGAAACGCCAGAGCCGTCGGCAGGGACCAAGCGCCCTGCAGCGTCGCGGCAAGGCTTTGGGCGATTTCGTCCTCGGAGCCGGAAATCGCGTACACCGTGCCGAGCGCGGCCACGGCGACCTCGCGCGCGGCCATGCCGGGGATCAGCGCGATGCAGATATCCCACGTGAACCCGATTGGCGCGAAGATAAACTCGAGCCCGCGCCCGATCATCCCGGCGAAGCTGTAGATCACGTCCGGCTCGCTCGCCCCCTCCGGCGGGTTCGGGTAGCTCGCCAGACCCCAGAGAATGATCGTGCTGGCAAGGATGATTGTTCCGGCCCGGCGCATGAATATCAAAACGCGGCTCCAGAGCGTCAGGAACAGATCCCGAATTTGTGGAATCCGGTAGCGCGGCAATTCCATCATGAACCATTTCGGCCCCTGTTTCGCGCCGGTCATGTTAAAAACAAGCGCGACGATCAGCGCGCTGATGATCCCGACGAGATAAAGCGCGAACATCACCAGCCCCTGCAACTGGATAAAGCCGCCAAAGACCGTGATCGGCGGGATAAACGCGGCGATGATCAGCGTGTAGACCGGCAGGCGCGCCGCGCAGGTCATCAGCGGCGCAACCATGATCGTCGTGAAGCGGTCGCGCGGATCGTCAATCGTTCTGGCGGCCATGATGCCGGGAATCGCGCAGGCGAAGCTGGAAAGGAGCGGGATAAACGCATGGCCGCTCAGACCGACGCGCGCCATCAAACGGTCCATGAGAAACGCGGCGCGGGCCATGTATCCCGTCTGCTCAAGGATATGAATAAAGAAGAACAGGATCAGGATCTGCGGCAGGAAGATAATCACGCTGCCGACGCCCGCGAGAATACCGTCGACAACAAGACTTTGCAAAAAGCCGTCAGGGAGCACGTTTGCGGAGATGTCCTGTAAAGCCACGATTCCGGCGTCGATCCAGTTCATCGGGGTTTCAGCCCAGGCGAAGACGGCCTGAAACATCACGAACAACAGCGAAAACAAAACGAACGGCCCCGCAATCGCGTTTAAAACGACGCTGTCGATCATCCGGGTCAGCTTGTGCAGCGTTCCCTCCCGGATCGTGACCTCAGCGGCGATTTCTTTCGCGCGATTTTGCAGGCTACGAATATCGTAATCCGCGAAGTCAGGCGACGACGTCTGCTTTTCGCTTAAAGTCCCGATGTCCCGGTCAAGACAGGAGAGCAGCTTTTTCAAGCCGCTCGCGCGCACGGCGACCGTGGGAATAACCGGCGCGTCAATAATGGCGGACAGTTTTTCAATATCGATTTCGATGCCGTCGCGCTCGGCCAGGTCCGTCATATTCAAAACCAGAACGAGCGGAACGCCGACCTGTTTCAGCTCCAGAACGAAACGCAGGTTGTCGCGCAGCTTCGTCGAGTCGATAACGCACAGAACCGCGTCCGGCTTTCTCTCTCCGGCGAGATCTCCATGCAGAAAATCCCGGGCGATGCGCTGGTCAATGCTGGTGGCCTCCAGACTATAGGTTCCCGGAAGATCAACCAGCTCAATTGTCTGGCCGCTCTCCGTGACGTATCGCCCGGAATAGCGTTCGACAGTCACGCCCGCATAATTGGCGACTTTCTGGCGGCGTCCCGTCAGCGCGTTGAAAAGTGAGGACTTCCCCGAATTCGGGTTGCCGGCGAGGGCAACGCGCAAAGTAGCGCTCATGTGCTTGTCCGTTGGTTCAGGCGGCCTTGACCTTGATCAGGGACGCGTCATCGCGGCGGATGGCCAGCGTCACATTCTCGACGCGTACGGCGATAGGATCGCGCCCGAAAGGTCCCGTGTGCAGGATTTCCACTTCCTTGTCTTCCTCGAATCCAATGTGGCGCAATCTTTTTTCAGAAAGCGCTTCCTGCGCGTCATTGCCGATATCGACAATTTTTGCGCATACCCCGCGCGCCAGATCGGAGAGCCGCATCGTTGCCATGTCTGTTTGCCTGTCCATGAAAAGGGTTTTTTATCCTGCCTATCGTTGCCTGTCCATAAATATAATGCTGGATTTGAGAATCATTTGCAATGAAAACAGGTCCGTGATTACTCAGCGGCGCATGTTCTTGTTTCCGTTGAAGGATCAAATTCTTTAACCGCGGACAGACCGAAAGCGCGCATGACGTCGCGCATATCGTCATACACTTGAAAGACTCCGGCCTGCGTCAACTGCCGCGCTCTTTCGCTTCTGACGGCTCCTGACGGAAACGCGCCGACAATGCCGATAACGTCCATGCCCGCCGCAATCCCGGCCTTCGCGCCGTTGACGCTGTCTTCGAAGACAAGGCATCGGCCCGGAGCGGCGCCAAGACGCTCGGCGACATGTAAGTATAAATCCGGCGCAGGCTTTCCTTTTTCGACCATTTCAGCCGAATAGACGTGCCCGCCGAAATGATCGAGCAAGCCGCCCAGCCTCAGGGCATGGAGCACGTTTTCATGCTCCCCGTTCGAGCCAACCCCGGTTTTCCTGCCGCTGCGCAGGACGGAGAGAACCATCTCTTCCGCGCCGGGAATTGGCAGGCAGCATTCCGCAGGCACGCGCTTGAACTGATCGATGTAAATCCCGGTGAGATTTTCCGGCAGGACGATGCCCAGTTCAGCGGCGTAAATCTCCATCTGGGCCGTGAAGGTCAACCCGAAATGTCCGGCCAGAATTTCCCGCGCCGTTACCACGTCATGGCCGAGCGTTTCGATGATCCGGACGAAAACCTCTTCATGCGCGGGCTCGCTGTCGACAAGCGTTCCGTCGCAATCGAAAATAATCGCGTCGTAACGTTCCCAGTTCAGGGGGAGATTTGCATTCACCGCCTTCATGCGCGCACGCTATGCTATTTTTTATAACATTGCAAGTCCGCCATTCACATGAACGGTTTGCCCGGTCACGTAGGCCGCTTCTTCGGAAGAGAGATACAGAACAGCAGCGGCGATGTCCTCCGGCGCGCCCATGTGGCCCATTGGAATATTGCCGAGAATGCTTTGCTTCTGATCTTCGTTCAGCGCGCCTGTCATCGGCGTTTCAATGAAGCCCGGCGCAACGCAGTTGACCGTAATGCCGCGGCTGGCGACTTCCTGCGCCATGGCTTTGGACCAGCCAATCATCCCGGCCTTGGAAGCCACATAATTGCACTGGCCCGGATTGCCCGTGACCCCGACGACGGAAGCGAGATTTACAACGCGGCCCCAGCGGCGCTTCATCATGCCGCGCTGCAGCGCTTTTGCGAGTTTGAACGTCGCGGTCATATTGACGTTAATGACGTCCTGCCATTCCTCGTCCTTCATGCGCATCGAGAGATTATCGCGCGTCAGGCCAGCATTGTTGACGAGAATATCCACCTGTCCGAGCGTCTTTTCAGCCTCTGCGGCAAAAGCGTCGACCGCCTCCAGATCGGATAAATCCGCGGGCAGAACGTGAACGCGTTCGCCAAGCTCCTGGCTCAAAGCTTTGAGTTTGTCTTCGTTGCGTCCGGAAACGCCTACAACCGCCCCTTGCGCATGCAGCGTTTTCGCAATGGCCGCGCCGATGCCCCCCGTCGCGCCGGTGACCAGCGCCGTTTTTCCCGTCAGATCGAACATGTTTTAACCTTTCTATCTTTACTCAAATGCCTCTCCCTTCAGGGAGAGGAACGAGGCTTCGTCTTGTCGCAGCGGAGCGAAGACAGACCTTAGCCGCAGTGGCGAGGGACTAATCGAGTCCTTATCCCTCACCCGCTCAGCCAGGGGCTTTTCTTGATGAAGAAAAGCCGGGCTTCGCTGCCCTCTTCCTGAAGGGAGAGGAGCGTTTTTTTAAAACGCCCCTGACGCTAGCGAATTTTTCAAATAAGCTCAAGACGTCTTCCGGAACACCCAGATCCCGCCGCCGCGCCCGGGCGTATGCGCATGCGCGGATTTATAGAGCGTTTCCACCGGGTATTCGCGCCATTTCTGCCCCCGCGCCGGATCAATGATGCGCAGGTTTCCGTTATCCAGAAACGTATCAACCACAACGACATGCCCTGAAAGCATGTCCACAGGCTCGATGATCGTGCCGGAGTCCATAACATCCGCCCAGCGCAGGCATAAAAGCGCGTCAAGCCCCGTGTTTACAATCTCGTGCAGGCGCGCTTCCAAAGCCTGCGCGTCGTCGAAGAGGTCAATGCGCTCTTCTTCCATGCGCAAAGGGATATCCAGCCTTTCAAACGCGTTATTCGGGTGCGTTTCCGGGCTGACGACGTGCGCGCTGCCGTAGCCGATTTCCGGGCGCGGACTGACAACGGCCGGGTTGTAGAAAAAGCCGGCGTCCTCCGGCGGCACGATCAGCCCCATATACGCGCCGAGTTCTTCCGCCGGACGCAGGGGAATGTTATGCCGCAGCATAATCATCTGCACACAGGTCGGCACGCAGCAATAGGGCTGCTGCTGGAGCGGGATGTAACGCGTATCGGGGGGAACAACGTAATCCTCTACCTGCGACGGGCGGAATTTCGCGACTGGTATTTCAACGGGTTCGGCGGTCATGGACACTCTCAAAAAAAAGGCGATATCAGCATCACAGCGAAAGCCGGGATCCAGAAGATACGTTCTTAGACATTTTCCGGGCCCCGGATCAAGCATGCTCCGGCCATGAACGGGGGTCCGGGATGCAAAATGACATTTGCTCTACTGCAACTTCGCAATCAACGCCTCAACCTGCTCCGGGGTTCCGGCGCTTTCGGTCTCGACGCCTTTTTCTATGCGGCGCACGAGACCCGTGAGGACTTTGCCGGCGCCGATCTCGATCATTTCGTCCACGCCCTGCGCGCGCATCCACTGCACCGATTCGCGCCAGCGCACCGTTCCGGTGATCTGATCCACCAGAAGACGGCGGATATCATGCGGATCGCTTATGCCTTCCGCCGTAATGTTGGAAACGACGGGCACGCAAGGCGGACGGATATCGGTATCGGCGAGTTCCTGCGCCATGACCTGGGCGGCCGGCGCCATCAAGGAGCTATGAAAAGGCGCGCTGACTGGTAGCTTTATCGCGCGCTTCGCGCCCGCCTCGGAGGCCAGCGCGATCGCCGCGTCGATCGCGCCCGCATGACCGCTGATGACGACCTGCCCGTCGGAATTATCGTTGGCGGCCTGACAGACCATCTCGCCAGAGGCCTCCTGCGCGATCGATTCGACCTTGCCGTAGTCAAGTCCGATAATCGCCGCCATCGCGCCTTCGCCGACCGGAACCGCGCTTTGCATCGCCTGGCCCCTTTTAAGGACAAGCCGCGCCGCGTCCGCAAGCTCCAGCGCGCCCGTCGCCGTGAGCGCGGAATATTCGCCCAGGCTGTGCCCGGCGGCGAAAGAAATCGCGTTATCGAGACGGATTTTCGCCTCGCGCGTCAGGACATGAATAATCGCCGCCGATACCGCCAGCAGCGCGGGCTGCGTATTCTCGGTCAAGTTCAAATCCGCCTCCGGCCCCTCGAACATCAGCTTCGAGAGATGCGCGTTCAGAGCATCATCCACCTCTTCAAAAGCCAGTTTCGCCGCCGGAAAAGCCTCGGCCAGATCCTTGCCCATGCCCACGAATTGCGAGCCCTGCCCGGGGAATAGAAATGCGCGTGTCATGTGTCGTGCCCTCTCGTGTTTTGTATCCTTCTACAGTCTGGGAGAGGGTTGTTCAAGAGGCGTTAAGCCGTTCAATCGTTTCGGAAGCAAGAAGCTGGATGCTGTTGGCCGCTTGGCTGACTTGTTCTACTTCAGCCTCGTCATTAACGGGCTCCATCTTAACGTCAAATGCAGCGCCATCCCACTTTGGCCTGAGCACTTGTCCCCCAGCGTCGATAAATCTGTGCAGGTTCTGCCCTCTCTCATCCAGCATGTTAATTTCCATGACGCCGTCATTGTATATGCGCAAATCAGCCTCCTGTTGAGGCTTCTTTGTCCTTGCGGCTATGCGAACATGATCTCCTTTTTTGCTTGCCTTGACGGAAAATTTTTCCTTCAACAGCATTTCTTTCGTTAATTGCATGCCGAACAACGCAAGAATGCTACGCCGCTCTTTAGCGCCTTTTACTTTAGCTCCCTTAACTTTCTGGCTACTTTCTCCATCCATTTTCACACCCTTTGTTTTCTTACCACTACCTGTCCGCAGTGATAGGGCATCCGTTACGGTAAATCAACCAAAACCGTACCTTTTTCGACAAGCAATCGCATGCAGGCGCCGCAGGCAGTTTAAAACCACGAATGAACGCAAATACACACGAATATTTTTGTAGCCCATTCGTGTCCATTCGTGTTCATTCGCGGTGAAAAATTGTGACGCGCTGTCGCGCGCGGGACGCAAAGGGGAGACTCAAAATCGACTACCTTTCGAAAATCCCTTGCTTTTCGCGGATAAATCCGTATAGTCCGGACATTCTTGAAAACCCTCGCCGGTTTTGATGAGGCTTGAAACCGGCTCTGGCCCTTCTTTTTCAGAGAAGTTTAAAGGCCGCAAAGAACCCGAGAGGAGACAGTATATGCCTTATTACGAAACCGTGTTTATCGCGCGGCAGGAGCTCTCGACCCAGCAGGTGGACGAGCTCAAGCAGAAATGCGATTCCATCATCAGCGGCAATGGCGGCAAGGTCCACAAGACCGAGGACTGGGGCCTGCGCTCGCTGGCTTTCCGCATCAAGAAAAACCGCAAAGGCCATTACGTCCTGATCGAGAGCGAAGCGCCGGGAACGGCGATTCAGGAGCTCGAGCGCCAGCTGCGCCTCAACGAGGATATTCTGCGCTACATGACGATCCAGCTCAAGGAGCTGACCAAGGGCCCGTCCGTTCAAGCCGACGACAAGAGAAAAGACAGTGACGATTCAGAACAGGAGGCCGCATAATGTCTTTTGGCGATCCATCAGGAATGAAAAAGCAGTTTTTCCGCCGCCGTAAAACCTGCCCGTTCACGGGCGAGGGCGCGCCGCAGATTGACTGGAAAGATACGAAAATGCTTGGCCGTTACGTGTCCGAGCGCGGCAAAATCGTGCCGAGCCGCATCACGGCCGTTTCGCAAAAGAAACAGCGCGAGCTGTCCAAGGCGATCAAGCGCGCGCGCTACATGGCGCTTCTGCCCTATGTCCGGCAGGAGTCGGAAGGGCCGGGGCGTTAGTTCGCAAGGAAGCTTGTTATTTCAGGAGGAACTGTAAGATGGCAAATATGAGCTTAACTGAAGCCTCAAAAGTTGCCCGGGTTTTTAGCCGGGAGATTTTGCCTAAACTTAGACAAGAAACAGGAAAAGGAGAGTGCGAGCTATACGCTTCAATTTCTCCCATTCCTGCGCCTGACCCTTCTGTGCCACTCGAGGATCAAAGCGTAGAGTCTGTCACTCTCACAGTTTTTGACTGGACTGTAGAGGAGGGGCAGCCAGTATCTGATGAGATTCTCGGCAAAGCTAAGGAGTTACTGATGGAACGCTTCCCTGAATTAACTTTAAGTGAGGTCGGCGGATCCACTTTACGCCCTAAAGCCCTCACGGGTGCCACCCCCGTAAACCCCGGTGGTTTGACGATATAGTATTGAAGAGGAAGAAACAATGCCTGCAACGCAAATCATTCTGTTAGAGCGCATCGAAAAGCTCGGCAATCTCGGCGACGTCGTCGCGGTCAAGCCCGGCTATGCGCGCAATTACCTGTTGCCGCAGAAAAAAGCCCTGCGCGCGACGAAGTCCAACCTCGCTTACTTCGAGGCGCAGCGTAAATCGCTCGAAGCCGAGAACGACAAACGCAAGGACGACGCCTCCAAACGCGCCAAAAAGCTCGAAGGCCTCACCGTGCCGATCATCCGTCAGGCCTCCGAAGGCGGCCAGCTTTATGGTTCGGTGACCGCACGCGACATCGCCGAGGAAATTTCCACGCTGGCCGATGAGAAAATCGAGCGCGGCATGGTCGAGCTTAACCAGAACTTCAAAACCATTGGCCTGTTCCCCGTTCCGGTCCGCCTGCACCCGGAAGTCAAGGTTGACGTGACGGTCAATGTCGCGCGTTCCAACGACGAAGCCGCGATTCAGCAGAAAACCGGCAAGGCCCTGATCGCCGACGCCGGCGGCATCGTTGAAACCTCCACGGTTGAAGAGGAGCCGGAATCGACGGAAGAAAAGCTTCAGGACGTTCTGGAGGAAGAGGCCTACGCCGCCGAAAAGGCCGCCCGCGAAGCCGAGGAAGCCGAAAAGGCCGCAGCGGAGGCTGAGGCTGAGACTCAGTCCGCAGAAAACGGAGTTGAAGCGCATTCCGCTACCGGGTCTTCGGAAGAAACCTCTGAAGACGCAACCGAAGAAGATACCGAAAAGGCGAGCTGATTTCTTTGCGCCCGGCGTTTTCCACATCTCCCGGCAAGCCCGGGAAAGGAAAACGCTGGCCATGAAAAGGTTCGTATGCTACTTGAACTTAATCTTTGCAAAAGACGGTCGGGCTGTTACAGTCGCTTCCGTTCAAATCTTAACGAAAACAACTGAGGTAGGACGAAAACGATGAGTGACATTGCCGAGCGCGTGAAAAAGATTGTTGTTGAACATCTGGGCGTTGACGAAGACAAGGTCAGCGAAAACGCGAGCTTTATAGACGATCTGGGAGCCGATTCCCTCGACACGGTCGAGCTGGTTATGGCGTTCGAAGAAGAATTCAGCGTTGAAATTCCGGACGACGCCGCCGAGAAAATCCAGACGGTTGGCGACGCGATCAACTTCATCAAGGAAAACGCCGCCGAGTAAGCGCTTGCGCCGTTCCGATATTGCCGACTTCAAAAGAGGACACAATAGCTTTATTGTGTCCTCATCATATGGAGAAGAATCATGAGACGAGTCGTTGTCACGGGCATGGGTATGGTTTCGCCGCTGGGCGTCGGCGTCCCGTTTAACTGGGCGGAAATTACGGCGGGCAAAACGGGCATCCGCGCGATTACGCATATGGAAGCCGCCGACCTCGCCTCGCAAATCGCGGGCGTCGTGCCGAAGACGGACAGCGAAACGCCGGAAAACGGCGCGTTTAACGCCGATCTGTACATGCCGCCCAAGGAGCAGCGCAAAACCGACCAGTTCATCGTATACGCCATGGCCGCCGCGCAGGAAGCCATTGCGGAATCAGGCTGGGCGCCGTCGGAAGAGGAAGACCTCGACCGCACCGGCGTGATGATCGGCGCCGGGATTGGCGGGCTGACGACGATCGACAATACCTCGCTTACGCTTCACGGACAGGGGCCGCGCCGCGTCTCGCCTTTCAGCGTGCCGGGCATGCTGATCAACTTGGCCTCGGGCCATGTTTCCATCAAGTACGGCTTTCGCGGACCCAATCATTCCGTGGTCACGGCCTGCGCGACGGGGACTCATGCGATTGGCGACGCCGCGCGGATTATTATTCTGGACGACGCGGACGTCATGATCGCGGGCGGGGCCGAGGCCGCCGTCAACCGCATCGGCATGGCCGGGTTCGCCGCCGCGCGCGCGCTGTCCACGGGTTACAACGACAGGCCGGAAGAGGCCTCGCGCCCGTTCGACGAGGGCCGCGACGGTTTTGTCATCGCAGAGGGCGCAGGAATTCTCGTGCTCGAGGAATACGAACACGCCAAAAAGCGCGGCGCGCACATCTACGCCGAAATCACCGGGTACGGCATGTCGGGCGACGCCTATCATATCACCTCGCCCTCGCAGGACGGCAGCGGCGGTTACCGCGCCATGCGGGCTGCGCTCAAACGCGCCGGCGTCACGCCGGACCAGATCGACTATATCAACGCGCACGGCACGTCCACGCCCGCAGGCGACGGCATCGAATGCGGCGCGGTGAAGCGCCTGTTCGGCGGCGATATCGCGGGCGTGTCCATGTCCTCGACCAAATCGGCCATCGGGCATTTGCTCGGCGCCGCCGGGGCCGTCGAGGCGATCTATACGATCAAGGCGATGGAAACGGGCGTCCTGCCGCCGACGCTCAATCTTGAAAACGTCTCCGAGCCCTGCCAGGGCATCGACCTCGTGCCGAAAGCCGCTAAGGAGAAGGCGGTGAAAACAGCCCTCTCAAACTCGTTCGGGTTTGGGGGCACGAATGCGAGTCTGGTGTTTTCAGGGGTTTGATTTAAAGGCTGTCTTCGGGTTTACCTGTTTCAAACGAGACCGTCGTCGCGGCGGCTTCTGCACGGCAGTTCATGCTTGCCGGTTTAAAGAAATGCGTTGTATTGATGGTTTTGCGCGCATCTCTGCTTGTGCAGCTGTAATCAAGGCCATGATCGGCGGCGAATTCGATTGAGACAGGCTCATAAAGCAAGGCTTTAAGTCTTTGCACTGAACGTATGCCTATAACGGCGTCCGGCGCAGTCTCTCTGACCCGCCTTACAACTTTTTCTTTTTCGGGCACCAAAGCGGCAATCAATACGACGTCGCATCCGGAATAGTCCTGCTCGCAGCCATCGCGCTGAACTACACTTATCTTCTGAGAGAGTCCCAGTTTTTCGACGAGGCTTCGAGATAAAGTCGCTGCTTCCTGATCGCAGTCCACGCAGAGCATATCGCATCCCTTTTGCAGATACATGTCAATTCCTGTGAGCGGCAAAGGGCCGGAGCCTACGAAAGCCATTTTGAGCGGCTTGTCTTTCTCGGATACTGTTTTGTGCATCGCTTCAATTTCAAACTGGGCAAGCTTGTGATAACAATCGCGATACCAGAACTGATCAAGGTCCGGCAATGACAGGGATTGTTGTTTAGAAAACATTTCAGCGAAATATCGCTCCATGTGAAATTCCGCTTCAGCAAGTTTTTGAAGCATGGGAGCTCTGATGTTTCGAACACGAGAGTCTTCAAGGGCGCGTAATTTTTCATCGTCACCAGACAGATCAAGCACAGCTCCGACAAATGAGCCCAAGACAGTGTTCAATTCATGATTTCCAGGCGATAGATCTTCCTGAGTCTCCAGAAAACTGAAGGTATTCAGAACCATTTGAATAAAATCGCTGAGTTCAAGTTCCCGGGACACTTTACCTGCCTTTGTTTAGATGATCTTCATTTTCAAGTGATGGGCTTACACTTTTGCGCTTCCTCTGTCAAAACAAAAATGATAATCATTCTCATAAACTGCAAAAAGGCAAAATCTATGAAAAACAAAAAGTTCGCAATACCCGCTAATTCCGACTCGTGCATATTGTTCGGCGGCTATGTGTCGCGCGTCACAGCCGTCCGTATGGTTCTGGAAGAGCTCGATATTCCCTATGACTACAGGCAGGTTGTAACGCGGGACGGGGAGCACCGCGACCCGGAATACTTAAAAATAAACCCGGCGGGCTATATTCCGGCTCTTGTATTGCCAAGCGGGGAGGTTATGCACGAAGCTGCTGCGATATGTCTCTGGCTGGTGGATAAGGACGGCACGGGGCTGCTTGCGCCAAAACCGGAAGAGGCGGATCGCGGTTATTTTCTAAGCAAATACTTTTTTATTACGAATGACATTCAGCCGCCGTCTAAGCAGGTTTTCTTCCCGGAGAGGTTTGCGCCAACGCCGGATACAGTCGCCAAAATTAAATCAGACGCGATAGAACGCGCTTTGGAACGCTGGGCGGTACTTAATGAATTTCTGGTTCAAAGGGGCCCTTTTATTCTGGGAGAGCGTTTCAGCCTTGTTGATATCTATCTGTCCATGTGGGCCGCATACGGATACGCGTACAATGACGATGTTCTCGGTCGTTACAGCGCAATTGCAAGATGTTTCGATCTGGTTTGTGGGAGGCAAAAATCAGGACATCTATTGCAGGCGATGCGGAAAGACGTTCTTTCTTATAAACCTGCTAGGCAGGAGGCAGGCTAAGCCTTTGTTACAGAGATTTGTGAAGAATAATATGAAGATTAAATTAGAGCGCCTGAACAATAGTGAGGAAATAAGCCGGTTTTCTGAACTCGCAAACCTCGTCGATGAGGTGCAGAGCGGAGAGCCTTATTTTGATGATCCTGGGGCTTTTCGGGCTGCTGACTGGCTTCCGAGGGCGTGTGAGGATGCGTGCGTCATACTCCTTGCGCAAAACGAAAAGGGCATTTTAGGTTATTGTCTCGCGCAGCCATTTACGTCTTATGGTAATTTTCAATCCAGCCCGGCGGACTACGGCATTGATCCAGAAAAATGCCTGTATTTATCGGAACTCGGCGTGTCTCAGACCGCGCGCGGCATGGGCGTTGGCACGATGCTGGTAAACGCTTTACGGCAAGGCATGGAATCCCCGTTCAGCGAAATTCTCGTGCGTACGCTCCGGCGCGTCCATGGAACAGATCAAGTCAATCCCGCTATTAATTTTTACGAAAGCCTCGATTTCACTATAGTTCGTCAGGGAGATGAGCCCCTCATAGAGACTTTGCGTGATCGCCCGCGCGTGTTCCTGCGTTGGTCGGCCTCCGAATGAGGCGGCCGCTTTCAGCTTGATGATTCCCCCCGCACAAACCCCATCACCTTCTCCAGATCGTTTGGGAGGGTTTTTGCGCGTTCGGGGCGGGAGAACAAATCCGAGAGATGATCCGGCAGAGGCGGTCTGATGCCGGTGGCTTTTTCGACCGCGTCCGGGAATTTGGCCGGATGGGCGCAGGCCAGCGCAACGATGGGCGCGGCGCTATCTGGTTCATTGACGCTTTCCCGCATCGCTGCATGAACCCCGACGGCCGTATGCGGGTCAATCAGATAGCCGCTTTCCGCGTAAATCCGGCGCATCGTCTCCAGCGTGTCATCCTCGCCGCAGCGGCGCGCCGCAAAATCGCTCCGCGCGCGTTTCAGCTCGTCCTCGGAAACGGTGAAGCTTCCGCCCTGTTTGAACGCGAGCATCATCCCGCGAAGCCGTGCGGCGTCGCCGTCCAGCAGGCCGTACAGATACCGCTCGAAATTGCTCGAGACCTGAATGTCCATGCTCGGGCTCAAGGACGGGTTGACGGTCTCGCGCGTCATGGAACCGGTTTCAAAAAACCGCGTGAGGATATCGTTCCGGTTCGTGCCGATAATCAGCCTGTCAACCGGAAGGCCCATTTTCCGCGCCACATGCGCGGCGAAGACATTGCCGAAATTCCCGGTCGGCACGGCGTAGCTGACCCGCCGGTCCGGCGCGCCGAGCGCTATGGCAGAGGTAAAGTAATACACGCTCTGCGCGACGATCCGGGCCCAGTTAATGGAATTCACCGCCGACAAACGCATATCGCCCCGGAATTTTTCATCGGCAAACATGGCCTTTACAAGAGCCTGACAGTCGTCGAAATCCCCCTCCAGCGCGATGTTATGCACGTTCGGCGCGTCGACGGTCGTCATCTGCTTGCGCTGCACGTCCGACACCCGGCCCTTCGGGTGCAGGATAAAAATATCGATGTTTTTACATCCCCGGCAGGCCTCAATCGCCGCAGAGCCCGTATCTCCGGACGTCGCACCGACGATTGTAATGCGCTCGCCGCGCTTCTCCAGCACATGATCGAAGAGGTTGCCCAGGAATTGCAGCGCATAATCCTTGAACGCAATCGTCGGCCCATGGAAGAGTTCGAGAATCCATAAATTCTCTGCCACCTGAACCAGCGGCGCGCGCGCCGTGTGCCGGAACGCGCCCGTATCGTAGGTTTTGCGCAGCAAGGGCTGAAGCTCATGCGCGGGCAGGGAGCGCGCCACAAACGGCGCAAGTACGGCCTCGGCCACTTCGGCATAGGGCTTGCCGGACAGGGTACGGATTTCGTCCGCCGTGATGTCGGGCCAGCGCTCCGGCAGATACAGCCCGCCATCCGGCACCATGCCGGACAACAGCGTTTCCTCGAATGATGCGGGCGCAGCCTCCCCGCGCGTGGACACGTATTTCATGGGAACGACTATTTCAAAGTGTGGCACAAGAAACAAGGCGATATTAGAGTAGTTTATAATATCCTATTTGACAAAAAAAGTTTTTTTAAGCAGAATAAAATATGCTTAAAATAGAAAAAAACGACATTTTAGAGTCATTAAAGTCCGATAACCTTTGGTGGTCGCAGCCCGAACGGCCTGTCCGGTATTCCGAACTGCCGCGCCGCGCCTATTTACCCAAGCTTTATAACCTTGTGACGCAAACGCGTTTCGTACGCGCGGTTGTTGTTATGGGCCCAAGACGCGTGGGCAAGACTGTCATGCTATATCAGTGCATAGACGAACTGGTCCAACAAGGCGTGCCGCAGAAAAACATTTTATATGTGTCCATGCAAACGCCGACCTACGCAGATTTATCGCCGGAAGATCTCTTCCGTTTTTTTCTTGAAAACAACGCATTGACCGCAGAGGACAACACATATGTTTTTCTCGATGAAATCCAGTATTTCAAAAATTGGGAAGTTCATCTGAAGACGCTTGTCGACCGTTTTCCGGCCTGCAAGTTTACAGTGTCCGGTTCCGCGGCCGCCGCCTTGCGGCTGCAGAGCATAGAATCCGGCGCGGGGCGCTTTTCGGATTTTATGCTCCCACCTCTCACCTTCGCGGAATATCTGCATTTCAAAAAACTGGAAACGCATCTTATCATCTCCGACCCTCCTTACTACAAAAAAGACAGGGTCATAGACATACAGGCGCTGAACGACGCTTTCGTCGATTATATTAACTTTGGCGGATTCCCCGAGGTTGTATTTTCAGGCAGCGGAAACTGGGGCGACTACGAGCGTTTCATTCGCAGCGACATCATCGACAAGGTTTTGCAAAAAGATTTGCCGCAGCTATACGGTATCGGCGACATACGCGATCTGAACAGGCTGTTTACCGTACTGGCCTACAACTCTGGGCAGGAAGTCAAGGTCAGCGATTTTTCCGACACTGAACAAAAATATCTAAATTATCTGGAAGCGGCGTTTTTGGTCTCCCGCGTCAGGCGCATAGACGATAACGGCAAACACTATAAACGCCAGCACAGCTTCAAGGTTTATCTGACGAACCCGTCCATGCGGGCCGCGCTGTTCAGACCCATCAAGCCCGACGACAGAGCGATGGGAGCCATGGCCGAAACAGCGATTTTCAGCCAGTGGTTTCACTCTCCCCAGTTTTACAAAATACGTTACGCGCGCTGGCAAACGGGCAAAGGAGGAGAGGTCGACATCGTCGGCATGGATGAAGCAACGCAAAAACCCTTATGGGCGTACGACGTCAAATGGTCTGACCGGTTTTATGAGCGACCGCAAGAGCTTGTGGGCTTGCGACATTTCGCAAAAAAAAGCTGCGTCGAGCATCTCGGGGCAACGACAAAAACCGTTTCCGGAGAAAAGGATTTGGTTGATGATCGCCCGGTGCGTTTTTTTCCTTGTAGCCTGCACTGTTATCAGATCGGAAAAAGGTTGATTTAGACTCTAATCTTCCAAAAACGCGTTCAGTTTCATCGCGAGTTTCATGTTGCCCTGGATTTTAAGCTTGCCGAACATGAAGGCGACGTTGGGGTCCTGCGTTCCGTTCAGGATGCTTTCGAAGGTTTCCAGCGCGCAGCTCAGAGTTACGTCCGCGTCGCGCTTTTCCTGCAGAATTTCAGGCGGGTTTTGCGTCGCGTCTATGAAAACGGCGCCGTCTTCCCCAAAATCAAAGAGTATTTTCGCGTTCAAATGCGCCGCTTCCGCGCGTTTTGCATCAATGGCTTGAACAACCGTTTCCAAAGACATGCTTGCGTCCCGATTTAATTGATCCCTTTAATCATTATACAAAAACCAGATTAGGAAGACGTAAACTTCGATTTTAATTATCTGAAAAAATAATAATAAAAGGCCCGGCAATTATATTGACCAATGAAACAACCGCGCTATCTTATTTGTATGAGTAGTTACCTACCCTGCCTGAACCCCTAATTGCTTGTACCCTTGCCCTCTCCTTCTTTTCCCCGGAGAGGGCAAATTTTTAGAGAGCTTCGGCCATAAGCGGCGCGGCGCCGGCCATGACCATGCGAAAGCGGCTCTCGGCCTCGGGGAGCATGCGGGTCATGAAGAAGCGCGCCGTCATGATTTTTGCGGCGTAGAAGTCCTCATCCTGTTTCGGCAGAGAAATTTTCACCATCCGGCACCACATATAGGCCAGCGCGACAAGCGCAAACTGGCGCAAATAATCCGTGGACGCCGCGCCTGCCTCGTTCGGGTCCTTGAGGCCTTTTTGCGCGATAAAGGCGCTGGATTGCTGGAGCTTCGCAAACGCCTTTGCGAGCGGCATGACGAATTCCTGCATCTCCGCGTTGCCCATCTCTTCCTCGATAAATTTCGAACAGGGATGGAAAAACTGCCGCAAGAGCCGCCCGTAACCTTGTCCCATCTTGCGCCCGACGAGATCAAGCGCCTGGATGCCGTTCGTTCCCTCGTAAATTTCGGCGATGCGCGCGTCGCGCGCGTATTGCTCGACGCCGTACTCTGCGATATAGCCATGTCCGCCATAAACCTGTATCGCAAGGTTAGCGCTGGCCGTGCCCATATCGGTGAGATAGGCCTTTAAAATCGGCGTCATCAGCGCGACGAGATCATCGGCGTTTTTGCGCGCCGTTTCGTCCTCATGCTTTTCGGATATATCGAGATTCATCGCCGTCCAGTACGAGAGCGCACGCGCCCCTTCGGTAAAGGCTTTCATGGTTAAAAGCATACGCCGTACGTCGGGATGCACGATGATCGGGTCGGCGGGCTTGTCCGGCGCCTTCGCCCCGTCCAGCGCGCGCATCTGCAAACGCTCTTTGGCATATGATAATGCGTTCTGATACGACACTTCCGCGATCCCGAGGCCCTGCATCGCCACGCCCAGCCGCGCCGCGTTCATCATTGTGAACATGGCCCGGAGGCCTTTATGAGGCTCGCCGACGAGCCATCCTGTCGCGTTTTCGAAATTCAGCACAGCCGTGCTCGAGGCCTTGATCCCCATCTTGTGTTCGATGGAGCCGCATTTAACGCCGTTGCGGCTCATGTCATCCGGCATGAATTTCGGGACGACGAAGAGGGAAATCCCCTTCACGCCCTCCGGCGCGTCCGGCAATTTCGCCAGCACAAGATGCACAATATTTTCGGTAAGGTCATGCTCGCCTGCGGAAATAAAAATCTTCGTGCCTGTAATCTGATAGGCTTGGACCTCTCCTGCATTGTCATCCCCGTGAAGACGGGGATCCAAATACTGCTGGTTTTGGATGCCCGCCTCCGCGGGCATGACAGTAAGAGGCTCCGCCTTTGTCTTGATCAGGCCCAGGTCGGTGCCGCAGTGCGGCTCGGTCAGGCACATCGTCCCGGACCATTCCCCGCTCGCAAGTCTGGGCAGATAGGTTTCTTTTTGTTCATCCGAGCCAAAGAGATGCAGCGCTTCATACGCGCCCTGCGACAACCCCGGATACATGCCGAAGGAGAAATTCGCCGAGCAGATCATTTCCTGCATCACCGTATTGATCAGCACCGGCAGGCCCATGCCGCCGTAATCCGGGTCGGCCGACAGCCCACACCAGCCGCCCTCGGCAAATGTTTGATAAGCTTCCTTGAAGCCTTTGGGCGTGGTTACTTCGCCTTCGTTAAAATGACAGCCTTCCTGATCGCCGCTGAGATTGATAGGAAACAAAACCTCTTCGCAAATCCGCGCGCCCTCATCAAGCACGGGATCAACCAGATCGCGGGAAGCCTCTTCGTAGCCGGGCAATTCGGTCAAAGCCTCGGCGTTCAAAAGCTCGTAGAGCGCAAAACGGATATCATCAAGCGGGGCGGCGTAGACGGGCATGGTAAATTCCTTGTTTCAGCTTACACAATCTTATTCTACACTAGATATGTATACAGGACATTGATTTTCCCGCCCGTCCTGATCCCGTTTATTTTTCCGGAGTCTTTAAATTGACAATACAGCCCTCCTATTACGACAGCCTGACGAACACGTTTTCCTACGTGCAGACGCTCTTTCACATACGAGAGCTGATGAAATTCGATTTCGCGGCGCACATGCCGCCGCAGGCCATCGGCCCGCACATGAAGGCCGTCGCCGTTCTGAACGGTCATCTTTATTCCGCGATGACAGACCAGACCCTGCCGATGCGCATTGA
Organism: uncultured Pseudobdellovibrionaceae bacterium; assembly: GCA_964498755.1. Taxonomy (GTDB): domain Bacteria; phylum Pseudomonadota; class Alphaproteobacteria; order Micavibrionales; family Micavibrionaceae; genus RZZS01. Next base: position 40,959 of record CAZCIB010000010.1, on the reverse strand, counting down.
AAAGGCGCTTAAAGGCGCGCAGCGCGACCACCCGGAAAACAAATGGCTGGAATCCAACATCCTGCAAATGCGCCGCCTGCACAAGCATCACGCCAGCGTGCCGCGCGACATATACCGCAAGCACGTTGAAACAAAGATGATTTATTCGCGCAGATTTTCAGAAGCGAAAAACTGCAAAAGCTGGGATGAAGTCCTGCCCTATATCAGTCAGACATTCGATCTCTACCGGGAAGTGGCTGAGCAGAAACAAAGGGCAATGGGCCTTGATACGCCGTATTCCGCGCTGATTACAAGTTATGCGAGCGGCATGGACGAAGCGGGCATTGAACAGCTTTTCGACAGCCTGATCCCAGAAATCAGGAAGATTAAAGCCGAGGTCCCGTCGAAAACGCAGGACCGGCAAAGCTATTCAAGGCCGGACCGCAGCGCAACTTTGCATGCCGCGAAGAATATTCTGGGCAGCATGGGTTTTGATTACGGACGCGGCGATCTCTACGTGACGCGGTCTTCTCCGCTCGCCGCAGGCTTCCGCGACGATATGCGCGTTCTCGTGCGCTGCAGCGAAGAATCGGCCTTTGACGACACATTGACGGACGTGCTGTATCAGGGCGCACGCGCCGTTTACGAGCAAAACCTGCCGGAAGACTGGACAAATCAACCGATCGGCCAAGTTTCCGATATCGTTCTGGTGAATGCAATTACGCTTTTGTTCGAGACCATCATCGGACGTTCCCGCGCTTTCGTTCATTATATTGCGCGCCCACAGGCCGGATGGGAGCCCGCGGATGAGATGTTCGAGCGCCGCAACGCCGTCAAGGCTTCGGTCAGCCGGAACGGCGCGGACGAAATTCACAAGATTTTTCATGATTACATGCGTTTCCGGATCGAGCGCGACCTGTTCAACGGCGTACTCGATTTAAAAGACGTGCCCAAGCGCTGGAACGAGGAATCGGAAAGCCTTCTTGGCCTTACGCCGGAAACGCTTCAGGACGGGCCGCTGCAAAACCCCGACTGGTTTTCCGGGCGATACGGTTTTATCGGCTCTTCCCCGTTTTCGCATATGCTCGCCGCGCAACTGTTCTCCGGCATTGAGAGAGATAACCCCGAAGTATTGGAGGAGATCGCCAGGGGTCAGCTCGGCATGGTTTCCAGATGGCTGGCCTACAGGGTTTTTTCCCGCGGGCGCAGCGCGTCCTGGCAGGAGATCGCGCAGGAAGCAAGCGACTACAATCCTGCGGTAGTTGAGCCGTTCCTGAACCATTTGCGCCGCCGGTACGTTGAGGGCAGCTACTAAGGCTACTCATCCTTGATTATCGCGCGGATATTGTCGGCGACGCGGTCCTGATCCAGCGCCTCTATCTTGCGTTTGGCCTCCTGGATGGCCGCGCTGTTCTGTTCTTTCTTGCGGAAGGCCGCGGCGATGCGCTGCAGGTTTTCTTCGCCGATTTCCTGGCGGGCGTGGCGGGCATTGGCCATGGCTTCCTTCATGATCTCTTCGCGCGTTGGTCTGCCGCCGGGCTTCTGCGCCGCCGCCTTTGCGCCCGCGCTCTTCTTCGCCTTTTTTTTGCTTTTTCCGAACAACCCGAACATTTCACGCCTCCTGTGCCTTCCGTGTTATTTTACATGAAAAACGCCACAGGGTCAGGCATCAACCGGGCAGAATCCCCTTTTAACTTTCTAGATTTTTGCCTTCGTAAAGCGTCTGCGCTTTTCCGGGTCGCTGGCGTGCGTGGGCATGACGGGCTGAAGGCTGTAGAGATTGGGCCGGACGATCGGTTTGCGCTTTTTGCGCATCTCCCGGTAAAGGATGAACAGGCCGCTGCCCATAATGATGGCGCTGCCCGGGTAAATATGCCAGGCCGGCCATATACCCCAGACAAGAATATCCGCGCCGATGGCAAAGACCATGGCCAGATAGGAAAACGGCGCAACATAGGAGGCCGGACCGAGCGTATAGGAATAGGTCAAAAGTATCTGCGCAACGCCGCCCAGCACGCCCGTCGCGATCAAAAGAGAGAGGCTGTAAAGGCTGAGCGGCTGCCAATAGAAGAACATGGCGATCAGCCCGCCGAGCGTGCCGTATAAGGAAAAATAGAAAACGATTGTCAGGGCATGCTCCGTCGCGCCAAGCTTGCGGACGAAAATCATGGCGAGGGCTGAAAGAAAAGCAGCCGCAAAGGCGATAAGACTGCCGGTGAAATATGCGCTGTCCCCTATGTCCGCATGCGAGGAAGACGGGCTCAGCATAATCATAACGCCGCAGAGCCCGACAATAACCGCGGACCAGCGCGGCAGGCCGACCTTTTCCTTTAGCAGCGGTATGGCCAAAACCGTCAGAATGAGAGGCGCCGCAAAGTGGATAGCCGTAGCGTTGGCCAGCGGCAGCATGGCGAAGGAGATAAAAAAGCACGCCATTGCGGCAAGGCCGACGATACCGCGCCAGAAATGTCCAAAGTGTTTTTGAGTCTTCAAGAGGCTGAAGCCGCCCATCTTGCGCATCATTATCAAAAGCGGTAAAAGCGCGAAGAAACTGCGAAAAAAGATGATCTGCGCGGTAGAAGCTTCTTCAGCCGCGAGCTTGACGAACACGTTCATCACCGCAAAAAACGCGACGCTTCCCGTGGCGAACAGGAAAACGCGCAAGGGAAAATCTACGGATGACTCGCTCATTATAACTCCGGGATGTTTGACGCCTCCACCCTGCGGACAGACTACGGGTTCTTATGGAATGACGGCACCGGCAAGATGCCTGACAGCATCATGATAGTTGCGGCCTTCACCTATGGCGCAACGCAATTTTCAGACATAACGCACGGACAGGATCTCGATCTGCTCCTCCCCGCCTGCGGCTTTCACGAGAGCCAAATCCCCGGCGCCTTTTTTGAGCAGCGCTTTTCCGACGGGAGAAAGCCAGTTTATTTTTCCTTGCCGGAAATCGGCTTCGTCTTCGCCAACAAGCTTGACGGTCACTTCCGCGTCGTCTTCTTTTGCGTAGGTCACCGTGGCGCCGAAATAAACCCGGTCGAGGTTTTTCTGCCTGACCGGGTCGACGATTTCGGCGTTTTCGAGACGTCTGGTCAGATAGCGGGCCCGGTGGTCGATTTCCCTGAGGCGCTTTTTGTTGTAGATGTAATCGCCGTTTTCCGAGCGATCGCCGTTGCCCGCCGCCCATGAAACGATTTCGACAATCCTCGGCCGCTCGTCCCGCAACAGCCAGTCGAGCTCTTTCGTAAGCGCGTGATGGCCTTCCGGGGTCATGTAATATGTGAGGCCGGCGTCCTGTTTCACGGAATTTAAGCTAGTCTTTCTCCACGACGGCAAGTCTGTAGCGGCCAAAGCCTTTTGTTAGGAGTTTTTTACAGACAAAAAAGGAAACCACCATAAACGTAAGCATGCCAGCCAGATTGACCAGTATCGCAAAGCTTGCGGGATTTTCCCCCATGACCGACGCCACAATGCCGACGGCGACGCCTATCGCAAACCCGACCAGCACTGAAAAGAGCAGTACGCGCCACATCAGGGCCCACCAGACTTTTATCACCAGGCCCGTATCCGCCTCAGGTTTTTGCATGCCTTTCCCCTTTTAACGCAGTTAAGCGGCTCTTACGCCGCCCTCATTCCAGTCAATTCCGTGAAACTCCTCCCATCCCCGGATATGCTGATCCTGGCTTGGCTCCTTTGCGCCGGACCAGTGGATCGTAAACTGATCCTCAAAGGTCTTGGCGATGGGGCGGGAGCGCATGATAACCAGGCGCGTCGCCGGATTGCCAAGCAGTATGGCGAGATTTGCGCCGTAGGTCACAAAGGGCACCTCGCCCAGCATTTCCCGGCTGACCCAGCGGTAAACCGGATCGCGTGACGGGAAGTTAAAATTGCCGTAGGAAAGCAGAACGCGCTCATCAATATCGCTGCCGGACTTGACCTGCCACCATTTCTGAAGCGTTTCGAGCGGAAATTCGCCTTGCTCGATCCCGTGGAACCAGAAGGTTTTAATCCCGGAGCGCGCAGCCAGAATAACGTCTTCCAGCAGAACCTTCATGAAATCGTTATCATGCTGCTCGATGCGCAGCTGGTCCCGGGCCTTGTTTACGCCGCTCTCGCCAATAAATTCAAGGCCCGCCTCCTCCAGCGTTCGCCGTAACGCCGTCAGCGTGTCATGCCGCGGGGCCACAATCTCGCGCTCAAAATTATTGATCGCGTTCAGCGAAATGCCTGACTTTTCAGACAGCTCCTTCTGGCTCCAGTTGATTAGGGCGCGCCCGGCGCGAACCTGTTGCGCTGTCAGCATAAATATCTCCTTGTTACGACCGTTAATTACGAATATGCGCATTATACCCACTTAAAGGCGGCGCAAAAGTCTCTTTCCGCGGGTTTTCCACGCCTTTTGAAAAAAACTTGAACGGGAAGGGAATTTTCGGTCTTATTAAGGCGTTGTTAGTACGTGAAAATTTAAACAAGCACAAAACAAGGATCGTAAAAATGAAAACATTTGCAAAGATGGCAGTGGCTGGTCTGGCCCTTACGCTTGGCGCCTGCACGACATGTCCGGATACGGGTGAATATGACCGCGTTCCTTACGCCGAGGAACGCACGGCGGGCAGCGGCTTTGCCGTTTATGATGGCAAGTGCCCGAAACCCGAGCCTGAGCCGACCCCCGTTGTGGAGCCCTATGTTCCGCCCGAGCCGGTGACGGAAGCCGAGCCTATGTTCCGGGAACAACAGAGAAAGTAAATCAAAGAAAAGGCCGGAAACTCCCGGCCTTTTTTTCTATTCACTAAACTGCTCAAACGCCTTCCAGGCGTCAGCCGCGTACATCAGGGCCGGGCCGCCGCCCATGTAAACGCACATGGAGAGCGTTTCCGCGATTTCCTGTTTTGTCGCGCCCAGCCTAGCGAGTTTTTTCGCGTGAAAGCCTATGCAACCGTCGCAATGCTGCGTGACGCCAATGGCGAGCGCGATGAATTCCTTTGTCTTCTCATCGAGCGCGCCCGACTGCGTCGCCTCTGCGGCGAGATCGCTAAAGCCCTTCATCGGCGCTGCGGAGCGCAGGCTGCCGAGCTGTTCGGTCAGGTCTTTGGTTATTTCTTTGTAATCTTTGGACATTTTAAACTCCTTCTCTCAATTTCAAACAAAATCAGAAATAGATTTATTTCGCCTGTATCAAGAACCATGCGGCAAATTGTCGCACGTCCGCTGGGCCCGATCACCGGTTCCACGGCGCTTTGGCGAGCGCCATCGCCATGCCGCACCAGTCGGTAATCCCGGCGAAAATCAATCCCGCGCCGACAAAAGCGGACAGAAGGTAAAACCACCCGCTGACAGCCGCGCCCAGTATAACGCCGGTCAGAACGAGCGCGCCCGCGGCGATCCTGACCTGCCGTTCAAGGGATATGCCGCCGCCGCGCTTTATCTCCGCGTCAGTATGTTCCAGCGCGTCGATCCCGCCTTCAACGACGTATACGTTCTCGCAACCCGCCTCCACAAGGGCATTTGCGGCACGGAATGCGCGCGGCCCCTTTTTGCACAGGACATATACGGGCTTCCCCTCTGACTGGCGCGCGAAATCGGACGCGTCGAGCTGATCGACAGGCACGCAGGCGCAGTTGACGGCGAGACGCTTTTCCCGCCATTCGGCCGGGCTGCGCACGTCAAGTACGCAAGCCTCCATGTCCGGCCTGCAGAGCTTTGCGAAATCCTGCGCGGATATTGTTTGCGGTTCCATGTCGGGCCTGCCTCGCGGTTGTTACGTTACTTCCATCTTTTTATATAGGCTTCACAACTGGCGCCACCAGTGCGCGACTGTGTTTCATGAAAAAATCGTGATGTTTTCAAAAACACAGCCATAATAATAAGGTCGGCAAAGATAATTGCCGACCTTATGCGTTAATAGAGTTGCGTTCTCTATTCCTTCATGCTTTCCCTGCATTTCTCGCATTCGCCGTCGCCGCCATGGTGACCGTGATGCGCGTCATGTCCTCCATGCCCGCCGCAACAGGGGCAATCGTGACCTTTCACGCCTCCACCATGACAGCAGCAAGCCTTGCCGTCTTTGGCATGATCGCAACACGGCTTACCGGCTTCCATGCACGGGCAGGGCTTTTCCATCTGCGCGCAGCAAGGACATTCCGCGCCTTGATGCCCGCCGCGCTGATGATCCAGGGTCGCTGAACAGGCTGACAGCGCCAGTATGGAGAACACGACAAGTAAAGGGCGAATGGCCCCGGCAGTAAGATTTTTCATTTGATACTCCTTGTAAAGTCTGTGTAATTAGGGTCTGGACGGCTGAACGCGCCATCCGGTTTTTTTACTCAGACTTCATAGCGCGGCGGGCGCAAAAGAGCGGGAATAAACCCGACGACAGGCCGTTCGGAGAGCGCCGCGTAAGCCGCCGGCCGGACGTCAAAAGCTGTTAACGCCTGCAACGGCGCCGGAAACATCATACAGCAGGCCGATTTGCAATGCGTCTGTCCGTCCGGGGCGGCATGCTCCTGATCTTCACCGGACCCGTCCGGGCTTTCATGGTCATGGCACCCGGGATGTTCCATGGTCTTGGTCGGGCCTTCCTGCGCCGCGTGCGCCGGATGAGCGACTGCGCACTGCGCGCTGACAAGAAGTGACAAAACGAGGATTTAAGCGAACAGCTTCATTCTGAAATAATAACATTGCGCGTTTGCCAAGCGCAATCTCTTGCGGAGAAACACGCATCCGCGGTAGAGTGTCCGTTATTCGATTCAGGAGGATAAGGCGATCACGTGAAAAAAATCATCGTGCGACAGAGCAGCCCGGAAGACGCGCCCGCAGTTCTTGCGCTGTATCCCGTGCTTTTCCCTGAAGAGGATTTAACGCCTTTGGTCCGGGCTTTGTTGGAGGAAAAAGAGTCGGTTCTCTCGTTAGTCGCTTTGTCCGTAGAAAAAATCGCCGGCCATGCGATGTTCTCTTCCTGCGGCGTGAAGGGCAGTAACTATCAAGCTGCGCTGCTTGGCCCGCTTGGCGTTCTACCGACGTTGCAAAAGCAGGGAATTGGAAGCGCGCTCGTGCAAACGGGCATGGAAATGCTCGCTGCGAGGAATATTCATCGTATTTGCGTGCTTGGTGATCCGGGCTATTATGGCCGCTTCGGTTTCAGGCCCGAGCGAAATATCTCCCCGCCATACCCGATCCCGGAAGGCTGGTCGAACGCGTGGCAGTCCTTCAGTCGAAGCGATAAGGACCGCGAGGCTCAAGGTAAGCTAATCCCGCCTGCGCCTTGGCTCGACCCGGCGTTGTGGAAATGAAAAGCTTATGGATTCGAAGCTAGCCTTCTTTTTTCGGCATATAAATGAGGACCGCGCCGCCGCTTTCGCTGGAAACGTAAACAGGCTCCATGTCCGGGTCGATCCCGGGTTCGATTTTGACTGCCGTATTTGTTTTCATCCCACACCCTTTATAAATTTAAAATTAAAAGTCCGTTGTCCGGCCTCCATTGGTCCAGTCGCCGTAACGGGTCGGCTCCGGCCCTTTTACGCCGCCATATTCTTTCGGCAAGGGTTTTCCGTCCTTATCCTTTTTTAGCGGCGCGCCCGCCTTATTTTCATCACTTGGCTTTTTATCGTCCATGCCTATGATGTGGTAGGTGAAATCGATTTGCAAAGAGGCGCGCATGAAAGAACTGCAAAAATACCGTGAAAAAATTGATGCGCTGGACGCTGAAATCGTGAAGCTTCTAGGCGAGCGCTTTGAAACCGTGCGCGCGGTCGGTCACCGCAAGGCGGAATTACAGGCCTCCCCTGTACAGGAAGACCGGGTTGAGGAAGTGCTCAATAATTCTGAAATTTTTGCCCGCGAAAATAACCTTGACCCCGAATTCGTACGGGCCCTGTTCGCCATGATGATCGATCACGCCCATGACGTCGAACAGGCCATTATCGACAGGCGGAACGATGCGGCCTGAAATCCCCGAAACAGTTGAGCCCGTTGACGCCGCGCCGGGGGGATTGACCGCGCGCGCGGCGGGACTCGATCTCGTCGACGCGATTTTGAATAAAAAGCAGGAACTGGACGCCGCGCTCGACGCCTCCGGGGCATTTGCGGAGCTCCCGATCCGGGACCGCGCTTTCTGCCGGATGATGGTCGCGACGCTTTTGAGGCGTCTCGGCCAGATCGAGGATTTGATCCGGCGCGCCGAGGACAATCCCGGCGCGATGCAATCGCCGCGCCTGCGCCATATTTTACAGCTTGGCGTAACGCAGATCGTTTTCATGGACGTGCCCGATCACGCCGCCGTCGATACAAGCGTACGCCTTGCCGAAGCCGAAGGCTTTTCAAGGCAGAAAGGCTACGTCAACGGCGTACTGCGTACGGTCGCGCGCGAAGGCAAGGACTGGCTCTCGCGTCAGGACGAGGCCCGGCTCAACATTCCGCACTGGCTGATGGAGCAGTGGATTCTGGATCACGGTTTGCGCGCGGCTGCGGAAACGGCGATGGCAAGCCTTGCCGAAGCGCCGCTCGACATCACCGTCAAAAACCCGGGCATGGCCGCGTATTGGGAAAAGGAGCTGGAAGCCGCGATCCTGCCGACCGGTTCTTTGAGGCGGAATAGCGGCGGGCGGGTCAGTGAGCTGCCTGGCTATATCGACGGGATGTGGTGGGTGCAGGACGCCGCCGCCGCGCTTCCGGTCAAACTGTTTGGCAAGGTAAACGGGCAGACGGTTGTAGACCTTTGCGCCGCGCCCGGGGGCAAGACCGCGCAACTGGCCGCGCAAGGCGCAAAGGTGATCGCCGTTGACCGATCCGTTCAGCGGATCAGGCGCTTAACCGAAAACCTGACCCGGCTGCGGCTTGAAAAAAATGTCCAGATAGAAACGGCGGACGCATCAGTCTGGCGGCCAAGAGAGCCTGTGCCCTTTGTCCTGCTGGACGCGCCGTGTACAGCCACAGGCACGATCCGCCGCAACCCGGATATTCTTCATCACAAGGCTCCGAGGGACATGGAGCGACTGGCCCGGCTCCAGGAGGAAATGCTAAACAACGCCGCGGGTATGCTCATGCCCAGCGGCGTGCTTGTTTACTGTACGTGTTCGCTGCAAAAGGAAGAAGGCGAACGCCAGATCGACCGTCTGTTGCGCGACAATCCGGACTTGACCCGCCTGCCGGTCCGGCCCGAGGAAATAGGCGGCATAGAAGGCGCAATCACCGAGGACGGCGACCTGCGCCTCTTCCCGTTCCTCCTCGCCGCGCATGGCGGCGTCGACGGGTTTTACGCGGCGCGGGTGGTAAAAGCGGGATAATTTTTCTCGCCTCCCTCTTGCACAAAAGATGAAAAGCCGGATAAAACCTGTTATATATTATAAAGGCAGTTATCCACGCCTGATTTTCGTATGCATTCGCATTTTCTCTTGAGATTCGCCAGATCATGACCGATGAAAACACCACACGCATTGCGCCCTCGATTCTCTCCTCCGATTTCGCCGAGCTTGGCAAGGCCGTGCGCGATATAGACGCCGCAGGCGCGGATTACGTGCATATCGACGTGATGGACGGGCATTTCGTTCCAAACATCACGATTGGTCCCGGCGTCGTAAAGGCTCTAAGGCCGCATTCGGATAAAATCTTCGACGTGCATTTGATGATCGCGCCCGCCGACCCTTATATCGAGGACTTCGCGAACGCGGGCGCGGACATTATTACCGTGCATCCGGAAGCCGGGCCGCATTTGCACAGAACGCTGCAGACGATTAAATCTCTCGGCAAGAAAGCGGGCGTCTCGCTCAACCCGGCCACGCCTTTATGCGCAGTGGAACATGTCATCGATCTCGTTGATTTGATCCTCATCATGAGCGTCAATCCCGGCTTCGGCGGGCAGAAGTTTATTCACGGCGCGCTTGATAAGATCTCAGATGCGGCGCGGCTCGCGCGCGCGCAAGGCCGCCCCATCGATATCGAGGTCGATGGCGGCGTCACGGAAGAAACAGCGAAACTCTGCCGGGAAGCGGGCGCGAACGTGCTCGTCGCCGGAACTTCAGTCTTTAAGGATGGCCCCGATGGTTATGCAGACAATATCCGAAAACTTCGCGGTTAGCCGCTTCGCCGCGCCGCTCGTCTCCCGCCTGCGTAAAAAGGCGGAACGCATGGCCTGTTCGAGCCTTGTTTATAACTGGAGCCTGGGCGGCAGCATCCCCGAGGGCTTCACCGTTAAACCCGCCGATCCCTGGCAGGGCGATCTCGAGCGCGGGCGCTGGCTGACGCAAGGCTCGTTCGCGCTGGACGGGGAACACCTTGATACGCGCGGCGATTACTGGGAGCCGTTTGAAGCCGGTTCCGCCTGGTATGAGCATCTGCACGGTTTTGAATGGCTGCGCGATTTGCGTTCGCTCGGAGGCGATGCGGGGCGGATTCAGGCGCGCGAAATGGTCCAGAGCTGGATCCGGCGCTACCCGCGCTGGCATGAAGACAGCTGGGCGCCGCATATGACGGGCAAACGCATCGCCATGTGGATTGCGCTATACGATTTTTACGGCGCCAGCGCCGACGAGATTTTTCAGGCGCAGTTCATGGACTCCCTCGTCCGGCAGGCGCGCCATTTAAGCCGCGCCATCAATACGAGCCCGTCCGGACTGCCCGCGCTGGAAGCCTGCAAAGGCCTGCTCTATGCGGGCGTGGCCCTGCCGGATTTCGAGCAATGGATCGCGCAGGCGCTGAATTTAACGGAAGACGAACTCGACAAGCAGATATTAAGCGATGGCGGGCACGCCTCGCGCAACCCGGGGCAACTGGCCGGGGCTCTGCAAATCCTGATCGATATGCGTTGCGCGCTTCTGGCCGGGAGACGCGGCGTTCCGGCAAGATTACAGCACGCGATTGATAAAATGAGCCCGGCCTTGAGATTTTTCCGTTACGGCGACAAGGCCCTCGCCCTCTTTAACGGGGCGCAGGAAGGCAACCCGGAAATGCTGGATACGCTGCTCGTACACGCCAATGCGCGCGGCAAGGCGCTGAAATCCCTGCCGCACAGCGGCTACGAAAAGATTACGCAAGGCCGGACGGTTTTGCTCGCCGATTGTGGAAACGCGCCGCATTACGATTATGATCAACGCGCTCACGCCGCGCCGCTTTCCTTTGAACTCAGCCACGGTCGCGACCGTGTTTTCGTCAATTGCGGCACGCATCCCTCCAGCGCCGAATGGAGAGAACTTCTGCGCGGCACGGGCGCGCACAACACGGTCTGCCTGAATTACCGGAACGCCTTTGAAATCCGAAAGGACGGCCATTTCGGACGCAAAGCCCGGGTTGTGTCCTGCGACCGGCAGGAGAACGCCGAGGCCTGCCTGTTAGACCTGGCGCATGACGGCTACGCGGCCCTGAACGGCGTTACGCACAGGCGCAGATTGTACATGACCGAACAGGGCGGACGCCTGAGCGGCGAGGATTCGCTCACCTGTTCTATCGGTCTCGAGCGGGAAATCGAGGTCGCTGTGCGCTTTCACTTGCACCCGCGCGTTCTCGTTTCGCTCACGCAGGGCGGGAACGAGGCGCTTCTAAGGCTGCCGGGCGGAACCGGCTGGCGGTTTTTCCACAACAACGGAACGCTCGCGCTTGAAGACAGCGTCTATTCCGGCGAAAGCGGAAAACATAAGAAAACGCAGCAACTTGTTATCTACGGCGTAATGGAGAGCGATTTTGCCCAGATCAAATGGTCCTTGCAGAAGGAGACTCGTTAACGAACAAGTTAAGACTTTATTTACGATTTCCATATATATTGCATCTCGTGTGTGGGGTTAAAACCTTCCAGATCAAAACGGGTAAAATAAAAAGAAAGATAAAAAAATGCTTTGCGAGTTCGTAGGGACCAGGGTTTCCGCCATAAGACAGGGTATGGCGCACGCAGGAATCGGCCATGACGCCCGCCTGCACGTTGAGAGGCTTCTCGCCACGATTGAAGAAGGCGCGTTCTGTTTCCGTGTCGAGCCGTGGCACAATGTCGGCTTTAACGGCGGCGCGGACGCTTGCGTTAATGAAATGCTTTTGCACCTGCTTCGGCACGATCAGGAAAAAATCAACATGTGCTGGGCGATTTCCGAGATTTACGAAGCCGGATTTTCCAAAGAGTTCGACTCCATGATCGTCGCGCTGGTCGCGCAACAGGCCGAAGCGCAGGGCGCTTACCCGGTCGCGATCAACGTCTCGCCGGAATCGGCCTGTAACAGGTCATTCTGGGAAGAATGCGGGCCGTTCCTGAACGCCTCCGCGCCGGAAAATTTTATCTTTGAGCTGCTTGAAGAGGATTATATCCCATCCAGTGAAGGCCGGACCGTCCTGATAGCGGCGCAGAATCTGGGTTTCCGCTTTGCGCTTGACGACATTGAAAACTGCCCGCGCGACGAGCGGCGCCTGCAATGCTTCGGCGACATCGTGGATTTTATCAAGATTGACGGCTCGCTCGTCGAGCAGTGGGAACTTGGCGTTCCCGGCCTGATCAGCTTTATGGACCGCCTGCGCCGCCGCACCGACGGCCCGGTCTTTATCGCCGAATGGGTGAGTTCCGTCGCCAAGGCGCGTTTTCTCGCCGAGATGGGCTTTAACGCCGTGCAGGGCCGCTGCCTGCCTGTCAGCCGCGAGGAATTCCTCAGCCGCTTCACGCAAACCCCGGCGCATCTCTGCCCGCAGGACCGGATTTTAACGGATACGTTTGCTGATGCGCTGATGATTGCTTGATCAGAGATCAAGCGTTTCAGCGCCGGCGCCTTTTCTTCTGCCGTCCGGGCCGAAATTCTCGTAGAATCTCATACGTTCACGCGCTCTTTCAATGTTTCTTGCAGCGCGATCGTGAGGACAAGACGTTGTTATCCTTCTGCCATCCACAGTTTCAAATGCGTGCGTTGCTTTCAGTGGCTGTGCCATTTTTTATTCCCTGCTGTTGTTTTCCCTTGCGCGTGTGTTAATAAATTATGGAGGCAGGATGCAAGACTTTTTTGTCTTTTTTTGAATTTTTTCTTGTTTTTTTCTCAATCCGCGCACTGTAGTCGCTTGAATGAATAATTATCCATATATTGTCATCTTCCGAGCGTAGCCCGCGCTTGCTATGCAAGGGCGGGCGCAGCCGAGGAATCCGTGTAAAATGGATAGTGGATCAGATCTCTCCGCTTCGCCCGTCTCCGTTGCACTTCGACGAGACTTCGGCCTGCTTTCGCCGAAGCGAAGCCTCGGCTTCGCGCAGGCAGGTCGAGATGACATTCTTGACGATATTTATTTATTCAAATGACTATAGCTTCCCTGATGGACAGACGGGATTTCCTTGTTCTGATTACTGATGTAAAATAAAAGCCATCCTTTCTGGGGAATAGCCGCATTGTCCGATCTGACCTTTCAAAGCATCGCGCGTATTTATCACCAGACGGCGGCGGATATGGGCTATGTCGATATTTTCGGCTATCCCGTTTCCATTCTGACGCTGGCGCTTTTCGGCGCGCTTGTTCTGATTGTTTCCTATTTTCCCAAAATGATTATCGCCTTCATCAAAAGGGGCCGTTTAAACCGGCGGCGCATACGAAACAGAAAGCCAAGAGAAGACCGGGAAGTCATTGAAAAACGCTCTATCCGGCGCAACGTTGCGGGCCTGTTCAAAAGCCTGTCCGGATACGATTCGGACGAGGACAAACATATCCCCGACCGCATTATCGAGGATATCAAGCTGCAGCAGGATCACAGCGAAATCTTCGTCGCCTTGCTGCAGATCGTCTTGACGCTTGTTTTCGCCGGACTGTACGCGTACGCGGAAATGCGCGACGGGGAAGAATTGCAGTTGCGGTCAACCGTGCCAATGCTGCTCGGCTTTTATCTCGTTTTCGGCGTTGTACGCCTGACATATGCGCTCTCGGCGCACATGCCTTTATTCCTGCTCGTTGCGGGACTGGCTGCGGATTTCGGCATTCTCGCTCTCATGATCGTTTTACTGGAGAGCGAAGCGCTGGTCGCGCTCGCGTTTATCTTTATCGCGTTGCGGACGTTCAGGTTCCAGCCGATCTGGGTGTTCAGCGCCGGGCTCTGCGCTATTCCGGCGATCCTTGTACCTTACCTCCTGCAGGAAGAGGCGACAGTTCTGGGGAGCATGCAACAGCAAATCCTGACGATTCTTGCGCTGGCCGCCGTTACCGTTACCCTGATGATCAGCCAGATGATGGCCAAGCGAAACCTGTTCAAATCCGCGCTGTCCGAAATGGCGCGCGAGGATTTGTCGCATTTCTTCGATGAAGACGTTGTGCGCAAAATCACGACGCAGATGGAGGGGCCGAGTCTGGCCATCGCGGAAACGCGGCTGAGTACGATCATGTTCATCGACATGCGCGGCTTTTCAAAGGCCAGCGCGGAATTGAGCGCCGAACAGGTCGTCACGCTGATCAAGCAGGTCCAGTCCATCATTGTGCCGATTATCCGCGCCCATGGCGGCTCGATCGATAAATTCATGGGCGACGGGATTCTTGCGAGCTTCGGCGCGGTGACCGACAGGCCCGATCACGCGCGCGACGCGCTCGAGGCCGCGCTGAAAATCGTGCGGGATTACGGCTCATGGCTGAAATACGAGAAAAAGAAAGACGCGCCCGGCCTGGATATCGGCATCGGCATTGCGTCCGGCGAGATCGTGTACGGCATTATCGGCGATCCGCAGCGCTATGAGTACACTGTGATCGGCGACGCCGTGAACACCGCGGCCAAGCTCGAAAAGCAAACGAAGATGTTCCGCCTGAAAATGCTGTGCGATGCGCGTACGGCGGCTCTCGCGGGCGAACAGGGATTCGGACGCGACCTCAACGCCCTCGAAAATATCGAAGTCGAAGGCCTCTCCGGCCTCGTCACGGTTTACAGCTTTATGAAAGAGGATGTGGGGGTTTGACTGTAGCTAGAG
>CAZCIB010000010.1:0-25981 GCA_964498755.1 uncultured Pseudobdellovibrionaceae bacterium | reverse complement strand
CTCGACCTTAAAGAACCAAGGCCGGGAATATCAAGCGTTACCGGGCTATTTTCATGCAAGGTCAGTCGGGCCATACTTACATCACCGGCCAAATCTTCACGTACCGGCGCCTCGACATCAACTTTTGCGCCGCGCTCAATCGCCGCCTCAAGCGTATCAGCGTTCAGCTGCATATGGTCCGCCGCATAATCGTTTTGCTCAAGAACATAATCTATGTCCTTTGACACCTGATCCAGAGCCATGACCTCATCAAGCTGATTAAAATCGGCGTTTAAAATTTCTTCGAGGCCATGCCCGGCGACGACGGCTTTTTCAAGGTCCTGATACCCTTGCGTTTCGTAAAAATCCTTAGGAAGAACTGATTGCCGACCCTGATCTGGCCCTTGGGAAACAGTTGAAGCGGCCTGTTTACCGCCCCCACTAAACGTGGGCGCCTTATGCGCTTGTTTCACTCTCTGTGATTCTTCGCTTTGCGAGGCGCGCGCTTTGATTTCGGCTTCAATGTCTTTTAAGGCCTTGCCACGTTCTTTCGCCGAAAGAGGTGGAGGCGAGGTTACCTCCTGCGCCGCAGTGTTCACGGCCGCCAAGGCCTGAACAAAAGGCGCAGCAGGTCCCGCGACCTTGGCGCTGGCGACTGCGGCTCCGATATTCTCCAGCTTGAACGTATCGCGGCTTGGATCAGTCGGCAGAAGGGCATCAGGCTTTTGTCCCATGCTGACAGCTTTATCCATGGCCACAAGCCGCGCCGCGCTCTTCATGTCGTTAAACTGCGCCTTGGCTGTTTCGCGCTGTGCGCCCAGACTTTCTTTTGCGCTCGTCAGTTTCTGATCGGTTTCCGGCTTATCCTTGATTGCCTTGTCCGAAGAACGCAGCATACCCTTAACATTGCTGGGCATCGTGAAAGAAACGCCGATTGACGCCAACAGACTTTGTTTTGGTTTTTCGGGAGCCGCATACTGTTTCGGCTCTTTCGGATCGAAAATCGCGCCCGTCAGGCTCTCAAGCATATTCGGCTGCGTCGCGGCCGCCGCATCGGCTCTGAACAAATCCATCGTACCGCCCCCAGCGAATTCAGCTTTGGCGCCGGGCAGCCGAACCGGATCGCGGCCATCCAACCCCATATCCGTCAGATTGGCTCTAAATGGATCCTTTTGTCCAAGGCCGAAATCACCATCACCAGAAAGGCTCATTTTATTCTTTTTCCTTACTTAACAGCCTCTTGCGCACTTTCGCGCAACCTACACTATCCTGCTATAATTATACTGATATTTCGTTAACAAACACAAATTTCACCGAAAAAGCAACTTCGGACCGCTAAAATTTTAGTCAAATACTTTAGGTAACCCGCAACCTTCTGTAACTCAACGCTTCCGCCACATGAGTTTTGGCGATGGTCTCCCGCCCGCCGTCCAGATCCGCGATCGTGCGCGCGAGGCGGCGCATGCGGAAGAATCCGCGCGCGGAGAGTTTCATCCGGTTCGCGGCGTGGGAAAGCAGGGTTTCGGCCTCCGGCTCCATCTTTGCCGCCTGCTCCAGTAATTCTCCGCTGGCCTGCGAATTCAGCGTCACCGCGCCGGACGAATCCAGCCTTGCGTAGCGGTCCTCCTGTATCGCGCGGACTTTCGCGACTCGGGCGGCGATAACGGCGGATTCCTCGCCGTCCCGCGCCTTTCCGAGATCGTCGATGGACACGGGCGGCACGTCTACTTGCAAATCAATGCGGTCAAGAAGAGGGCCGGATATTTTCGCCTGATAATCTCCGGCGCATTGCGGCGCGCGCGTACATTCGAGGTCCGCATCGCCCAGATGCCCGCAGCGGCAGGGGTTCATCGCGGCGATAAGCTGAAACCGCGCGGGGTAGGTCACATGCTGGGCCGCGCGGGCGACGAGCGTTTTCCCGGTTTCCAGCGGCTGTCTTAAGGATTCCAGCGTCGCGCGCGCAAATTCCGGCAGCTCGTCGAGGAACAGAACCCCGCAATGCGCGAGCGAGATTTCCCCGGGCTTGGGCTTTTGGCCCCCGCCGACAAGCGCGGGCAGGGAGGCGCTGTGATGCGGGTCGCGGTAAGGGCGCGTCTTGATCAGCCCGCCCTCCGGCAACGTCCCGGCCAGCGAATGGATCATCGAGACTTCGAGAGCCTCTTTCGGCGAGAGCGGCGGCAATATCCCCGGCAGGCACGAGGCCAGCATCGACTTGCCCGAGCCCGGCGGCCCGGTCATCAGCATGTTATGCCCGCCCGCCGCCGCGATCTCCAGCGCGCGCTTCGCCGTTTCCTGCCCCCTGATTTCAGCCATGTCGGGGACGTTCATATTGGCGGCGTTCGACAGCGCGGCCTTCGGCTGGGTCAGAATCTGCGTGCCCTTGATATGGTTGATGAGCTGCATAAGATCGTTCGGCGCGAGGATCTGAAGATCCCCGGCCCACGCGGCCTCGCTGCCGCAGGCCTCCGGACAGACAAGCGTGGAATCATTCGCGGCCGCATGCATCGCGGCGGGCAAAACCCCCGCAACCCAGCGTATTTTCGCATCCAGCGAAAGCTCGCCCAGAACCGTGTAATCCTGAATTTCTTCCTTCGGCAGTACGTCCATCGCCGCGAGCAGGCCAAGCGCAATGGGAAGATCGTAATGACTGCCTTCCTTCATGACGTCGGCGGGCGCGAGATTGATGGTGATATGCTTGGAGGGCAGCGAGAGCCCCAGCGCATGCAGCGCGCTACGTACGCGCTCGCGGCTTTCGGCGATGGCTTTATCGGGCAGGCCGACAATGGCGAAAGCGGGCATGCCGCTCATGATCTGGACCTGCACGTCGACGCTCTGCACGTCGATCCCCTGAAACGCGACTGTCCCGACCCGCGCGACCATTAATTTTCCAATCTTAGAGCAAAAATATTGTTTTTTCTTCTAAGTTTGGTTACTTACTATTTTTTCATATACAGGGCAACTTAAATGTCGTTAATAGATGTCGTCAAAGCTGATGCGGAAGCTTTTTTAGAACTGACTGATAAAGAGGAATCAAACCGCGATGTGTTTGAGAGGCTGCGATACCTCTGTCGAAGAGAGTTCCCCAAAGAAACGCATTTTCTGTGCCTTGATAAAGGCATGATCATTGCCGTCGGCTCGACCGAGAAAAATCCTTATAATCAGGACGAGATATGGCTAAAGCATATTTCGGTAGACGACAGGTTTAAAAAGAGGGGGTATGGAACGGCTATCCTGCGCGAGATTATGCGCGACGTCGCTGAAAGCGGCAAGATATTGGCGCCCTCTTCATTTACCGTCGAAGGTTACAAGGCGCTTGGACATGTTTATCCTGCGTTACATCGGGAGTTTCCGTCTCTCAGAATTCGTTTTGGCGACTCAAGTTCACCTGTAGATGGGGCGCGACCCTATCGACTTACAGACCCAGGTTCAAAAGAGTTTTATAAGACCGGTCCCGTTCTGACCGAACCGCAACTCCATTAAGAAGCTTTTCATCAGGTTTATTCAAACACACCTTTTATATCCCGATTCACATGCAAAACCCGGATAACGGATATCCGCCTGTCTTGCGGGACATAGAGCGCAAAATGCTTTTCTATACGCAAGCTTCTGTAACCGGGGAGAATATCGTCGCGGCTCACGCCAACCAGCGGATTATCAATCAACATTTCAAATCCGGCGTATAGTTTACCGAGATAAGCTTCTGCCTGCGGCGCGCCCCAGCGCTCAATTGTGTAGCTGAGAATATCCAGAATATCGCTCTCGGCTTCGGGCGTGAGAAATAACTTATCAGGCTTTGATTTCATCCTTCACAGGCTTCCGGCTTTGGTGGTTCTCTTTCGCCCGTTCGAGGAGCGCGTCAAAATCGTTGCTTGTAAATTCCCGGCTCTCCCCGCGCATAAGCTGTTCATGACCTTTGAACGCAAGCGCGCGTAATTCCAGTAGTTTTTCTTCCTGAGACTTTTCACGAAGACGGCGAACAGCGTCTCGAACCACCTCGATTTCAGAAGCGTAATAGCCCATCGTCACCTGGTTTTTGATGAATTCCCGGTCTTTCTCCGTCAAACGCTCAAACATAAAGGCCTCATTTTGATATCAAGATGATATCAACATAGTAGCATCTTACCTGAGTTTTGGAAAGATCAGGGCCTTATCGCGATCATCGTGCCGTCGGGGACCATGCGCCAGATTTCTTCCATCTCGGCGTTGGTGACGGCGATGCAGCCCTCGGTCCAGTCGTTCGGATAGCGGTATTTATGATGCTTGTACGGGCTGGTGCCGTTACGTACGCCGTGAATGACGATATCGCCGCCGGGGTCGTAACCAAGCGCTTCGGCGCGCGCGACGTCGGCCTCGTCCGGATAGCTGATTTTCAGCGAGAGATGAAAGCTGCTATCAGGGTTGCGGCCCTCGATATAGTACAGCCCCTCGGGCGTCCGCATGTCGCCCTGCCGGACTTTGGGCCCGTCGCCGCCCTTGCCGATGGCGATTTTGTAACGCTTGAGAACGCGTCCCCCGTTATACAGCGTCATGCGCCGCTTGCCCTTTTCAACGAGTATGTAGTCGGCGTAAACGTCCGGGTGGTAACGCACGGGAATCGTCCCGGCCAGGCGCGCGCTCTGTTCGGCCTTTACTATGTTCGGCGCCGTTGTCACAGCCAGAAAAACCGTCAGCAATGTCAGTATCCGTGAAATCATGGGAAGAAACTCCGAATCGCTCAGAACATGAACAAACTCATCTTCAGTATAAATCGAAGAAACGTCTCCGGCCAAGCCCGCTTCACTTGCATTTCCCAGGGTTTTTAAGCGTTTTTCAGCTAAATTTTTTCAGCGCGCTTTTTATTAACAACTTATTCATCTTTTCCCTTTAATCAGGGTATTAAGACACGGACAAACGGCCGGGCATACTGAGGGACAAGAAGGAAGAAAAGAGATGACGCTTTCCGATAAAGACATTGCGCTTTTATATACGCAGCTCGAGCTGCCGATCGTCGTGGGCGACGCCCTGGCTGACGGCCATGCGTTCGCCGCAGACGAGGAATACGCCTTTCACGAGGCTTTAAGCGACATGCAGCCCGACACCGCCCTTCTTTGCATGGCGCTGGCGGCGGAACAGATTTTCCTGCATATGCCGAGCGACATTCCGGAAGGCGTGAATATGCTGATGGAATCCGAGCGGATCGTCGCTCATTACGGCGGACTCTGGCTCATGCGCATGCGTCAGGACGCGCCCGTGCCTGAAGAGTTTATTATCGAGGCGCTTAAAAATCTGCCCGATGATTTCACCAGGCTAAAAGACACAATGGCCGAGCTGGAAATCTGCCTCCCGGAAAGCGCGGAACTCGCAAGTCAGCTGATCGGCGTCATGCAGGTTCAGATTGAGGCGCAACGCATGGTAGCCTGCAGCTATCTTGAAGCGCTTGGAATTAATGAAGGTGAAGAATACGAGGGAGACTTGCCGCGCGAACTGTATCAGCACGGCCCGACGGCGAATGACAACATGGCCGCCAGCGCGCTGCCTTGCTAGCCCACCGCAGTAACTAAAGGAAGTAACTTATTTTCCGTGGGGCGCACAGGCCGGATTTCTTCAAGATCTTTGGCGACAACAATATTCTTTACGCCTTCGGCGGCTTCGAGCAGGCGTTCTTTCGGCATGCCGACGTCAGCTCGGGCAAGACCGACAAAAGTTCCAACGCCAGCCTCCCGCGCAGCCTGTGCGTCGGCGACCGCGTCACCGACAAAAGCAATGTCGTCCATGTCAATTTCGAATGCTGCGCTCAGAGCATAGAGCGCATCCGGAGCTGGCTTGCCGGGCATTTTTTCGCCGTTAACATGCGTGCGCTTTACCTCGTTTATAAAATTACCGTCAATAAAAGCATCGAAGTCTTCCCGCTTTAATCCACTGCCAGAGCGTGCCAAAGACTTTTCGGCGCTTGTGCTTGAGCTCAGGACGGCGACTGCAATGCCCTCTCGCTTCAGATTCCTGATCAGGGCGACAGTCGATTCATATGGTTTTACGCCGCCATTTTCAGAGAGTTCTCGAAAATTTTGCTGTTTTTTGTTTTTTAAATGCGCGACGATCTGCGAGACGTCTGCGATTGAGTTGCCTTCTTTATCAAAAATACCGGCGGCGCGGCTTCGTATGTCCTCGTTTGCCCATACAAGCGCGTCGTCATTTTCCGGGTCCTCCTTGACGATGCCGCGATGTTTCAGAAAGGCGCACGTTCCTTCTTCGCTGGGCCGGCCATCAAAATAGGGAAGATACTCTCGCTCCAGATCGAAGGGCTTCATATCAAGCGCTTCAAGAAACCCGTCGAGCGTTTCACGCCACGCTTGCGGCTGCGGCGTTTTAACGATAACGCCGTCTAGGTCAAACACGACAAGTTTGTATTTTGTCCAGTCTACAGTAGCGTCCCGGGAAGCGTTCGGACATGCCGCTTCTCGGCATGCTTTCACAAGCGCGCCTGACATATCACACCTCTTTATTTTTTATAATTAGGCGAAGTTAATATGCGCCCCGGCGCCTGAAATGTCAATGGAAATTAGCTGAAAATTTTACGGTTATAAGGCGCGCCAGCCGATATCCCTGCGGCAGAATCCTTCGGGCCAGTCGATCGCGTTTACGATATCATACGCGTTATCACGCGCGGTTTTGATATCATCCCCGGTCGCCGTGATTCCAAGAACGCGCCCGCCGATATTGATATATTTCCCGTCATCGGCATGGCCTGTGCCGGCGTGAAAGACTTCCGTATCAGAGCGCGTAACAAGCGACCTTAGCCCATGAATAATCGTGTTTTTCGGATAGGCGCCCGGATATCCTTTAGCGGCCATTACGACGCAAAGCGCGGCTTTATCGCTCCATGAAATTTTATCCCGGACATCCTCGAGACGCTCCTCGGCGCAGGCCAGCAAAACCTCCACAAGATCGCCTTTCAGCCGCATCATCAGCGGCTGGCATTCCGGATCGCCAAAACGGATATTGTATTCCAGCAAATAGGGCTTGCCGTTGACAATCATCAGCCCCGCATAAAGCACGCCTGAAAACGGACAGCCTTCCACCACCATGCCCTCGACCGTCGGCTGAATAATTGTCTCCAAGACCTCTTGCTCAAGCTCCGCATTGAAAATGCCGCCGCGCGCAGGCGAATACGCGCCCATGCCTCCCGTATTCGGGCCTTTATCGCCATCATAGGCGCGCTTGTGGTCTTGCGCGCTTGTTAGCGGCAGGACTGATTTCCCGTCAGTAATGGCGAAGTAGCTGACTTCCTCGCCATCGAGATATTCCTCGATTACAATTTCGGCGCCGGCCTCGCCGAAACTGGCTTCTTCCAGCATGGCTTTTGCCGTATCCAGAGCTTCTTGCCTGTCCTGCGCAATAATCACGCCCTTTCCCGCCGCAAGGCCGTCCGCCTTCAGCACAACGGGAAAGTCTCCTGATTCAATAAACGCTTTTGCGGAATCGTAACTCTTAAAGCGTCCGTAACGCGCGGTCGGAATATCATATTTTGCGCAAAGATCCTTCATGAAACCCTTTGAACCTTCCAGCTGCGCCGCGGCCTGCGAAGGCCCAAAGACCCTGATCCCCTTGCCACGCAAAGCGTCGGCAATGCCCAGAACGAGCGGCCCTTCCGGGCCTATTACTGCGAAATCGATATGTTTTGAAACCGCAAACGAAGCCAGCGAAGAAATATCATCATCTTTTATAGGCGCCACTTCAGCGCAGTTGGCGATGCCTGCATTGCCTGGCGCGCAGTACAGTTTGTTACAGAGCGGGGACTGCCTGATTTTCCAAGCCAGCGCATGTTCACGCCCGCCGCCGCCAATCAAAAGAATATTCAAGCCCGTCATTAATTCAAAATCCTCCGCCTTTTTTCATGCCCAGCACCTGATCCATTTTTGCCTTTGGCGCCTTCCGACCGCCGCGACCGCTGCCCGCCTTCCGCTCCCTGTCATGGAAATACTCTTCCAGCAAAGCGTCAAAATCCGGCATCTCGTCCATAAGCAACGCCGTCACGCACGCCCCGAAGAACTGACAGCATTTTGTTTCCCAGTCATAAACCTCGCCCGCTTTATCCTCGCCCCGTATCCGCAGGAGTTTGGGCGACCATTTCCCGTCGCGCGGCGTGGCGCGCATCCACATGATCTGGTCAATTGCCTTGCCATCGCGCGGCGCATCGTAAAGGACCTGTATCTCGGCCTCAAGATCTTCCATGTCCATGCCCATCCGGACTTCGGCGCTACAGGTTACGCCGCCGATATCATCATACAATGACCACGGGCATGTCTCGTAAGCCGACAAAACATAGCCGACATTTAACAGATCCAGAATTTCTTTTAACTCTGCGCGCATGGTTTTGTTTTGTTACCGCGTGTTTGGCGATATAATCATATTAATCCAGCAAATGAGCTGGACATTTATGCGTAATTCTTAGCCGATAAAGCGATAAAATGACAGGTAAATTAAAAATTCTCCGGGTTTTCTGTGTTTGTCTGCTTGCAGCTATTGGATATGCCGGCGCCGCATACTCCCAGAATATGCAACGGCCGGAGCAATTTAGCGCATCCGCAATAGCGAAAGATGGCAAAACGCTCATCACGAACAGGTTTATCGTGCGTCTCTGGGGCATAGACGTTTTCGATGAACAAAACCCGGCGCTTGGATTAAAAGCCCGCGCCGCGCTTGACAACGCGATCGGCGGCGGGACGGTCAGATGTAACGTCCTTGGCTGGTCTAGAGAAAGTCCGGTTGCGGACTGCTATTCCGAAAGCGATATAAATCTCTCGCTTATGCTTATTCGTAACGGTCTGGCCGTGACGGACCGGGATGTCGTCATAGGAAGCAGAAATCAGCGTTCGTATCTGGAAGCAGAGAGAATCGCGCTGGAAAACAGCGCAGGAATTTGGCGCGAGGAATATCAGATTGATACAAGCGACGCGCGCGTTAACCAAAATAAAGCGGGAACCGAGGCCTGGATCACGCTCGCCGCAATCCTGCTGGGTTTCAGCGCTCTCGCTCTGGTTAATTTGCGGGGATTCCACAGGCTTTTGAAGGTGCAATCCGAACAGGCCGAAAAATTTCTCGGGCGGGAAGATGCGCTGCGTGAACGCGAGATGTTTGTGATTTGCTCAATGCTGCAGGCCGAAATCAGCACAAACAAAGTCAAAACCGAGGCCTTTCTGGTCATCTATGAGGAGCTTTTAAGAAATCTGCGCGATCCGGCCCGCCGGGAAAAGCTCAAGCAGACTGGTGAAATTCTGCACAAACAGCCCAAGCTTTCTCGCTCTGTATTTGAGAGCAACCAGGAAAAAATTACGCTTCTGGATGCGGAACTGGCTTCAAACATCACAGAGCTCTACGCCGCTATTGATCCGAATCCGGAATATAAAACCCTTTCACCGCAAAACCCGATTGATGAAAATATTCATGAGGTCGAGACCGTTATAGACAGGGCCGTTAATCTTATCGGGCCAATGGAAAAAATCCTCTCACGGCTGGAGATTATCCTGCGTGACAAGAAACATCCGGGCGGCGGCAAGAAAACAAGACCGAACAAAAGCTAAAACAATGACCTCTGAGAAGCCGGAGAAGGTGGCTTCCGTTTTTCTGTCTGTCCTTCGGCGCGGGCGCGTATTTTCTTTTGACCTTCGAATTCGAGTTCCAGCAAATCTCCGGGTTTCGGATTATCCCTCGCGTTCACGAGCTTGCCCTGCGCATCCCTGACAACGGCGTAACCACGCTTTAGGACGCTTTCATAGGACAGGCTCTCGAGCATGGAGCATTTAAACTCCAGTTGCTTTTGTTTCTCGTCGAGGAGCCTTTTCGCATTCGCCCGAAAAGCTTCATAACGGACGTCGAGAAAACGTTCGGCTTCCCGCAAGATTGAAACTGGCGCGCGCAAGCCGGATAAGACCGCGTTAAGTTTTCCTTCCTTGAGTTCCGCATAATGGCGGATCAGGCGCTCGTGCTTTTCGGAGAGGAAGTCCAGCGTTTGGGACTTCGATTCCAGCATGCGCGCCGGATCGCCAAGCTTTGCTTCCAGCGTATCGACGCGCGCAGTCTTGTTTTCCAGCAGCCGCCCCAGAATGCGGATCAGGCTTTCTTCATGCGCCTTCATTGTCGCAAGCCAGTCCGTGCGCCGTGGCACGGCCATCTCCGCCGCCCCTGTCGGCGTCGGCGCGCGCAGGTCTGAGGCGTAATCCACCAAAGTCGTGTCCGTTTCGTGACCGACCGCAGTGATGACAGGGATGTCAGAAGCCGCAACGGCGCGGACGACGTTTTCCTCGTTAAACGGCATCAGGTCCTCAAGCGAGCCGCCGCCCCGCGCCAGAATCAGAAGATCCGGCCTGTAAGCGCCATCAAGCGCGTTAAAGCCTTTGAGCGCGGCCTCGATTTCCGCTGCGGCCGTTTCGCCCTGAACCCGCACCGGCCAGAGCAGAACATGTCTTGGGAAACGGTCATTTAGGCGGTGCATGATATCGCGTATGACCGCGCCGGTCGGCGACGTAATAACGCCTATCCGGTCTGGCAGGAACGGTACGCGCTTTTTACGCGTCTGATCGAACAGGCCTTCCGAGGCGAGCTTCTGCTTGCGTTGCTCCAGCATCTTGAGAAGCGCGCCTTCCCCGGCGAGTTCCATGCTCTCAATAATCAGCTGGTAATTCGAGCGCGCGGGATATGTTGAAATCCGCCCGGTGCAGATGACTTCCAGTCCCTCTTCAGGCTTTATTGAGAGCTTCGAGAGCGTGCCCCGCCAGCACACCGCGTCTATGGCCGATGAATCGTCCTTGATCGCGCTGTACATATGCCCGGAAGTATGAACTTTTACGCGGCTCAATTCGCCGCGGACGCGCACATGGCCATACGTGCTCTCAAGCGTTTTCTTCAGTGAAAACGCCAGTTCAGAAACCGAAAACTCGGGAACGTTGGTGAGCGAATCCTGCATGTAAGCAGGGTAGACGCTTAAAACGCGAAATAAAAGGAATTAAGCCGGCGCGGCCACTCTCGCCTGCAGCGCGCGCACGGCAGACCCGCGATCCGCTCCAGAGGCGGATTGTTCAAAACCGGCTATATAAGCGTCCGCCCTTGGATCGTATTTCGCCCGCACCTCAAGCGCCGTATCGGCCAGTTCTTTAAGCCCCTGTTCCTCAAACATTCTAAGCACATCTTGCGTAACGCTGGCCGGCTCTACCTCTGCCATCGCCTCTACCATTTTTTTCAGCGGCGCAAGAAGGTTCTCTTTTCTGTCAATGGCGAATTCCGCTTTCAATCCGGCTGTTTGACTTTCCTGTCTGGCAGCCGCAGCTTCATTCATCAACTCCGTATAGGTTTTTTCCCCGGCGACGCTACCGCTGGCCGCCGGAAATACCATCAGAGCCGTATAAAGGGGATGCATAAAAATCGCATTTCTGATAGCCCTGCTTTTAACTGCTTGATCAGCCTTCTCCGCCATTTTTTCTGCCTGCTCTGCAATCACGTCCGCTTTCAGGGACTCTTCCGCAGCCCTGGCTCCATCATATTTCAGGGGACTCGTCATAAGAGCCAAGGCTTTCAGCGGAGTCATCGGGTCGCTTCCAATCCTGACTCTTGGAAACGGCTCCCTGTTAAAAGGCCTCCCGTCAGATTCTCTCTGCGCAGCGATAGAATCTATTTCCGTTTTTGCAAGGCGCAATTGTTCTATAACGGTCTCAGGTCCGGATTGCACCAAACTCCTCGCAAGCCATCTTTCGCCGCCATTATGGCCTTCCGGATAATTAGACAAGGATAAAGGCTCAAGACAGCGCTCAACATGCGCAAATTCGTTTTTTACTGACATAGGCTTCCCCCTTTTAGTCGTATTACACCGCCTTAAAATAACATAAGAGAAGACTAATATTTCACACTGCCTCTATAAAATTCAACAGGTTTTAGTGCGGCATAATGTCGCACGCCTAAAGTATATATGACAAATTTTATGGTTTTTATTTCCGCGATGGTCAAACGCGGATAAATCGTCTATTCTTATGCTATAACAACTGTTTACTAAAGAAGATCATGACACAGGGATTTCAAAAACACCTCCTTCAAAACGAATCGGAATGCGTCGATACGCTGCTGGAATATCTGGACTGGCAAGACGATCAAAGCGCGCGCGTATCCGAAAGGGCTGCGGAACTTGTCAAAGGCATGCGGGCCGCCCCTCGCGAGTCCGGGCAGATGGAAAGTTATTTACAGGAATTCGGTCTGTCCACGAAAGAGGGGCAGGCGATTATGGGACTGGCGGAGGCGTTGCTGCGCATTCCCGACGCCGCAACCGCCAATCTTCTGATCGCCGATAAACTCTCCCGCATCGACTGGACAAATGAACGGACAAGCCGGGATATTGTTTTGCTGGCTTCCCGGCTCGGCATTGCCTTGTCCAGAAACACGCTGGCGAGCGTGTTCGGACGGCTAGGGCAGCCCGTCATACGCGCGGCAATGAAACGCGCCATGCGGATGATGGGCGGTCAGTTCGTTTTGGGGCGTACGCCCGAAGAAGCGGTAAAAAATGCGCGCGCGTATGTCAAAAAAGATTATCGCATGTCTTACGATATGCTGGGAGAGGCCGCACGGACAAGAGAAGACGCGGAGCGTTATTTCAATTCTTACGTGCACGCCGTCGCGACAATTGGCCGGACGGCTCCCGAACCCGTAAACAGGCCGACCCTGTCCGTCAAGCTCTCGGCCCTTCATCCGCGCTATGCGTACGCGCAGGCGGATAAATGCGTTCCAGAACTTTCGGAGAAACTCCTGCATATCTGCCGCCGCGCGGCGGAGCAAAATATCGGGGTCACCGTCGACGCCGAAGAATCAGACCGTCTTTCAATGTCAATGGACATCATTGAAGCCGTTATAAGCAACAAGTCTCTTGTCGGCTGGGACCGCTTCGGCATGGCGCTGCAGGCCTATCAGAAGCGCGCATTGCACGTTATTGATCACCTCGTTCATCTCTCGGAAAATTATAACCGCTTCATAGACGTACGCCTGGTCAAGGGCGCGTACTGGGACACGGAAATCAAGCGCGCGCAAGTCATGGGGCTTGATAACTACCCGGTCTTTACGCGCAAGGCGAATACGGACCTCTCATATCTCGCCTGCGCCAGAAAGCTGCTGGACAGCCGCGATTATCTCTACCCGATGTTCGCCACGCATAACGCGCATACGGTCGCCGCCGTCATCGATCTCGCCGGACAGGATAAAACCCGTATGGAATTTCAAAGGCTGCATGGCATGGGCGAGGCTCTGCATAACCTGATTATGGAGCGTTTCAAGTTACCGAGTAGTGTGTACGCGCCCGTCGGCCTCCATGAAGATCTTCTACCCTATCTTGTACGCCGCCTGCTTGAAAACGGCGCGAGTACGTCATTTGTCTTTAAACAGTTTGATGACTCTCTCGCGCCGGAAGAGCTGGCCCGGGACCCTGTTTCTGATGCGCAAAACCACGCGGAGCGCAAACATCGCCAAATCCCGCTTCCCAAAAGGATATATGGCTATGAGCGCGACAATGCGGCGGGCATGGAACTGACAGACGCGTTGAGCGTCGACGCGCTGTACGCGCAGATGGATCATGCTTCGCCCTTGCAGGAAGCCGCGCCGCTGATCGCCGGTAAAACGTACAAGGATGGCGTGCCGGACAGCGTTCATAACCCGGCGGAGTGGCGCACGGAAATCGGCAAGGTCTGGAACGCGGATCAAAAGCATATCGATCTGGCGTTTGAAAAGTCGCGGGAGGCTTTTCCTGTCTGGAACCGTACGCCCGCAGCGGAGCGGGCCGAAAAACTGGAACGCTATGCGGATTTACTGGAAGAACATACGGCGGAACTGATCAAGCTGTGTATTCTGGAATCCGGGAAAACCGTTCCGGACGCGCTTGCGGAAATTCGCGAGGCGTTGGATTTCTGCCGCTATTACGCCGTCGAAGGGCGTAAATTATTTAAGAAAAGGGGAACGGAACTCATCGGTCCGACAGGCGAGTTGAACGCGTACGCCCTGGAGGGCCGAGGCTGCTTCGTTTGTATTTCGCCGTGGAACTTCCCGCTGGCTATTTTCACGGGCCAGATCGTGGCGGCCCTTATGGCCGGAAATGCCGTCATTGCAAAACCGGCAGAGCAAACCCCGCTTATCGCCATGACAGCCGTACGCCTGATGCACAAGGCCGGAATTCCAAAGGACGTCATACAGCTTCTCCCCGGCGATGGCCAAATCGGCGCAGATCTTGTCGAATACAGGGATGTGGCGGGCGTAGCGTTCACCGGTTCGATTGAGGCCGCGAAAAGCATCAACCGCGCGCTTGCCGAAAAAGAGGGTCCGATCGCGCCGCTGATTGCGGAGACGGGCGGGCTGAACGCGATGATCGTAGATTCATCGGCGTTGACAGAACAGGTCGTGGACGACGTCATTCATTCCGCTTTCGGCTCCGCCGGGCAGCGCTGCTCTGCGTTGCGCATCCTGATGCTGCAGGAAGAAATCGCGGACAGGACCATGCATATGCTCAAAGGCGCGATGCGGGAAATCTGCGTTGGCGATCCTTATGAGCTCTCGACAGATGTCGGTCCCGTTATCGACGAGAAAGCGCATGCCGGGCTTGTAAAGCATTTCAGAAATCTCGAGGGCTTTGGCCGCCTGATTGCGCGCGCGAACCTGCCTGAAGAACTTGAAAACAAAGGTCATTATTTCGCGCCCTGCGCTTGGGAGCTGAAGGATATCGACATGATCGACCGGGAAATTTTCGGGCCCGTGCTCCACGTCGTCCGCTTTGCCCGGTGCGATCTGGACGGCATGATCGACGCGCTGAACGGCAAAGGCTACGGCCTCACCTTCGGCATGCATTCGCGCATTGAGAGCGAATGGCGGCGCGTGCTGTCACGCGTACATGCCGGAAACTGCTACGTCAACCGCGGCATGACCGGCGCCGTCGTCGGCGTACAGCCTTTCGGCGGGCACGGCCTGTCAGGTACAGGTCCCAAGGCGGGCGGACCGAACACCCTGCAACGCTTTGCGATCGAGCGCAGCGTAAGCGTTAACACCACCGCCAGCGGCGGCAATGCAAGTCTGGTGAGTCTGGAGGAATAAATTTTCCAGTTCTTTCTCCCCCCTTGCAAAGGGAGGAGGGAGAATCTAGGCCGCGCCGCGGAATGTCAGACGCCTCGCCTGCTTCACCTGTTCGAGCTTGCTGACCTCGGCGAAGACGTCGTCATTGATTGGCGCGTCGAGCGAGACAAGACAAATCGCGCTTTCGCCCGGAGCTTTACGGCCAAGGCGGAAATCGGCGATATTCTGCCCGGCATTGCCGAGAATCGTGCCAAGCGCGCCGATGAGGCCCGGCTTGTCGACGTTGCGGATGAACAGCATGTTTTCCGTGAGCTCCGCCTCGACCGGCACACCCTCGACGTCCACGATGCGCGGCTCGGTCCCGGCGAACAGCGTTCCGGTAATCGTACGCGTACGCTCCTCCGTCTCAACGGTCAGGATAATCGCGGTGTGATAGTCCTCACAGTCTTCCTGCCGCGTTTCGGAGAAGTTAATTCCCCGCGCCTTGGCGAGCCCCGGCGCGTTGACCATGTTGACCGTCTCCAGCAAAGGCTTCAGCAGGTTCGCCAGTATCGCCTGCGTCAACGGCTTGACGTTCAGGGCAGCGACAGGCCCCTGATATTCAATATTGATTTCCTTGATCGCGTGTTCGGTTATCTGGCCCGCGAAACTGCCAAGCTGTTCGGCGAGCTTCATATAAGGCTTGAGGCGCGGCGCGTCTTCGGCGGAAATAGAGGGCATGTTGATCGCGTTCGTCACCGCGCCGCTCATCAGGAAATCCGACATCTGTTCGGCGACCTGAATGGCGACGTTGACCTGCGCCTCCGTTGTGGAGGCTCCCAGATGCGGGGTGCAAATGACATTGGGATGACCAAAGAAAATGTTCTCCTTAGCGGGCTCTACTTCAAAGACGTCAAGCGCGGCGCCGGCGACCTTGCCACTGTCCAGAGCCTCTTTCAGATCAGATTCCACGACGATGCCGCCGCGCGCGCAATTAATAATCCGTACGCCGCCTTTCATTCTGGCGATGGCGTCCTTGTTGATCAGGCCCTTGGTCTTGTCGTTTTTGGGTACGTGAAGCGTAATGAAGTCAGCGCGTTTCAACAGATCGTCCAGCTCGACCTTTTCAACGCCGATTTCGACCGCGCGCTCTTCCGTCAAAAACGGATCAAAGGCGATAACGTCCATCTTTAGGCCCAGAGCGCGTCTGGCGACAATCGCGCCAATATTCCCGCAGCCGATCACGCCCAGCGTTTTGGCGTAAAGCTCCACGCCCATGAATTTGGATTTTTCCCACTTGCCCGCATGCGTCGACTCGTTGGCCTGGGGGATCTGCCGGGCCAGCGCGAACATCATCGCAATCGCGTGCTCGGCCGTGGTAATCGAATTGCCGAAGGGCGTATTCATCACGATCACGCCCGCGTTCGTCGCAGCCTCAACGTCGATGGTATCGACGCCGATCCCGGCGCGGCCTATGACTTTGAGATTTTTGGCTGTCTCAAGAATATCGGCGGTCACTTTTGTCGAGGACCGCACCGCGAGCCCGTCATACTGGCCGATAATATCTTTAAGCTCGTCCGGGGAAAGGCCCGGCCTGACGTCGACCTCGACGCCGTTCTTCTTGAAGATTTCCGCAGCGAGCGGATCCATTTTATCGCTGATAAGCGCCTTTGGCATGTCAACACCCCATTTTGTCTTGTTGGAGAAAACAGGGGTCCACAAATAACAGGGTACGCAGGAAAGTAAAGCGATTTGTGAATGGTCTACAATCCGGCCGCATCCGCAGGAAAATTCGCGGGCAGGTTTTCCGCGCGCAGCGCAAGGTTTTTGACAAGCGCCTTTTCCAGCGGCGTATATTCTCCGTCCAGCCCGATACGGTCGCTCAGCCATATCCATTCGATGTTATCAACGCTGCCCGGGGTTTCGCCGGTATAAAGCAAAAACGAGGTCAGGGCATTGACGAATAATGTCTGAAACGTCTCGCTGTCCTCAAGCTCAGGGCGCCCAACCCGGATCAGGAACAGCGCGTCGGCCTCTTCCCTGCTGACGACGTGGTCCGCAATCATAAGCGCATGCAGCGTCTGCAAATCAGAGTCCTCTATCGGCTCGTCTGATTTCGCTTTCTCGATAAAGCCTTTCAGTTCCCCAAGCATTCTCGTACTCCCCTTCAGCCTTGCGCTATGCCGCCCGTTTTTTTTGCTCTTCAGCCCGCGTCGCCTCGAACGCCCAGCTGAGCCAAGGCGTCAGCGCGATGAGGTCGGTTTTTTCCACCGTCGCCCCGCACCAGATGCGCAGGCCCGGCGGCGCATCGCGATATCCGGCGATATCGTAAGCCGCGCCTTCGCTGTCCAGCAGCTTGGCCATGGACTTGATAAAGGCGTTCTGATCGTCTTCGCTCAAATCATTGAACCACGCATCCGTAATTTTCAGGCATACGGATGTTTTCGAAGCGATTTCAGGACGTACGGGCAGGAAATCAACCCAGTCATTATTTTCAACGAACCCCCTGATAACGCAAAAGTTTTCATCCGTACGCGTTATGCAGGCCTGAAGCCCGCCGATACTCTCGACCCAATTGAGTGCGTCCGTACAGTCAGCGACCGCCAGCATGGAAGGCGTATTGATCGTCGCGCCCTCAAATATGCCGGCATTAATCTTGTCGCCCTTTTTAATGCGGAAGATTTTCGGCAGCGGCCATGCGGGCTTGTAGCTTAAAATCCGCTCGACCGCGCGCGGCGAAAGCACGAGCATGCCGTGCGCGCCTTCCCCGCCCAGAACCTTCTGCCATGACCATGTCGTAACGTCGAGTTTGTCCCACGGCAGATCATAGGCAAAAACGGCGGAGGTCGCGTCACACAGCGTCAGGCCTTCCCGGTCTGCGGATATCCAGTCGCCGTTTGGTACGCGCACGCCCGACGTCGTGCCGTTCCAGACGAAAACGACGTCACGGCTTTGATCAACGGCGGAGAGATCGGGCAGCTTGCCGTACGCTTCCTTGTGAACGACGTAGTTCGCGGGCTTGAGCTGGCCTTCTATGTCCTTGAGCCAGTCGCCGCTGAAGGATTCCCACGCCAGCACGTCCGCGCCGTTCGGGTTGGAGCCGATGATATTCCAGAGCGCAAGTTCAAAGGCGCCCGTATCGGACGCCGGTAAAATGCCCACGAGGTAATCGTCCGGTATGCCGAGGATTTTTTTCTGTCTGTCAATGACGTCTTTCAGCTGTTTTTTCGCCGGAGACGCGCGGTGCGAACGTCCGACCTGTACGAGTTCCTCAAGCGCAGACAGGCTCCAGCCCGGCCTTTTCGCGCAAGGGCCGGAAGAAAAACACGGGTTATTCGGCTTAACGGCTGGTTTATCCATTTCTTTATACACTCCACTCTATCTTTTTCTGATGATTTTTATACCCTAGGAACAGTAAAGCGTTTGTGCAAGCAGAAAGGGCAGCGCATATGAGTTTTGTTTTAACGCTTGTGTCCTCTCCAAGAGGCGAGTCCCTCGCAGACAAGCACATTAATATGGCGAAGGGCTTCATGGATGAAAAAGGCTTCAGGCAAACTTGCGCGCCTGTCTGGCTGCATCCCGGGAAAGCCGCCGATCTCGGACTTTCCGAAAGGCCCGAAAAGGCTACTTTGCGCTCTCTGCGCAAGTTGTTTGAAAAAGACCACATCGATGTCTTCATCAACCCCATTGAACGGCGCAGAAAAAAGCTGCTTCTGGCGGATATGGATTCCACAATCGTAACTTCGGAAACGCTGGATGAGATCGCCAGGGAAGCTGGGCTGGAAGAAAAAATATCCGAAATCACCCGCCAGGCCATGGAAGGAGAAATAGATTTCGAAACGGCCCTGTTAGACAGGGTAAGGCTACTAGAGGGGCAATCGGAAAAATTGCTTCTGCGCGTTTTGAATCGTATCGAATTTAATCCCGGCGCAAAACTTCTGGTACGCGCCATGACTTACTACGGCGCAAGCTGCGTTCTGGTAACGGGCGGATTTAGCTGCTTCGCCAACCCGGTCGCCAGTCAGGCAGGCTTTTCCGCGTTCGTATCCAATGAGCTTGACATCAGGGACGGTAAACTGACTGGCAAAATAAAAGGAAATATCATCGATAAAAACGGAAAGCTCAAAGCGCTGTACGAATTTGCGCAAAACAACAGGATCAGACCCGAACTGGCCATCGCCATAGGAGATGGTTCTAATGACGTCCCGATGCTCAAGACCGCCGGACTTGGCATAGGCTATCATCCAAAACCGATTGTCTGCGAAGAAATCGACAATCTGATCCTCCATGGCGACCTGGTTTCAGCGCTTTACGCACAAGGTTATAACGAGCAACATATACGCGAATCGGTTGCGGGATCAAAAATCGCTTTCGAATCTCGCTTCGGATAAGAATTTCTTATATAATTCTGGTTTAGGCTATACTGGCCTATATCACAGCGCTTCCAGCAACAGGATACCAGCTATGAGCAAAAGCGAATGGGGCAACGTCGTCTCGAACACAGAGCTAGAGGAGCTCCTGCACAAGTATTGTAACGACTTCACCTCCAATGAAAGACAGGGGCGTTACCCTCCGATTTCAGGCCGGGACAGAGAAATCGATGAAGCTATTCTGATCCTGATGCAGCGTAACCGGAAAAACGTTGTTCTGCTGGCTCCCGCGGGCGTCGGTAAAACAGCCCTTGCCGTCGGTCTTGCGCAACGCATTGTAGCCGGTACGGTGCCGGAATATCTGCAGGACGCGCGCGTCATCGAGATCGACCTCCCGCGGATGGCTGCGGGCACGAACAGCCCCGCCGAAATGCAGGAGCGTTTTATTCCTCTCTGTAAAGGGATTGCCGAACGCTATCACGACTGGGATCTGCCGCGCTATATCCTGTTTATCGATGAAATACACACCATCATGCCCAACTGTACGGGCAGCGCCTATGCAGGCCTGTCGGACGTTATGAAACCTTATCTGACAGTCGGCGACCTGCACGTTCTGGGTGCGACCACGCTTGACGAATACCGGGAGTATATTTCCTTCGACGCCGCGCTCGACCGCCGCTTTCAAAGAGTTTTCCTTGACCCGCCCAACAAGGTGGAAACTTACCATATTTTGAAAGGTCTGCGCCCGCACTATGAGGCGCACCATAAAGTTCAGGTCTCCAATTTTTCGCTTATGATGATCGTACACTTGACCAACGAACATATGCGTCGCCGCAGCCAACCGGATAAATCCATCATTACAATGGACTCGGCCATGGCGCACCATGTCAAAGAGAATGGTACAGGCGGCAGCGTCGCGCTCGAGTCAATTTACCACATGGTCGGTCGTGAAACGGGCCTGAACAAACGCGCCCTGCATGAAGATCGCCTCGTCCACCGGATCAAGAAAGAAGTCGATCAGATCGAGGGCGACATGGCAATGTACTATATTTAAGCAGGCCTGCCACTATAAGTCCGTACGTTTGCACCAGAAGCGGTACATGCTGACGAATGTATCGGGCCTTTTACGTTCCAGCTTGTTCCAGTTGTCCAGATTTGTTCCGGATGGGTCATCCGGAAAACGTTTTTGATAGACGGGGACGAGTAGCTGGGGCGGCTCAAACCGTACAATTTTCAGCTTTAAACGCTCCAGCATACCTGAAATTTGCGGCAACTCGTAACGATGTTCCTGTACGTGAAAAAGCATGTCCCGGCATTCGGAGAGAACGTAAAAATCGTGCGAGCGCAAAACCTGCTTTAAATCCTTTCGTTTCAACAACCTAAAACAATCCGTCCGGAACTTGCGTATATCCTCGGCCGTATTGGAATAACCTTTGCTCATGATAACCTCGCGCGTACGCGCAATGTACGCGCGCGCTATTTCGCTGTAGAGCGCAATAAACATGACCCCTTCCGGCTTTAAAATTCCAGTCAGAACGGACCAGCCTCTTTCCGGATCTTCCATATGGTGCAAAACGCCCGTGCACATGATGAAATCAAAAGCTTTGCCAAGATCGCCTAGCTCAAGAATATCAGCCTGAAGAAATTCCATGTTCTTGATTCCATGCTCTTTTGCCTTGCGCTTGCCGTAAGCCAGACTGGTCAGACTCAGATCAACGGCTGTGATTTTGGCGCCGGGAAAAGCGAGCGCGCACTGCACGGCCTGGCGCCCTGTGCCGCATCCGGCGATCAGAATATCCATGCTTTCTTGATCGGAACCTTCTCCCGTCAGGCTCGTCACTACATCTTCAAGGGTTTTCAGATTCCGGACGTGTTGCGTCGCTTTCCAGCGCGGATAAGGGAATTCCTCGTACTGCGCCTGCACCAGGCTAGAAACATTATCCCTGACCGGCTTAAGCTCTTTAATTTCTCTCTTAAGTTTCTGCTCTTCATGAAAATCAGTGATCTGCTCCTTGGCCAGTTCGGCGTAATCAGGCGTTTCTTTCAAAACGCCGGCAAGACTAAGGGAATTTTTGAGACTGTACAGCGGCGCGTAACAGCCGAATAAAAACACAGCGAACGCATCTGTTCGCGTTCCGTCTTCCAGCCTGTCTCTCAAGAGCGCGACTTTGGCTTTTTCCTCAGCGCTTAAATCAAAAATATATTCCGTATAAAAGCAATAATGCGCGAGCGCAGCGATAACAGGTTCAAAAGCTTTATTCTCAGGATCAACGTTTTCAACATCCAGAATTTCAAGAATAAACCTGCGAAACCAGGTTAAAAAACGTTCAAATTCGGCGTCCGGGATCACATAACTTTTCAGCCCGAGCAGAAAGTAAGCGTCAAACAGGGCCTCATGATGCGGCAAGGCCGCGAAAGCGGCGCGAAATTCTTCGTAACTCTTTTTTTTGCGCAGCTTATAAATTTTTTTAAATTCCGGCATTGTCTTTAAAAGACTAAACCATGGGCGCATCATGGCATTATGGTCGAGTGTCCTGTCCTCGAGGCATGTCTGGAAAAAAAGCTTGAAATCGGGGTTATACTTGCGAAACCGTTGACGCGACACGGCGCTCATAAAGGCCTGCTTGTGATCCGGATTGTCCGGCTCGTTTGCGATTTCCGCAGCGAGCGCGCTTATTTTTTGAAGATTTTGTTTCATTATCCACGCTTAATAGATTTGTTGTTCAATCCAATATAAGATAGCACCCTTCCTTAAGCGAACTCAATTCATACTCGCCGATACGAACCCTGTGCAGCGTTTCAACCGTGTTGCCCAGAGATGCGAACATACGCCTGATTTGACGGTTCCGGCCCTCGTGTAGGATCATTTTGACTTTGCGGGGCCCGAGAATTTCCGTCTCGGCAGGCTTCAAAGGCTTTTTCTCGCCTTTGAGCGTCATGTTTCCTGAGCTGTATAAATCACAAACCTCCTGAGTAACGGATTTTTCCGTCGTTACAATGTACGTCTTGGGCGTGTCGCTGTTCGGTGAAATAATCCGATGCACGAAATCTCCGTCATCAGAGAGCAGTACGAGGCCCGTACTTTCGACGTCGAGACGCCCGGCAATTGAGAGCTTTGGATTGCGGCGCTTAAAACGCGGCGGAAGCAAATCGAAGACCACCGGGCCATTTCCCGTATGCGCGCACTCATATCCGGCGGGTTTGTTCAGCAGGATTTTCAGAGGCGGCATAGGGTCAATCGGCTCTTCATCGAACAGAACTTGCTGTTGCTTCAAGCGCGCAA
The DNA here is from genome assembly GCA_964498755.1 of uncultured Pseudobdellovibrionaceae bacterium. Lineage (GTDB taxonomy): Bacteria > Pseudomonadota > Alphaproteobacteria > Micavibrionales > Micavibrionaceae > RZZS01. The sequence goes on along the minus strand of CAZCIB010000010.1, from coordinate 3,304 downwards.
AATCAAATTTCCGTTCAGGCGTCTCGACGGTCATGCCGTCCACGGATAAAAACCCCCTACGGATTAGTTTACCCGCCTCCTTGCGGCTGGCATAGCCGAGATTGGCGAGAAGCCTGTCTGCGCGGATTGTCTGCGGACTCATTTCTCTGCTTTCAGAATTTTAAAGCCGTTCTGGCTTGCAAGCTGCTCGACGCGCCCAAACATGGATCGCAGTACAGGCTCGTAAGGCAGGTGTACGTTTGCAACCATTATAAGTTTCCCGTTTTCTTTTAACGCGTTATAGGATGTCTCAATAAACGCCGAACCGAGACTGGCTTTTGTATCCCGTCCTTCATGAAATGGAGGATTCATTATTACTGCGTCAAAACGGCCTGTAAAGTTATTGTCCGGCGCGGCCAGATCATCCCACAGGCAATCAAAATGTACTTTTGTACGTGCGCCGATATTTTGCTTGCAGGCCCGGACCGCGCGGTAATCGGCGTCTATGCATATCAAATGCGAAACGTCCGGGCATGTTTCTAGCATCCGTGCGGACAGATACCCGTACCCGCAGCCAAAATCGGCGACAGATCCTTTAATATTCTGATCCATGTAGTCGGTAAGCAGGGCCGAGCCGGGATCGACGCGATTCCAGCTGAACAGGCCGGGACAGGACGTAAAGTCCGTTTCCGGAACGCGCCGTAAATCAGCGTCCGCGCGCCATGCGTTTAGTACATCGTCATTACGCATATCCCCTTTCTTTACCGCGACAACGCGCGCTTTATGCTTGGACTCGCTGACATACGCGTCGCTGAATTCACCAAACAATCCCGGCAAGCGTTTTCCTCCGGCGTCGTTCGCTGCGGCGGCTATCATAACGCCGTTCTCTCCCAGACGTACGGCGGCGTCGGCAATCAGGCCTTTTGCTTCTTCCACCTGCTTTGGAAGATGCAACAATACGTAATCAAAACCCGCCTCGTCAGACGTTTCGGGGACGGTTTTCAGACCACTGCCAGCAAGGGCCCGGTAGTCTGGATAGAAATGTTGCTGAAAAACGGTATGCGCCGGCAGGCTATCAAGTCCGGCGCAAAGCCTTGCATTCAAAAACAGGGTCCTGTCATGCTCGTCCGGACAGGGAATCCGCCCGGCTTCAAAAGTATGGAAAAGGCACTTCAATGCAAAATCGGCCATAACCCTGTTATGACCGATTTAAAGCATTCTGTCGATTATGTTGCCTGCGTCTCTAAATGACCACGCTTTGATCGACTATCAACGCGCCCGCATCCAGAAGATCCGTCATGGTCAGATCAGCGCCGTCATTAATGATTGCGGCGAGCTTGAAGTCGTTACCTGCTCCATCAGCGTTAATTTTCAGGTCGGCGTCGCCATTACCTTTGGAAATCAGCTTCACAAAATCATCAAGTTCGCTTGTCGCTACCTCAAACCCTTCAAGTACGTCAGTGATATTAATGCTGTCGCCCTCTTCAAGGGAGAAATCCATAATCTTGTCCCTGCCGCCCTCGAGGGTATCGATGACGAACATGTCCGCGCCCTGCTCGCCGTAAAGGATATCTTTGCCTTGCCCGCCGATCAGTACGTCATCGCCGTAGCCGCCGTAGAGTTTGTCGCGTCCGTGCCCGCCATGGAGAATATCGTTATCCTCGACCAGCAGCGTTTCCACGACCTGGCTCATGATTTCCAGATCAAACACCACGTCGTTAAAGTCGGCGTCGCCAAGATTTTTCAGATCTTCAAAACCTATGCGCAGCGAGTCCGGTTCGCCCATATTGCCCGATACGACGTGTATCGCGTTGTCCGGATTGATATCCGTATCGTCACCGCGGTCAGTGGTGTGATAAATATTGCCGTTCAGTTCGCGTACAGTATCTCCGTCATTGTAAACCAGCGAAATATCATCGGCTTCATCCGTGACCTTTGCCAGCCGTTCGTCCGCCGTTCCCCATTTATAGAAGAAATCGAGGTTTTCCGGCGACAGGTCAAGATCCTTGTACTTGCCGTTGACGCGGTCGCCATTGGCAATCACGAAGAACCCAAAATCCGTATCCGGCGCGCCCGGCAGGCTCACTTCGTATTCGGTGCCCGCCTTGTATTTTTTGACGTTCGTAAACGCAATTTCCGTATGTTGGATCGTGCCGTCCTCGCGGATGCTGTAGAAGCCGAGCGTATTGTTGTAGCCCGCTCCGGATTCGAGGAAAGTAACCGTCGCCGTTGTTTCGAACTCAACCGAGAGGTCGCCCTCAGCGATACCGAAAGAATTGAGCTGGTCAACTTCCTTGCGCTCGATCAGGGTTGGGAACGTCACATCCGTCGAAAAATGGTGCTCAAGTACCGTCGTTTCGACGAATGCCTCGATCTCGCCTTTCCAGCCGCCAATCAGGATGTCGTTGCCATGACCGCCGAGAAGCGTGTCATTGCCGTCATGACCCACAAGCTTGTCTTTGCCGTTACCGCCATCGAGGTGATCATTCCCGGACCCGCCGAACAGGTTATCCTTGCCGTCTTCGCCCAGCAACACGTCATTCCCGGCGGAAGACCAGAGCGTATCTTTGCCGTCTCCGCCAAAGATCGTGACGTCGCCATAATCGAACTGATTGCTTGTCAGATCAACGACGTCGTTACCTCCACCGGCCTGAATGACTTCTACATCGATCAGTCGCGGCCCGTTCACGCCATCCGGCCGGTCGCTAAAGGAATCATCGAGAAACAGCGCGTCTTTTCCATCCGTCAGTACAAGCGTATCAACGCCTTCGCCGCCGTCGAAAACATCGAAGCTGCGGGCGGCGCCCTTGACGCCGACAATCTGGCCTGTTCCCTCAACATCCACGGAGCCTACGTTTTTCGCGCCAAAACCGCGCGGCCAGGTTGAATCCTGGTGATAGACCAGCGTATCGTCGCCGCCATTGCCCTGAATCAGGTCCGCCCCGCCATTGCCCTCAAGAACATCGTCTCCTTCGGAGCCAGTCAGTACGTTATCGCCCTCGTCGCCGATCAGATCGGGCTCAGGCTCGGCTACCGTTAAAGCAACCTCAGCCGTGGCGTCGAGAAGACCGTCCGTAACCGTGTATGTGAAACTGTCTGCGCCGAAGAAACCTGCCGCCGGCGTATAGACAAAACTGCCGTCAGACTGCAATTCAACGCTGCCGCCTTCAGCCGTTGTGATCGTCCCGGATACGGCCTCGATGCTTGCGCTGTCAATATCGATGTCATTGGCAAGAACATTACCGGAAATCGTTTCATCCGCTTCGCCGCTAAACGCGTCATCCACGCCGACCGGCGCGTCATTCACCGCTTCTATCGCCAGATT
>CAZCIB010000009.1:56582-64174 GCA_964498755.1 uncultured Pseudobdellovibrionaceae bacterium | reverse complement strand
GGCAAGCTTCGCCTCGATCACTTCGAGAATGAAGAGCAGGCGGGCAGGGCGCTTCCCCGCCTAGCCGCTGCCAAGCGCAGGCGCGGATATCAACAGCTCGCGTGAAATAGGACCGCTCAAAAGGGAACCTTTTTGAGCAGCGGGGCACGGGCAGCTCGGACTGCGTCAGAATACAGAATGACCATCGATAAGCAATTCTTCCTGCGGCAGGTGTGTTATAAAACCGTCGGTCACCGGATCATTGCTCCCCGCCGTCGTTGATGGTCCAGTTCGGCGGGTCGGTGGTCAGGCCCGTATGCGCGGCGGCGGCCCCGGCGGAATACTGGATCGTTCCGGCGTCCAGCGTTACCCCGCTCTGCAGCGGTCCGTCCGCCGAGTTGTGCAACGCCCACCAGCCGTTCAGAATCGCGTCGTAATTCGCCGTCGACAGACCGCTGCCGTCGAACATCGAAATCATGTTCGTAACGCTGCTGACGTCCCAGCCGGAGAGATTTTGGTTAAAGCTGGGCGATCCTTCAAAAGCAGCGCTCATGTTGGTTACGCTACTGACATCCCAGCCACTAATGTCCTGGTTGAAGTTGGGATTTGCGCCGAACAACCGAAACATATCTTCTACCTTGCCAACGTTCCATGCACTAATGTCCTGATTGAAATTGCTTCTAAAAAATAATTGCCGCATGGTTGTCACATTGCTGACGTCCCAGCCGCTGATATCCTGATTAAAAGAATCAGCATCTACAAAAGTCCCTATCATATTGGTTAACTTGCCGGTATTCCACCCGCCAATATCGTGGTTGAAAGAATCTGCATAACCAAAGGAGTTGGACATAGTTTTAATTTCGCTTGTATTCCAGCCACTAATATCTGCATTAAAGACGCCGGAGCGACTGAACGTGTAACCTAAACTTGTAACATTTGCGATATTCCAGCGACCAATTGAGCCGTTAAAAATATTCATATCCCTAAATGTTGATTGCAAACTAGTCACATTGCTCAAATCCGGCGCGTCGGTGGCGGAGAACCCGGCGAGATTGTCGTGATTCCGGAACGCATCTTGAAAAGAACCCCACTGGATATCGCCCCATTGCGCCACGTCGACGAGGCCGGTATCGAGATTGCTCGCCTGTCGGAAATGCGGGAAATCGCCGGTAATCCGTACGGTGACGAGGCCCTGCGTCGGGACGGTGAAGCTCGCGTCGCCCGTCTGGCCGGTCAGAGTTCCGGTGTTGCAGTCGGCGTCGTGCCAGGTCACGTCATAATTGAACGCGCCAGAACCCGCAGGAATAGTAATCTGGTTGGCGGCGGAGCCGTCGGCGGTATTGGTCGAATCGAACACCATGATCAGCGGATTGCCCGCAATCTCCTGCCCGCAGGTCTTGTTCAGGTCTTTCCGGACGCAGCGGAGTTGGAAACTAACACCCTTTCCATTCGTATCATCAACAACGCCATCGGCAAAATTGAGCGACTCCGCTGCATTTACTGCATGTTCCGTTGACGACCGATACTTTGTTTCAAACTCTGTTCCGGACGTCGTAAATCCGCCTATCGCGTTCCGGTTGTTATACAGCAATTGCAGTTCGTCAATCGCCGGCAGATACCAATCGTTATAACCGTGCGCGGTCAGCTCGGCGCAGTATTGCGCGGCCTGGTGCGGTTCGACTTCCGGCGTACTGGTGTCCGCGTCCCATTCCGTGAGCGTCAGCGTATTCAGCGCGCCCATGACGTTGCTGGTTAGGAAGGTTTCGGAACGATTCGGACCGGGCCCGTTATTCCACGGCAGGGCGCTCGGCGCGTCGGCGGGCGTGGTATACATCGGCGCGTTGAGATGCGGCGAGGTTCCGGCGTAAATCATGCCGCCTGTGCATTCCGTGCCGGGGTAGACCGTGTCATAGGCGCACGGGTCGCTCTTCACCGCCCGCTCGCCCATGTCGTAGAGGGTTTTGATCTCGCCCGGCGACAGCGCGCGGTTGTAGACGCGCGCGTCGTCTATCTCGCCGATGAAGTCACTGCCGTTCACGAAATTATTGCCGATTTGCAGATAATTCGAGGCGCCCGAAGGATCGGGCGGGTGAGAGGCCACATCCTGACCGACCTGCTCGCCGTTGACATAGAAGGTCGTCGTCACGCCGTCGGCCTCGCGCACGGCGGCGACATGCTGCCATTGGTTATGTGTGATGACATCGTTAGCGCGCGTATCCGTCCAAACGCCCGCAGCGTGTGCTCTGTGATTAAGTTTGAGATCATTATGGCCAGGTCCGGTTATCAGCAATGTATAAGCATTATCGTTACCGCTTCCGGCTCTAAAAATTGTCGCATCAGAACCAATCGTCGCTGGCCGGATCCATGCGGCGATGGTCAACGCCCCCTCGATATGCAGCGGATGCGTTTCCGAACCGATGGCAACGCGTGAAACGGCGGAATTTGTGCCTTCATTTCCTGCATAGTAAGTCGCGCCGCCGATCATGCCCGTTGTCCACGCCGGGAGGGTATTGCCCTCCAGCGTCAGGTCGTGGCCGTAGCCGGAGGAGTCGACAGCCGTGGCGCCGCTGCCGGTATCGAATTTCCAGTGCCCCACCAGCCCGCTCGCGGCGACCTCGCACTTGCCGACGGCGACCCAGCGATGGCCGTTACAGTATTGCAAAACGTCATGCGCCGTATTGTAAAACGCCTCGCCCGCATTCGTGCAGCCGTAGCCGGGCACCTGATCCTCGTACATCAGGGCGATTTCTTCGGGCGATAAGGCGCGGTTATAAACGCGCACGTCGTCGATCAAACCTTCTCCGTATTGATCTCCGGCGCTTTCCGAATACCCAATATATATTGGGGTCGAAACATCGTATATACTCGTCACCGCAGCATCCGTCGCACTACCATCCTCAACGCCATTGACAAATATCTTTCCGTTTCCCGCTCCGTCAAATGTTCCAACAACGTGGTACCACGTGTTGGGCACAGTAGTCGTTGCACTCATCGTTTGGACCATATTGCCGGAACCTTGCCACTTGGCTAAGCCATTATGAGACACCAAAAAACTAAATACTTCACTGTTGCTATGTGAAAGCCTGTATGCGCGTTTCGATGAGGAAGCATGATACTTGCCGATAATTGAATCAGTTTTACCTGTTGTCGAAGGCGTCTTATACCACACGGACACGGTGATAGCGCTATTTGATAATTCCACATCCCCGATATGAATGCGCTGATCCGTGCCGTTAAACGATATCGCCGAGTCAATCGCGCCGTGCGCTGTTCCTGTCGCCGGATCAAGATTTTCGAATGTTCCCGTATTGCCATTGCCGGAAAGATCATTCGCCACGGTCCCGCTCGTCTCATCCAGCGGCCAGTGGCCGACGAGTCCGTTTGTGCGCATCCGGCGCAGGCCGTCCTTGTAAATGTTCTCGATTTCCTCATGGCTCAGCACGCGGTCATAGAGGCGGAAATCGTCGAGAAATCCGCTAACGGCGCGATTTCCCGATGCAGTTACGTTCCCAATATATGCGCTTGCGCCCAGCCCGTTTTCGAGCGGTAAACCCGGGCTTGCCGACCCAAGCGGGATTTGTGCGCCATTCAGATACAGTTTTGGCTTATTGGCGACGCTTGAATAAGAGTAGGTTACGGCCAAATGCTGCCATCCACCGTAGGGAAAGGTGTTTAGTGGGGCGGCCCATTGCGCATCGCCGTTCCAGCGTAACGCGTCAAACCGTATGTCGCCGTTCGGGCCAATCTGAAAAACGTTTTCATGAGAATGATGATAAATCCGCTGATAATACGCCGTTGACTGAGCATTTATCCATGTGCTGATCGTAATTTCGTCGGCATTAGGGAACGCATTGCCAATGTCAATATAATCGCTATCATCATCAAACTCGATCGCGCCGGAGCCGTCGACGCCGCCGCTCGGTTGCCAGACTGTGCCGGTAGCGGTGACGGTGGTATTCGCGCCCGAACTGTCGAGCGGGTCGCCGGTTGTTTCATCGAATTTCAGATGCAGAACCGGGCCGTCCGTCGCCGCGCATGTGCCGACGCTCACCCATTCATCGCCTTCGCAGTACTGCATGACGCCTAGGTCTTCGTTGAAGATAATGTCGCCCTCATGCCCGACCGGATGGCTGCACGGCCCGCCCGTGGCGTAGAGGTCCTTCACCTCGGTGGCCGAGAGAGCGCGGTCGTAAATGCGGACGTCGTCCATTTTGCCGGTGATGTAGCTGTTGCCGCCACTGGAGTAGACCCCAAGAAACGTGTCGGACGCAAAGGGAATGTCAATTGCATTGATATGGGTTTCCTCGCGGATCAAATCACCATCCGCGTATAAACGCCCGTACGTTCCATCATATGTTGCCACAACATGATACCAGCGTTTTGGCAGAAAATCATAATTTGAAGTATCAACATTAACTCCGGTACCGTCAGATTTCTCCAAACCAAAACTGATTTGTCCTCCGGTACGATTATCAATTAACAATGTGTATCCGGCCGCTGCCGCAGGCCCCAGATGCCCTGCCGAAATAATTGAGTGATAGGATCGCGCATGAAAATAAACCCATGTTGATAGCGTAAACTGCGTCAAGTTTGAAATGCTTGGGTCGCTTGGGATGCGAACGCCATTTGTAGCAGTGTCCCCCGGAACCCCCAGATCAAGCGCGTTATCAATCATGCCCTCCGCGCCATAGCCTGTGATGGTACGATTCTGGCTTCCCGTATTTCCGCTTCCCGAGCTATCGGCAAAGGTCGGTCCGCTCGTCTCATCCAGCTTCCACCAGCCCACCAGCCCGCTCGTCGGGCCGTCCTTGTCCCAGGCCGCCATGCCGTCGCCGGGCAGGGGCGCGAAGGCGATCCATTCATTGCCGTCGCAATATTGCGGAACGTGCGAGGTTTCGTTGTAAACGATCTCGCCCTCCGTGCCCGTCGGCGGGCCGAGGCACTGCGCGTTTGCGGTATTCCAATAGCCTGAAACCAGAAGACAGAACAACAGAAGCGAGAAGCGAGTTGCGAGTTGCGAGAAGCGAGACGTGAGAAGCGAGTTACCAGAAGCGAGAGGCGAGAGTCTCGTTCCCGTCATCCCCGGCGCTCCGCCATGACTTGGCGGGACTGCTTCGTCGCTTAGCGCTCCTCGCAATGACGGCTTGGCCAGCCTTGTTGTCACTCCCGCGAAGGCGGGAGCCCAAAGCCTGTGGAAGTTAGATGCCCGCCGCAGTTTATCCCGGACTCCGATCCGGGGCGAGCATGACAAGTATGGATCCTGCGGGGATGACGGACTGGCAACCCCCTCACCCTCCCGCCCGCGCGCTTCGCGCTGCGCCGGGCCCCTCCCTCTCCCGGGGGAGAGGGGCGCTATCTCGCTTCTCGCTTCTCGCTTCTCGTAACTCGTAACTCAAAACTCATTTCCCGATCCTCCGCCAGCTCGCGCCATCGCAATACTGCATCACGTCGTAGTCGGTATTGTAATACAAATCGCCGCGCACGCCCACGGGCGGGCCCGCGCATCCGCCGCCGCCCGTGCCCGGCACAGGGCCCATGGGAACCCATTCCGCGCCGTTGCAATACTGCATGACTTCGAAGCTGGTATTATAGTACAGGTCCCCGAGCTTGCCGTCGGGGTCCGCGCAGGCGTTCGCGGTGCGGCCCATCTTGTAGAGCATGCTGATTTCGGAAGGGGAAAGCGCGCGGTTGTAAATGCGGACGTCGTCGATAACGCTGTTATAATTATCTTCCAAAGATGTTCTCCTGCCAATCTTCGTTGTGTTTCCGGAAAGAGCCATTGCATCAGAAAACGCCTGCGTGCCCACCGCGACGCCGTTATAGTAGGCGACGACTTCCGCCCCGTCATAACTAAATGCGTAATGATTCCAGCCGGATGGGTTGGCGCTGCCAACCGTCACATCAACAACATTCCACGTTCCGCCGAGTGATACGGCTATTCGTCCGTTGTCGTCACATCTCAAAAGATAGCCGTCCGGCTGATTACTGCCTTGGTCCGTTACGAGTGAACGGGAGCCGGAGCCCGCGCAATCTTTCCCCCACGCAGAAACAGTAATGATCTGGGAGTTAAGAGAGGCATCGTTGCCGAGATTAATATAATCCTCCCCCGTATTAGCCCCGAAATCTATGCCGGCGCCCAGCAGACCATGCCCGATCGCCGCCGCCGGATCGTTGAAATCGGTCATCGTACCGTCATTGCCGTTGCCGGAATTGTCGGGGACGGTCGTGCCGTCGATATCGTCAAACGTCCAGTAGCCCACCAGCCCGCGGGAAAGGCCCGGATTGCGGAGGTTGTAAAGCGCCTCGATCTCGGCCTCGGAGAGCGCGCGGTTGTAGATGCGGATGTCGTCGAGGGAGCCATAGGTGTCCCAGCTTGTATTATCAAGTCTTCCTATACCAAAAAAATCGTTGGACGGACTGAAATCCAGGACTTCGGAATAGGCGACGGTCTCGGTCGTGATTGTGCCGTCCTCATCACCCACGTGTAAGCTTATATCGGATGACCTAATGCGTGCGCTAAAAAAATACCATTTATCGATCTGAAACGGAGCCGATGCGGTGGCGGTTGTATACGAGGCTCCGTCATTGACAGTGATAAAAAAATCCCCTGTTTGATTAGTACGGATAACAAACCCTTTTTGTGCCGTAATAGCGGACTCATTCCCGATAATATCCCGGATGTTGCTGAAATCCTGCGGCTTAAACCATCCCGTTATCGTGAATTCATCGCGAAAGACATCCGCGTCGTCCAGCGTATCCACGTCCAGCAAAATCGGATCGTCGGACAGCTTGATCGCCGTGCCGACCGGGCCGTCCTCATAAGTGACATCGCCGCCGGTAATCACCGCGTCATGCATCCCGCGCGAGTCGCGCGCGTCCCCGTCCAGCTTCCAGTGCGCCACTAACCCGCTATCCGTCCCGCGCGTGTAATCGGCCGGGGAGGGAGAGAGAACGTGCACGGGGTTGGGTTCATTAACCGTGGCCCCGTTGCCGAGCTCGCCATCCGCGCCCTGGCCCCAGCACCAGAGCGATCGGTCAGAACGAATGCCGCATTCCGTACCCCAGCCGACTCCTACGCTAACCCAGTCGTCCCATGCGATAGATCCGTCATCGGCAAGGATCCTCTCCGGGCGGTCCCCGTATCCAGCGCCCCAGCACCAGAGCGATCGGTCAGAACGAATGCCACAGAACGTCCCGTCCCCCGCATTACTCTCGCCCGCAAAAATAGCCACCCAGTCGCTCCAGTGATCCGGGCCGGTATCCGTCTGCACCTGCACGGGCGTGCTGGTACTGTCGCTCGTCGGGCCGATCCCTAACTTTCCGTACATACTAGAGCCCCAGCACCATGCCGTGCCATCATCGCGGATGCCGCATCCTGCGCTGCTGTTCCGGTCAATATCGACCCAGTCGCTCCAGTGACCTGTTCCAGCGGCATCAACGATCTGCACCGGGCGGCTTTGGTCCTGAAAAGTATCGTCTCCATTGCCAAGCCCGCCTCCGTTACCCCAGCACCATGCCGTGCCGTCAGCACGAATACCGCAGGACGCACCTAACGCAGCGGCGATATCGACCCAGTCGCTCCAGCCGCCAGGGCCTGTATCCGTTTGCACCTG
>CAZCIB010000009.1:0-56482 GCA_964498755.1 uncultured Pseudobdellovibrionaceae bacterium | reverse complement strand
CGGCGATATCGACCCAGTCGCTCCAGCCGCCAGGGCCTGTATCCGTTTGCACCTGCCCTGGACGGCTATTATGCGCGGTGTCTCCATCTCCAAGCGCGCCTTTAAGTCCATTACCCCAGCACCATGCGGTACGATCCGCGCGGAGGCCGCAGATATGATGCTGGCCGCCGCCTTCAATCCGCGTCCAGTCGCTCCAGCCGCCAGGGCCTGTATCCGTTTGCACCTGAACGGGCCTCGTCTGGTCGCCACAGCCGCCACAGCCTAACTGGCTCCTGTTATCAGTTCCCCAGCACCAGGCCGTGCCGTTCGAGCGGAGGCCGCAGGCCGTGCCTTTCGATACGGTAATCCGCGACCAGTCGCTCCATCCGTCGGGTCCGGTATTCGTCTGCACCTGAACCGGGGTTGACTGGATCGCGGTCGTCGTGCCATTGCCGAGCTCGCCACCGCTGCCCCTCCCCCAGCACCAGGCCGTGCCATCATTGCGCACGCCGCAGGTTGTTGGACTCCATCCCCCCGCAACATACTTCCACCCCGTCCGGGCGGGGGACATCGCCACCCATTGATCGCCGTTGCAGTATTCCATGACGGCCGTATCGGCGTCGAACAGCATCTGCCCCTGAAATCCTTTTGGATCGGAACAGATATGCTCCTGATACAGCGCCTGCACGTCTTCGGGCGTCAACGCGCGGTCGTAAATCCGCACGTCGTCGATGAGGCCTTTGAAAGGTTCAGGATTTGTACTTCGATCTCCGATGTTGAATCGATTCGAAGAAGAAGGATTTAGTCCGGGGTCATTGCGGGCCGCCACTTCAGCGCCGTCAATATATAGCCTTATAACGCTTCCATCATACGATGCCGCGACATGATACCATGTATTAGAAAGTATGGTATTATCTGGACTGTCTAAGTTACCTGCGCCGTCGAGGCGAAACTGAAGATGGCGGTTATTTCCGTTAGACCGCCAGTACAGCGCATAACCGCGACCTGCGGTATCTCCATTTCCTTTACTTATAATCGCCGGGACCGTGCTGTCTCGTGTACCCATTCTCCCTTTCATCCAGGCGGAAATTGTAAAACTGGCGGGTTCCAGCGCGGCGATGTCGCCGATATCGATTTCCGTTCCGTTTGTACCATCAAATTCCGCCGCCAGGGCATCCACGCCGCCCTGCGCATAGGTCACGCCGCCAGAAGCCGTGCCGTCGTAGCCGTTACCGGATGAATCCGTCACCGTCGGCCCGGCGGCGTCGTCCATCTTCCAGTGCCCGACGAGACCGGTCGTGATATCCTGCGCTTTCGCAACCGGCGCGGCGGCCAGCAGCAAGGCAAACGTCATTGGGAGGAGGAGCAGTTTTGTCATCCCCGGCAAGCGCGCCGCCTGCCCCGGCGAAAGCCGGGGGCGCGATAAACTGCTGCACGCTTTACGTAGCCTTACGAAGAGAATTCTCCATTTATTGTCATTCCGAGCGCAGCCCGCGCTTGCTGTGCAAGAGCGGGCGGAGCCGAGGAATCCGCGTAGAGTGGATAGTGGATCGGATCTCTCCGCTTCGCCCGCCTTTGTATTGACGAAGGCGTGGCTTCGGTCGAGATGACATATTTGCAGAGATTGATTTGAGCAAGCGCCCGTATACAGGCGGCTCCCTGCAACTGCTCCCGCTTGCGGGGATGACGGACTGGCAAACCCCTCGCCCTCCCGTCTACGCGCTTCGCGCTGCGCCGGGCCCCTCCCTCTCCCGGGGGAGAGGGGGAAAATCCCGCAACTCGCTTCTCGCAACTCGCTTCTAGCAACTCGCTTCTCGCAACTCATTTCCCGCATCCCGAAACGCGTTATGTGCTTCAAGAACTCCATGCCTGTTTCGGCCCCCGTCATATCATTTAACCCCTGCCGAAGGCCTCCGGCGGGAGATCAGAACGCCCGCGCCGCCCCCGGCGAGGAACAGAAGAACAAGCCATGCGATATTCATGCCCGCCTTGTCGAACCCGTATCCGGTCTGCGCCTTCAGCCCGTCGACGTCCCGTTTCATCGCGGCGACCGTTTCCATCATATCCTGTTGTCCGGCCTTGTAGGAAGCCAGTTCCGCCTTCAGCGCCTCGTTTTCCGCCTTCAGCGCTTTCGTCGCCTCGATCACCGGGGCGATCAGGCCGACGTAATTCACGGCCTTCGTACCCATTTCATCGTTGTCCGTGGTCACAAGCTCGGGGAAGACCTGCTCAAGCTCCTGCGCGATGACGCCGAATTGTACCCGCGCTTTCGGGTCGTTCTTCATGGTAAAGCTGTAGGTTTCAATTTGCTCGAGCCTGTCCATAACGTCGCCGTACTCGCGCAGCGGCGCGATGCTTTCTTTATAGCGGCGGTCGGAAAGCTGCTGGCTCGTGCCGGTATAGCGGATATCGCCGACAACGTGCAGGGCATGCAGGGGGTTGTTCGTGCCGATGCCGACCTGTTCCGTTCCCGCGCTGCCGAAATGAATGCGGGTTGAGGAAAGTTCCGTCCAGAGGCTGCCGCCAACCGCCTGCGCGATCCACTGCGATCCGCTCCAGGTGAGGACTTCGTCCGCGCCCGTGGGAGACGCGTTCACATTGCCGAGATCGTTGAGCAGCATCCTGTCCGGCTCCGCGCCCGCGCCGATTTCGACAACCTGATCAGAGAAAATCAGGCCGTTACCCGCGCCGTTAACCTTGACGAACTGGCCGGTTGAGGCGGACATGGCCGCCGAATCCGGCGTATCGCCAAGGATGTCAAAGGTCATGAGCTGGTCAACCCACTGCCCCGCGCCGTCATTGACCAGAACTTCATTGAGCGCGGCGTCGCTGATCGTCACGTCGGAGAGGTCGTCAAGCGCATCCACCGCCCCGCTTGAATCCGTAAGCGGAACCCACGCGTCGGGGGTAGAGTCGTCGTAATCCTTACAGAACTCGATGCGGTCGTTGGCGTAGCGAATCGCGCCGGGGAAATCCGTCTCGCCCGTATTACAGGCTTCGCCGCCGTCGCCGAGCAGAACAGAGCCGCTCACATGCAAGCGGGTTCTGGGGGCGGACGTTCCAATGCCGACCCGGTCCTCGCTGGAATCGATCACAAAGGTATCGCTGTCAAAATTGAGGTCGAGATCATTCATCGCTACTGTGGTGTTTTCATCCAGCGTCATGGCGTTGGCGAACTGCGCCCAGTCGAGGGAGTCGTCTGTAATCCCGCCCGAGCCAACCGCCTGCGCGATCCACTGCGATCCGCTCCAGGTGAGGACCTGATCTTCAGAGGGAGATGAATTCACATTCTCAAGATCATTCAGGGACAGACCCGTCGGCGAGGGCGTGCCGCTCACCACGTTGACAACCTGATCGGAGAAGATCAGGCCATTGCCCGCGCCGTTGACCTTGACGAACTGGCCGGTTGAGGCGTTCATCGTCGCCACGTCCGGCGTGTCGGTCAGGTCGGTGAAGGCCGAATTCGTGCCGCAATTCGCCCATGTAAACCCGCCCGCGCCATCGGAGGTCAGGCAAAAGCCGCTGCTTTCCGCGTTGGAGATGTTCAGGTCCGCCTCGAGGATCGTCGCGTCCAAAATCTCGTCCGCCGTCACCGCGCCTGTGGCGATATCACCCGCCACAATCGTGTCCGCCGCGATCTTCGCGCTCGTCACCGCGTTATCCGCAATCGTAATCGCGCCCGTCGAGGTCAGGCTTGCGTCGCCGCTCATCGCGACGGGGCTGAAATTCGCGTTATCGCCGACGAGGATATGCCCGGCCGTGTTCGTGTCCATGACGAGGCTGTTATCGCCGACGGTCAGGGAGCCCGTCAGTGTTACGTTGGAGAGGCCGGTGATGCTCTGCGTGTTGGCGTTGCTCCCCGCGATCAGGACTTCCTCGATCGTGCCGACTGCGCCGCCGCCGCCGCCGACTGTGACGGTTGGGAATGTAGGCGCAGCGCCGGTTTTCGAGCCGATTTTAATGCCGCCGAGCGCATTGTCGTATTCGATATAGCCGGAGCCGGAATCGGTCCACAGCCCGCCTACGCCCGTGACAAGGTCGGCCCAGCCGCTCGCGTTTTCATCCCAGACCTCGAACGCGTCGGTTTCCGTGTTATAGCGCAGCATCCCCGCCGCGCCGGTCGGCCTGTCGCTGTTCTGGCCTGCAGGCAGGAGCAATGCGCTGACGTCGGCGAACTGGACGCCGTCGCCTGCCGCATTCACCATCAACGCCTTGTACGCGTCGGCGGCGCTGCCGGCATAGGCCGAAGGCGTATCGCTGAGATTAATGAACGCCGTACTGCCGCTGGCGCCGCCGGTAATATCCACATAGTGATGGCCGCCCGCGCCGTCATCCATACACATCTCCAGCGTATCGCCGCCGGTGACGCGCAGCGCGCCGTGCTTGTCCGCCGCGTCGCAGGCGTCGTTATTGCCGAGGAGAATGTTTCCGGCGACGTGGAGGCGGGTTTTGGGGTCGGTAACGCCAATGCCGACAAGGCCTGAGGCCTTCATTGTCGCGATAGTTACTGTGCCATCACCGTTTTGGAAGAAGATGTCTCTATTGATGTTAGCCGCATCTCCCCCATGGATTTTAAGGTCACTATTGCCTCCGGCATTTAATATGGACTGGCCGCCTATTCCCAAAGAGTCAGTGACCCTTACATTGTTATTAAAATAAGCGCCCCCGGCTGTACTTATATCAAAATAAATAGTGCCATTAGGGACATCTGTTCTTCTAAACCGGATTGAGGGTGCGCCGCTTTGGCCCGTATTATCAACGCTGATGTCATACCCGTGTCCTTGCACGGAGTTGAATAGAGTCAGAGCCGCTCCCGGCGTATCCGTCCCGATCCCGACATTGCCGCTTTTATCAACGATGAACTTTCTCGCCGCGTCGCCGGTATCGAGGGCCAGCAAATCGCCGTCCACCGTGGCGGTTTCGCCGGAGGCGGTTTGCGTATGCGCTTCGTCGAGCGTCAGGCTCGTATTACTGCCGATTGCAGCGACGGTAAATGTTTCGCCCGCGATGGTGATCGCGTCGCCGACATTTAATTCAGTATTAAACTGCGTACCCGTCCCCGTCACAGCCGTCGTGCCGTTAACAGCCACAGTCCCGGTCAGGGCCGTATCCGTCGTTCCGGCGACGTGCATTTTCGCATCCGGCGCATCCGTACCAACGCCGACTTCCCCGGTGGCGAGGATGCGCATGCGCTCGCTTGAATCCGTGTTAAAGACGATCGTGTTCGCGGAGCCGTCGCTTGCCGTGTCGGTTTCGATGGAGGTGTCGCCGCCGTTCGAGTCGAAAATCCGGTCGCTGGAGATGCTGGAATCGACGGTCAGAGGCTCCCATGTCGCCGGATCGCCCGCGAAAACCTCGATCGCGTGCGTGGTTTCGTTATAGCGGATCATGCCCTCGGCGGCGGCAGGGTTTGAACCTTCACCCGGACGGTCGGTCGTCGGCCCTGAGGGCAATATAACGGCCCTGTTCGTATCAAGCTTAATGACGTTACTTAAAGCTTTAAGATTAAGATCCCAACTGCCCAAGGCTTCCACATCGAGTTCGTAATCGTTTGATGACGCTCGTATACGCGAAACTTTTGTGCCATTACTTTCAAAATAAATTTCTTTACCAGAGCCATTTCCCATATCGATGACAAAGTTGCCGCCCTCATTAAGAGGGTTGCTGTCAATTCTAAGCTCTCCCCTAACCTGTATGAGCTTTCGCGTCGCAACCTCACCGGTTCCTTCATGATTGCCAAGGATGATATTTCCACCCGAATCAATCACCATCCGCTCCTCTCCCGCCGTGCCGAAGCGGATGATGTCGTCGTCTGTGCCGTCCGAGGGATTCTGCGTGTCAACAAAGGTGTCGCCGTCGGTGGCGTCTTCGATGCGGTTGCCGGAGGCGCCGCCCGCCGTGGCGGCGGCAAAAGTCTGCCAGGTTGAGCAGTCATGCGCGAATTGCAGAACGTCATTGCCCGCCGAGTCGTCAAACCGGAAACACCCGGCCTCGTTTCCCGTCCCGCCGTCGAGGCGGATTTCGCCGTCCTGAAGGTGCAGCCTGCTCTCTATCGTATCGCCGTTCCACGTCGTACCGATACCCAGCAGGCCGCCAGATGTAAGTTCCATACGCCGTTTACTGTTGTCGTGAAAGCCGCCCAGAGCCACGTCATCGCCCGGGTACCATTGGAAGCCCGCGGAGGAGCCCATTCGCAAACCATCTGATATAGCGAAGCTTACGCGGGAGTTTCCTGATCTGTAGAGCTCAAATGTGCTTCGGGCATCCCCGTTCGTAATTCGTAATCCGGATGGAATTGCAACGGTTCCACTCGCGTTAATCGTCATCCGCTCCGTGCCCGCCGTGCCGAAGCGGATGATGTCGTCGTCCGTGCCGTCGGAGGCTTGCGTATCGATAAAAGTATTGCCATTCGTCTCATCCTCAATCCGGTGGCCGGAGGCGGCGGAAACGGTTCCGGCGTCAACGAATTCAAGGCCGGATAGATCGCTTTTCACCCGGAGCAGGTAATTCGCCGAGCCGCTATAGTCGTCCGGCGTGTCGCCCAGACTGGTAAAGTCCGCGAGCGAGCCGATGACCATGTCCTGCCAGCCCTGACCCGCGCCCGCGCCCGCGACGGCGCAGACCTGGAATTTCGTTCCATCGAAACGAATGCCGCCGACATGATCGGCGACGTCGCAAGCTTCGCCGCCGTCGCCGACGCGGAGCGTGCCGGTCACGTCAAGCGCGGTTTTCGGGTCGGCCGTGCCGATGCCGACCTCAGCGACGCCCAAATTATTGTGAAATGTCATTATGCTGAGCGCGGTTCCCGCCCCTTTTCCAACTTGAATAACTGCATGGTCGTCGCCAGTTGGCTGTCCAAAGTTAACATAGGCTCCGTTCGAATTACGAACTTGCAAGTAAGGTTGAGTGTTTTCTCCTCTCAATCTTAGTATCCGGCTAATGCCAACAACTTCCAAACTTTCTCCCACCATAGGACGATTGATTCTGACTTTTCCATTCGCATCAATCGTCATCCGCTCCGCTCCCGCCGTGCCAAAGCGGATAATGTCATCGTCGCTTCCGTCCGTCGGATTTTGCGTGTCGACGTAAGTGTCCTGATCGGTTTCATCCTCGATCCGGTGGCTCGCGCCGGAGCCGCCCGCCGCGCCCGTCACCAGCTTGCGCCAGACGCCCGCGACACGAACCTCGAAATCCCCGTCGGTGGTGTTATAGCGGATCATGCCGTCCGCCGCCGCCGCCATGTCCGTCGCGCCCGGCTGTTCGGCCGTCGTGCCGCGCGGCACAAGCAGGGCGTCAGCGACGTTTTCGGGATCGGTCGAATCCGCGTCCAGAACCGCCGCCCGGCCCGCATGGCCGACAGACGTCATGCCCGTACGGTCAACCTGGAAGACGGTTGTTCCGTCGACGGCGAAATCGGCGAGGTAACCGTCTGATCCTGCAAGAAGACTTGTTTCCGTGACATTCAGATCGAGAATGGAATAATCGCCGGTATTCGTTCCGGTCTGGTTGATGTCAAATTCAAGCCTCATGCCTTCAAAGCTGCCCGTGCCCTCGACCGGCGCCCAGCCGGAAGAGAAGTTAAAGGGCCTAGCAGTATGTGTGCCGGCTGATCCTGATGTGTGCAAATTCGAACTCTGGAAATTAATGCCGGTAGCCCAGTCACCACCAGCTGTGTCAAGTGTCAACCGCGTTGCATCAATTACGAGATCATTAAGGGCATCGATGTTCCATACGGCCTGAGAAGGCGTGTGTATTCTTAGATAGTCAGATATATCATCCGCATCCGTCAGGCGCAGCTCCGGCGTTGCGTCCTGCACATGGATATTCGCGGTCGGATCGGCAATGCCGATCCCGAGCTCGTTGGTTGCGGCCTGATACACGAACTGGTCGGTATCGACGCCGAGCGCGTCGGCGTTGTTAAAGAGAATATCGTCGGTGTCGCCCGGAACGGTAATACCGCCGCCCGCCAAAGCCGCAATATTCGCCGCCGTGAAGCAATCTCCGCCATCCGGGTCGCAATAATGCGAACCGCCGATCGCGCCGTTGACGTCGAGAAATAGTTCCTGCCCGCCCGAGCCGGAAGCGTCATCCGGACCGTCGGCGTCGTTCACCGAAAGCTTGTCAATCAGCGCCGCGCCGGATACGTCGAGGTCAAAACCCGCCGTGCCGACGCCCGCGAGGCCCACATGCAGCGTCTGCGTGATATTCGCGTCGCCGAGCAGTTCAAACTCCATGCCGTTCAGCGCCGCGCCCGTGCCGCCGACGCGCAAACTTGAACTCACGAATCCGTCGCCGACGACTTCAAGCTCTTCCGTACCCGCCCCGCCCGTGCCAACGCGGATTTTGCCGATGTCATACGCCGCCGTGATGTCGTACAGATTGCCGATATTGTGGATGTTATTGCCGCCGCCGTCCTGGCCCTCGCCCAGCACTTCGGTCAGATTCTGGTCGTCCGTGCCGGTGGAATCGCCGGGGTTTGTTTCCGTCGCGCAGTCCCACGTCGTTCCCGTCCATTGCAAAACGTCGCCTGAGCCGGAGCAGTTCGGCGGCAGACCGAATTCCGTATTACTCAAGTATAAACTTCCATCCGTGATATCCACGCGGCCCGTCACGTCCATATCCCCGCCGACGTCGAGCGTCGCGTCCGGGTCAGGCACGTTAATGCCGATCAGCGGCGCGTCCGTGCCGTCCGCCGGGTCGCCGTCCTCGTCCAGCCAGCCGAAAATGGAATTGCCGATGTTGAGGTAGTAACTGTCATTCGTATTATCGATCACGTCGACAGGCACGGTCGAATGCGTGCCGATCAGGATGTTGTTCGTTCCATCGTCAATCGTTATGCCCGCGCCGACGCCGAGGATCGTGTTTTCACTGCCCGTCAGCGCGATTGCGGATCCTTGGCCGAGGATG
Organism: uncultured Pseudobdellovibrionaceae bacterium; assembly: GCA_964498755.1. GTDB lineage: Bacteria > Pseudomonadota > Alphaproteobacteria > Micavibrionales > Micavibrionaceae > RZZS01. The sequence goes on along the minus strand of CAZCIB010000009.1, from coordinate 47,596 downwards.
GTGTTTGCCGTTCCGGCGTCGATTAACAAACCGGAGCCCGTGCCGATGACGGTGTTGTTGACGCCGGTCGTACCCGTCAGTTCCGGAACGTCAAAGCCAAGATAGACCGTGCCGAGACCGTGCGCGTCATCCATTGCCAGAGCGCGCTTGTCGTTGACTTTCAGATAATCGGAGAGATCGACGCTGCCTGAAACCTGAAGCTTGTCGTCCGGATCGTCAACGCCGATGCCGACGTCGCCGTCGTCCTGAATGATGAAATCAACGTCCGTATCGCCGTCGTCGTGGATTTCAAGCAGGTTCGTCGTCGCCGCGTCGCCCTTGATGAACAGCTTCGTCGCCGCCGTCGGGGCGATTCCAAGACCGACGTCGCCCGCGTTGGACATTTCAATCGTCCCGCTGGTCGTCGAAAGGGTCAGCGCGCCGGTATCCACGCCCGCGATTCTCGAGCTGCCCCACTGCACAGGCTGGCCGTCCTGCATCATCAGGGCGAGCGTAAGCGCGATATTGCCCGTAACGTCAAGGGCTTGTCCGGGCGTTGCATTCGCAATGCCGACATTGCCGCCCGCATAATTAATGCCGCCCGTCGCGTCCGACCACTTGCCGCCCGCGCCCACGCCGGCGATGCCGATCCAGTCCATATCAACGCCAGCGCCGGTGTCTATGTCGACGCACATCAGAAGCACGGAAGGATGCGTTAAGTCATCAACGGCAAACTGGCCAAGATTCGTACATTCCGAACCGGCCACGCCCGTATTACCCAGATTAAAGCCGCTCATAAGTTCCGGCGTGCCGCCCGTGGTGACGGCGTCAATGTAATCCGCGGCAAGGTACGGGAACTGGTTTGTATCCGTGACCGAAGGATCAACAACAACTGCGCCGCCGAAAGCGCCGCCCTGTTCAACCTCGATCCCCTTGTTAATCGTGGCGATTTCCGGCGAGGACGGACTGAGCGTCCACATGCCGTTGGAGGACGTCGCGGCCTCCGCGTAACTCAGCGCCAGCACAATATCGTCGCTGTCTGACGGCTTGGTGATCATGGTTTCCGTATCCGGATCAAAGGCGCCGTTGCCGTTTCCAGCCGTATCGGCGCTTGCGAAGGTTTCGCAGCCCGTATCAAAGACACGGTCCGGTCCGGCTGAAATAATTGCAATTATTGGGTAATTCTTGTCGCTGCCGCCGCTGCCTTCAAGGCGGTTTTGCGTTCCGCCGCCGCAATCGACGTGATCGACGATCGTGCCCGCGTCCCAGACGCAATAGCCATAGCGCGTTCCCCATGGGTCGGCCTGGCTCGCGCCAACTGAGCTTGGCAGCCATCCGCCTCCGTCCGAGCCGGTGACCGCGCCGGGACCTACGCCGCTGCCTTCCCATTCAATGGGCTCTACGAACAGGTCGCCTGCTATGTCGTCTGAAGGATCGCCGGGGGTGCCGTTGTCGCTGGCCTCGCAGTCGCCGTCATAAGGTCCCATTGAAGCCGTTAGCAGGGCCAGTTTCGAAGCGATCTGCATCTGGGTGTCGGCCATGGTGCGGCGGTTGACCTCGACCATCGTGGTCAGGGGGCCCTTCATCATTGTGACTGTGGTCGCGCCGAGAACGCCGACGACGGCGACTGCGCCGAACAGCGTAAAGAAGATATTGCCGCGCTCATTCTTTCTATTGGCGTTTTTTCTCATGGCCTGCTCTTGCCTCTTTGCCTTGGCCCCCCAAAGCGTTTGTTTTGGCTCCGTCTTATGCTCCTCTTAAAGGCGGCGCCTGTTTTCTGTGGGAAAACAATGGGAAAGATCACAGAACTCGCGGCTCTCGCATGCGGGGAGCATGCCTTTGCGCGGGGCATCACAGGGGAGACTGTAACGTGCGCGGTTTCGGTTATGGAATTTTCGGGCCCTGAACCGTAATCTGTAAATATTTTCCCACACCTATATTATTGACTAAAATTGTTTATAAAATCTTAGCATGGAAAAAGTCTTTTTTCTTGGGAAAAGAAAGTTTTATCCATAATCGTTTATGTTTTGCGATAGAGCGTATTTAAACTTTACTTGCATAATATTTGCATAAAATTTTAGATAAGTTTTAGAAAGCGCACTCAGGCTTTTATGGAGCAGACTCTTACTCAGTCCCCAGATCAAATTTCTTCAGCGCGGCGGCCTGCCGTTCGGCCAGGGCGTTCTGGTTGAATCCCTCGATCATTTCGTTAAAGACGCGGTGCCAGTTGATTTCGGCTTTTAAATGCAGGAAGACGGAGCCCAATCCTAATGCCGCGCGGTCCATGAAGACGAATTCCCTTGGCACGGTCACGCCGCCGACCTCGCGCAGTTTCATATGTACCTTGGCCGCCGTTTCGCGGCCATAGACGCCGTTGGTGACCTCGCCGATAGGCCGGACCTTGTCCTCCATCAGCGGGGCGTATAAAAACCGCGCCCAGATATTGAGCGTGTCGATCTGCTCGCGGGTCAATCCCTTGAATCCCCATATGTCGTAGGCGTGGACGGCGAGTTCCTCGTCATCCGTCATAAGCGCGTTGTACAGGTCAATCACGCCCTGAACGAACTGCGCCGGGAACACGCGCACGCAGCCGAAGTCGAGCAGGTTGATCGAATCGTCTTCGCGCACTGTGTAATTGCCCAAGTGCGGATCGCCGTGAATAATCCCGTAGTAGTAGAGCGGCACGTACCACGCCCGGAACATGTTCATGGCGATCCTGTTGCGCTGCCCGGCTTCCGCGTCGACGAATTTCAAAATCCGCTTACCCTCCAGCCAGTTCGTGGTGAGCAGGCGCCGCGTTGATAAATCGTCAACGACTTCGGGAACATGAACGTTTGATTCGTCCCGCAGCATGTAATTATAGAGCCTGCAGTGCTTCGCCTCTCTTATGTAGTCGAGTTCCTCGTAAAGCCGGGCGGCCAGCTCGTCCTGAATATAGCGGGTCTGAATGGCTTTATCGTAGCGTTCGTAAATGGAGAAGATAATCCGGAGCTGGCGCAAATCGGCCTCAATCGCCGCGCCCATGTCAGGATATTGCAGCTTGCAGGCGAGCAGGGTTTCATCATTGCCGACCGCTTTGTGGACTTGTCCGAGACTGGCCGCGGCGGCGGCTTCTTTTTCAAAGGATTGAAATTTATCTTCCCAGTCCGCGCCCAGCTCGCTTTTCATGCGGCGGCGCACGAACGGCCAGCCCATCGGCGGGGCGTTGGCCTGAAGCTGCTGGAAGGCTTGCGCGTATTCCGCCGGAACGGCCTCGGGGATTGTTGCGAGTATCTGGCCGATCTTCATCAGCGGCCCGCGTAAATTGCCGAGGGCGGTCATCAGTTCGCGCGCGTGGTCCTCACGCTCGATTTTCAGGCCGAAATAGCGCTGGCCGATCATTTTTCCGGCAAGTCCCGCCATGGCCCCTGTAATCCGGCCATGACGCATGATCTGGTTGCCGAAAGAGCCTTTGCCTTCACGGGAGTCTTGTGAGTCCATAGCTACAGAGTTTGGTGAAGCGCGCTGAAAAGTCCAGCGAAAAAGCCTTTTCATTTTCATCGTATCTATGCAAACTTGGCTGCATGGCTGAAGAAACGACGCTTATCCGGGATAAAATCATTGAATCCGCGGCTGTTATAGCAGCTGAGCGTGGCTGGACCCGCGCGGTTTTAAGCGAGGCGGCGAAAGAATCAGGGTATGAGCCCGTCATGGCGGAGGCCGTTTTTCCGGGAGGCGTAATTGATGCGGTGAATCATTTCGCCGATTACGCAGACCGTGGCATGCTGCGGCTTCTCGAAGATGTGGACGTTAACGCGTTACGGATACGCGACCGGATTCGCAAGGCGCTGGTAACCCGGATGATCTTTCTTGAGCCCCATAAGGACGCGGCGCGTCAGGCCGCAGGTTTGTGGGCTATGCCGCCGCGCGGCGTTCATGCGGCGAAGGCCGTTTGGCGCACCGCGGACAGAATCTGGTCCTGGGCGGGGGATACGTCAACGGACTATAACTATTACACCAAGCGCGGGCTTTTATCCGGCATTATCAGCTCTTCCATGCTGATCTGGCTTAACGATGAAGATCCGGAAATGCGCAAAACATCGGCCTTTGTGGACAGAAGAATAGAAAATGTGATGCAGATCGGTAAAACTATCGGCAAGATAAAAAGAAATGCCAATCAACGGAGCGCCGCATAGGTTATGCGTTATCTTGTTATTCTTCTCTTCGTTTTCGGCGCGGCCGCTTTGGCCACGCTAGTGACCTATCAGGGCGGGCAGCCGCGCGCCTGGATGGACAACGGCATGCAGCCCGATAAAACCGAAGACCCCCATACGGACTGGGTCAAAAATCTGGAGCAGGACAGCCGGATTCCCGAAGACCCGCTCTATAAAAAAAACAGCTCGGGCGTGAATATTGACGATCTGGGGCAGCAGCACCGTACGCCGGAAGAGGTCGCCAGCTGGGTGTCCGAGGCTCTATCAGAGTCTCTGACTTTTTCGGCCTCAAGTTATGAAGAAGTCGTATACGACGCTTCCGAGTATTTTCACAGCGCCGCCTACCAGCAATACAAGGATTTCCTTGATCAGGGAAGATACGCGCAGACTGTTGCGAGTTCAAATTTAAGGCTTGTAAATTTTATTGAGGACACGCCTTATATGCTGACGAAAGGGGAGGTTGAAAACCGCTACAAGTGGCTTTTTGACGTGCCGATGGTTTTGAGCTATATCCGTGAAGGCGCAAGGGGCTACAGTGATTTCGAGCCTGTCAGTCAGAATGTTCAGGTAACCGTGCAAATCGGACGCTACAGGGGTGCGGGAGAAGAAGGCCTTTTAATCGAGCGCTTTACAGTTAAAAGCATGAAAAACCAGCAAGACAGGTAAACAAGACATGTCAGAAAATATCGCAAGTTTTCCCTCAGGCGCGAATGAGGAAAAGCAGGAAAACGACGCCTCCGATACGGGCGGCGTTGCCGGGGCGCGTTTGAAATCCTTCCTTGAGCGAATCGAGCGGCTGGAGGAAGAAAAATCCGGAATTGCCGACGATATCAAGGATGTGTACGCCGAGGCCAAGGCCACGGGCTTTGATACGAAGACCATGCGCAAACTCATTCGTCTTCGCAAAATGGACCGCGAAAAAAGGCAGGAGGAAGAAGAGCTGCTAGAACTTTATAAATCCGCTGTCGGGATGGAGTAACGCATGAGATGGGTTCTGGTTGTCGTTGCCCTGTTTTCCGGTGATCGCGGCGGCGCTTACGATATTCATACCGAGGCGTTCCGTACCCAGCAGGCCTGTGAACAAGCGGCGCGGGAAGTCAAAAACATTCCGCCCGAATGGAACTCCAATCCCAAAATCAAAACGTTCTGCATTAAGGACGGGCAGTGAGCGATTTGATAGTTCTGTAAAACATTAACGGTTTTTTTAACCTTCGTCTGTATCCTGACCTCGAAGTTAAGAATAATAACGGGGTATCAGAAGGTGCAGAGCCTGTCTTTAAAATCAGTGATCAACGAGATTGCCGCGCATCCGGACCAGTTGACGGATCTGCAGGACAATCATCCGTCTGAAGGCCCTGAGAAAGGCGCTTCCTCAGGGCGTCACTTCGATCTCGCCGACATCACGCCGTATCTGGGCGCCGACCCGCTGATTCTCGATCTGGCGAAAGATTACCTCAACGCGAAAGCCGACTATCAGGCCGCGCTCGTCGAGCACGGGCAGGACAGCCCGATCGCCGATATCGCGGGCGATCACGCCGATAGCGCTTGGTGTACGCTGCAGGCGCGCCTGTACGAGTTAAAACAGGATCAGGCCGCTCAGGCGCGCGCCGACCTTATCCTCAAAATGGAACAGAACACGTTCGAAGCGCAGGAACAGCGCCGCGCGCAAAAGCTCAAGGAAGAGCGCGAAGCGGCGAATTTACGCGCGAAACGCCGCAATGACGCCCGCAACGCCAGAGACGCGGATGAGGGCTATGCGTTCTTTATCATGCTCATGCTGGCGACGAAAGATCCGCTGCGCCTGTTCGGGAACGTCTTTGCCGGTCCGCCGGAGCTGAAGGCGGCGTGGCGGTAAAAACCTCAAGCCGCCTTTGCCATGGATTTCGCGGCAAATCACGGCGCGGCGGCGGCATTTCTCTTGACAGGTCTTCAAGCGCGCGGACGCGGTTCGCCGTGTTCGGGTGCGTCGAGAACAGATTATCCATCGAGCGCATATGCAGCGGGTTGACGATAAACATATGTGCGGTCGCCGGGTTTTGTTCGGCGGCGTAGTTATCGACTCGCATCGCCGCGCTCTCAAGTTTTTTGAGCGCGTCCGCCAGAGCCATCGGGTCGCCGCAGATCATGGCGCCGTCCCGGTCGGCGGAATATTCACGTACGCGCGAAATCGCCATCTGCACGAGCGAGGCCGCAATCGGCGCAAGGATCATCAGCGCCAGCGTGGCAATCAGTCCGCCCGCGTTGTTGCGGTTGCCGCCGAAAAACAGCGCGAAGTTGGCCAGCATCGAAATCGCGCCTGCAATCGTCGCGGTAATCGTCATGGTGAGCGTATCGCGGTTTTTGATATGCGCGAGTTCATGGGCGATCACGCCGCGCAATTCGCGCTCGCTCAAAATGTTCATGATCCCGCTCGTTACGGCTACGGCGCCTTTCGCAGGACTGCGCCCCGTTGCGAAGGCGTTGGGCTGCGGGTTGTCCATAACGTAGACGCGCGGCATGGGCAGTCCCGCGTTCTGCGCAAGCTCCGCCGTCATCCGGTAGAGCGGGCCGGAATGCACGGGCTTCGCCCCGTAAACGCCAAGAACGATTTTATCCGAAAACCACCAGCTGCCGATGTTCATGGCTGCGGCGAATATAAGCGCGATAATCATGCCGCCCTGTCCGCCGATCATATACCCGACGCCCCCGAAGAGCGCCGTCATCGCCGCCAGCAATATAAACGTCTTCGTCATGTTCCTCATTTTTGTCCTCCTGCATGCATAAAATGGGTCCCGCCCCGGGGGAGACAAGGCGGGACCCGTTATTGCGCGGCGAATTATCAGGCCGCGCTTTTAATGTCGATCAGCTTAACGCCTTCAGGCTTTTCGATGGCCTTTCTCGGCATTGTGATCGTCAATACGCCGTTTTTAAATTTCGCGTCGATTTTATCGGCGTTCGCATCCTCCGGCAGGTTCAGAACGCGTTTGAACGCGCCATAGCTGCGCTCGATGCGATGCCAGCGTTTGTCCTTTTCTTCGGACTCGCGCTTCTTCTCGCCGCTGACCGTTAGCGTGTCACCGGAAAGCTCCAGCCTGATGTCTTTTTCATCCACGCCCGGGACTTCGATCCTGATCGCGTAGTCCTTGTCAGTCTCGGCGATATCGACGCTTGGCTTCAGCCCGTCGCGCCCTGAAAATCCCGGCAGCGCATGCCCGAAATCCGGGAAGTCAAAAACCGACAGCCGACTGAACGCCTGATCGAACAGGCGGTCGATTTCACGATGAAGCTGGTGGAACGAGGCGGGAGTCCCGGCAAGCGGCGCGCCGGGAGTCGCTTTGGCAAGTTCCTGACGCTTTTCCTCGTCCTCGCGTTTGAACCAGTTCCAGGGTACAAGTTTTTGTACGTCTACAGTCATGACAGTCCTCCATTTGGCAAAAGGTTGAACACAACCCACAGCCGGAAACATCCCGGCTGCGGTTACCCGTTTACGCTATAACCGGACTTAATGTTTCTTCTTGCTTTCGACCTGCGGCTGCTTTCCGCCAATCGGGATCATCCGCGGCTTTTTCTCTTCCGGGATTTCCCGTTGCAGATCCACGGTCAACAGGCCGTCCCGCAAGTCCGCGTTCGTGACCTTGATATAATCGGCCAGACGGAACGTGCGCTCGAAGGCGCGCGTGGCAATGCCGCGATGCAGGAAGGTCCGGTCTGCGTCGCCGTCCTTCTCTTCCCTGCGGCCCGTGACCTTCAAGACCCCGTCTTCAAGCAGGATATTCAGGTCATTCATGCCGAATCCGGCCACGGCCATCGTGATCCGGTAATCGTCCTCGCCAAGTTTTTCGATATTGTAAGGCGGATAGCTGTCAAAGCTTTCAGACGTATCGCGCATCATGGATTCAAACAGATCATTGAATCTGTCAAATCCAACGCTTTGACGCATCAATGGAGTCATCATAAGTGCGTTCATGGCAATCTCCTTTTCTTAAGCAAGATTGTTATGGTCAGCGGCTCCGGAACACCTCCCAATGAGCATATTCCTGCGCTGATAATTTCATTATATACAACGCGCTAAGGAAAAATCAAGAGCCCGACGCGTCAGGTTTTTTCCAGCAAGGACAGGAAATCGCGCGCGGTGACAATGGAAATATTCGTATAACGCGCAAGCGTCAGAAGATCCTTGTCGCCCGTAACGATCCACTCCGCATGCATGGCGATCCCGGCGGCGAGAACATGATGATCGTCCAGATCGCGGCGCACGCGCTCAATATCAGGCAAAACGCCGGTAAAACGCTCCGCCCGCGCATCAAGCCGGACAAGCCAATCCTCGACCGCGCTCGCCGAGTATCCGTAAGCTTTTTGCAGACGCGGATGCGACAAAGACCGCTTCGTCTCCTCCCGCAAGACGGGAGAAAGGCACAGCCTGTACTGTCCGTTCCCGGCGCGCTCGAACACGAGCCCGGGAACGCTCTCGGGAAACAAAAAAGCGCTGACCAGAACGGAGGCGTCAATGACGGCTTTCATTGCGCTCTTTTGCGTAACTGCTGCGCGTTTCGTCTACGACGGCGAGAATTTCAGCTGCCTGTTCTTCTGTTGGCTCGCGCCTTGAAATCGTTACAGGTTTTAAAAGAATAGAGCCGTTCTCGGTGATTTCCGCTTCCATGTAATCGCCCTCTTTCAACCGGGCGGCCTTGCGGATTTCCGTCGGCAAGGTGATCTGCGCGGCGCGGCGAAGCTTGATGACGGCGGTCAAATCTTCCGCCGGTCCGGTAGGTTCTTCCAAGGCGATTCTCTCCTTGTAAAATTTTGAATTTATTAATTTCAGAATTTCATAATTTGTTACAAAAGTCAATTTCACTTGCAGCGCTTTTTATTCATCCGCTTTGCGCTATCTTGCGTAACAGGTTTATGTTTCAGGAAAATTCGCACATGAAGCTGATCTTGTTTTTCGTCGCGCCTCTTGTCCTTTTTTCAGGAATTCAGGCCGCAGCCCAGCCATCCGGCGACAGGCCCGTCGGCGTTATTGTCGCGCCTGTTGAGAGAAAGCCCATCGTCGACGAGGTCGAGGCGCTTGGCACGCTCAAAGCCAATGAGAGCGTGGAAATCACCTCCACTGTGACGGAGCTTGTGACGGGCGTTTATTTCGAGGACGGGCAGCGCGTCGACAAGGGCGATCTGCTCGTCGAGATGGACGCGGCGGAAGAGCGCGCGGAACTGCTCGAGGAACAATCCACCCTTGAGGAAGCGCAAAGGCAGCTGGAGCGCGCGCAGCCTCTCGTAAAGCAGGGCGTGACAAGCGAGGCGACGCTTGACCAGCGCCAGCGGGAGGCGTCGACGGCGCGCGCCCGGATCAAGGCGATTGAATCCCGCATCGCGCAGCGCAGCGTGACCGCGCCTTTTGACGGCGTTCTGGGTCTGAGGAATATCAGCGTCGGCTCGCTCGCGCAGCCTGGAACGCTGATCACGACAATCGATGACGACAGCGTCATGAAGCTCGATTTTTCCGTGCCTGCGGTTTATCTGCCGACCATCGAGCCCGGCGTCAAAATCGAGGCGCGCTCGCGCGCGTTCCCTGAGAAAATTTTCCAAGGCACGGTTTCGAGCATCGACAGCCGCATCGATCCGGTTACCCGGGCGATTCTCGTACGCGCGCTTATCGATAACGAAGACCGTCTGTTGCGGCCCGGCCTGCTGATGCGCGTTGTCTTGCAGAAAAATCCGCGCGAGTCGCTCATCGTGCCGGAAGAAGCTCTCATTCCCGAGGGAAATCAGAATTTTGTTCTGGTTGTCGTTGAAGGCGAGAAAGGCAAAACGGTTGAACGCCGAAAGGTTGAACTGGGAGAGCGACGCACGGGCGAGGCTGAAATTCTCTCCGGTCTGGAAGAGGGTGAGCAGGTTGTCACGCATGGCGCGATCAAGGCCCGGCCCGGAAGCCCTGTGACAATCCGCTCGGTTCAGAAAAGCGACGAATCATTGCCGGATTTGCTGGGGCAGGGAGAGAATGAATCGGATGAGTAGAGGTCATTATAGAACTTCAGCCCGCCAGTTGAATCCCGGATTTAATCCGGGATCCAGTAAAAGCAAGGCGAATTTGGATCACGGCTTTCGCCGGGATGCCTCATTGTATGTTGGAGTCGCCTCATGATCATCTCCGATATTTCCGTCAAGCGCCCGGTTTTCGCCTCGGTGATTTCCCTGCTCTTGATCGCGTTCGGGATGGTGGCGTTTGACCGCCTGTCCTTGCGTGAATACCCGGACATCGATCCGCCGATCGTGACGGTGGACGTGAACTATCCCGGCGCGCCTGCGAATATCGTTGAAACCCGCGTTACCGAAATCATCGAGGAACGCATCGCCGGCGTGGAAGGCATCGAGTTTATCGAGTCGACGTCGCAGGACGGCGAGTCCGAAGTTACGATCGAGTTCTCCATCGGCCGCGACGTGGATTCGGCTGCCAATGACATCCGCGACCGGATTTCCGGCGTGCAGGACAACCTGCCCGAAGAGGCCGAGCCGCCGGAAGTCCAGAAAGTCGACAGCGGCGACGACGTTATTATCTGGCAAAATTTAACCAGCGACCGCATGACCGTGCCGGAGCTGACCGATTACGCCGAGCGTTACCTCGTCGACCAGTTTTCGACGCTGGACGGCGTGGCGCGGGTGCGCGTTGGCGGCGGTCTCAGCTACGCCATGCGCATCTGGCTCGACCGGCAGGAGCTTGCCGCGCGGAGCCTTACGGTCTCCGATGTGGAGCGGGCCTTAAGGGCCGAGAATATCGAGCTTCCCGCAGGCAGTCTCGAATCCGACGAACGGCTTTTCAAGGCGCGCGTTGACCGCAATTTTAAAAGCGCGGAGGATTTTTCGAAGCTTGTGCTGGCCGAAGGCGAGGACGGTTATCTCATCCGGCTTGGCGACGTTGCGCGGGTTGAGCTGGGCGTCGTCGAGGAGCGCACGTTTTTCCGCGGCAACGGCATTCCCATGGTCGGGATTGGCGTCATCCGCCAATCCACGGCGAATACGATCGAGGTGGCGCGCGGCGTGAAGGAGCTGACCACGCGGCTCAACAAAAACCTGCCAGAAGGCATGTCGATCGAGCAGAGCTATGACGCCTCTATCTTTATCGAGTCGGCGATTAACGAGGTGTACAAGACGCTGTTCATTGCGGTCGGGTGCGTCATCCTCGTCATTTATATTTTTCTCGGCAGTTTCAGGGCGATGCTGATCCCGGCGGTGACGGTGCCGGTGTCCCTGATCGCGACTTTTATCGTGATTTATGCGCTCGGCTTTTCGGTGAACCTTCTGACGTTGCTCGCGCTTGTGCTGGCGATTGGCCTTGTGGTGGACGACGCAATCGTGATGCTCGAAAATATCGTCCGCCGCATACAGCAATATGGCGAGACGCCGCTGGTCGCAGCCTATCGCGGGGCGCGGCAGGTCGGGTTCGCAATCGTCGCCACAACGCTCGTGCTGATTTCCGTCTTTGTGCCGATTACGTTTTTAACGGGCGATATCGGGCGATTATTTACTGAATTTGCTTTAACAATTGCCGCGGCGGTTGGATTTTCGTCGCTGGTCGCGCTGACGCTCTCGCCGATGCTGTGCTCCAAAGTCCTTAAAAAAGAAGAGGGCGGCGGCAACAAAATCGTCAACATGGTTGACGGGGCCTTCAAAAAAGCGCGGCGCGGATATATGGCCGTGCTGACGCGCGCGTTAAAAGCTCCTGTTTTCGTGCTTGTCCTGTTCGGCCTGATGATCGGAGGGACGGCGTATGTCTATCAGCAGTTGCCGCAGGAATTCGTGCCGCAGGAAGACCGGGGCGTCATCTTCGTCATCGTCAACGGCCCGGAGGGCGCGACTTACGATTACATCGCCGAGTATATGAACGAGGTGGAGCGCCGTTTGATGACCTATGTCGAAAGCGGGGAAGTGACGCGCCTGCTTGTCCGCGCGCCGCGCGCTTTCGGCAATATCGAAAGCTTTAATTCCGGCATTGTCATCATCATCCTTGAGGACTGGGCCAAGCGCAGGCCCGCCGGCGATATCATGAACGAAATCCGCGCAAATCTTGGCGATCTTCCCGGCGTACGCGCCTTCCCGATCATGCGCCAGGGACTCGGCGGCGGAACCGGAAAGCCCGTGCAGTTCGTGCTCGGCGGGGCGACCTATGAAGAGCTGGCCGAATACCGCGATATCCTTTTAGAGGCCGTCCGCGAGGACAATCCCGGCTTTGAGGGGCTCGACAGCGATTACAAGGAAACCCGGCCGCAGATCGATTTCAACGTTGATTACGACCGCGCGGCCACGCTGGGCGTGACTGTGGAGGAAATTGGCCGTACGCTCCAGACCATGATGGGCGGGCGCAACGTCACGACGTTTCTCGATCGCGGCGAGGAATACGACATTGTTCTGGAAGGCGAGCGCGCTGAGCAGAATTCTTTCACCGATGTGCAGAATATCTACGTGCGCTCGGAAAGGACGGGGCGGCTGATCCCGCTTTCAAACCTTGTTACGATTGAGGAATACGGCGCCGCCGAAACGCTCTCTCGTTATAATCGTATCCGCGCGATTACGCTTGAGGCCAATCTTGCGGAAGGTTACAGGCTTGGCGAGGCTCTTGATTACCTCGAAAACCTCGCTCAAGAGGAACTGCCCGATAAGGTCGTGATTGATTACAAGGGTCAGAGCCGCGACTTTATCATGTCCGGCGGTTCGGTGTTATTCGTGTTTTTGCTTGGACTTGCCGTGGTATTTCTTGTGCTGGCCGCGCAGTTTGAGAGCTATGTCCATCCGCTCGTGATCATGCTGACCGTGCCTCTGGCGGCGGGCGGGGGATTGCTCGGGCTCTATCTGACCGGAAATTCAATCAATATCTATTCCCAGATCGGGCTGATCATGCTCGTGGGCCTCGCGGCCAAGAACGGCATTTTGATCGTTGAATTCGCCAATCAGCTCCGCGATGAGGGCATGCGCTTTTCACGCGCATTATTAGAAGCCTCCGAAGTGCGTTTCCGTCCGATCGTCATGACCGGACTGACGACGGTCGCGGGCGCGATCCCGCTTGTGCTCTCGAGCGGCGCCGGCGCGGAAACCCGTGAAGTCATCGGCATCGTCATCCTTGCGGGCGTTTTCGCGGCGACGTTCTTTACGCTGTTCGTCGTGCCGACGGCCTATAGTCTGCTTGCGCGGAAAACGGAATCTCCCGGCGCCGTCGCTGCGCGGCTTGAGGAAGAGAAAGCGGATAGCAGCGAAGCTTGAATTCACAACCATCCATAGCCCTCATTGCGAGGAGGCAACGCCGGCGAAGCAATCCATAGTGAATATGGATTGCCACGCTCCCGGTGGTCGCTCGCAATGACGATTTAAAAAAACTTCGCGTCTTCGTGTCTTTGCGGTTATAAAAACTGAATGAGCCGCATTGAAACCACATTCAGAGACTTAAAGAACGAAGACCGCGCCGCGCTCGTAACATTCGTTGTGGCGGGCGACCCGGATTTTGACCGAAGTCTCGAAATCTTAAAAGGCCTGCCGGAAGCGGGCGCGGATATCATTGAGCTTGGCATGCCGTTCACCGATCCGATGGCCGACGGCCCGGCGATTCAGGCGGCGGGTCAGCGCGCGTTAAAAGCGGGCGCGGATATGAAACAAACGCTCAAACTCGTTCGTGAATTTAGAAAAGATGATCGGGAAACGCCGCTCGTGCTTATGGGCTATTTCAACCCGGTTCTCGCTTACGGGCCGGAGCGTTTTATGAATGACGCGGCGGAAGCGGGCGTGGACGGCATGATTCTCGTTGACCTGCCGCCGGAAGAGGACGGCGATATCAGGCCGTTGGCGAAAGAGAAAAATATCGACCTGATCCGTCTGGCGACGCCAGTGACCGATGACGAACGGTTGAAAATCGTTACGGACAACGCCAGCGGCTTTCTTTATTATGTCTTGATTACGGGCGTGACGGGCGCGGCTTCGGCCAATGTTGAAGACGCCGCCCGGGATATTAGCCGGGTTAGGGCGATCAGTGATTTGCCAGTCGCCGCAGGGTTTGGTATAAAAACGCCGGATGACGCCGCCGCGTTTGGAAAAGTGGTGGATGCCGTCGTTGTCGGCTCGGCCATTGTCCAGACAGTTGCCGATTGCCTGGAAAGCGCCGACATGACGGACAGGGTTCTGGACAAGGTGCGGGCGTTAAGGGAAGCGCTATAAAAATCTCTCCCTCCTTCAAGGGGGAAGATTAAGAGGGGGGTTGAGCCGCAAAGAAAACCTTACCCCCCTCCTGACCTCCCACCTAAAGGAAGGGGGAGGAATATGGGGAAGGAAAACATATGAACTGGATCAGCAATATCATCAGGCCGAAAATACGGTCTCTCGTCGATCAGCAAAAAGAAGTGCCTGATAATCTCTGGCAGAAATGCCCGGCGTGCGAGGGCATGCTGTTTCACCGCGATCTGCAGCAAAACCTCAATGTTTGCTATCACTGTGGTCATCACATGCGCATCGACGTGATGAAGCGGCTGGAACTGCTCTTTGACGAGGGAAAATACGAAAAAATCAAACTGCCCGCAGTCCCTCATGATCCTCTCAAATTTAAGGACCGCAAGAAATACGCCGACCGATTGAAAGACGCGCAGAGCAAGTCGGGCCGTGACGAAGCCATCTTTATCGCGAACGGAACGATGAACGGATTGAATACCGTCATCGCCGCTTTCGACTTTTCCTTTATGGGCGGCTCGATGGGCACGGCCGTGGGCGAGGGGCTTGTTACCGCCGCTGAAAAGGCCGTGAAGGAACACGCCGCGCTGATCGTTATTCCGGCGTCCGGCGGCGCGCGCATGCAGGAGGGCATTCTTTCGCTTATACAAATGCCGCGCTCGATAATCGCCGTTGAAATGGTGAAAGAGGCGGGCCTGCCCTATATCGTTCTGCTCACCGATCCGACGACGGGCGGCGTAAGCGCGTCTTTCGCCATGGTGGGCGACGTTCATATCGCAGAACCCGGCGCGATGATCGGCTTTGCGGGCAAGCGTGTGATCGAGGAAACTATCCGCGAAAAACTGCCTGAAGGGTTTCAGACGGCGGAATATCTGCTCGATCACGGCATGGTCGATATGGTCGTGCCGCGCGCCGAGCAAAAAGCGATGATCGGGCGTATTCTTGATTTGTTGATGAATCCGGTCAAGGAAAACGGCCATAAAGGCGGCGGCGGGCCGAACAGGAAGAAAAACGGCAACGGCAGGCACAAACGCCAGCCTTATAAAAACAGCCCGAAGGATTATACGTCCGCTGTTCAGGGCGCCGGGACGGTTGCTTCGTTTGAAGAGAAAAAGCGTGCGCGTGATGTAAGTGCGGCGCCCCCCACCCAACCCTCCCCCGCAAGCGGGGGCGGGCAGCGCCGCTACGCTTCCGAAAGAAGCGTTAGCAAAGCGGGTGGGGGCCGGTAGGCGGCGCAAGGTACCAACATGCGCCGCGCCGATCTCTTTCATGACAACCTGAGGCTTGAGGAAAAACTCAAGGCGCTGTTTGTCCTGAACCGCTACAAAGCCGTCGATCTCGGGTTTCGAGCGCCTTTTCTCGAATTGCTTGAAAAATTCGGCAACCCGCACCTGAAGCTGCCTCCCGTGATTCACGTCGCCGGAACCAACGGCAAAGGCTCGGTCGTCGCTATGCTGCGCTCGTTTTTTGAGGCCGATGGCAAAGCCGTCCATGTCTATACCTCGCCGCATCTTATCAAATTCAACGAGCGCATCGTGCTGGCCGGGAAGGAAATCGACGACGTCGCTTTGGAAAACCTGATCGACGAGGCGCTTGAGCTGAACGCCGGGGCCGCCGTAACCTTTTTTGAAATCACGACGGCGATGGCGTTCGCGGCTTTTAGCCGAGTTCCGGCGGATATCTGCCTTTTAGAGGTTGGCATGGGCGGGCGGCTCGATTGCACCAACGTCATAGAAAATCCCGCTCTTACGATCGCCACGACGATTTCCGGGGATCATAAGGAATTTCTTGGCGACACGCTGGATAAGATCGCCTTTGAAAAGGCCGGGATATTCAAGCCCGGACGTCCGGCGGTTCTCGGCTATCAGACGCAGGAGGGCATGGATGCTGGCGTTCCCGAAGTTTTCCGGAAAAAAGCGCAAGAGCTGGATATTCCCCTCTTTGAGGCCGGTAAAGACTGGATCTGCGAGGCGCATAATAAGGATGGAATGCGGTTCCGTTGCGGCGATATTGATATGGTTCTGCCGCGCCCGAACCTGCCCGGCAATCACCAGATCAAAAACGCCGGGGCGGCGCTGGCGGCTTATTCAATATATTTCTCCCCCCTCTTTGAGTGGGGAGATCAAGGGGGGGGTGTTTTAACCTCCCCCCTGACCCTCCCCCTTGGTAAGGGGGAGGGAATCGGTGAAGCCCTTCGCTGCGTCAAATGGCCAGGACGCCTGCAGAAAATCGACAGCGGCAGGCTCGCGCGAATTATTCCCGAAGGTTGGGAACTCTGGCTGGACGGCGGGCATAACGATTCGGCCGGGCAGGCTTTGGCGGATCAGGCGAAACAGTGGCGGGAACAGGACGGCAAGCCGCTCTATCTTATCGTCGGCATGCTGGCGAAAAAAGACCCCGCGCCGTTTTTAGCGCCGCTGGCCGAATACGCGCAGTCTATCAGCGCGGTCAGAATTCCGGACTCGTTTGAAGAATCGTTTACGGCAGAAGAGCTAAGCGCGCGGACGGGCCTGCATATAAACGCCCTTGACGGCGCGGGGATAGAGGAAAACCTGGCAGATTTTTTTGCGGCTCATCCCAAGCCCGGGCGAATACTGATTTGCGGGTCGATTTATCTTGTGGGAAATATTCTTTCAAAAACTTGAAATTTTCATGCAAGTTTACAAAAAATTAAGCGTAAATTATTTTTTTTCTTGCTTTTAAGATTGTGCCGCGCTAGTATTCATTTTCATAATCAATTATGACAGTGGGAGGAACACATGTCTGTGAGATACATAGGGCCGGTTTTTGGCAAAGAGGCCAAGGTTAAAGGCGTTCACGGTAAAGCGGGCGCTTTGGGAGAGATTGATGTCAAGGGTAGGAAAGTTATCGTTCCCATTGATGAAGGAACATGCAGAATGTCAACGCAGGGTGAAGGTTACGGGCCGCTCTCGCCCGCCGACGCAAGGCGCGCGCTTGCAGATATCGCTCGCGGCCCTATTGCTCAGTGACCTGCCTGATCAGGCATGTAGTCATCAGGATAGACGGCCCCCATCGCGGGGCCGTTTTTATATTCTTTGATAACCTGCATTGAAAAAGCCGTAAAAAATCCCTATTTTGCAATAAGTTCTTCATATTCCCGCCCAAAAAGAGCAGGATAAATGCTTGGGAAGCATCCCGGTCCCCGTCTTCACGAGGATAAACTACAGCCGGGACCCAGAGGAGGCATTTAAAGATGCGCTGGGTCCCGGATCAAGTCCGGGAAGCGCTTTCAGGAGAGAAACGCAGAGAGCAGGAAAACCATGTCCCACAAAATCATTCTCGTCGATGACGACCGCAACATCACGACGTCCATTTCCATGGCGCTGGAGGCCGAGGGTTACAACGTTCAGACCTATCATGACGGCGAGGAGGGCTATAACGCGATTAACGGGAATGAGCCCGATCTTGTCGTGCTGGATATTAAAATGCCGCGCATGGACGGGATGGAAGTGCTTTCGAAGCTGCGCGAAAAATCCGCCGTACCGGTGATTTTCCTGACTTCAAAGGACGACGAGATCGACGAGGTTCTGGGCCTGCGCATGGGCGCGGACGATTACATCACCAAGCCTTTCTCCCAGCGGCTGCTGATTGAGCGGATTCGCGCGCTGCTGCGCCGCGAGTCGCTCCGTAATCAGCCGGAAAAGGAAGAGGAGGTCACAACCGAGAAAATCGTGCGCGGCCCTCTGGAACTGGACGACGCCCGGCATCTGTGCACGTGGAAGGGCAAGCCGGTGAATTTGACCGTGACCGAATATCTGCTGGTGAAATCGCTTGCGCAGCGCCCCGGACACGTTAAAAACAGGGATCAGTTGATCGATATGGCGTATGGTGAGAATATCTATGTAGATGACCGAACAATCGACTCTCATATCAAGCGGCTCCGCAAAAAATTCAAAGTGGTCGATTCCGAATTCAATCACATCGAAACTCTCTATGGCGTCGGGTACCGGTATAAAGATATTTAGGAAATTCCGCCGGAACAAAGAAGAATTGCCGGCGGCTCTGCAGGAGCGCTGGAGCCGGGCCGGACGCAGTCCCGTCGGTCTTGCGCCGCGTATTCTGGGCGTCAATATTGTTCCGATTTTGATTCTGGGCTTCAGCATTCTTTATCTCGGGCAGTACAAGGAAAGCCTTGTTCAGGCCGAGCTCGAGATTTTAAAGGCGCAGGTGCAGCTTTTCGCCGGCGCGATCGCCGAAGGCGCCGTGCGACCGAACGTGTCGGCGGAAGCCAGTATTTTTCAGGACCCGATGGAAACGGAAACGCTTATGCCCGAGCTGTCCCGCCGGATGGTGCGGCGTTTATCCGAGACGACGCAGGCCAGAACCCGCCTGTTCGATGACGAGGGCAATCTTGTCGCCGATTCGCATCAACTGACAGGGCCCGGCGGCGTGGTGGAAATTGTACCTCTGGAGGCCCCGGATACAGGCTTCTCGACGGAAAAACTGGCCAAAAGCATTATGCGGGTATTTACGGCATTGCTTCCCCAGAACATTAATTTGCCCGCCTATCCGCAAGGCGAAAATCCCCGCGCGCAGTCTTTTCCCGACGCCCGCGCCGCAATGGAAGGCAATATTGCGGCGTCGGCATGGCGTAGTACGGACGGCGCGATTGTTCTTTCGGCAGCGGCTCCAATCCAGAAAATAAAACAGGTTCAGGGCGTTGTGCTTCTGACGCGCGACGGCGCGAAAATCGAGGCCGCAATCGCCAGCGTGCGCGTAGATATCCTGCGCATTTTCTTTGGCACGCTCAGCATTACCGTGCTGTTGTCCCTTTATCTTTCCAGCGTCATCGGCCGGCCGCTAAAAAAACTGGCCGTGGCGGCGGAAAGCGTTCGCCTGAGCAAAACCCGCAAGGACGTGCAGATACCGGATTTGAGCGACCGCCGCGATGAAATCGGGGAGCTGTCCCTGGCTTTAAGAGAAATGACGAACGAGCTCTGGAAACGCATGGATACGATTGAGCGTTTTGCAGCCGACGTCTCTCACGAGATTAAAAACCCGCTAACGAGTCTGCGCAGCGCCGTGGAAACGGCGGCGATCGTAAAGGAGCCCGAAAAGCGGGACAAGCTGATGGGCATCGTTTTGCACGACGTTCAGCGGCTCGACCGATTGATCAGCGACATCTCCAACGCCTCGCGGCTGGATGCGGAATTGTCGCGCGAAGAACTGAAAATACTGGATTTGCGGGCGATTCTGCACCAGCTTCTGGACGCGTTCCGCGAGCCGCTGGAGCGCGCCAATGAAGGCAAAACGCCAGAGCATGTGGATTACCGGGAACATAACATCCGGCTGGAGATGCCCGGCGACGACCCGGTTTTCGTGCGCGGCAACCAGACCCGCCTTGCGCAGGTGTTCCGCAACCTGATCAACAACGCGCTGTCCTTCTCGCCCAAAGACGGCGTCGTAAGCGTCGTCGTCGAGCAAAACAAGAAAACCGTCGCCGTGCACATCAAGGACGAAGGGCCGGGAATCCCGGAAAACAAGCTGGATTCCATTTTCGACCGTTTTTATACCGAGCGGCCCGAGCATGAAGCCTATGGCGGACACTCAGGATTAGGTTTGTCCATCGCCAGGCAGATCGTCGAAAACCACGGCGGCGAGATTTTTGCCACCAATATTATGGGCGATGACGGATCCGTTCTGGGCGCCCGGTTTACGGTGATACTGAACGGGGCGTGAGGCGGACATGAATGACAGCAATACAAAACTCCTTATCGTAACCGGCCTTTCCGGCGCGGGGATGTCTTCGGCGTTGAAGGCGCTGGAAGACGTGGGCTTTGAGGTTCTCGATAATTTCCCGCTTTCGCTTGTGAATCCTCTTTTGGAGCAGAAAGAATCGGAAGGGCGGCGCGTCGCGATCGGGATTGACAGCCGCACGCGCGGCTTTGATCCAGGCGCGCTTGTCTCTTTCGTCGATGAGAGCGGGGCGGAGCTCTTGTTCCTGACCTGCGAGGATGACGAATTGCAACGCCGTTTCACCGAAACCCGCCGCCGTCACCCGCTCGCCAAAGACAAGCCCGTGCGCGATGGAATCCGGCTCGAGCACGCTTTGCTGGAACCCTTGCAGCAGCGCGCGCATCTGGTGATCGATACGAGCGGCCTGTCCATTCATGACCTGAGGCGCATGATCGGGGGGACTTACGCGCCGGGCGATTCGCAAATCACGATTACCGTGATGTCCTTCGGCTATAAAAACGGTTTGCCGCGCGAGGCCGATATCGTCATGGACGTGCGGTTTTTGCGCAATCCGCACTGGGATGAGAAGCTGAAACCCCTGACCGGGAAGCATAAAAAGGTTGGCGCGTATATCGAGGAAGATGAAAATTTCGCGCCGTTTCTGGAGAGTTTTAAAAAGACGCTGTTCATCGCTTTGCCGCGCTACGCGCATGAAGGGAAGAATTATCTCACCATTGCCATTGGCTGCACCGGCGGGCGGCATCGCTCCGTCTATATCGCGGAATTGCTCGGCGCGTGGCTGTCGGGTAAAAGCTATCAGGCGCATGTGAGCCACCGGGATGCGGGGCAGGCTTATTATTTGTTGCTATCTAATCATATTAGATAGCAAAGCTGCCGCGTCTCTTTTATAATTAATCGATAAAAGTTTCAGGAGGAGGTTTTAGCCCATGACGTCCATGAGCGTTTCCATGTCCGAGCAGATGCGCGGCTACATTAAAAGCCGCGTTGAAACGGGCGACTATCATAACGAAAGCGAATATATCCGCGATCTCGTACGCCGGGACCGCGAGCGGCACGAGGAGGAAATGGCTTTGCTTGCGCGACTTCGCGCGGCTGAGGCGAGCGGGGTAAGCGGAAAAAATGTATTGGACGTTATGAAAGACGTAAAAGACAGGCTGCGTAAAGATGGCCGTTTATGAACTCTCGTTTGATGCCGAGATGTCTCTGGCCAAAATTTATGAATACTCGCTCGTGAATTTTGGTGAAGCGCGAGCGGACAGTTATTATGTTTCCATGCATGAAACATTTGAAATGCTTGTGGATCAGCCAAATCTTGGCAGATTGTTTCATGAATACCGCCGCCATGAGCACGGCAGTCATGTTGTTTTTTACCAGGTCACGGATTAAGGGATTTTGATCGTCGACATTCTCCATATCCGGGAGAACGTTGAGCGGTTGAAATAGAACGCTCTTCAGGCGCACGTGGCGCCGGGATGCCGGGCAGGTTTTTAACCCGTCATTCCGGCCCCGGATCAGGTCCGGGTAAACTGCAGCCGGAATCTATGGGGATTAAATTCAGAGCCATTATGGATCCCGTTTTTCAACGGGATGACATTTTTTAAATCACAGGTGCTTGCGGGCCCGGCGGCTTTGGCGCGGCTTCGAGCGCCGGAGCCGGGCCTGAGCAAGCGCCGCACATGGTGGTAATAGCTTCTCTAAGCGTCGTCATCGACTTCTCCTTCAAATGTAAAGACTGCGTTTTCTTTTGATACGCCCTCGCCGGTATTGGTGTAGAACACGACCTTTGATCTGCCGTATTCGTCCTTGTCCTGCTTGACGTTGTAATAGGTGCGGGATTTCGTCTCCGCGCCCAGATCCATGAGCTTGCGCCTCTCGTTCAAGGCGCTGATCAGGTTCATCACCCGCTTTTCCGAAAGCTCCAGATCCTCGTTTTCGTCCACGACGACGTAATCGCCGAACGCGACGTAATCGTTCGACGTCTCCATCCAGCGCAAAATCTGGAACGAGCGGTCATAAACAGGGTTGCGCCGGTATGAATATTTCGGGCGCACCGCTTCTTCGTTAAAATCAACCGCCTGTTTCATCGGTTTGTCCTTCATCCTTTAAACCCCGGGCGTTCTTCTTTCTTGCTTTTATGCTGTTCCGCTTTTAATTTCGCATGGAAAGCTGAACATCCCGTTAACCTTCTAATACGCACATTGTAACAAATCAGGAGAAGTAAATGCCAGTTTCCGCGCAAGTCGTTGAAAATGATTACAAAGTTAAGGATATTACTCTTGCGGACTGGGGCCGGAAAGAGATTGTTCTCGCGGAAAAAGAGATGCCGGGGCTGATGGCCCTGCGCGCGGAATACGGCGCGGAAAAGCCGTTGCAGGGCGCGCGGATTGCGGGATGCCTGCATATGACCATTCAAACCGCCGTGCTGATTGAAACGCTGGCGGAGCTTGGCGCGGAAGTACGGTGGTCTTCCTGTAACATCTTTTCCACGCAGGACCATGCCGCAGCGGCCGTGGCTGCGGCGGGCGTTCCGGTCTTCGCATGGAAGGGCATGGATGACGAGGAATTCTGGTGGGCGATCGATATGACGATCGAGGGCCCGAACGGCTGGGTTCCGAATATGATTCTCGATGATGGCGGCGATCTGACTTTGCGCATGCATGAGAATTATCCGGAGCTGCTGAACGAAGTGCGTGGCCTGTCCGAGGAAACCACCACGGGCGTGCACCGCCTCTATGAAATGGCGAAGAAAGGCACGCTGAAAGTCCCGGCGATCAACGTGAATGACAGCGTTACGAAATCCAAATTCGACAACAAATACGGTTGCCGCGAGAGCCTTGTGGACGGCGTTCGCCGCGCCACGGACGTGATGATGTCGGGCAAGGTCGCCGTTGTCGCCGGTTTCGGCGACGTCGGCAAGGGCAGCGCGGACTCTCTAAGGAACGCTGGCGCGCGCGTACTGGTCACCGAGGCCGATCCGATCTGCGCGCTTCAGGCCGCGATGGAAGGCTACGAGGTCGTGACCATGGAAAACGCCGCCCCGCGCGCCGATATTTTCGTCACCGCCACGGGCAATCTCGACGTCATCACGGTCGATCACATGCGCGATATGAAGGACGGGGCGATTGTCTGCAATATCGGCCATTTTGATAACGAGATTCAGATCGAGCCGCTGCGCAACATGAAATGGCACAACGTCAAACCGCAGGTCGATGAAATCGAATTTCCGGACGGCAAGCGCATCGTTTTGCTTGCCGAAGGGCGGCTTGTGAATCTCGGCTGCGCGACCGGACATCCCAGCTTCGTGATGAGCGCGTCCTTCACCAACCAGGTCCTCGCCCAGATCGAGCTATGGAAGAACGCCGAGAATTACGAGAATCAGGTATATGTTCTGCCCAAGCATCTTGACGAAAAGGTCGCAAGGCTGCATCTCGAAAAGCTGGGCGTACAACTGACGCAGCTCTCCGAAAAACAGGCCGACTATATCGGCGTCGGCGTCGAAGGTCCGTTCAAGGGCGAGGGGTACCGGTATTGATTTCTCTTCCCTGTCATCTCGAGCGGAGCGAAGTCGAGAGATCTGTGTAGAATGGATAGTGGATCAGATCTCTCCGCTCCATTTTGCTCTCGCAAAATTTTGGTCGAGATGACAGAGTGTTCTGGTGTAACAAAGGCTATGTGATGAACGCGCTATCCGCCCTTCAAATCCTTCAGCTCGTCGGCTTCGCGTTTTTGCTCGCGACGGGGCAGATGCTGTTCAAGAAAACCGCGATGAGCGTCCCGCCGCTTTTATCCGTGGAAGGGATCACGGCCCTCGCGTTCAATCCGTGGTTCTGGCTCGCGCTTGTTCTGTATGGCACGGCGACGCTTTTATGGATTTTAATTTTGCAGAGCGTGCCTTTATCGCTCGCCTATCCGTTCGTTGCGCTCGGCTTTATTATTATTCCGCTGGCGTCGTGGTTTCTCTTCAAGGAAACGCTGACGCTCTCTTACGCGCTGGGCGCGGCGCTGATTATCGCGGGTCTCGGGGTGATCGCGGCGACTGGCAGATTGTAATTGCGGGTTGTCCCCTCACCCAATCTCGGCTAATGCTTTTTCAGGGAAAAGCAAAGCCTCGCGACCCTCTCCCCGGGGAGAGGGAGGGGCCCGTCGAAGCGCGTCAGCGCGTAGACGGGAGGGTGAGGGGAATCCCGTAACTCGCAACTCATGACTCGCAACTGAACATGGAACACATCCTCACCATAGACTGTCCCGACAAGCCCGGCATTGTGGCCGCGGTGGCAGGCACGTTAAGGGATTGCGGCTGCAATATCGAGGAAGCCGCGCAGTTTAACGATAAACTCTCCGGGCATTTTTTCATGCGCAACCTTGTGCGTCCGCATGAAGACGGCGCGACGATTGACGGCCTGAAAGCCGCGATGGAGCCGCTGGCCGCAGAATACAATATGCGCTGGAGCCTTCACGATATGGCGGAGAAAACGCGCGCGATCGTCATGGTCTCCAAATCCGATCATTGCCTCAATGATTTGCTCTATCGCTGGCGTACGAACCACTTGCCGATTGAGATTACAGCCGTTGTTTCCAACCACGATAACAACCGCAAGCTCGTCGAGGACCGGGGGCTGAAATTCATTCATATGCCCGTCGATCCGGGCAATAAAGGGCGGCAGGAAGAAAAGCTCTCGGAAATTATTGAAGAGACTCAAACCGAACTGATTATCCTCGCCCGTTATATGCAGATCATGTCGGCGGAGTTTTGCGCGCGTTATCAGGGCCGTGTGATCAACATCCATCATTCCTTCCTGCCGGGCTTTAAGGGCGCGAAACCCTATCATCAGGCCTATGAGCGCGGCGTGAAGATTATTGGCGCAACGGCGCATTTCGCCACGGAAGATCTCGACGAAGGCCCGATCATCGAGCAGGAAACCGTGCGCATTGATCACGCCAAAACGCCGGAGAAACTGCAAGTTCTGGGGAAAGACATAGAGGCGCGGGTGTTGTCGCGCGCCGTTCTGGCGTTCGCCGAGCGGCGGATTTTTCTACAAGGCAAAAGGACGATCGTGCTATAAAGGCTCGAACTTAAGAACGCGCGTAACCGCTACATGACCTACACAATCAAAATCGGCACAAGGGAGAGCAAGCTGGCCATGGAGCAGGCCAGCCGCGCGGCGCGCGCGTTCCAGTCAATTGACGGCAATATTGACGTGGAGATCGTTCCGATCAAAACCTCCGGCGACTGGGATCCGCGCGAAGGGGAAAGACGCCTGTGCGAGGAAGAAGGCGGCAAGGGCCTGTTCGTCAAGGAAATCGAGCGCGCGCTTTTGAACCATGAAATTGATTGCGCCGCGCATTCGATGAAGGACGTGCCCTCGCATATGCCGGAAGGGTTGTATATCCGGCATATGCTGAAACGCGAGGACCCGCGGGACGCGTTTATATCCAATCTCGGAAAGCAACTAGAGGATTTGCCGAAAGGCGCGATTATCGGAACCTCTAGCCTGCGCCGCAAGGCGTTTGCGCTGGCGCAGCGGCCTGACCTCACCATCGTCCCTTTTCGCGGCAATGTGACCACGCGGCTTGAAAAACTCCGGAACGGGCAGGTAGACGCCACGTTTCTGGCCGTGGCCGGTTTGAATCGGCTCGGTCTCGAAGGGGAAATCGCCTCGATTCTTGACCCCGACGTTATGCTTCCCTCGGCCGGGCAGGGGGCAATTGGCCTGCAAACGCGCGGCGATCAGGGCGAGCTGCAGGATCTTATGCGGGAGCTGCATTGTATCAGCACGGGCCTTGCCGTTACGGCGGAACGCGCCGCGCTTCAGGCGCTGGACGGTTCGTGTCATACGCCGATCGGCGCCTATGCCACGTATGACAGCAGCGAAATTCATCTGCGCGCTGCGGTCGCCTCCGAAGACGGTAAATATTTTTTCACGGAGAGCGAGACGGCCCTCGTCACGGATGAAAAAGAGGCGATGGCGCTGGGACGCAAGATGGGTAACGCGATCAGGGCGCGCGTACCGGAAGGGGTTCTGGATTGAGCGGGAAGATTATCCTGACGCGTCCGGCTGAATCCTCCCGCGCTTTTCTTGCGGAAGCGCAGAAAGAAAACCCCGGCATTGAAGCCGTCATTTCGCCCGTCCTTGAAATCAGGCCTGTTTCTTTTGATATTCCGGATACGCGCCGCTTCAAAACCCTCGTTTTCACGAGCGCCCACGCCGCGCGGATTTTCCCGGAAAAAACCAGAGCAGATGAAAACGCAACCGTTCTTGCGGTCGGCGCGCAAACGTCGCAGGCCGCGCGCGAGGCCGGATACAAAGACGTGATTGATGCGGGCGGAACCACGAAGACCCTCCTCGATGTTATTGAGGAAAAGGATTTAAGCGGCCCGTTTCTCTATCCGCGCGGCGTTCATGTTCAGGGCGATTTAGAAGGCAGGCTGAAAGAGCGGGGGCATGAATGCCGCTCTATCGAAGTTTACGAGGCTGTCAAAATTCCGCGGCTGTCGGAAGAAGCGTTATATGCAATCCGGAACGGGTTGATTACTTCCGTCCTGCTTTTTTCGCCCCGGTCGGCGGGGATTTTTTGCGAAAACGCCGCCCAAGCCGGCCTAAGCGACAGTTTTCATACAATTAACGCCTTGTGTCTGAGCGAAACAGTGGTAAAGTCCCTCCTTGGATTGAGTTGGAGAAATATAAGCGTTGCGCCGCATCCTGACAGAGATGGCATGCTCTCTTTGCTTGGTAATCTTATAAGTGGAGCGCAGGCCGCCAGCGAATAAAGATACGAGATGAAGAGGTAAGAATGTCAGATTCACAAGCTACATTTGCGAATGCGTCCGAAATCATTGAGCGTTTCGGCGGGATACGGCCGATGGCCAACAAGCTCCGCGTTCCCGTCACGACCGTGCAGGGATGGAAAAAGCGCGGCGTTATCCCGATGAACCGCAAGGATGAAATCGTTGTGGCGGCGCAGGCCAACGGCATCACTATAGATGACCTGCTTGAGAAAACGGCGAATGAAAACGGCGCCGCGGACAGCGCGCCCGCGCAGACGCCGCAGGCCGATCAGCAAAGCGAGGCCGAACCTTGGTCGCAATACGAGGAAAAGCAAGGCTCGTCTCCCGCTACGGCCTACGCCGCCGCGCGGAATGAACCGCAAACCGAAACGCCGCGCCAGAGCGCCGCAAGTCAGCTAGGGAGTCAGCCCTCTTCTTCACCGCAAACTGACAAGCAACATGAAGATTTGCTCGCCCGCATGCAGGGCGTTGAGAAGAAGGCCGTGCGCCAGAGCGCATGGGTCGCCGCTATCCTTGTTTTAATCGCTTTGGGCGGCAGCGCGTTTTTTCTGTGGCCGACCGCGCAGAAAGTCGAGCGTCACGGACAGCAAATCGCCGCGCTTGAGCGGGATGTCGCGAAAATGGACGGGCGCGTGAGCGATATTGAACAATCGCAAAGCCGCTTTTTTGATTTATTTCCTGAAGGTTTTGATTTTCAGTCCCTGCAGGCGCAGGCTTCTAACCTGCAGGCGACGGTTGGACAGTTAATTGATACGGCTGATGAAGTCTCCCAGGCGTTTATGTCGGAGGATGGCGCATCCCTCTCGCAGCGCGTTGACCGTATTGAGGAAAGATTACAGGCTTTTACAGGCTCTCCCCAGCTGGCCGACCTCATGGCGCGCGTTGACTCCCTGAAACAAAGCGCCGACGGGCAGGAATTGCTCAATCAGTCTTTGAGCCAGATGCAGGCTCTTGTGACCGGCCTTGAGGGCCGCGTCGACCGCATCGACGAAGCTCTGGCCGTCGCCCGCGAAGAGAGCGACGCGCTGGGGCAAACGTTTGAAGGCGTTTCCAATAATGACCTCAAAGCCGCTGCGATGCTTGTGGCGCTGACGGAATTGCGGGAAAACCTGAACCGGGAACAGGAGCCGTTCGCCGATGATCTGGCGTTGCTCTACAATCTCGTCGACGAAGAAGACGTCGAGCTGCGCGCCGCGCTGGACAAGCTTGCGCCCTTCGCCGAAGAAGGCGTTTTGTCCAGCGAAGGCTTGTCCCGGGAATTCCGCGGTCTTGCGGGCGATATCGTCGTCTCTTCCCTGAAAGGAGAAGACGTGTCGGTGCAGGAACGGGCAAAAGCCCGCCTGAACGAGCTCTTCCAGGTTGAGCAGGACGGCGAGCTTGTGACCGGAACGGATACGCAGGCCAAAGTCGCCCGCGCCGAGAGTATGCTGGAGCAGGGCGATTTTATGGGGGCTCTGGGTCAGCTCAGGTCCCTCGAAGGGGAAGCCGCCGCGACCGCGACGCCGTTCATTCAAATGCTTGAGAAAAAGCTTGAGGTTCAGGACGCGCGGCAAACGATCAATAGCTTTGTGCGGACATTGCTCCGGCCCGGCGGCAATATTCCGAACACCACGAAAATGCGCGGGCTTAATACGTTGCTCCCGCAAGAGCCTGTGATCCGTGATGAGTCTTCCGGCATGACGATTCTGCCCAAAGGCCCGTCCTTACCCGGGAATTAACGTTGTCAAACGTCATCCCGTTGGCGTTTTGTTTTAGCAAAACTTGCACCCCGGTTTTCACCGGGGCAGGCTGCCGGGATCCACAATGTGTCAGGCTTTGCCTGACGCTTTACTGGACCCCGGATGTTTAAGCAAGCCTTTCAGGCTTGCCTCCGGGGTGACGTAAAAAAACGCTGTAGACCTTTCCGTGTAAATCCCTAAACTGGGCGCGATGATAAAAGCGCTCTGGTTCATATTCAAACTTGCCGCGTTCGTCGCGTTTTCGATCTGGCTGGTCAGTCAGGACGGCGGCGTCGTCATCGAATGGGCGGATTATACCTTCACCATTCAGCTCGGCTTTTTCCTGTTTATCCTCGTGCTTCTGCTTTTGCTGGCGATGCTGTTGTTCCGGGTTTTGCACGGGATTGTCTCCCTGCCGAAAAAAGCGGCGGACTCGCGGCGTAAAGCCCTGCGCAAAAAAGGCGAGAAGGCGCTTCTGCGCGGCTTCGTCGCCGGCGCGGCGGGCGATGCGAGGAGTGCGGCCAAAAATGCGGCGGAAGCCCGCAAGCTTGTCGAGGGCGATGACGGCCTGATTTTGCTGCTGGAGGCGCAGGCCGCGAAACTGAACAAGGACGGGGCCGCAACGGAAAAGGCGCTGCAGGGTTTGATGCGGCATGAAGAGCTCGCCTTCCTCGGCTTGCGCGGGCAGATCAACCAGACAGCCGCGCATGGCGATACGGCGCGCGCGCTGGAGTTGACAAAGGAAGCGCAGAAACGCCATCCGAGACAGCCGTGGATTTTGAAAACGCTCTATCAGTTGCAGATTAACGCAAGGAACTGGGCAGCGGCGCAGGAGACGCTGAAAAAAGCGGTCAAAGCCGGCGCGATCGATCCCAAAGAGGCTGATAGCGACCGCGCGGCGATGTTCACCTTTATGGCGGAGCGCGCGCTGCAGGACGGCCGCGATCAGGAGGCCGAAAAGAAACTCAAGGCCGCCGTGAAAATCGACGCCGGTTTCGCGCCCGCCGTCACGGCTTACGCGCATTTGCATCTCATGCATAAACGGCGCGGCGCGGCGGTGAAGCTCGTCGAAAAGGCCTGGGCGCTGAATCCGCATCCCGAACTTGCCGACGTCTGGGGGCTGCTCATTCCTGAAAAGAAGTCGAAGGATCCGTCCGTGCGGCTGAAATGGTTCGAGCGGCTGCGCGATATCCGCCCGGATAACCCGGAAAGCCAGTTGGCGCTCGCCCGCGCCGCCATTGATGAAAGACTCTGGGGCGAGGCGCGCGCCGCGCTCGACAAGGCCGAGGCGATACATCCGTCCGCCCGCGTTTATCACATGCGCGCGGAAATCGAGGAGCAGTCCGCCCGCAACACCGAAGAGGCCATGCTCTGGCGCGCGCGCGCCGCCGACGCCCCGCCTGAACGCGTGTGGACCTGTGCGGCGACGGGCCGCATCTATCAGAGCTGGAGCGCGATCGCCGAGCCGCACGGATCGTTCAATACCATCAAATGGAGCTATCCCGGCGAGTTCGGCCCGGTCTCCGCCAGCCCCCTTGGCCGCGAGACGGGCGCGGAGTGGTTGATTGGGTAATATTGATAATAAATTTGGAAAAGGTAACGGGCCCGTTAAACGGACTAAGTCCGGTTTTTTTGACTTTTTTATGCGGGCGCATGTGCGGCGTTTATGCTTACACTATAGCATATTTGGGGCCTTTTGGGGCTGTTTTTTACCACAGAGACGCAGAGGAAACAGAGTTTCACAGAAAAAAATCTCGCCAATTGTCATCCCGGCGAAAGCCCGGATCTGTAACTTTTATGGATTGCTTCAGTCGCGGCGCTTCTTCGCAATGACGATCATTTCTTCGTTGCGTTCTCTGTGAAACTCTGTGTTCTCTGCGCCTCTGTGGTTTAAAAGTCCCGGCGGCGCGAATACAACTTTCCTATGGATCCCGGATAGCAAGTCTCACCTGACCGCTGCGCGGCGGGTTCGACATATATAGTCACTTGATTAAATCAATATCCACAAGATTGTCATCTCGACCGAAGCCGCGCCTTCGTCTATACGAAGGCGGGCGAAGCGGAGAGATCTGATCCACTATCCATTCTACACGGATTCCTCGGCTGCGCCCGCCCTTGCATAGCAAGCGCGGGCTACGCTCGGAATGAAAATATATGGATAATTATTAATTCAAACAGCTATAGTGAATTGAATAATTAATGCGCCATCCGCTCCGGCTTTTATGAAGCTGCGCGCAGCGCATTTTTAAAACTACAGAGCGCGCAGAGACCGCAGAGAATACACGCTCTTGAAAAGAACTCTGCGCTCTCTGCGATCTCTGTAGTTTAAATTTTCTGGCGAAAATCAGGCGCAAAAAATGGATCAATATTTATTCGCTCTAGCTTCCGGGATGGCGGAAAAAGAGAGGTGGTCGTTTATACCCGCCCCGTCACCTTGAGCACGGCGAAGCCACCGAGGAAGCCCGCGATATGCGCGGCTCTGCGGCTATTTTTCATCGCCTCAAGCGATATCGGGGGCGGGAAGCCGTAACGCGTTTTTTTATCCTTTTGCGCGACATTTGCCTGTTGAAGGCTAGTATTACTTACGCGATCAAAAAGGGGAGCGCATATGAGCGAAGAGAAGGAAAACAGGCGCAACGCGCTGGGCGGGCGGCTTGAGGCTTGTTGTCATGCGCCGAAGACGGGGTTTTTCCGCGACGGTTATTGCCGCACGGACGAGTTGGACGCCGGGCGGCACGTCGTTTGCGCGGAAATGACGGCGGCGTTTTTGCAGTTCACGAAAGAGCAGGGCAATGATTTGTCGACGCCGCGCCCGGAATTCGGTTTTCCGGGGCTGAAGCCGGGAGACCGCTGGTGTCTGTGCGCCGCGCGCTGGAAAGAGGCGTGGGAGGAAGGCGCCGCGCCGCCGGTGATTCTGGAGGCGTGCGAGGAAAGCGCGCTGGATTACGCGCCGCTGGACGCGCTGAA
Organism: uncultured Pseudobdellovibrionaceae bacterium; assembly: GCA_964498755.1. Lineage (GTDB taxonomy): Bacteria > Pseudomonadota > Alphaproteobacteria > Micavibrionales > Micavibrionaceae > RZZS01. The sequence continues at coordinate 16,052 of CAZCIB010000009.1, read as the reverse complement.
ACAACACGCGATCAAGGCGACGCATTAATCATGACGGCAGCCGGTTTTCATTTTGACAATACTTACGCGCGCCTGCCGGAGACGCTCTATACGAAGCTTGCGCCCGCGCCCGCCGCCGCGCCGGAAATCGTGATCCTGAATGACCGGCTCGCCGCCGGGATGGGGCTGGATTTTTCGGGCATGAACGCGGAGGAGCAGGCCGCGCTCTTTTCCGGCAATGCGCTCCCCGAAGGGGCGGAGCCGCTCGCGCAGGCCTATGCGGGGCACCAGTTCGGATCCTTCACCATGCTGGGCGACGGGCGGGCGCATGTCTGGGGCGAGCACATTACGCCGGATGGCGGGCGTTTTGATATTCAGTTCAAAGGCTCCGGCCGGACGCCCTATTCCCGCATGGGCGACGGGCGCGCCGCGCTGGGGCCGATGCTGCGCGAATACCTGATTTCCGAGGCGATGCATGCGCTGAACATCCCGACGACGCGCAGTCTGGCCGTGGTGAAAACCGGGGAGGACGTCGCGCGGGAAACGATGCTGCCGGGGGCGGTCTTGACGCGGGTGGCCAGCTCGCATATCCGCGTCGGCACGTTTGAATACGCCGCCGCGCGGCAGGACATTGAGCTGCTGCAAACGCTTGTGGATTATACGCTGGAGCGCCATTTCCCCGCGCTTGCGGAACAGGAGAACAAGGCTCTCGCGCTTCTGGAGGCGGTAAGCGAACGCCAGGCCGATCTGGTCACGCACTGGATGCGCGCCGGTTTTATTCACGGCGTGATGAATACGGATAACATGGCCCTGTCCGGCGAGACGATTGATTACGGTCCCTGCGCGTTTATGGACGCGTTTCACCCCGCGACGGTTTTCAGCTCGATCGATATGGCCGGGCGATACGCCTATGGCGCCCAGCCTGTTATGGCGCAATGGAATCTCGCCCGCTTCGCCGAGGCCTTGCTGCCACTGATCCATGAGGATGAAAACAAGGCGGTTAAACTGGCCGAAGAGCGCGTTAACGCCTTTGCCCCGCTTTATCAGGAGAAATGGCTCGATATGATGCGCGCCAAGCTCGGCCTGTTCGGTCGGCGCGAAGAAGACAGCGCGCTTGTCGGGGATTTGCTGGACTGGATGCAAAGGGAAGGCGCGGATTATACGAACACGTTCCGGGATTTGCGCGCCGAAGCGCCGCCGCCGGGCAAGCCGTACGATTCCCCGGCGTTCCGGGACTGGCATAAACGCTGGCGCGACAGGCTCGCGCAAAATACGAAGCCTTTGAAATCGGCGCAATGTCTGATGCGCGCGCATAATCCGGCCGTAATTCCGCGCAACCATATGGTCGAGGCCGCGCTCGCGGCGGGCGTCAACGGCGATATGAAGCCGTTTCACGACATGCTGGACGCTTTGAAGGAACCCTACGCGGATCAGCCCGAACATTCCCCCTATACCGCGCCGCCGCCGCCGTCAGAGCGCGTATACCAGACCTTTTGCGGGACGTGATCTTGCGGGACGAGAGGCAGGTTTATCAGACCCGGCCCATCACCTTGAGCACGGCGAAGCCGCCGAGGAAGCCGCCGATATGCGCGGCCCATGCGACGCTCTCGCCGCCCGGCGCGCCGAACATGCCGAAGACAAGCGATATGCCGATCCATAACAGGACCAGCGGCAGAATTCCAAACCGTCCGGCGGGGAGCATGCCGCCCTGATAGAGCATCATAATCGCGGCGGCGAACATGCCGCTGATGGCCCCGCTTGCGCCGACGACCGGGACGTCGGAATTCGGCTGCAACAGGAAATGCGCGGCGGCCGCGATCAGGCCGCAGGCGATAAAGAAGTAAATCGTGGACCGCGTGCCGAGCCATTTCTCTACGCCCGAGCCGAACGCCGCCAGCATCACCGCGTTCATCCCGACATGGAGCCAGCCGCCATGCAGGATGTTATAGGTGAAGGGTCTGTAAAATGCGCTGAGCTCAAACGGTATCGCGCCCGTATACATGCCGGGAATGAAGCCGAAGGAGCGGATCAGCATAAACTGCTCCGGCCCCGGCAGGAATGTGACAATGACCTGGATCAGCACAATTCCGCCGATCATGTATTTGGTCAGCGGCGGCATGTTGATCAGAGGCCCGTGCGCGGCGCGCTGGCGCGCTTTGTATTCCTTTTGATAGGCGCGTTCCTGCTCGCGGCGCATGCGGTCGCGCTCGGCGAGCGTCGGCAGCTCGACGACGTTGTCGTCGTCTTGATTGTGGCTGTTGCCGCCGGAGCCGTTCAGCTTCTTTTCTTGATGATGTTCGTCGTCAGACATTCCGTATCTTCATCGTGAAATTCTTCAAGTAACGTGACCTCAACGCCCGCTTCGCCCGCGAGTTCCCTTGAGAGTTTAAAGTGTTCCTGCCAGCGCGGGTTGTCGTTTTCCACCGAGACCACCCGCGTAATCCCGCGCTGGATGATCCGCGACATGCAGGCCGCGCAGGGCATCAGCGGCCATGTGTAAACCGTGCAGCCGCTCACGTCCCGGTGCGCGAAATGCAGGGCGTTCTCCTCGGCGTGCAAAACTATTTTATACTTCACGTCGCGGTCTTCAAGGCGTTCGGTCAAATCCTGCACGCCGCGCGCGAAGCCGTTAAAGCCGATGGAGACGATGCGGTTTTTATCGTCGGCGATGACGGCCCCGACCTGCGTCGACGGGTCCTTCGACCACGAGGCCACAAGCTTCGCGAGTTCCAGAAACCGCCTGTCCCATTTTTCGGTCATTTCAGAATTCCTTGTTTTTTGCGTTCTCCAGTCTACCCAAATGCGCGGGCAAGTCCATGTGGTCGTGAAAGAGCGCAAGAACGTCTATAGTCAATTGAATAAATAATAATCCATTTTTGCGGCCTGATTTTCGCTAAAAAGTTTTAAACTACAGAGATCGCAGAGGGCGCAGAGTTTTTTTAGAGAGCTTTTTCTCTGCGTTCTCTGCGCGCTCTGTAGTTTATAAATGCGCTGCGCGCGGCCACATAAAAGCCGGAGCGGATGGCGCATTAATTATTCAATCCACTATAATAATCATTGTTAATGATCAATATGCGCTTTGCGCAAAAAAAACGGGACCGTTATCCGGCCCCGCCTTTATGTGAAGGAGTGCGTTATTTTTGTTTACCGCGGCGCGATGGCCCCGAACATTGGCTCGATTTTCTCACGGTCGTATGTGTATTGCGCGTTTTCATTGCCCTTGGGCTTCATGAAGCTTGGCGGCGTGTAGCGCGTGATGAACTTGCCGCCCTCGGCGAGCAGTTCCGTGGCCACGACCTTGCCCTTTTCAATCTGATGCGTCATGGCGTCCAGTACGCGTTCATAGGCGCGTTCGCTGATCTGCATGCCCATCACGACCATTTCCGTGACCTTGCCAAGCTCGGGGATTTTGCCTTCGATGACTTCAGAGAATGCGCTCAGCACGCCTTTCTTTTCTTCGGGTTCGGTTTCGGGCTTTTTCTTTTTCTTCTGGCCCTTGCCGCCGCCCTTGCCGGAGGCTGAGCTTTCGCCCTCTTCGTCCTCGTCCTGTTCCTCTTCGTTGTCGTTCAGGTCTTCTTCCTTAACGCTGATGTTCACATAAGTCGGGCTCTGGAAGCTGACCGGATATTTCTTCAACAGTTCCGGCGGCAGGACCTTTCCGCTCTGGCCGGCCTTGACCTTGATCTGAAACAGGTCGGGGTCGCGCCAGTCGATGACCACGCTGTGGCTTTTGTACTCGCCCGGCTGCGGGCATCTTTTCACAAGACGCTTGCCTGGATAGATTTGCTCTTCTATTCCTGCGTCCTGCATAAACTTAGCGATATTAACCTGCATCGTCTCACTCCTTCTAATAATTCTGTCCGGTTCCTCTTCAGATCGCGCTTAACGCCATCTATTTTTTCTTATGAAAACGCTATTATCATGGGCCTTTTCCTTTAAAAAACGGTTAAGTTCAGCCCTTCACGTTTTTTTCTTTTGCAGACCGTTTCTGCTATACTGAAAGCACGTACACCGCATGGCACAGACAGGTTATTCACCATGAAGTTTTACATACTATTTGCAGTCATTCTGATCATACCTTATTCAGGGGCTCTGGCGCAAAATTCGGAGGGAAAATCCTCGATTTTTCTTTCGGATCAGGGGAGTAGGAAGTGCGTGAACTGTGGCAATAAAGTCTACAATTCAGGAAGCGGAGCCAGCTCCGCCAGTCCTTTCAGTATCAAGCGCATGATCCAGAGCAACCAGACTGCAAGGCAGATGAAAAGCGCGGACATAATCCGGCGCGCCGAACGTTTCAATCAGACCGGTTCCATGAAAGAAATATATGACTTCTATAACAGGGGATCGAGTGATAATGAGCGCAAACTTTACGAATTATCGCTTGAAACCCAGCAAAGAGAGGCGCAAAAAATTGCTGAAATGAGCGCGGAACGCGGGAAACGCGCAGAATTAATCCGCGCCCGCTCAAGGCAAAACACGGAGGCCTTGCGCCGCTCTGAAGCCGCGCATACGCGCAGGGCAGAGCAGTTGCGGCAAGAGAGATTGTCCAGCTATACGAACACAACCGGCGCGAATCGGCAATCCGCCAGCGGCGGCCGCGATGCGGCGCAGGGGCAATCTCAACAAAAACTTATATACCGTGGTAAAACCGGAAGCCAGGAAAGGCGCAAAAAAACCGGAACCCGGGTTTTTCTCTCGCCGCGTTAAAGACCAGAGCGGCATGTCTTGAGTTCCATCATTTCCCGCGCTAGCTTTAAACTGTGCAGGATTTTCTGATATTTCTTCCGTTGTTTCTGGCGCTGGGCGCGTTTGCCGGCCTTCTTGCGGGCATGCTTGGCATCGGCGGCGGCGTAGTTCTGGTTCCGGGAATTTATTACTTTCTTGATCTGCTCGGTTATGAAACAGGACATAACATGCATATCGCGGTCGGAACGTCTCTGGCGGTGATCGCGCCGACCGGTTTTATGTCCGCGCGCTCACACTGGCAAAGGGGCGCGGTGCGTTTCGATCTGGTTCGGGAAGTCGGCGCTGGCGTAGTGATCGGCGCGGGGCTGGGTTCGCTTATTGCGCATGAAATGTCATCTGAAAGCCTGAAAGCTGTTTTCGCCTGCGCGCTTGTCTTTCTGGCGTTAATCATGATCAGCAATCCCGCGCGCTTTGAGGCGTTTCAAATAAAGGCCGGAAGAATATCGAATGCGTTGGCGGGCGGGGCTGTCGGAACGCTCTCGACGCTGATGGGCATCGGCGGCGCAACGATCAGCGTTCCGTATATGAGCCTTTGCGGCGTTCAGATCCGGGAAGCTGTCGGGACGGCCGCGGCGCTCGGGTTGCTCATTGCGATACCGGCAACGCTCGGCTTTGTGGTCATTGGCTGTATGGCTGAAAATCTTCCGCCTTTTTCCATTGGTTATTTCAATGTTCCGGCCTGGCTGGCGATCGTGCCGGCGAGCGTTCTATGCGCGCCGCTTGGCGCGAAGGTCGCGCATGCGCTTCCCGTTAATCTTTTACGCAAAATCTTTGCCGCATTCATGGCGCTTGTCGCGGTCCGGATGCTGTACGGGGTCTTCCATGGTTCCTGAAGCGCGCCGTTACAAGACCCAGTTCGCCGCGCTTATCGCGGCCCTGATTTTGTATGCGCTGGCCGGGTCGCCGACGCCGGACAGTCCCGGCATTGTCGAGCTTTTAACAGGAGGTTTGCTTGTTTACGCGGCCCTGCCCGCGGTCATCGGCATGATTGTATCGGACAGGCGGAGCCAGCCGCGATGGCAGAGAACGGCGTTCGCGCTGCTGTGCTACGGCATGAGCGTTCCGCTGCTGGCGGGCGTTATCAACGGAAACGCGGCGGCGATGATGATACGCGATCTTATTCCCTTTTTGTTTTTCCTTGCGCCATTATTTTTTATTCAGGCTCTTCAGGCAGACCGTAACAGCGAAAAGATTCTGATTTTTACCGTTGCGCTCGCTGGCGTTTTATTTTCCCTGCGGGCGGCGGCGCCCTTACTGCCCTACGCCATTCCCACAGGCTTTCTCATGCCGTCCGGAAATGAAATGCTTTATCTGGCCAATGCGCCGACCGTCCTGTTTGCGGCTGTCCTGTTGTCCGGCATGGGCATGGCGCGCCTTGGATATTCAATAAGTCCGGGCGGCGTTCTGATTGCCGCGTTCTGTTTTGCCGTCGCCAGCTTTCCGGTTCTGGCGATGGCCGGCGCTGTACAGCGGGCGACGTTTGCCTTTTTTGCGCTGGCTCTGGCGGCCTTTCTTGCTTTTATGACGTTAAGGTCGCCTGTGCGGGCGATCCTTCCCGTTCTCGCCGCTTCAGGATTAATACTGTATTTTCAGCCGCAATTTCAGGAGTTTCTGGGTTTGCTCGTCAACAAGACGATGGCCGTCGGCATGAATAACCGGATTCAGGAAGCCGCGGCGGTTCTGGAGACGCTGGACGGCGGCGTTTTGACCGTTTTGTTTGGCAATGGCTGGGGCGCAACGTTCGTATCGCCTGCGACGGGCGGGCAAACGGCCAATTTCACGCATAATCTTTTTACGGCGTTCTGGATGAAGACGGGACTTGCGGGGACGTTGCTCGCAGGCGTTTACCTTTGGCGGATTTTCTCGCCTTTAAGAAAAATCTTTCTCCAGCGGACGGTATTGTTGTCGGCTCTCACAGGTCCGGCGTTGATCTCAACGTTTCTTTACGCCAGCTATAAATCGCTGGACTACGGGGCGATATTGCTTCTTGCGGTTCTTGTTGGCCACAGGGCGGGTTTGTATAGTATGGATAACGACAAGCAGCACGTTATAAATAACACCCCGGACCCGAATGCCACCGAAAAACAGCGCAAAGCCCTCAGTTCTCTTCATTAACCGCGTTTATCCGCCGCAACGCGGCGCGACGGGCCGCGTTCTGCGCGAGCTTGCGCGCGAGATGGCGCGGCAAGGGTGGCGCGTACGCGTTGTCTGCGCCGGGAAAGAGAATTTCCGGCAAATGGACGGCGGCGTTTCAGTTATACGCGTCAAAACGGCCGTCCGCCCAAGGAGCGCGATGACCGCGGCGCGCGTCATGTTTGCGCTTTTCAGGGCCGCGTTAAAACAGCCAAAACCTGATCTCGTGGTGACGCTCTCCGATCCGCCGATGCTGGCGACGCTTGGACATGTTTTAAAAAAACGCTGGCATTGCCCGCATCTGCACTGGTGCCATGATCTCTATCCTGATTTGTTGCCGGGGCTTGAACACAAGACCCGCCCGGAGCTGCTGAGGTTTCTGAACCATGTTGCGCACAAGAGCCTCAAAGGCGCGGACCGGATTATTGTTATCGGACGCTGTATGGCCGCAAAAATGATGGAAAAGAAAATCAGCCCCGGCAGGGTTACGGTAATCCCGAACTGGGCGGATACGTCGTTGCCGGATGTCAAAATTCCGAAAACATCACGGCGCAAGCGGATTAGCAAGGTGAGGGCGGCGCGCGCCTTCGCTGATTTATACAAAGACGATTCCCCGAAATTCCGTATCCTTTACGCAGGGAACATTGGCCGCGCGCACCCTTTGCAGAGCATTCTGGAAGCTGCGGAATTTTTGAAGGACGATCATCCGGAGATCGAGTTTGTCTTTGTGGGGGAAGGCGCGGGACATGAGCGCATTGCAAAAGAGCGCGCAAAGCGCGGGCTTAACAATATTCGGCTGATGCCCTTTCAGCCAGCGGCGCGTTTGCGGGAAGTTCTGGAAAGCGGCGACGTGCATCTGGTTTCAATGCGCGAAGAGCTCTCCGGAATGCTTGTGCCTTGCAAGCTTTATTCGGCGTTCGCCGTGCACAGGCCCTGCATTTTTATCGGTCCGGCGAATTCCGAAGCCGCGCGCGTTATCCTTGATTTCAAGGCGGGGGCCGTTATCCCGCAAAAAAGCGCCGCAATGCTCGCCCAGACGATCAAGCATTACCGCACGGACAGCGAAATGTGGTTCTCCGCGCAGGAAGGCGCCGCCGAAGCCGGCCGCGTATTTACGCCTAAGGATTCCATTGAGGCGTGGATCAAACGCGCGCAAAAGACAATCGATGAAAGGGATGTTTAGAGATGCTGCATGATGAAAGCGACGCAACGTTCAAAGAGGCGTTTCAAGCGCTTTTAAAAGCCTGGGCGTTTATCGCGGGCGGGGCGGTTCTGGGCCTTGTCGCCGTCCTGATTTTTCTTCATTTCGCCGTGCCGCAATACCGCGCCGAGATGCTGATCGGCCCGACGGCGCAAACGTCCGGGGTCGATTTGACGTCCATGCTGGGGCAATTCGATCTGCCGAACCTGCAATATATCGTCCGGCGCCCGGGGACTTCGGAGTCCGCGGATTTTACGCGCTTTGAGCATATTCTGCGCGGCGCGAGCGTTGCGGGCGTTCTGGTCAAAAATCCTTATGTCCGCCGCAATGCCGCATTCGACGCGCCTTTTCGTTTTCTTGGGAACAATGACGTTGACACGCCGGCAGAGCTGGCTGCGTATCTGGAAGACAATGTCTCCGTCGAACCCGTGGGACAAACGCATTTGCGGCGCGTATCCTATATGCACGCCGACCCGGAATTCGCCGTATTTTTGCTACGGGCGATGCAAAAGGCCGCCGACGATATCATCCGCGCCGACGTGCGGGCGCAGACCGGCAAGCGCATCGCATATCTGACGACGCAGCTTGACGAGGTCCTGCATCCGCAGCACAAGGACGCGCTCGTCTCGATGCTGATGGAGCAGGAGCATTTGCGCATGATGGTGAATATGGACGAGCCCTATGCGGCCTCTCTCGCTGAAGCGCCGTCGGTTTCGGCGAAGCCGCACTGGCCAAATAAATCGATTTTTATTCCTGCCTTCATACTGGTCGGCGCGTTCGCGGGGTATGTCCTTTCGGGATTGTTCAGGAAGCCATGAGCGACAAAATCCCCGTTAGCGCCGTTATTGCCACGAAGAATGAAGAGGCGAATATCCAGCGCTGTCTGGGCAGCCTGCAAGATTTCGGCGAGGTCGTCGTTGTTGACTCGAACAGCGAGGACGCGACTTGCGCGCTTGCGCGGCAGGCCGGGGCAATCGTTCATCACTTCACATGGAACCGGCGCTATCCAAAGAAGCGGCAATGGATACTGGAGAATATTCCGTTGGCGTATGACTGGGCGTTCTTCATCGACGCCGACGAAGTGATGACGGAAGATCTGACCGAAGAAATGCGCGTATTGTTTTCTGCGGGCGCGCCGGACTGCGCCGGGTATTTCATCAGGGGGCTCTATGTCTGGAACGGGCGGATTTTAAAGCATGGCGCACAGAACAACAAGCTCGCGCTGATCAACAAAAATCATATCAAATTCCTGTTGTTGATGATCTCGATATCCCCGGCATGGGCGAGATCGAGGGGCATTATCAACCTGTTTTAAAAGACGATTCAAAGCATATGAGGATCGGCGCTCTCAATAACGCTGTCCTGCATTACGCTTATGACGATAAAGAACGCTGGCAGGCGCGGCATAAAAACTACGCGTTCTGGGAAGACGCGATGATCGCGCGGGGCGCTTATCCGAAAGACCCGGTGAAATGGCGGGAAAAATTGAAGCGCATCTTGCGCCGCATGCCGTTCCGGGGAGCAGTAATGTTCCTTTATTCATATGTCTGGAAACGCGGGTTTCTGGACGGCGGCAAAGGGTATGATTTCGCGCAAAGCCGCGCGGATTATTACCGGCGGCGGTTTTGATGTTTTTACCACCAAGTCACAAAGACACAAAGGGCACAAAGATGACGAGAAGAAAGCCGCGCGCAGCACAAATAAGGAATAACGGGTTATACGCGGAGTTCCGGAGAAACGGAGAATACTCCGAAACTCCGGCTCTCCGCGTAATCTTTTTTTAAAGCGCTTCGCGCGGGTAGAAGAACTTTGTGCCCTTTGTGTCTTTGTGACTTGGTGGTTTATTTTTTGAGTCGCCAGAACAACGCCGGGTGTTTTTTGCGTAAGAACCACGCGAGCGCCTGCCGCGTTTCGATCAACGTATTCCTGAGCGGGCCGCAAAGCCCGAGTTTTTTCCGGATCGCGGATTGTTCTTTCCGGCCCGTGACCGGGTTTTGCTGTGAGACGCCGCCGCTTTCGAAAACGCAAGCAGGAATGGGGATATAAAGGGCGTTCGGATTTTTCATCAAAAATCGGCACGTAAAATCGTAATCGGCGGCGATTTTATATTTTAGATCATAGCGCAGTCCGCCGATGGCTTCGCGCCGGAAAAACATGGCCTGGTGGTGCGTGAACATGCCTTTGATAAAGGTCGTATGCGGTTTCGATTTCTTGAGATGCCCGTCCTCAATTGCGTCGCCGTAGATGAAGTCAGTTTCATTTCCTTCGTGCGCCGCGTTTTGAATTTTTTCCAAAACATCCGGCCCGGCAAGTGCGTCGCCTGCATTGAGAAAGAGCAGGTAATCTCCGCTTGCGCGTTCAATCCCCTTATTCATGGCATCGTAAATGCCCTGATCGGGTTCGCAGATGTATTGAAAGCCACCCCCCTCCTGAAGCGCCTGCGGCGCTTCTCTCCTCCCCCCTCCGTGAGGGGGGAGGTCAGGGTGGGGGGTGCGTAGGTTGTGGGGGGTAAAATTGGACAAATATTCAACCGTCCCATCCACCGACCCGCCGTCAATCACAATCCATTCAAAATCGCGGCGGGTTTGCGCGCCCAGACTTTCGCACGTCTTTTGCAGCCCGCCGAGATTGTTATACGTCACTGTGATGATAGAAAAGAAGGGCATGGAATATATTGATGGGTATGTTTAGCCCGGTCCGCCTTCCTGCGTAGCTGCTGCATGCGCTTTTTCTTGCTGTGCTGCACGCAGTGCATCCATGCGGCGCTGCAGTTGTGTCCTTAGATCGGGCAGGTTTGTGACATAGTTGCCAAGATTGATGTCTGGAGCTGAGCGGATACGGATCTCCTCAATTGTGCCGTAAGGGCCGTGATCATTATAGATACCAATGGAAATTTTAGAAAGTTCCGTTATTGAGTCGATTTCATTCCTTAAAGCATCAGGAATGCCCATATTTTCGGCAAGGCGGGCTATTATGGCGTTCCTCTTATCCGAAGGTATTTCTGCCAGTGGATTTGAATCTTCCATGGCGCAAGGCCTTACAGGTTCCGGGAAAATAACACGTATCGTGGAAATTCGCAGCGGATTTTTTTCGCCCTCAACATAAAGAGCGAAAGGTATTGTTTCCGCATCTGGAAACACGCCGTCAAAATAGCTTCTGAAGGCTTCAGCTCTTTCATCATGGCTGCGGATGACCCGCTCGAAGGTGTTTGTTAAAGCCATTTTTTTCTCCTGCATTAATTTAATGCAAGAGACTATAAATAAGCTTTTTAGTTATGTCAATCTTCCTGTAGGTCGTCTATCCATATCCCTGTCAAAGCGAGGTTTGCGATGATCTGGCTGACTTTTTCGGCGCTGGCGAGGAAGTCAAAGGGTTTGGGGTCGCGCGGCACCACAACCGTGCTTCCGGGCGGGATTTTGAGGGGGCGGTGGTTCCAGTGATCGACCTCTAACGGCTGTGCGCTACCGTCTGGATAGACGACAAAGGCGCGGGATTTATCTGCGAAATAACTGAAGCCGCCCGCCTGCATGATATAGTCGCGCGCGTCGTTGCCCTCCCGGAACTGCAGGGCCGCGGGCGAGAGCACTTCGCCGCGGACGCGCACGGTGAGCGGGCGTTTCGGGATGAACAGCCGGTCGCCTTCCTCGAGCAGCAAATCAAGCTCGGGCCGGGCTTTTAGAATGGCCGGATCGGCCTCGACGGTGATGCGCCCGACGGCCTCGACGGTGCGGAGTTCATCGGCAAGCTCTCTTGCGAAAGAAACTTGCTGCGCGCCCGGTTGCTTGTCTTTATCATCGCTTTGCAGGGCCGTGGCGATGGATTTTTCAAGCTCGGCGGCGGCGGAACGAAAGCGCAGCTCTTCGGCCTTGCGCTCGCTCTTCCGGCTAAAGATCGCGCCTTCCGGGTAGGCCTGTGGCGTGAGCCCTCCCGCGCGTTCCAGAAGGTCGGAAAGCTTGTCGCCCGGCATGATGTCGTAGCGTCCGGGATGGCTGACCTCGCCGACGACGAGTACGTTCTTGTCCTTGATCTTGTGGAATCTCTGGTTAATGCGCACCGTGTCTCCAGGGCCGAGCATCACTCGCGCGGGATTGGTTTCGCGGAAGTTGATGTGCAGACGCCGCGTTCCGGACCGCCCGGCCTGCTGATGCCCTTCGCCGAGGCGTTTGGAGGTAACCTCGACATTGGCGGTATTGGCCTCAAGGCTTAAGCCCCCCGCAACGGCGATGACGCTTTCAAGGCTTGCGCCTTCTGTGGCCGGATAGGCGCCGGGCTGGCGCACCGCGCCGCGCACGAACACGGCGCGCTCACGCAAAAACGCCGCGATAACGGGATCAAGCGGCTCATCTATCTCTTCACCGAACGCCGAGCCCATGGCGGCGGGTTGATAGAGCGCGTCCTGCTCTTCCTGCGGCGTATCGGCAAGGGCGCGGATATCCTCGTTCGAAAACAGATGCACGACGTCGCCGTCCTGCAATTTGCGGTCGAACTGTTTTTTGAGAACGAGGCTGGGCGGGAAGGCGAGGAACTCGCTTGTCATGTGTTCCGCGTTTTCACGCTCGATCACGCCGATCAGCGGGTACGTATCGCGCTCCAGAACGCGGGCGTCGGGGATCAGGCTTGAGAGCGTCGGCGTGTTTTCAAGCGCGTAGATGCCCTCGCCAATCGTATGACCGGCCAGCTCAACCGTGCCTGCGCGGCGGCCCTGCCCGCGCGAAACCATCAGGATCCCGCCGTCGCCGAATACGGGCGCGAAGGGTTTTGAGACGTCCCGGACCCGTTCATGCCCGTCTGCGCTCATATAGAGATGCACATAGCGGTTGTCGCCGGGGCTCAAGGTCCCGGCGGCGAATTCGAGGGCCTCATTGAGGGAGATTTGCGCGCTGCGCGATTCCGGCTTATGCCACATGCCCTGCAGCTCGGTTTGCAGTTCGTATATGCCGGGGCGCTTGACCTGCCCTGCAATCGCCATGGTCGGGCCGATGGGCGGGACGATAATCCGGTCGCCGTCGCGTAAAGAGACGTCCATATTCGCGCTGCCATGCATCAGAAGGCCGTAGAGGTCCAGAACCGCGCTGCGCCCGTCGCGTACGAGCTTGATCTGCCGGAGCGAGCCGGTTTTGTCGATGCCGCCCGCCGCCGCCAGCGCGTCCATTACGGTATGGAAGACGGTGAGGTTATGCCTGCCGGGCTTGTTCACATGCCCGACGACGAGAACGCCGATTTGCCGCACGGCGTCGAGGGAGACGTATATTTCCGTGTTATGCAGGGTTTTCGCATGCGCGTTCAAAGCCGCGCGCACCTGCGCGATCGTCCGTCCTGCCGCCGGTATCGGGGGAAGGCCGTCAATAATGACCCGGCCGTCATTGTCGATTTTATACGTCTTCTGGTCGTTGCGCTGGCCGCGGAAGGTAATATTCAGACGGTCCCCAAAACCGAGAACGAAATTGTCCTGCACCGCGCCGGAGGGGAGGTTGTCGTTGTAACGCGCTTCCTCGCCGTCTTCGTTTTCGATTGTCTTGCGCGCGCCATATCGTTCTACATGCCGGTTGAACAGGTCGTAACCGTATTGCTCCAGTTCATCGACGATGCGCCCGGAGTACATCTCTTCGAGCGGAGATCGGTCCGGCTTTTCCTCGATATCAGGAAAGCCGCCGCGCGGCGGCGCGGGCATGGCGCTGCGGGCTTGTGACGCGTTACGCTCATGCCCGAAGGGCTGGGCGCGCGCCTCCTGCGCAGCGCACAAGAAAAACAGCAAGAAGGACAGAAAAAAGAACGGCAAAGAGCGCATGGCGGGAGAAGAAGATCGTTACAGGACATAACAATTATATCCTGCATTTATACGCCTGTGAATCCCTGAAAATTCTCTTCCACCGCAAAAGCTGCGACAATTTGTCGCATGCCGCTTACGCGCATATATGTTGAAAAGCTTATATACATTGCGCTATTAATTATAGAAAAAGCGGGAGCGTATTATGAGCGTCTCATCATTAAAGGACCTTGGCAAGGCATTCGGTCTGGTCGGCGTGCGTCTGGCCGGGCGCGACGCGAATGAATTCATAAAAAATCAAAGCTGTTCCGGTGCGCTTCTCGCGCAAGGGGCGGCGCTGGCCGTGCGTATAAAAGCGCCGCTTGAAGAGACGCCGGACTTTGTGAAGGCTATGGCTCCACCCGGAATAACTTCGGAAACGCCAGTCGTTCTGCGCCTGCTTTATCGATGCGTGGAGGATGAATATCAACCTGTTTGCGCTGGCGTCGTTCCAGCTGAACAGGTCGGCAGTCTGACGCAGGATTTCAGGGAAACGAGCGGGATGCGTGATGTCCCCGCAGCGGAAAGAGAAGGGCTGCATGCGGCGGCTGTTCGCCTCTTCCGGCATATTGTGGGAGAGACAAGAAGCAATTTGCCGTACAACGCTTGGGGATGCGATCATGGCGATGGCCGGACGATGAGCGTCGAAGAGGCGCATCTTGCGCATGGAGCCTGATGAGACGTTGCACATAAGAAAAAACTGATAAAAAGTTCCTTTTTGCAAAATTTTTTAAAAAAGATGTTTGACAAGGGGGGCGGGGAGAGATATAAACCCCGCTACCGACGGTCAACAAGCCGTTGACCGGGACTTCCCGAAAAACGCATTTAAATTTATGCAAGGGAAACTTGACGGCGAGCGCAGTTGTGGATACATTAATTGTGTTAGCCGACATTACGGTTTTTGAAGGGTTGGAGACATCCGACCTTTTTTGTGCGGAAAGCTGCGGGCTTCGCAGGGTTCCGTCCGGTTCTTGAACATCGTTGATTGAAAAGAAGAGATTCGCAGGCAGCGGCGCCTTCGATGGAGTGTTGAACGCACTTACAAAAAAGGCCTGCTATATAGTCTGACGAAACTCTTTCTGACGCTATGCAAGCAGGTCCTTACACTTCCGCTGAATATGAAGTGTCATGGACAATTCTTTTCAGTGAGATGGAATCAAACTTGAGAGTTTGATCCTGGCTCAGAACGAACGCTGGCGGCAGGCCTAAAACATGCAAGTCGAGCGAACCCTTCGGGGTTAGCGGCGCACGGGTGAGTAACACGTGGGAACGTGCCCTTCAGTACGGGACAACAGCTGGAAACGGCTGCTAATACCGTATAATGACTCCGGTCCAAAGATTTATCGCTGAAGGAGCGGCCCGCGCCTGATTAGGTAGTTGGTGGGGTAAGAGCCTACCAAGCCGACGATCAGTAGGGGGTCTGAGAGGATGATCCCCCACACTGGGACTGAGACACGGCCCAGACTCCTACGGGAGGCAGCAGTTAGGAATATTGGACAATGGGGGAAACCCTGATCCAGCCATGCCGCGTGAGTGATGAAGGCCTTCGGGTTGTAAAGCTCTTTCAGATGCGAAGATGATGACGGTAACATCAGAAGAAGCCCCGGCTAAATTCGTGCCAGCAGCCGCGGTAATACGAATGGGGCAAGCGTTGTTCGGAATCACTGGGCGTAAAGCGTGCGCAGGCGGTTTTGCAAGTCAGAAGTGAAAGCCCAGGGCTCAACCTTGGAACTGCTTTTGAAACTGCATGACTAGAGTCCCGGAGGGGTTAGCGGAATTCCGAGTGTAGAGGTGAAATTCGCAGATATTCGGAGGAACACCAGTGGCGAAGGCGGCTAACTGGACGGGAACTGACGCTCAGGCACGAAAGCGTGGGGATCAAACAGGATTAGATACCCTGGTAGTCCACGCCCTAAACGATGTGTGCTAGTTGTCGGGGTCTTACGACTTCGGTGACGCAGCTAACGCATTAAGCACACCGCCTGGGGAGTACGGCCGCAAGGTTAAAACTCAAAGGAATTGACGGGGACCCGCACAAGCGGTGGAGCATGTTGTTTAATTCGAAGCAACGCGAAGAACCTTACCTACCCTTGACATCCCGGTCGCGGATTACAGAGATGTTTTCCTTCAGCTCGGCTGGACCGGTGACAGGTGCTGCATGGCTGTCGTCAGCTCGTGTCGTGAGAT
>CAZCIB010000008.1:34962-64447 GCA_964498755.1 uncultured Pseudobdellovibrionaceae bacterium | reverse complement strand
TATTAATTATTGCGATGAGTTGTTTTTTTTCTTGAATAAAAAAGGCAGTTATGTATTTGTTCACTGGGTTTTCGGAATAGTTTGCAAACTTTAAGGCTTGGACAAATGGAACAACAAATATCGCATTCGGATTTACTTTCTCTGACAACGGAAATCGTTTCGTCTTATCTCTCAAACAACACGGTCTCCCAGTCGGAAATCCCTGCGCTCATAGAGCAAACCTATAAAACGCTTTCGAATGTGAACGCTGAGGCGCCGACTTCATACAGCGAGCGTCCCCAGCCCGCCGTGCCGGTCAAAAAATCAATTGCGCCGGATTATCTGGTATGTCTTGAGGACGGAAAAAAACTCAAAATGCTCAAGCGTCACCTGAAGACGGCTTATAATATGAGCCCGGAAGATTACCGCGCGCGCTGGAACCTGCCGCCGGATTATCCGATGGTCGCGCCGAATTATGCGCGCCAGCGAAGCCGTCTCGCCAAGGATATCGGGCTGGGTACGCGCGGGCGGAAGTAACTATTCGCTTAGTTCATTGCTTCTTTGGACGGCGGCGGTAATGGCGTCTTCGACAATGTCCGTTAACCTGCCGTCCATCAGCCGGGTCAGCGCGGCTTCGGTTGTACCGCCGGGGCTGGTGACGTTTTTACGGAGCTGTTCGAGCGGGATCGCCGCTTCATGTTCGGCAAGCGCGGCGCTGCCGATAAAGGTCTCCCGCGCCAGCGCGCGCGCGCTTGCTTCCGTTAACCCGGCCTCGATCCCGGCCTGCGTCAGGCATTCGGCGAAATAAAAGAAATAGGCCGGGCCGCTGCCTGAAACGGCCGTGATGGCGCCGAAAAGTGCTTCATCTTCAAGCCATTCCGTTTTGCCGGCCGCGTTAAAGAGTTTAGCGGCAATGTCTTTTTGCCGCGGCGTTACGGTTTCAGTCGCGTAAAGCGCGCTCATGCCTTTGCCGATAGCGGCGGGCGTGTTGGGCATTACCCGGATTACAGGCTGATCTTTTGAAAACAGTTTCTGAATGTTGCGGCTTTCTTTGCCCGCAGCGATGGAGATAACCAGCGCGTCCGGTTTTACAAAGCCGGCAATGCCGGCGCAAGCCTCGTCCATGATTTGCGGCTTGACGGCGAGGACCAAAATATCGGCCGAGCGCAGCGGATTTTCAAAACCTTCCGTATCTTTAAAAAGTTCCGCCTTTTGAAAAAGAGGATTTCGCGGGTCGGCGCCGGGATCAAAAACGATGAAATTATAACCCGCGTTCTGACCAGGCCAGCTCTCTAAAAGAGCGCCGCCCATCTTCCCGCAGCCAATCAGGGCGATTGTCATATCCGGCATGGCGGGCCTCTCAACATTCGCCGTCAACGCTCATGAGGGCGAGCTTTACATGCGCGTCATTCGCATGATGCGGCTGGGCCAGTACCTGAAACACGGCGCTTTGGCGTTCACATTCCGAGAGGGCGATTTCAACCAGCTCTTCAATCTGTTCGGAGGCGTTCAGGGAAGTCTGACCCTTAAAAAGGCAGTTATAGCGGAAGCAGGGATAATTGCCCTTCGGATCCATATCAAAATGCCCGAGCCATGACTGGTTGTTCAGGGCCATCAGCGTGTCCGGAAGTCGGACCAGGTTTTCATCGTGAACGGCAAAGTCATAGTAACACGACATTTGCATGGATTCGTACTGGTCCTGCCATATGAATAAAATCCGGTAATTGCCAAAGCGGCCCGAGACGTCAACAAAAAGCTCGTCCTGTCCGGTGCGATTGAACGCCCATCTGTGCGCGGACAGAACTTCCTCGACGTTATCCAGTGGATTTCCCGCGTATTCGTAAATTTCCGGTTCGGCCATAAATTATTTCTTTTTATTCGCTTTTTTTAAGGTCTCGACTTGTTTTTTCAACTCTTCGTGCTCGACGCGCAAAACGTAAAGCATCTCGCGCATTTCTTCAAAATCTTCTCTGGGAACAAATCCGGCCCGGTCGGCCATGTTGGCCATGCAGACGTCTTTTTCTTTAACAAGACGCCGCCTTATGGATGAGCCGAGCTGAAACGCGCTCCCCGCCATTGTGGAAAGATCATCTTTTAGTGCGTTTAATCTGTCGTTTGCGCGCGCTTTCATATCAAGCCAAACTTCCTAGCACGTATCGCAAAAAGATTTCAAGACAGATTTCCTTGCCGGGAAAGTTGTATTAAGGTGGCGTACAGACTTTTCGGGTACTGTTTCAATGTAGTTAGAATGGAAAAGGATTCGGCTGATGATCATAGTGACAGGCGGTACGGGGTTTATAGGCTCTAACCTTGCGGCGGCCCTTGAAGAAAATTATTCGCGCGATCTTGTTATTTGCGACTGGCTCGGCTCGGAAGACAAATGGCGGAACATCTCCAAGCGCGGCATCCGGGACATTGTCAGACCGGAAAAACTTTTCGAATATCTGGAACTTCATAAAAGCGACGTCGACACGATTTTTCACATGGGGGCTATTTCATCGACCACGGAAAAAGACGCCGACCTGATCATCGCCAATAATTTTACATTGTCGCGCGAGCTGTGGAAATGGTGCGCCCGCAACGATACGCGCCTGATCTACGCGTCTTCTGCCGCGACATACGGTGACGGAACAGAAGGGTTCAAGGACTTTGAAACGCCCGATGAGCTGGCGCGACTGCGTCCGTTAAACCCGTATGGCTGGTCCAAGCATCTATTTGACCGGCGTATTTCCAGCATCGTTTATGGTGAGGAAAAAGCGCTGAAAGAGCCCGCGCCGCGTCAATGGGCGGGGCTTAAATTTTTTAATGTTTATGGCCCGAATGAATATCACAAGGGCGATATGATGAGCGTCGTTTGCAAGCTCTATCCGCAGATTGTCGCCGGGGCGAGCGCCAAGCTCTTTAAATCGCACCGGCCGGATTACCAGGATGGAGGGCAAACGCGCGATTTTGTATATGTGGACGACTGCGTCTCCGTCATGCTCTGGTTGTTTGAAAATCCGGAGATTAACGGCCTGTTCAATGTCGGCACAGGCAAGGGGCGCAGCTTTACGGACCTGGCCGAGGCGACTTTTTCCGCGGCTGGCGTCGCGCCGAAAATCAGCTATATCGATATGCCGGTGCATTTGCGCGAGAAATACCAGTATTACACCGAGGCCGATATTTCCAAGCTTCGGGAGAAAGGATACGACAAGCCTTTTACGGAGCTTGAGGAAGGCATCCGCAAATACGTTCAGGATTTCATGGCCTATGAGGACAAGTACAGATAGCATGCTGTTAGGATTACGCATTTAACCGTGGAGGTTTTAACGTTGTAAATGCGCGAAAATGATATAAAACAGAAGCAACTCACAAGCGTCACCCCCGCGAAGGCGGGGGTCCGGCAAGCTTGTCTAGAGCGTGGAAGCGGGAACTTGTCCGGATGCCCGCGTCCGCAGGCATGACGAGTTAGGGGTTTTTGAAAGACGTGGTGCGTTTCAATTCCGGCTGTGATTATTTTCTTACTCGTAACTCGTAACTTGAACTATGGCCTTTGAATTTCCCGACATTGATCCCGTCGCCCTGTCTCTTGGCCCGGTGGAAATTCGCTGGTATGCGCTTGCCTATCTTGCGGCGTTTCTTCTCGGCTGGCAGTACTGTCTTTACCTTGCCGGGCTGGATAAGGAACGGCGTCCGCACAAATCGGACATCGATGATTTTTTGCCATGGGTGATTTTAGGGGTGATCCTGGGGGGCAGGCTGGGCTATGTGCTTTTTTACCAGCCTGCGCATTACCTTGCCAACCCTGTTGAAATACCGCAGATCTGGCTTGGGGGCATGGCGTTTCACGGGGGGCTTCTCGGCGCAATCGTTGCGATGGTGGCCTTTGCCGTTTATCAGAAAATTTCGGCCCTCCGGCTTGCCGATATGGTGGCCTGCGCGGTGCCGATTGGCCTTTTTTTCGGCCGTATAGCCAATTTCATTAATGGTGAGCTGTTCGGGCGGACGACAAAAGCGCCGTGGGGCGTTGAGTTTCCGCACGGCGGCGTCTTGCCCAGACATCCCAGCCAGCTTTACGAGGCTGCTCTGGAGGGGCTTTTACTGTTCGTTATTCTCTGGGGCATGGCGCGCATGCCGCGTTTCAGGGATAGACCGGGCTTGTTGTCCGGCGTGTTTTTGACAGGCTATGCGCTGGCGCGCATGTTCGCGGAGCAGTATCGCGAGCCCGACGCCCATATCGGCCTGCTTTTCGGCCAGTTTACCATGGGGCAGCTCTTAAGCGTTCCCATGGCTCTCGGGGGGATTATCCTGATTGGATACGCTTTGCGCAGAACAAAAGAAAGCAAGGGCGGCAACTCCGGGGAGAGCGCGGTATGAGCGCTGAACTGCGCGGTTTTCTTAAGCGTCATATTATTGATAGTGGCCCGGTGGATGTCGGCGCTTTCATGAGCATTGTTCTGGGGCATCCCCGCTATGGCTATTACATGCGGCAAAATCCCATCGGGCGCGGCGGCGATTTCACGACCTCCCCGGAAATCAGCCAGATGTTCGGGGAAATGCTCGGCGCATGGACCGCGCAACTCTGGATGCAAATGGACAAGCCTGCGCCGCTGGCTTTGATTGATTGCGGGCCGGGGCAGGGAACGATGATGGCCGATATTTTGCGGGCGACGAAAAACGTGGACGCGTTTCATCGCGCATTACGCGTTCTTCTGATAGAGATCAGCCCCGCCTTGAAAACGCTGCAAAAGGAGAAGCTCAAAGAGTATTTGCCGCAATGGATCAGCGGCCTTAGCAAATATGAATCCCGCGCGCCGTTCATCCTGCTCGCGAACGAATTTCTTGACGCGCTTCCGGTCCGGCAGTTTGTCAGGGGGGAGAGCGGGTGGGCCGAACGCGTCGTCGCCTTGAAAGACGGTGAGTTTGTTTTTGACGTCGCCGAAGCGGCGGCTCAGCATATAGAGGAGCTTGACGCGCGCTATGACGCCGCGCCGGGAGATATCGTTGAAATCAGCCCGGTCCGAACGAATTTCTTCCGGCAGGTCTGCCGTAAAGTTAAATACTGCGGCGGCGCAGCGCTGTTTATCGATTACGGGCACTTAAGGCGCCTGCCCGGCGAAACGCTCCAGGCTGTGCGCGCGCATGCGTATTGCGACGTGCTGGAGGACGTCGGAAGCGCCGATCTTACCGCCCATGTCGATTTCGCCGCGCTGCAGGAAATCGCGGAAGCTGAAAACGTACATGTCTGCGGCCCCGTAACTCAGGGTGAATTTCTCAAGCGGCTGGGGATAGAAGCGCGGGCGCATGCGCTCCTCGAAAAGGCGGAATACAGCCAGCGCAATGATATACTGACCGCTCTTGTGCGCCTGACGGACGAGCGTAACATGGGCGAGCTGTTCAAGGTCATGGCGATCGTACCGGATGAAAACGTCAAGCCTGCGGGGTTTTGAATTGCTTGTTCCCTGCATACAAAACCAGACCTTTCTGCCCGAAAGCGCAGGGACTGTCTTTCACGGGTTTTTCACGCGTAAGGGCGGCGCGAGCGAGGGGCTATACGCAAGCCTTAACTGCGGCTCGGGCTCAAGCGATAATCCCGGTCATGTGCGCGAAAACCGGCGGCGCGTGGCGGAAACGTGCGGCGTCGCGCCGGATAACCTACTGAGCCTTCATCAAATTCACAGCGCGGAATGTCTTGAAATCGAAGCGCCGTTCCCGCCGGATCAAAGACCAAAGGCCGACGCTTTTGTGACCGGTAAGCCCGGCATTGCGCTTTCGATCCTCACCGCCGACTGCGCGCCGGTTCTGTTTTACGGGGAGAGCGCGGGCGGCCCTTTGATCGGCGCGGCGCATGCGGGCTGGCGCGGCGCGTTTGGCGGGGTTCTTGAAAATACGGCACAGGCGATGACCGGGCTTGGCTGCCGGGCCGAGACCATCCGCGCCGCAATCGGGCCTTGTATTGCGCTGGCCTCATATGAAGTCGATGCGGGCTTTTACCGGAATTTTTTAAGCGCCGATCCGGAAAACGAAAGCTTTTTCAGGGGCGGCAAAGCCGGCGCTCACTACTTCGATCTTTCCGGTTATTGCGCGGCAAGGCTCGCAAAAGCCGGGGTCGGAAACGTTTCCATTTCCGGCCATGATACCTATGCGGAAGAACAAAAGTTTTTCAGCTACCGCCGCGCAACGCACGAAAAAGCGCCGGATTACGGTCGGCAGATTTCGGTGATTGTCTGGAAGGCTTGATTTACATCGAAAGATTTGATGTCAGTGGCGCGACATGCGTTAGTCCTACGCCGCCAGGCTCGACTGTTGTGACGGGCTTTTCATGAATTGTTTCTGGTTCTTCTTTCTCAAGGCCTTTATAGCGAATGTTGTAACTTTCCTCTGGTTCCGGATGCGTAAGCCGTTCGTAAGCCCTTATAAATCTTTGCGCAACTGCCCGGCCGGGCAATGCGCTGCCGCCGGCCTCCCCGAAAGCTCCTCGCTCCAGCAGGTCATTTGCCGTAGACGCAAGTTCTTTCGTCAGTTTATCGCGCCAAGCATCCGGGTTTGCGGCTCTAAGCTTTATAACAAAAGCGGAAAGATTTTCGTCATAAAAATCCTTGGCCTGATCATCATCATGCATTGCAAGAATTTGCTCATTCGAAATATCGTCTATCAAACCCTGTTCAAGACTTGTTATTAGATCGACGGCCTCGACCGTACCCCATCCGTAAACTGCGTTTGCGTTGGTCTCCGCCTGTATGACGGCATTAATTGCGCGTATGTCCGCAAAGGCATGCAGTACTCCGTCTTGCGTGCCAAAGCGCTGCGCATACTTTGTCGCCATGATTTTATCGGCCTGATATTCGCCACCGCCGGCAACGTGCCCGTATTCGTGTTCAGCGATGGCATATGCCCATTGCTCAGGCGTTCCGGGAAGGTTGGCCGCATCGGGTAAATAAGTGAATTCATCGCCAAGAGTCTCAAGCGTAAAATCCTGACCATCGAGAAAAACAACCTGCGCGTCTCTTCCTGTCCAGCTATAGGCGAAGAAATTATCGATGGTGGCGGGGTTATTGTAGCGTTCCATGATTTCGTTGGTTACTTCATTAATTTGATGTGGCCAGAGTTCTCGGGTTTGCGCAAAATGCGACATGCGGTCTTCTATACGATTATGCAGATACTGATCTTTAAGGGTTGTATGATTATGGCCCTCAGCTTCCAGCTGATCGCCTATGCTTTTCCAGCTATCCTCAAATCTGTCCGCCCACTGATCTATCTGTGACCTCGTTACCGTTGCAACGGGTTTGCCCCAAATTACCTGCTTTGCAATCAGGCTTTCGAAACCAGCGCTGGCGATAGCTGCGGCTTTCCGCGCATCAACAATATGCGAAATGGCGGCGTTCTCTTTAAAGCGTTCAGATAAACTCGTCATATCTATATTGTAGCTCGAATATGTTAACAAAGGCCAGTTTGCTCAAAGGCTTGTTGATATGCTTTGATAAAACCCTTTGCAATTTTGCCGCTAAAAAGATTAAATAAGTTTCAGCCGAAAAAAATGCCATAACGTTGCAGAGCCTGAAAAGCCATGAAACTGATCGCCGGAAACTCAAACCGCGCTCTCTCCGAAGCCATCTCCGCCTATTTAAACGTCCCGTTGACTCAAGCCTCGATCCGCCGTTTTTCGGATATGGAGGTGTTCGTCGAAATTCTGGAGAACGTGCGCGGCGAGGACGTGTTCTTTATACAGTCGACGTCTTACCCGGCGAACGACAACCTCATGGAGCTTTTGATTGCGATTGACGCGCTCAAGCGCGGCTCGGCGCGGCGGATCACGGCTGTGATCCCGTACTTTGGCTATGCGCGTCAGGACCGCAAGACGGGCTCGCGCACGCCGATTTCCGCAAAGCTTGTCGCCAATCTCGTGACGGCGGCGGGCGCGAACCGCGTTTTAACGCTGGAGCTGCACGCCGGGCAGATACAGGGGTTCTTTGATATCCCGACGGATAACCTGATCGTCTCGCCCGTATTTGTTCCCGACATCGAAAAGAAATTCAGCGGCGAGGATCTCTGCGTCGTCTCGCCGGACGTGGGCGGGGTGGTGCGCGCCCGCGCGCTTGGCAAGCGCATTAACGCCGATCTCGCCATCATTGACAAGCGCCGCGAGAAAGCGGGCGTCTCGGAAGTCATGAATGTCATCGGAAACGTTGACGGCAAGGTGTGCCTGCTGGTCGATGATATTGTTGATTCCGGCGGAACGCTCTGCAACGCCGCGCAGGCGCTGAAAGATAAGGGAGCCAAGTCCGTTCACGCCTACGTCGTGCACGGCGTCCTCTCGGGCGGCGCCGTGGCGCGGATTACCTCTTCGCCGCTCGAAAAGCTCGTGATCAGCGACAGCATCCCGGCGACCGAAGCCGTGCGCGTCGCTCACAATATCGAGCAACTCACCGTCGCGCCGCTTATGGGCGAGGCCGTCAAGCGCATCAGTGAAGAGCGTTCGATCTCGGAGTTGTTTAAGTAGATAGAAGCGAGTTACAAGAAACGAGAAGCGAGAAAGGCGATTTAAAAACATCTCGCTTCTCGTAACTCGTTTCTCGCTTCTTTTTCAGGAAGACCTTGCCTTTTTCCAAAAAGCTGTGTAAACCTCACGTCCTGAAGGCTGGCGCCCCTGAAGGCCGGCGAAACTTTTTGAAACGTAAAGGAAAAACGCTATGGCGAAAAAACTGCAGATAGCGGCCGAAGCGCGCGACAAGGCTGGTAAGGGGGTCTCCCGCGCGCTCCGCCGAGAAAACAAAATCCCCGCCGTGATTTACGGCGATAACAAACCCCCGGTGACGATCACGCTTCCGGCCAAGGACATGAACGTCGAATACAACAAGGGCCACATGTTCACGAGCCTGGCCGAGATTACCGTGAACGACGAGAAGCATTTGTGCCTGGCGCGCGATATTCAGCTCGACCCGGTAAACTGGTTTGTCCTGCATATCGATTTTCTGCGCGTGACGCCGAAAACGAAAATCCAGGTCAAGGTTCCTGTGAATTTTCTTAACGAGGAGGCGTGCCCCGGCATTGAAGCGGGCGGCAGTCTGAACGTCGTGCGTTATGAAGTCGAGATTTACTGCAAGGCGACCGCCATTCCCGAATCCATCGAGGTTGACCTGACCGGCTATGAGCAGGGCGACGCGATCAAGAGCAGCACAGTAACCTTGCCGGAAGGCGCGGAATTCACCATTCAGGACCGTGACTTTACGATTGCGACCGTCGTCGCGCCGCGCAAGATCGTCGAGGAAGAGGAAGAAGGCGAAGAAGCTGAAGGCGAAGAGGGCGAAGAAGCGGCCGAGGGAGAAGAGTCCGAGGGCGGTGAAGAGTCTTCCGAAGGCGGAGACGCGTAATATTCGACCGTATCTCCGTCATTGCGAGAGAACAACGTGAACGCAGCAATCCATAGTGAGTTATGGATTGCCGCGTCGGCCTGAAGGCCTCCTCGCAATGACGTTTTCAAATGGCGCTTTTCACCATTTGCGTTCTTTGCGTTAAAAAATCCGGAACGATCATGACCGCTTACACAATCCGTGAATTGCAACAGAGCGAAAGCAAGGCCCTTGAGGAGTTTTTAACTCTTGTTTTTGGCGAGAGTGAATGCCAGCTTGCGCGAAATTATATAGACTGCATGTTCTCAAGCTATTTTCGTAAACCGGTTTTTCTTGTTGCCGTGGACGGCAGAGAGAGAATAATGGGAGCAGCTTCTTACACGGAAGAGCTTTTTACGGTGGCAACTTGGGGCGTAAGCTGGGTTGCCGTGGGCAGAGAGTACCAGGGACAAGGTCTTGGAGCCGCACTATTGCGGGAATGCGAATCCGCAATTCTGACCAATGCCTGAAGAGACGTTTCCGTAATTCTTGCCACGTATCCGGACAAAACCCGTCTGTATGAAAAGGCCGGATACGAAAAAGGCACGCAGGATACGGATGGCGGTTATTTCATGACAAAGATTTTAAGGTATGATGCGGACAGTTTTAATGTATAGAGCCTGTCATCTCGACCGAAGCGACGCAGGAGCGAAGTGGAGAGATCTTTATAGAATGGCTGAAGGCTCAGATCTCTCCGCTTCACTTTGCTGCGCAAAGTTCCGGTCGAGATGACAACGTGAACGGGCCATGGAAATGCTCAACCTCTTCAAGCATAAAACGCCCACGGACATGTGGCTTATCGCCGGGCTTGGCAATCCGGGCGACAAGTACGAGAAAAACCGCCACAATGTCGGGTTCATGGCGGTGGACGAGATAGGCGCGGATCACGGCTTCCCGCCGTATAAATCCAAATTCCAGGGCGTGATTTCGCAAGGCTCCATTGAGGGCGCGAAGGTCCTGCTCCTCAAACCCATGACCTACATGAACAATTCCGGGCAGAGCGTTGCGGCGGCTGCGAAATTCTACAAAATTCCGCCGGAGCGCATTGCCGTTTTTCACGACGAGATTGACCTTGATCCCGGCAAGCTCAAAGTAAAACAGGGCGGCGGCGCGGCAGGGCATAACGGCCTTAAATCCATTGACGCCCATTTAGGGGGGCAAAATTACTGGCGCGTACGCATCGGCGTCGGCCATCCCGGCGATAAAAACAAGGTACACAATTACGTCCTTGGCGACTTTTCAAAAAGCGATATCAAGTGGCTGGAGCCTTTGCTTGAGAGTATATCTCAAAACGCGCCGCTTCTTGTCTCTGGTCAGATGAGCGACTTTGCTTCGAAAATGAAATAGCTGGAAAAAGCTCTTGCTCTATTCTGTTTTCATATATACTGTGGCGGCGTAACAGGACTTGAGCAGAGAATGTCGGTAAAAGAGAGTTTTTCAGCCACAGACCTTTATTTGGATGACGCCAGAGCTACTTATCAGCGCATTTTTCAGGCGGAGGTTTCCGATCCGTATGACATTTTTTGCAATCTGCAATGGCTTTTATCCAAGCTTGAAATTCTGGAGCAAGACGGGGGCATAGATGCGGTCCGCCAAGTAGTTGAGGACGGCGAGAGCGAGACGTTAAACGCTGTTATTCAAAAGCTCATGGTAAGAACTCTGGAGCGTCTGGAGAGCGTTGGCGATGAAATATCAGAACAGTTAAGAAGTAACATCGAGAGAGTAAAAGCCGGGGACGGCGAGTTGTTGCAAAATTGCAGGAATGAGACGCCGAGACGCCTTATGATGGATTCGCTTTATAACAAACCGGCCTATGATCTGGGCATTGCAGGCGTTTTAATGCAAGTCATTGCGAATGGCGTACAGCCTTCACATGGCAGAACAAAGTACCAGATTGAAGACGAACGCGTAATAGAAGGGTTCAGGAACAAGGGGGAATCGATTGTTGTGCGAAAGGACGCGTTAACCGCAGAAATAGATGATCTGCCGACAATCATTAATCAAAGGCTGATTCATGTTGTTGAGCCGGAGCGGTACCAGCTTCACTAATTATTGCCATTTCCTCTTTTCGCTGCAGGCCGGATGAGTGATTTTGCGGGCAAGGTGGCGGCTTGCGTAAAGCCGTGATATATAATGAGTCATGACCCGCGACGAGATTTTACAAAAATTACGCGAACTCAAGCCGCGCTTTGCCGAGATGAATATCCGTCGTATGGCGGTATTTGGCTCGTACGCGCGCGATGAGGCGAATGAGGGCAGTGACGTGGATTTACTCGTTAAACTCGGCGACAGGAGGCCGTTTACCTATTTTGACCTTTTCGACGTGCGGGAAGAGATTTCCGGCCATCTCGGCAAAGAGATTGATCTTGTTACGAACATTCATCCGCTCTTAAAAAAGCGCGTTGAGAGAGAGGCGGTCGATGTCTGAGAAGAACTGGCGCCTCTATCATTACAATATGCTGGAGCGGTGCGAGCGTATCCTTCGGGCGCTGGAAGAAGAGCAGGTCACGAAAGAAGATTTTGTCACGCGCGGTTTTATATATGACGGCTTGATGATGAATTTGCAGATAATCGGGGAAAACGCCTCGAAAATTCCGGAAGACGTGAAACGATCTTATCCGGAAATACCATGGCCGCGCATAATTTTCCTTCGCCATGTTATTTCGCATGATTATGATGCGCTTGAAGAGAATTCGTTATGGGAGACGCTGACAATAGACGTGCCGCAGTTGAGAGACAGGCTGATAAAAATGAAAGATTACAATGAGGATGAGGGGATTTAAAAAGGAAGAATAAATGAGCTTTAACTGCGGTATTGTCGGCCTGCCAAACGTAGGCAAATCCACCTTGTTTAACGCCCTGACCGCCACGGCGGCGGCGCAGGCGGCGAATTTCCCTTTTTGCACGATCGAGCCGAATGTGGGTCGCGTCGCCGTGCCGGACGAACGGCTGGACAAAATCGCCGCGATTGCGAAGTCCGCCAAGGTGACTCCGGCGCAGCTCGAATTCGTCGATATCGCAGGCCTTGTGAAAGGCGCAAGTAAAGGCGAAGGTCTGGGGAACCAGTTCCTCGCCAATATCCGCGAGACGGACGCGATCGTTCATGTGCTTCGCTGTTTTGAAGATGGCGATATCACACATGTTGACGGTTCCGTCGATCCCATGCGCGATGCCGAAACCATCGAGATGGAGCTGATGCTCGCCGATATTGACAGCCTCGAGAAGCAGATCGAGAACATTTCCCGCAAGGCCAAATCCGGCGACAAGGAGCTGAAAGCGCAAGTGGAATTCATGGAGCGCGTCAAGGCGGCGCTGGCCGACGGCAAGCCCGCCCGCACCGTGGACGCGCCGGACGAGCTCGCGAAGTTCTATCAAACGTTGCATCTGCTGTCCTTCAAGCCTGTCCTTTACGTGTGCAATGTTGAGGAAGCCGAGGCCGCGCACGGCAATGAATGGACGCGGCAGGCCGACGAAATGGCGCGCGCGCAAGGCGCGGAAGCCCTTGCCATCAGCGCGGCCGTTGAGTCCGAAATCGCGCAATTCGATACGCCCGAGGAAAAAAACGAGTTTCTTGAGGCTCTCGGCCTGCCCGAGCCGGGGCTGAACCGGATAATCCGCGCGGGCTACAGGCTGTTAAACCTGCACACTTATTTCACGGCGGGGCCTAAGGAAAGCCGCGCCTGGACCGTGCCCGTCGGCGCGAAGGCGCCGCAGGCCGCAGGCAAGATCCACACCGATTTCGAGAAAGGCTTTATCCGCGCCGAAGTCATCGCCTACGACGACTA
This sequence comes from uncultured Pseudobdellovibrionaceae bacterium, assembly GCA_964498755.1. Classification (GTDB taxonomy): domain Bacteria; phylum Pseudomonadota; class Alphaproteobacteria; order Micavibrionales; family Micavibrionaceae; genus RZZS01. The sequence continues at coordinate 51,315 of CAZCIB010000008.1, read as the reverse complement.
CATCGCCTGCAGCGGCGAGGTTGGCGCGAAGGACGCGGGTAAAATGCGCTCCGAAGGCAAGGAGTACGTCGTCAAGGACGGCGACGTGATTTTATTCCGGTTTAATGTCTAAGGGCTGCACGCATAAAGCATGCAAGCGGGAAAAAGAGCAAGAAATTGAGTCAAGATTGTCATAAATCGTTTTGCGTGGGGCGCTGAAGGTCCGACGCGGCAATCCAGTTTTCTGTTTCTGGATTGCTTCGCTTCCGGCGGTCGCTCGCAATGACGTTCAAATAGCTTTCTTCAACTCAATCCGCCCGTTCACCAGATCCTCGTAGGCCCTGCGTATCTTGCGGGTAATGGGGCCAGCAGCTAACCGGGCATCCCCCCTGAAGCGCTGTGTCGTTATAAAGCAGCCTCAAAAGTTTCCCCGCTTCGCGGCGTGACTTGAGCAATAATTGGCTCCATCATCTGCATGACAACGGACTTGCGCGTTTTTTCGCAACGGGAGACGATGTCCAGATCAACCTGCCCGAAGATATTCGCGATGACAATTTGCGTCACGTAAGGGGCCAGATGGAGTCCCAGACAAGCGTGATCCTTGCCGAGAATGTTGGCGAACGCCACTTTATAGACATCGTCCAGATTATCCCGGCGCGGATCAAATTCTTCGGGATTTTGAAACCTGTCAGGATCTTTAAGGGCGCCTGCAATATCAATATTGAAGTTTTGACCGCTGCGCACAGCGATATCATTGGATTCAGATTGAATGGCGTTTCGAGCAAGCTCTTCAGGAGTGATGGCAAGATCGTCGTAGGTCAGATCCACTTTTGACTGTTTTGTTATCGCCGAAGAAGGTGGAGCCAGGCGGCATGATTCCTTAATTGCAGAGCTTAAAACATCAAGCTTTTGAACATTCGCGAGCAAATAGCTTTTGTAATCAGCGCCTTTGCGAAACGCATTCTTCAGTGTGGTCCCGTCTTCGTCCAGAGGAGCGCTTACAAGTTCTTCAAGTATGTGGGCATTCTCGGGCAAAGTTAGAACCTGAACGAGCTGCGACATGAACCACGAGCTGGTGTCATGACCCGCGGCGACGAAAGTAATCATTTGGTCGAAGATTTGCTCCTTCGTACGGCCCGCGTCTATCAGCGTTTGCAAAACGTCTTTTGGCTTGTCGGCGGGGCCAAAATCCTTCTGGCTCTCCATGCGGCGATTCACGACTTCCTCAAGCGAGTTTCTTGTCGCCTTTATTCTTTCGGCGTCGGCGGGTCTTACTTTAACTGGATCGGAGCCGTTTCTGCGGGATTTAACTCGTGATTGGTAAGAATATTTAATAACGACCGGCTGCAGATCATGGACGGATTGCGTAATATTTTCAGCCACTTCTTCAGGCAGGGTTTCGCTAAAGAGAATTTCGCAGATTACATTAAAAGCAAGTTTTTTCAGGTCTTCGTTAACTTTGGCAGAGCCCTCCCTGACCCATTTATTAATCATCCTGCTGGACTCGTCAAAAGCGAATTCTGAAATTCTTGCTTTGACGCCTGTAAAAGAGAAATGCGGATTCAATTGTCTGCGCAACTCGTTATGCTCTGTTTCGGGTAGCGCAAAAAGACTCTGACCGCCAAAAGCTATGCCAAAAGCGCCCTGCATCTCCGGAGAAGAGACTATGTTACAGTTTCTGCCTTTCGCATGGGTCAGAACCGAAGCGGCTTCTTTGTAGCGGTTCAGAGTAATCTCGCCATCCCGTCTTACCAAAACCATCCCTGGCCTCCATCTCTGTGTTCGTAAAAAGCCTATCCCGCCGCTTTCAACTCAATCCGCCCGTTCACCAGATCCTCGTAGGCCCTGCGGATTTTGCGGGTGACCGGGCCGACAGTGAATTCAAGATCGTCTATTTTGCCGACGGCGGTGACTTCGGCCGCCGTGCCGGTGATAAAGATTTCCGAGGCTTTTTTCAGGTCTTCCGGCTTGATGACGGCTGTTTTGAGCGGAATGTCCAGCTCGCGCGCGATGTCGATCACGGTCTGGCGCGTGATGCCGTTTAGGAAGCAATCCGGCTCCGGCGTTGTCAGGACGCCGTCAAATACGGCAAAGAAATTCGCGCCCGTGCCCTCGACGACGTTGCCACGGTAATCGAGCATCAGCGCGTCCGTATAGCCCGCTTTTTCGGCTTCCTGTCTGGCCATGGTGTTGATCATGTAAAGCCCTGCGGCCTTGCTTTCCCACGGCGCGGTATCGGGCGCGGGCTTTTTCCATTTCGACGTGCGCATGGAAATGCCTTTCTCGCGCATCTCTTTGGAGAAATAGCTCGGCCACTCCCAGCAGGCGATGGCAACGTGCGTCTTGCTCTGGTCGACGGCGATGCCCATCTGCTCGCTGCCGCGCCAGGCCACGGGCCGGACATAGCCGTTCGTAATCCCGTTTTCCGCCAGCGTCTTTTCCTTGGCGGCCTCAATTTCTTCGAGGCTGTAGGGCATGTCCATGCCCAGCAATTCCGCCGAACGGATCAGGCGCGCCGAATGTTCCCGGCTTTTGAAAATGACGCCGTTATAGGCGCGCTCGCCCTCGAACACGCAGCTCGCGTAATGCAGGCCGTGATTGAGCACGTGAATGTTCGCCTCGCGCCATGGAACAAGCTCGCCGTCAAACCAGATTACGCCGTCGCGGTCATCGAATGGGATCATTGCCTTACTCTTTTGTTTGTGTTTGAAATCAACAATAATAGTTAAAAGTTTCAAGGTACAAGTTGCAAGAAGATATCCTTACGACTTGTAACTGGCAACTTGTAACTCAAAAAATAAAATGACAGATCAAAACCCGGAACTCCTCCCGCATATTCTCGTTGTCGATGACGACGCGAGGATACGCGGGCTGGTTTCAAAATACCTGAACCAGAACGGCTTCATCACAATTACGGCGGCAGACGCCGCGCAGGCGCGTGAAGCGCTGGAATACCTGGAATTCGACGCACTGGTCGTCGACATCATGATGCCGGGCGAGACGGGATTGTCCCTGACGCATAGTCTGCGCGAAAAATCCGATATTCCGGTTTTGCTGCTGACGGCGCTGGGCGAAGCCGATGACCGGATCGCCGGATTTGAAAGCGGAGCCGATGACTACCTGCCCAAACCGTTCGAGCCCCGCGAGCTGATTTTGCGGTTGAAGGCGATTTTACGCCGCCGTCCAAAGGCGCAGGACAAGCCTTTGCAGATCAGGCTGGGACGCTGGACCTATGACGGCGGCGCGGAAGAATTGCATGACCCGGAGACGGAGGAAAACCTGCGTTTAACAACGGCGGACGCCGCCTTGATAAAGGCGCTGGGTTCGCGCCCCAATGAAGTTATAAGCCGCGATGAACTGGCCGGACTTTGCGGCGTCGACGCGGGGGAGCGCACGATTGACGTGCAGGTCACGCGCCTGCGCAAAAAAATCGAGGAAGACAGCAAAAACCCGCGTCTTCTTGTGACGGTGCGGGGGAAAGGGTATATGCTACGGCTTGAGCGCTGATGCGCTGTTTCGCTGAGGCGCTTATGCGCTGGGTTGATAAGGCGAAACGGCGCATCAGCGAAACAGCGCATCAACGAAACATGACCCGCAGCAGACGCTTTATACAGATTAAAAAATTCCTGCCCCGGACGCTGTTCGGGCGCTCGATGCTGATCCTGGTGACGCCGGTTATTCTGATCCAGATCATGTCGACCTATATTTTTTTCGAACGGCACTGGACCCGGATTTCAAGCCGGCTTGCTTTCGCCGTGGCGGGAGAGACGGCCGTCATCGCCGATCAGATCGAAAACGACGGCTCGCCCGTAAATGTAAAGCGCATTGCCGGGTACGCGGCGCAGAATCTTGAATTGCTGATCAGCTATGACGCAGGGGCGAGGCTGGCCCCTGAAGAGTACAAGCTGCATCAGGGCGAGCATGAGGGTTGGGAAACCGTCGTGGCCGCGCTTCTGGCCGACGCTGTTGAAAATCAGGTGCGTCGCCCGTTCGGGATATCCGTCGATGGCGAGGAGAAGTGGATATATCTGAGCGTTCAGCTTGAGGGCGGCGTTCTGCACGTTACCTTGCCGCAAAACAGGCTTTTTTCTTCATCCGGCTATATTTTCCTTTTATGGATGCTGGGCATTTCTATCGTGCTTTTGCTGATTGCGCTGTTATTTATGCGCGGGCAGATCCGTCCCATCCGCAAACTTGCCACGGCGGCCGAGCGTTTCGGCAAGGGCCGGGACGTACCGGCCTTCAAGCCGGAAGGCGCCTCGGAAGTGCGCAAGGCCGCCGAAGCCTTCCTTGACATGCATGAGCGCGTCCGCCGCCAGATCTCGCAGCGCACGGCGATGCTGGCGGGAATTTCGCATGACTTGCGCACGCCTTTAACGCGGCTGAAACTGCAACTGGAAATGCTCGGGGACAGTCCCGACGTCGATGCCTGCAAGGCCGACATCCAGACCATGGAACGCATGATTGAGGGGTATCTGGATTTCGCGCGCGGTGAGAGCGGCGAAGCTGTTCAGCAAATCGATTTGCAAGGCCTGCTCGAGAAGGTTGTTTCTTCATCCAAAAGACAGGGCGCGGAAACCGCATTGTACACGGAAGGCGATCTCGCATTGTCCGTCAGGCCGCTGGCGTTTGAGCGCTGTCTCAATAATGTGGTTTCGAACGCGAGGAAATACGGCTCGCAGGTCTGGATTGCGGCGCGCCGTCTGGGCGATGTGGTAGAAATTACGGTGGAAGACGACGGGCCCGGCATCGCGGAAGATAAGTTCGAGGATGTTTTCAGGCCCTTTTACCGCGAGGACAGTTCGCGCAATATAGATACGGGCGGGGTAGGGCTTGGCCTGCCGATCGCTATGGACATTATTCACAGCCATGGCGGTCAAATCTGGCTTGAAAAAAGCAACCGGGGCGGGCTCAGGGTGGTAATGCAGGCGCCGGTCTAGTCGCGAGTCCCAGCCCGGCGTGCTTTTACGTAATTGTATTTGTTTGCGTTTTTTTACGCTTAAGGTTCAATCTTAGCAATGTTTTAACCTGAAAAGACGACATTAAAGTAGGGTATTATTCTATTTAATATGGTCTGGACTTCGCGCAATGCACAGCGAAAATGAAACCGAGGCTCTGACGCAAAGGCCCGAGAACGCCAGCTGGTTCAAAAGCAATATGGCGCAGCTCATGGTCTTTTTGAACGGTCTGATTTTGACCGTTACGGCGTTTGCGACCTTGTCGGTATTTATTCAGGAGATGCTTCAGGAAGACTATCGTCAGGCCGCCTCAGACGTCGAACGCGCCGTCGTGGAAAAAATATCCGACTTGCAGCGTTCCCTGCAGACGGCTGCTGTTCTTTTGAATTACGCCGACCAGATTGACGAAGAGCTTGTTGTCGGAAATATCCGCGACGTTATGCCGAACCAGGCTTTTTTTGAAAATGTCTTTCTGATGTACCGCGAGAACGACCAATGGCGGTTGAAAGAGGTTTATCACAACAAGAAAAGTTTGTTGCCCGGAATCAGCATTGAACCCAAGTCCTATCAGCTTTTTGCGGATACTGTCATGCGTCTGGAAAAAGATGAGGAAGCGGCTTTCCTTGTTCCGCGCTTGCCGAAAATTTCCGGTCTGCGCGCGCAAAACCATTCTGATTCAATATCGCAGCCTTTGGCTTTCGTAAAGGCGGTCGCGCGGCGAGGCGGCTCCGAAAGATACGTCGTCGGTATTGTTCATGCGCTCTCCTTGCTGGATCAGGAATGGCTGGAAACGAAGGAAATGTTCGGGACTGTCAATATCGCTCTGGACGGCGCGGACCGTCCCCTTTTGAGCGTTCATTATGACGAATTACATGACGACGCCGGCGTCATCTCCCGGAGCGGCGATACGGGATATTTTTTACAGAGCTACAAGATTCCGGTCGGGGGCGTTGAGCTTTTGCTTGATATCAACGTCAGGGAAGGCAAGCGCGAGGCGTTCCTTGAAAAGATACCGATGCTGATGCTGTTGTTCGGCGTCACGCTCACGCTTATAGGAACGCTCTATGTGCGTAATAACCAGCAGCAGTCTTATAAGCTGGCCGCCGTCAACCGGGCGCTGGCCGGGAAAAACAACGAGCTGAATGCGCAGATCAGCGAGCGCGAGAGGCTGAACAAGGCCTTGCGCAAGGCAGAGCGCGATAACCGCGCAATCATCGATTCCGTGAGCGATATCATATTTGAAGTCGGTCAGGACGGCATCTTGCTTTTTCTCAACGCGACATGGGTGAAGGTTACGGGGTTTGATATCGACCGGTCTATCGGGCGTTCACTGTTCGATATGCTGCATCCTCAGGATCAGGGGGACCAGCGTAAAAACTTCACGCAAATGATAGAGGGCAAGAAAAGCTCTTACCGCTCGTTTACGCGCCTGCGGACATCGGACGGGACGTTCCGTTCCGTCGAGCTTGCCTTGTCCATGATCCGCCACGACGAAAACCGCAATTTGCGCGTTGTAGGAACAATCACGGATGTTGAAGAAAGGCGCCGCGCGGAAAAAGCGCTGGCGGATGCGGAAAAGAAGTACCGGACGATTGTTGAGAACGCCGCCGGGGGGATTTATCAGGTGACGCCGGAAGGTCAGTTTCTGAGCGCCAATCCGGCTATGGCGCGTCTTTTGGGATATGGAACGCCCGAGATTCTTTTGCGCGAAGTCCGCAATGTCTATGAGCAGATTTATACGGACCGGAAATCCTGCCGTGAATTCTTGAAGACGCTGGACCGCGAAGACGGCATGCACAGCCATGAGGCCGAGCTTAAAAGGAAGGACGGGGCGCGAATCTGGGTGAATGAGAACGTGCGCGCTGTGCGCGACGAAGAGAGCAGTATTCTCTACTACGAAGGCAGCATGGAAGAAATTACGCAGCGCAAGCAGGCGGAAATCGGTCTCCGCGAAGCCAAGGTGCAGTCCGATCTCGCCAACCGCGCCAAGTCTGAATTTCTTGCCAATATGAGCCACGAATTGCGGACTCCGCTGAACTCCATTATCGGCTTCTCGGAAATAATCAAGAACGAGGTTTTTGGTCCGGTCGGGCAAAGGGCGTATTGGGAGTATGCCAAGGATATACACGAAAGCGGCAACAGGTTGCTCAAAACCATCAATGAAATCCTGGACGTCTCCCGCATCGAGGTCGGCGAGCGACATCTGAACGAGGGCATTATCGATATCAAGGCGACGGTTGAGAGTTCCCTGAAGCTGCTGTATTCAAAAATCCAGGCCAACAATATGGTCGTATCCAACGAGCTCGGCGATATTCCGCGTGTCATCGGCGAAGAACTTGCGATCAAGCAGATATTTACCAACCTGTTTTCGAACGCGATCAAATTCACGCCAAGCGGCGGACGCATTACCATCGCGTCCGAGATGGACCGGACAGGCCATATGCGCATATCGATTACGGATACGGGCATCGGTCTTGAGGAGTCGGAAATTGAAAAGGCTTTATCGCCTTTCGGCCAGGTCGATGGCGCGCATCGCCGAACCGGATCCGGGACCGGACTGGGATTGACGCTGGTAGATTCATTGTTAAAACTTCACGGTGGACGTCTTGAACTGTTCTCGCAAAAAGGGCTGGGGACAACCGCGACGATTATTTTGCCGGCTAAACGAATCGCCGTGCATGGACCAAACGGGACTGGCGCTAATAAAACAAATGGCTCGAACGGTAACAGCGTAAAAGCCGCAGTTACCAAAGAGCCGGATATCAGCGAGAATATGACCCCGACAGAATAGATTCGGCTTCCTCGTATTCCATCTCCAGAGCCTTTTTCGCGGTATCGTAGGAAAACCCGCTTCGCGCAAAAGCCGAGAGATGTTTTTTGTTTTGCGCGTCTTCCGGCAAGCCGAAAGGCCCGCAGCGTCTTTTTCTGGACAGCCTGAGCGCCGCTACAATGTCATCTTCCGGGTGCGCGTCCAGAAACTCTTTTAACAATTCTGAGTCGATGCCCTTGAGTTTGAGCTTCATCGCAATTGCTTTTTCTGACAGACCGCGTCGTTTGAATGTCTCAATGCAGGCTTTGGTATAAAGGCGGTCATCCAGCAATCCCATATCCCTGAATTTTGCCGTGATGTCCTCGAGCATTGTTTCACAGGCTTCTTTATCCTGACTTGTATGATGGCGGCATGAGCGCTCGATCTTCCGGCGCATGACGGTTTTGAAATGTTCGGCGCTGGCCGGGAAGCGCTGCAGGTAAGACAGGCCGGAATTGTAAAGATAGCGCTCAGTGATTTTTTTGGGCGGGCGCGGGCATTTCTTGATTTGCCTGCGCCCCGGTTTATTCTTCTTTTCTGTTATCTCTTCTTGCATAAAACTATAAAAACAGGTCAGGCAGATGCATTCAATCCAAGATCACGCGAGGCCGCGGCGTATCCGGTACGTGAACTGGACGGGCCTTTTCACGCTCGTAAAAAAAGAAGTAGAGCGTTTTTTCAACGTGTATACGCAAACGCTTGTTGCGCCTGTTGTGACAACGCTTTTGTTTTACGCCGTTTTTTCCCTTGCGTTTGGCGGCGGGGAGCGTCAGTACGGCGACCTCCCGTATATGGTTTTCCTGGCCCCGGGCCTGCTGATGATGACCATGTCCCAGAACGCTTTTGCAAATACGTCGTCTTCTCTCGTGATTGCCAAGGTGCAGGGCAATATCGTCGATGTTCTGTTGCCGCCGATCTCTTCCGGCGAGTTACTGGCAGGATATCTTTTTGGCGGGCTTGTGCGCGGTCTGGCGGTCGGATTCGTATCCGCCGTCGCTCTGAGCTTCTTCGTGCATATCGGATTTCATTCGGTTCTGGCGATAACGGGCTTCGCCGTTCTCGGCACGTATATGCTCTCCGTCATGGGAATCGCGGCGGGCCTGTGGTCGGACAAGTTTGATCACATGGCCGCGGTTACGAATTTTATTGTTACGCCGCTCACATTTTTATCCGGGACGTTTTATTCGATTGAGCAGCTGCCGGAAACATGGCAAACCATGGCGCATTTTAACCCGTTTTTCTACATGATCGATGGATTCCGCTACGGGTTTATCGGACAGGCGGACGGAAGTATTCTGGCAGGCGCGTTGACGCTGCTGGGCGTTAATGCGGCCCTGACTTTACTCTGCCTGTGGATGCTGCGGACGGGTTACAAGATAAAAAGCTAAAGATATTGTATTCTTGAGTTTATGGCGCAAGAATCGATTTTAAATATACCCCCGGATAATCTTGTTCTTCCGTTTCAGCTGGAAAACTCGTCCTTGCGCGGACGCGTTGTGCGCATGAACGGCGTTGCGGACGAGATCATCTCTCCCCAGAATTATGCCCCCGAGATTGCGCAGCTGACTGGCGAGGCCGCCGTTATTACGGTTCTTTTGTCGTCCATGCTGAAATACGAGGGCTCGTTTACGTTGCAGGCGCAAGGCGACGGCGTTGTTAAAACGCTGGTCTCCGATATCACAAGCGAAGGCGAATTGCGCGCTTGCGCAACCTATGACCATGAGCGGCTTGAGAGCGCGGGGCGCGTTGTTCCCTTACAGGAGGGCGAGAGCCAGTACAACAATCTGGCTCAGCTGCTGGGTAAGGGGCATATGGCTTTTACAGTTGATCAGGGCAACGAACATGACAGGTACCAGGGCATCGTCGACTTGAAAGGCAAATCAATGGTCGAATGCGTCCATCATTATTTCGGTCAGTCCGAGCAGATCGGAACGGGAATCAAGCTCGCCGTAGGGCAGCGCGACGGCTCCTGGAAAGCCGGGGCTATTATGCTCCAGCATTTGCCTGAAGATGCGCATAACCCTGAAGCCGGAACAGGAAACGTCAGGGAAGACGACTGGCGCAGGGCAATGATTCTGATGGACTCCGCATCGGATAAAGAGATTTTTGATACGGCCTTGCCATTGGAGCAATTACTCTTCCGTTTGTTTCACGAGGAAGGCGTGCGCGTTTTCCAGCCTTCAGAACTTGCCAAGGGATGCAGGTGCTATCGCGATAAATTGATAAATGTTTTAATAATGATGAGCGAGGAAGATCGCGCGGATATGGTAACGGAAAAAGGCATATGCCTGACGTGTGAGTTCTGCAACAAGGATTTTGTTTTTGATCCTGACGAGTTTAGGCGTAAAATCTGAGCCGTGTATCCGGATTTTTCACGGAACGTAACAGGCAGGCCGCATATTCATGGAAAAGCTGGAAATATATTATCTGGATGGATCTCTGAACGCTCTGATTCTGAAGCTTGTTTTGCGTGAGAAAAAGATTCCCTTTGTCTGGCATTGCTATGCTCTCTGCTCCGCCCAGGAGTTCAAGCCCCTTGATACTGGACGTTTTTTAAAGGAGGGCGAATTTCTTGTCAGGGGAAGCGGGACCGAAAGTACGGATTTTTGGGAGATTCTTAAAGGCTCGGAAGAGATAAAGCCTTCACCGCCGCTTATTCCGGAAAGCTCGGAAGGGCAGGAGACCAATTCGCGCTGGCTTGAGCGCTTCAGTGAAATGCCCCAGCGCGAGCTCGAGATTGAGCAAACGCAAGGTCTCCAGAAATACGGCCTGTTGCAGGTTTACAAAGCTCGGCTGCGCAAGCTTGAGGCGTCTTTAAAGAAATATCCGGAACATGCTGAAGATATTCAACACAACATTCAATGCACGCGGCGTTACTTGCAACTGCTGGCAGGGAAAACCGATGACATCGCTTCAAACCAGAAGGTTTTTGAGTTTTTTAACGCGCTGGAGCAATCCTTGCTGGGCAGGAACTTTTTGACGGGCGCAAAGCCTGTGCAGGCTGATTTTGCGATTGGCGTATTTCTGTTCAGTCTCGAGGCCGCCGGGCTCAGAAAAATGTGGCAGGGTGGGAAGTTTCCAAGAGTCTCTATGTATTACTCCCGTATGAAAACGCGGGAGAGCGTTGCGCGGCTGATCGAGGAGAGCAGGGCGGAAAAACAAAAACTGTCTCTTGCCGTCAAGGGTATGTGCGTATACGTCTCCGAGAAAATGAAAGAATGATTGATTGCCTGACGGTTAGAATTTTTACTCTTTATCTGGGACTGGCCTTTGTTTTTCTGCCTTTGGTCGGCTGCGCCGTGGGAGATGGAAAGCCGCATCCAGCCCTGACTTTTTCCCAGATTCCCGTGATTGAAGCGCCTGTCGGTTCCATTGAAGTGATTCAGGGCGAGACTACTGTGGCCGGGGCAGCGGAGAAAAATGCGGCCTTTACCGAGCCGCCGGATCAGCTCGTTTTTCGCTACCTCAATTCCCACTTGCGCGCAACCGGGGAGAGCGGGCGGGAATTGCGGGTAGCGCTCAAAAAGACAAATATATCCGTCTCGCTGGAGGAGGGAGAGGATACCCTTAAGCGCTGGTTCTGGATTGCGCGTTATGATCGTTACGACGTTAATATGGAACTCGAGCTTACGCTATATGATCCCGGTATGCGGGAAACGCAAAGCACGGTACTCCGGTTTAACCGTTTTGTGCGCATTCCCGACTATTACTCTCTCTCCGCGAGGGAAGATGCGCTTGCGCAGACTCTGGAGCGTTTAATCTATGATGTCGACGCCGGGGTCAGAAAGTCGCTTAAAAACACTTTCGGCCTGCTTTAATCTACCGTACCCAGAAACGCGGCGAGAGCATCACAAGAATAGTGAACAGCTCAAGCCGTCCGAGAAGCATGCCCGCCGAGAGAATCCATTTCGCCGCATCCGGCAGGCTGGCAAAATTGCCTGTGGGGCCGATAATCTCGCCCAGTCCCGGGCCGACATTTGAAATCGAAGTGGCGGCGCCTGAAATCGCCGTCAGAAAGTCCAGCCCGCAGAATGAAAGCAGGATCGCCAGAACCGTAAAGCAGAGCGCATACATGAAGAAGAAACTCATCACGGACATTGTCACGCCTTTAGGGATAGGTTGCCCGTTATAGTGCGGAATGAAGACGCCGTGCGGATGAAGGAGCTGTTTGATTTGCACATTTGTAACGGCGTAGAGCACCTGAAACCTGAATATCTTGATTCCGCAGGTGGTGGATCCGGCGCAGCCGCCGATCACCATCAAAAAGAACATCAGCGAAACCGCAAAGCCGCCCCAGGCGTTATAGTCGCCGTTGGCGTAGCCCGTGCCGGTGATAATCGAAATGACGTTAAAGCTGGCGCGGCGCAGCGCCTCTGCGGCGGATTGATCGACATACATTATCAGGTAAATTGTCATGGCGACGATGGCGCATAAGACAATCGTTAAAAACCAGCGAACCTGTGAATCTCTGGCAAAGGCCCGGATATTTCCCTGAGCGGCTTTCAGGTAAAGCACAAAGGGCAGGCTGCCAAGGATCATAAAGAGAATGGCGACTATTTCCGCCCAGGGCGTATCATGTTTTGCGAAAGAGGCGTCGAACGTGGAAAAGCCGCCAGTCGCTATCGTTGTCATGGCGTGCGCGACGGCGTCAAAGGACCTGAAGCCCGCCATGGTATAGAAAATGGCGCATACAATAGTCAAAAACAGGTAGATCAGGCCGATTGAGCTGGCCAGCGACGACGCGCGCGGCAAGGCCTTTTCGCTTTCCGAGGACTCCGTGCGGAAAAGCTGCATGCCGCCGACTTTCAGGAATGGCAGCACTGACAGGGCCATAACAATGATCCCGATCCCGCCCAGCCATTGCAAAATCGCGCGCCAGAGCAGTATGCCCGGCGGCGCGTCGTCAAGCCCGGTAATGACTGTCGATCCGGTTGTCGTGATGCCGGACATGGCCTCGAAAAACGCGTCTGTAAAGCTCAGGTCCAGATTGGAAAGCCAGAGCGGAAGCGCGGCGAAAAAAGCCAGTGTCAGCCAGCTCAACGCGGTCAACAGAAAGCCCTGGCGTATTGTTATGCTATGGGTTTGTCCGGCGTTGCTGAGCATTAAAACGCCGCCGAAAAAGGCCGTAATCAGAATGCAGATGAAAAAAGTTTTCCAGTCATTGTTGCCGACATACAGATCGGCCAGCATAGGCAGCGTCATGCTGACGGCCAGAACCGAGAGCAACACTCCAACGGCGTATAAAACTGGGCGGTAATCCAAGTGCGGGCTCCCGGCTGACCGGATTAATGGAGAACGCGCGCTTCGTGCGGGCTGTCCAGCGAAAAGGCCGGGACGTCCACGGGAAACGTTTCCCCGTTATCCGCAATCATATGATATTGACCAATCATCATACCGCTGGGCGTGTTGAGCGGCGTGCCGCTAGTGTACTCGAAACTCTCGCCCGGACCAAGTACGGGCTGCTCTCCAATTACGCCATCGCCTCTGACTTCTATGCAATGGCCGAGAGAGTCCATGACGTGCCACTCTCTGGAGACAAGCTGGACGGCTTTCGAGCCCTCGTTTGCGATAGTCACCCTGTAGGCCCAGAAGAAGCGGTTTTCCTCCGGGCTTGATTGTTCATCAATAAATACAGGCTGAACGCATACGCGAATTTTGTTTGTCACGCATTCATACATGCTCTGCCCCCCATATAATAAAACGAAACGCTATAAGCCTAGCGTTTCGTTTTTAAGTTTCAAAGACGTGTTGGACAATTCTCCTGGAATTACCCACGCAAATTATTCAAAGGAGATGTTCGCGCGGCGGTTGGCCGGTTCGCGTACCCCATCATCGGTTTGCACCAGCAGGTCGTTTTCGCCGCGGCTTTCCACGCGCAGCATGCCCGGCGCGATACCGCGTTCGACAAGAGCGTCGCGGACCGCATTGGCGCGGCGCATGGCCAGCTTGCGGTTGTAGCCTTCGGGCCCGGACGTGTCCGCGTGGCCGACGATGTTCACAACATTAAACGAACCTTGACGTTGCTGGACTTCATCCGCAACGGCGTCGAGAACGTTGAGCGCGCCAGAGCCAAGCGTGGACTCATCCCAGTCGAAGAAGACCAGATACATGGCGTCTTCGGGGGCCATAGGCTCGGTCGGCTCGATAATCGGCTCGACAGGCGGCGGCGCGGGCGGGGCGGCCGGCGGCAATTCGCCGAGGGCGCCTTCGAGCGCCTCAAGCGCGCGCATGAAGCCTGCTTTACAGCCCGTAATGTCTTCAGCCTGCCAGTTTTCTTCCTGCTGTTCGATCCAGCAATCAAAACGGACTTGCGCGATCGCGGAATTCAGCGGATCGATCTCGCGCGCGCCGCGGTCGAAGGCCATCATCAGGCGGCTGCGGGCTGCGCCAAGCTCTTCAATGTGGCGGGGCAAAAGGTTCCAGTCGACGAGAGGTTCGGGCAGAACCGTCTTGCCGGACGCGGCGGCGAGACCCTTGCGCGCAAAGTGCAGGGCGTCCGGGTAGTCCAGCATTTCATGAAGTTCACGATTGACGAACGCCCGGTACTCTTCCGTAAGGTTCTGCGTGAACGGGCTGCCGACGGCCTGGGCCTCGTCAAGGGCCTGGACTTCATCAAATTTCTCGTAAGAGCATGCGCCCAAGGTTAGGACAACGGCCAGAACAGCCATTGTGGACATTATGCTGCTGCGCAGGTTTTTCATTTTATATCGCTCCTCAAACGGTGTTTTCCGCGTTTTTAGTCCTGAACAAAATAACCAGGACACTATCATGTTCCCCAACTTTTTATAACTGCCTGAATGCATTGTAAAGAACCGTTTTGGATTTTGCGCAAAAAGAATTGTTCTTTCGGCGGGCAATATGTATTTTAATGGTTCCGACGCGGGTGTAGTTCAGTGGTAGAGCGTCAGCTTCCCAAGCTGAATGTCGCGGGTTCGAATCCCGTCACCCGCTCCAGTATTTCAACGGCTTATTATCCCCCATAGTTGACGGTCCCATGTTCATTCGGGCTTCGGGACGGTAACGCCAAGCTTTTCCGACAGTTTCGCAATCGCCTCGTATGCGCCCTGAGAGAGGGGAATTCCTTCACGCTCCCGCTTTTCCTTTTCCGCTTTTGAGCGTTCGCCGGGAATGCGGATCGGCCGGGCCGGATCGATGGGCTCGGAGCTTTTAACAAAGTCGATATATTGACGCGCCTGTTCCCGCATATGCGCAAGGCCGTCAAACGTTTCCGGATTCCAAACGGTGACGAGGACATTGTTGACATATGGCGCGCCGTCCGGCGCCGGGGGCGTAAAGCCGCCGGAAAGCCCGGCGGTCAGGCAATCCACCATCATGGAGAGCGCAAAGCCTTTATAGCCCTGCGCGCCGCCCATGGGCAGGATCGCGCCTTCTGGGGCTTCCCAGATCACCGCCGGGTCGGTCGCCGGGTTGCCTTCAAAGTCCTGTAGCATTCCTTCGGGCATGTGTTCCCCGGCAAGATAGGCGATGCGGGTTTTGCCGAAGGCCGTGGCGCTCGTTGAAAAATCAACCGAGAAATAATCATGATCGGGAAGCGGCAGGCCGAAGGCGACCGGGTTCGTGCTTGTGACGCCCTGTTTGCCGCCGGGCGGCGCGACGCCGCGCTCGACGCCGTTATCGTTCACGAAGACAAACCCTGCGAAACCGGCTTTGGCGATATATTCGCTCCATTCCCCGATCCGGCCCGCGTGGCCGCAGTTGCGCATCGCGCCGGTGACGGTCCCGGAAGTCTTCGCTTTTTCGAGTAAAAGATCCAGCAGGCGGGGCATTTGAACCTGACCGAGACCGCATTGCGCGTCAACAAGCAGAGAAGAGTGCGTTTCGTTGAGAACGTCCAAATCAACGCCGCTCTTAAAGTCGCCGTTTCTCAGGAAAAAAGCATAGCGCGTTACCCGGATGACGCCGTGGGATGGATGCCCCATAAGATCGGATAAAACAAGACTTCTGGCCGTGATGCGGCTTTCCTCATCGGTAAACCCTGCGGCCTTAAGAATGTCAGCGGCCCAGTTTTCGAGGGCGGGGGCGGGGAGTATGCGTTCGCTTGGCGTCATAAAATAACCGGCTCGCTTACACAATATCATCTATATCCAGATCGAGCGCCTGCGCGATGGACTTCATGGTGGCCACGGTCCCGGATTTCTTCCCCGCCTCGATGGCGGCGATCATGGGCTGGCTGACGCCAGAGAGTTCGGCGAGCTTCGCCTGCGTCAGGCCGCGGTATTCCCGGAAGACCTTCAGCGGGTTTTCGCCGCCATGAATGCTTTTAGCCAGTTCAATCGGGAAATATTCCTCGGCGTTCGCGATGGCCTCGTCATAGGCGCGGATATCGTCCAGATCTTCCAGTTTTTCCTGAATGGCGACAAAGTCCGAAACGGGAACGAGGACGTGTCCGTCCCTGATTTCAAAATCCGCGCTCATGACGTTGTTTTGTTCGCTTTCACTCATGGCATCAATCCCCTTCCCCGGCTTCAGGGCTGAAATACTTTTTGAATTTGTCTTTTTCGTTCTTGAACTTGTCGGCGTCGGGCAGGGGGCCGCGGTTGACGGTCACATTCGGCCATTGCTCGGAATAGCGGCGGTTGAGCTCGA